>JAVJUS010000094.1:0-262549 GCA_040220455.1 Azospirillaceae bacterium
GCGGCGCGCCGCCGCCGGCCGCGGTCCCGCCAGCCAGGGGATGAACCAGCGATGAGCGTTTTCGGAGCCATGTATTCGGGCGTGTCGGGCCTGTTCGCGCAATCGCAGAAGATCAGCGCGATCTCCGACAACGTCTCGAACGCCAATACCGTGGGCTACAAGAAGACCCAGGTGCCGTTCTCGACCTTCGTCACCCAGCAGGCGATCGACACGGCCTACTCGGCCGGCGGCGTGCGCGCCAAGCCGCGCATGATGGTGGGCGAGCAGGGGCTGCTGCAGTCGACCTCCAGCGCCACCGACATGGCGATCAGCGGGCAGGGCATGTTCGTCGTCCGCTCCACGGCGGAGGAGACGGTCGGCGGCCCCGACCAGCGCACCTACTTCACCCGCGCCGGATCCTTCTCGCCGGACGCCGACGGCAACCTGCGCAACACCGCCGGCTATTACCTCCAGGGCTGGCCGCTGGACAGCGACGGCAGCTTCGTCGGCGGGGCGCCGGCGCGGACCTCCTTCGACGGGCTGGAGACGATCGACGTCACCGGCCTCAACTTCACCGGCGCACCGTCGACGAAGATCGACTTCGGTGCCAACCTGCCGGCGGAGGCGACCCAGCTCGGCGGCATCGAGAGCCTGGCTCTGCCCTTTGACGGGGCGCCGAACATCGGCGCCGGCGACACGGTCACGCTGAGCTTGCGCAACCCGACCGGCGGCACCGAGACCCTGGTCATGAACGCGACCGCGGGCCCGCCGGCCAACCCGGACGAGTTCCAGGTCGGCGGCACCAACGCGGCCACCGTGGCCAACCTGCGCACGGCGATCGACGCCGCGCTGTCGACGGAGTTCTCGGCCGACGCCAAGAACGGCGGCATCACCGTGGCGGCCGGCGGCTCGACCCTGTTCGTCAACGACGCCGAGGACTATTCCGGCTGGGCGCTCGACTCGATCGCGACCAGCGCCGGCGCCGGCGCCGTGGATGTCGGCCGGTTCAAGGAGCTGGGCGACCTGGTCACCACCTCGATCGAGTACTTCGACAATCTGGGCTCGCCCCAGCTCCTCGACCTGACCTGGGAGCCCACGGACGTGGCCGGCCTGTGGAACCTGACCGTCGTCAATCGCGGCGACCAGTCCGGCGCGCCGGTCGCGCGGATGTCGCTGCAGTTCGGCCTGTCCGGCGCCGATGCCGGCTCGCCCCAGTCGGTCCAGGGCTACTACGACATGACCACGGCGACGTTCAACGCGGCGCCGGAACCGGCGGGGCTGGAGTTCGTCAGCGAGACCGGCCAGCCGCTCGGCAGCGCGCCGATCAACCAGCGCGACCCGATCATCCCGCGCCTGCAGATCACCAACGGCACCGCCACCTCGCCGATGCCCCAGACGCTCGACCTGAACATCGGCGCGCTGCAGACCTTCGACGGGATCACCCAGTTCTCCGGCGACTACACGCCGACCAAGATCGAGCGCGACGGCGCCCAGTTCTCCGACCTGGCGCGCACGGAAATCGGCTCGGACGGCGTGATGCGGGCGATCTTCGACAACGGCCAGTCGCGGCCGATCTACCAGGTCCCGCTGATCGACTTCACCAACCCGGAGGGCCTGCTGGCGGTCGACGGCAATGCCTGGCAGGCCACCTCCGAGGCGGGCGCCTGGTACCTGTGGAACCCGGGCCAGGGCTCCACCGGCGACATCGCCGGCGGCAGCCTGGAGGAATCCACGGTCGATATCGCCGAGGAGTTCTCGAACATGATCATCGCCCAGCGGTCCTACTCCTCCAACGCCCGGATCATCCAGACCGCCGACGAGATGCTCCAGGAGATCGCCAACCTGAAGCGCTGACGGCCCTGACCCGCCGGGCCGCGCCCGCGGCCCGGCGCCTCGGCCCCCGTCGACGGAGCCCCCGACATGAGCCTGATCTCCGCCCTCAACACCGCCCTGACCGGGATGCAGGCGAGCCAGCGCGCCGCCGATCTGGTCTCGCGCAACGTCGCCAATGCCGGCACCGAGGGCTACACGAAGAAGACGCTGCCGCGCGAGGCCCGGGTCCTCGACGGCCAGGGCGCGGGCGTCGTCACCGGCGAGATCCAGCGCTCGATCGACCTGCGGGTGCAGGCCCAGATGTGGACCGAGCAGTCGTCCAGCGCGCGATTCGAGGTCGTCGACGACTTCCTGCAGCGCCTCGACCGGCTGTTCGGCAAGCCCGACCAGGACCTCTCGATCGCCTCCTCGGTGGGCCGCCTGGCCGAGGCGTTCCAGGAGCTGGCCGACGAGCCGCAGAACGCGACCGCGCGCCAGAGCGTGATCTCGACGGCCGACCAGCTCGCCCAGGACCTCAACCGCATGACCGACGAGGTCCAGGCCATGCGCCAGCAGGCCGAGGACGGCATCGCGGGTTCGGTGCGCACGGTCAACGAGGCCCTGACGGCGGTCCATCAGCTCAACGGCAAGATCGAGCAGAAGCTGGCCGCGAACGAGAGCACGGCCGAGCTGGAGGACCAGCGCGACCGGCACATCGCGACGCTGAACGAGCACCTGGACATCCGCACGTTCCGGCGCTCGGGCGACAAGATCGCCATCTTCACGCCGGCCGGGCGGCCGCTGGTCGACGCGACGCCGCGCCAGCTCTCCTTCGACGCGCGCACCCAGATCGGGCCGCAGGACACGGCCGACGGCGACCCGCCGGGCGTGGGCACGGTGACCCTGGTCGGGCCCGAGGGGCGCATCGACCTCCTGAAGGAGGGGGGCATGGCGTCGGGCAAGATGCTCGGCTACGCCCAGATCCGCGACGACTACATGGCTACGGCCCAATCCCAGCTCGACGAGCTGGCCCACGGCCTGGCGCTCGCCCTGTCCGAGCGGGTCGGGACCCTGTCCTCGACCGTCACGGCCTCGGCGCCGGTGAACGGTACCAATCCGGTGGCCAGCGCCGACCTGACGGGCGCGGCCAGCCCCGGCGACACGATCACGGCGACGCTGTCGATCGCCGGGCCGGTGACGCTGACCGCCATCGACCCCGCGAACGCGCCGCCGGCGGCGGGCGAGTTCGTCGCCGACCCGGATCCCGAGGTGAGGGCGGAGAACATCCGCGCCGCGCTGCAGTCCGCCGTCGACGCCGCCGCCGGGGCGGGCGAGTTCACCGTTTCCGTGGTCGAGACCGTCAACGGCGTGCGCATCGCCATCGACGACGCCAATATCGGCGCCAACGACGACCTGACGGCGCTCGACACGACCTTCGTCGCGCTCGACGGCGCGGCGCTGCCGGACGGGCTCCAGGCCTCGCGGGCGGCCGTCGACGTGGCCGCGGTGACGACGCCGGGCGACACCGTCATGGTGCGCTATCGCGACGGCGGCGGGCAGGTCCGCTCGATCGAGCTGACCGCCGTCGCCGATCCCGACGGCGGCCCGGTGCCCGAGGACAGCTTCGTCATCGGCGCCACGCCGGCCGACACGGCGACGAACATCCGCAACGAGATCAACGCCCGGCTTTCGGCCTTCTCCGGCGACGCCGGCACGCTCGCGGTCGACATGACGGGGCCGGGCGCGACCGAGCTGCGCATCGACGACAGCGCGCCGGGCGCAGGCGCGGCGATCGTCTCGCTCCACGCCGTCAGCCGCACCGCCGGCACCGTGCCGGGGGAGGAGACGCAGTTCGCCGTCTTCGCCGACGGGCTGTCCGGCTCGCAGAAGGCCTATGTCGGGACCGAGCCGCTGCAGCCGGGCGACCCGCCGGCGCAGAAGGAGGGCTTCGCCGGGCGCATCTCCGTCTCGGACCGGCTGCGCCGGGACGACACGCTGCTGGTCGCCTATCCGACGCCGCCCAACGGCACGCCGACGGGCGAGGCGGCGATCGGCGATCCGAGCCGGCCGCTGGAGTTGCTCTCCCGGCTGACGGAGACGCCGCGCCAGTTCGACCCGGCGACCGGGATCGGCAGCCCCGACGCGCCTTATGCCGGATCGGTGCGGGAGTTCGCGACCTCGGTCGTCTCCTTCCAGGCGGTCCAGACCGCCGAGGTGAGCGACCGCAAGGAATACCAGGCCTCGGTCACCGAGACGATCGAGCTGCGCTTCGACCGGTCGGCCGGCGTCAATGTCGACAAGGAGATGGCCGATCTCCTCGTCATCGAGAACCTGTACGCGACGAGCGCGCGCGTGCTGAGCACGGTCCAGAGCATGCTGGACGAGCTCGCCAACCTGGGCCGCTGAAGCGGCCGCTGATGGGCCGCTGAAGCGGCCTCTGAAGGGTGAGTGCCATGGAGATCTCGACCTACGCCCGCAGCCTGCTGATCCAGCAGCGCTCGGAGCTGCTGCAGACGCGGCTGTTCAAGGCGAACGAGCAGCTCGTCACCGGCAAGAAGGCCTCCCAGTTCTCCGAGCTGGGCGGCCAGAGCGCGCAGACCCTGTCGCTGCGCGCCAAGATCCGCACGGTCGTGCAGTACCAGGAGACGATCGGCCTGACCAACCGGCGCATGGAGGTCATGCACGAGTCGCTCGAGCGGACCAACAAGATCGGCCACGACGTCTCGACCGAGGTGCTGACCGGCCTCTACGACAACGAGGCCAAGCTGCCCTATCTGGCCGAGACCGCCGGCACGGCGGCCGACGAGATGATCACGCTGATGAACGCGCGCTTCGGCGAGCGCTATCTCTTCGGCGGCGCGAAGAGCGACGCCGCGCCGGTGACGAACCTCCAGGACATGCTGCGCGGCGATCCCTCCGACCCGGCCGGCGCGACCCGCGGGCTGATGGACCTGGTCGACTCCCGCGCGGTGGTCGACGCGGCCTCGCCGGCGGCCGACCTGCCCGCCGGCCAGTGGCCGGGCCATGTGGAGGTGCGTACCGACGGGACGACTGTCGAGTTCCGGCTCGACGAGCTCGCCTTCGAGGGCTTCGGGATGGAGATCAAGGAGCTGCGCTACGACCAGGCGACCGGCGGCACGGCCTCGATCCCGGCCGCGGGCGTGGCCGAGCCGCCGCCGGCCGGCCCCGACACCGTGCCGGCGGTCTCGGTCGACACCTCGGCCGTCACCTTCTTCGCCGGCCAGACCTTCCGGCTGATGGTCGAGATGCCCGACGGCACGGACAAGTCGATCGAGATCCGCGCGGTCACCGGCAACGGCCCGCACGACCGCGACACCTTCCGCATCGACTACAACGCCCAGGTCAACTTCACCGAGGCCTTCACCGGCGCGCTCGAGCGCACGGCGACGACGGATCTCAAGGCCGCCTCGGCGCAGCAGGCGGCGACCGAGTTCTTCGACTTCCCGCCCAAGGTCGTGCAGTTCGACGGCGGCAGCGGGCAGTGGCAGGTGGTCGAGGACGATGTCGGCGAGGTCGTGCGCTGGTACGACGGCCAGCGCGGCGGCGATCCGCGCGACGGCGCCCGGGTCAAGGTCGACGACGGCACCATCGTCGACTACGGCATCCGGGCCGACGAGGCGCCGCTGGCCGACACGCTCAAGCAGCTCGCCCTGCTCGCCGGCTTCGAGTACGACGCCCAGGACACCGAGCCCTACAAGGCGCTGGCCGAGCGCTCGGGCTCGCTGCTCTCCGACGCCTCGGAGCGGGTGCGCACTCTGCTGGGCGCCCACGGCACCCGCCAGGAACTCGTCGCCGGCTACGAGGAGCGCCACGCCGCCACCGAGGCGATGGCGACCGGCCAGCTCAACGACATGGAGAACGTCTCCCAGCAGGAGGTCGCGAGCCGCATCCTCACCCTGGAGAGCCAGCTCCAGGCGAGCTACGAACTCACCTCGCGCGGCCAGAACCTGAGCTTGGTGCGGTTCCTGAGCTGAGGCGCGGCGCGGCCGGCTAGCCGGAAAAAGGAGGCCGGCCGGGCCGTGCGCGGTCAGAGCAGGGCGGCGAGGCGCTCGGTCAGGGCGGCGTCGCTTTCGTGGGTGACGTCCTTGTCGAGCTCGCCGTCGACCAGCTCGGCGGTATGGCTGTCGAGCATCTTGCGCAGGTCGCCAAGCGTCTTCGGCGGTGCCACCAGGACCAGCCGTTCGAAGGCGCCGTCGCGGCGCGCGGCGTTGATCCGTCCCGCGACTTCGTGGGCGAAGACATGCTTTTCGTATTCGTGCCAGTCGGTGTCGCCCAGCGCCGCGCGGCCGGGGCCGAAGCGGCTGTGCTCGCGGCCGGGGCGGTCCGAGCCCTGGTCGCGGGTCTTCGGGTTCGGGTCCACCATGTCGGCCGGCATGACGCGGGCGAGCGTCTTCGACCGGCCGTCATTGTGGTAGAAGCGGGCGCGCTGGCCGTCGGCCACGACGATCCAGGTTTCCTTCGGTGGCAGTTTCATCGTTTCTTTCCCCTCTCGGATCGTTCGCGGGATCGGGCCGTCACCAACGGGTCCCGGTGCCCCGCATCCCGGTATCTTGCCCCGATCCGCATGGCGCGCCATGAGCCGCGTCAATGCCGCCCTTCACAGCCCGTGGCGTATCGGTATAGTGCCGCGCCAACGAGAGCGCCCCGGCGGTGCCGGGCCGCGCCTCCGCCCGCCCCGAGACTGCCGGAGCCACCGCGATGGACGCCCCCGCCGCGCCGCCGCCGATTCGCGAAGCCCTGACCTTCGACGACGTGCTGCTGGCGCCCCGCGCCTCGGCGGTGATGCCGGGGGGCGCGGACACCTCGACCCGGCTGACGCGCGAGATCACGCTCGGCATCCCGCTGATCTCCGCGGCCATGGACACGGTGACGGAGAGCGCGCTCGCCATCGCCATGGCCCAGGCGGGCGGCCTCGGCGTCATCCACCGAAATCTCGACATCGACCGCCAGGCCGAGGAGGTGCGCAAGGTCAAGCGCTACGAGTCCGGCATGGTGGTCAACCCGATCACCATCGCGCCCGAGGCGACGCTCGCCGACGCGCTGGCGCTGATGGAGCACAACCGGATCTCCGGCATCCCGGTGACCCGGCCGGACGACACGCTCGTGGGCATCCTGACCAACCGCGACGTCCGCTTCGCCTCCGACCCGGCCCAGCCGATCGCCGACCTGATGACCAAGGAGGACCTGGTCACCGTGCGCGAGGGCGTCGGCCGCGAAGAGGCCAAGCGCCTGCTTCACCGCCACCGGATCGAGAAGCTGATCGTCGTCGACGACGCCTATCGCTGCATCGGCCTGATCACGGTCAAGGACATCGAGAAGGCGCAGTCCCACCCGCTGGCCTGCAAGGACGACCAGGGCCGCCTGCGCGTCGCGGCGGCGACCGGCACCGGCAAGGCCGGGATCGAGCGGGCCGAGGCGCTGTTCGACGCGGGCGTGGATGTCCTGGTGATCGACACCGCCCACGGCCATTCGCAGGGTGTTCTGGGCAGCGTCGGGGAGGCGCGGCGGCTGACCAACTACACCCAGATCGTCGCCGGCAACGTCGCCACCGCCGACGGCGCAAAAGCGCTGATCGACGCCGGCGCCGACGCGGTCAAGGTGGGCATCGGCCCGGGCTCGATCTGCACGACGCGGGTCGTCGCCGGTGTCGGCGTGCCCCAGCTCACCGCCATCATGGACGTGGTCCGGGTGACGCGGGAGGCGGGCGTGCCGCTGATCGCCGACGGCGGCATCCGCTTCTCCGGCGATCTCGCCAAGGCGATCGCCGCCGGGGCGGAGTGCGCGATGCTCGGCTCCATGTTCGCCGGCACCGACGAGGCGCCGGGCGACGTCGTGCTCTACCAGGGCCGGTCCTACAAGTCGTATCGCGGCATGGGCTCGGTCGGCGCCATGGCCCGCGGCTCGGCCGACCGCTACTTCCAGGCCGAGGTGCGGGACTCGCTCAAGCTGGTGCCGGAGGGCGTCGAGGGCCGCGTCCCCTACAAGGGGCCGATCGCGACCGTGATCCATCAGCTGGTCGGCGGGCTGAAGGCCGCCATGGGCTATACCGGCAGCGCGACGGTGCCCGAACTGCAGGGCCACGCGGAGTTCCTGCGGGTCTCGGGCGCCGGCTGGCGGGAGAGCCACGTGCACGACGTGACCATCACGCAGGAGCCGCCGAACTACCGCCCGGAGCTCTGACGCTAGAGCATCCTGCGCCCGGACGGGCGCAGACAAGATGCTCTAGTTTATTGAAGATAGGGCAATTTTTTCCGAACTGATGATTCAATCAGTTCGGAAATCGCCCTCGGGACGGGGCGGCGAGACGGGACCACACGGGCGGGGGAGAACGAACGGCCCCCGCGTGATCGAGCATATCCCGGTCGGCGACCTACGGGTGGGTGATCCAAGGGTGGGCGGTCCCGCCTACGGCCGCATGACGCGGTGCATGTCGAGCGAGGGCGGGGCGACGCCGGCCCGGCTCATCAGGTCGTGGACCTGGCCGCGATGGTGGGTCTGGTGGTTGAAGACGTGCAGCAGCAGCAGGTCGCGCGGGTCCTCGCGCCGGTTGCCGGCATTGTCGCCATAGACGATGGCGCCCGCCAGGTCGGCCGGGCCCAGCGCGTCGACGAAGGCGACGATGCGCGCGTCCTCCGCCTCCCGCGCTTCGCGCAGGGCCGGCAGGGTGTCGTGCAGGATCGCGTCGAGACCGGTCGACGGCACGGTCCGCCCGGCGAAGCGCGCCATCCAGATGCGGTCGCCGACCAGGATGTGGTTGAGGGTGCCCAGGATCGAGCCGAAGAACGCCCCGCGCGGCCGGGCGATCTCCTCGGCCGGCATCGCGGCGCAGACGTCGTAGAGCCGCGCGTTGGCCCGGGCGTTGTAGCGCGCCAGCAGTCGGAAATGGGCGATGGCGTCCTCGGTCACGGGGTTCCTCCCGGCTCGGCGGGCGATGCCGCGCGGCGCGCCCGGCGACCCGGGCTCCGTGCCGCGCGCGGCGCGCGGCGCTCTGGACCGGCGGTCGCCGAACGGTCATGATGGACGAAGACTACGCGAGCGGTGGCCGCGACCGAAGCCCGGATGCCGCCGTCCGGCCGGCCCCGGCGCCGCCCGGCGCGCACCATCCCCCGGATTCCGGACAACGAGAGCGGATCGGCCCCGCACCGGGGCGTCGAAGGAACGAGCATGACACCCGCGGCCCGACTCCAAGCCGTCATCGATCTTTACGGCCAGGCCCGCGAGGGCGGGCGGCCGGCCGACGCGGTGGCCTCCGCCTTCTTCCGCGGCCGGCGCTACATCGGCTCGAAGGACCGCCAGGCGGTCGCCGGGCGGCTCTGGTCGATGCTGCGCCACGAGGCGCGGCTGGGCTGGTGGGTCGCTCGCGCCGGCGTCCCCGACACCCCGCGCACCCGCGCGGCGGCGGAGCTGCTGATCGCGGAAGGCATGGCCGGCGCGGCGGTGGACAAGCTGTTCGACGGCTCGACCTACGGCCCGGCGCCCCTGGCGGCGGAGGAGCGCGCCATCCTGACGACGGCGGAGGGCGGCCGGCTCGACGCGCCGGAGATGCCGGACGGCGTTCGCGCGGAACTGCCGGACTGGGCCGTCGCGCCGATGCGCCGGGCCTTCGGCGACCGATTCGACGAGGAGGCCGCCGCCCTGCTGGAGGCAGCGCCGCTCGACCTCCGGGTCAACGAGATCAAGGCCCGGCGGGACGAGGTGCTGGCTGCGCTGGAAGCCCAGGGGGTGGAGGCGGCGGCGACCGCCCTCTCCCCCATCGGCGTGCGGGTCGAGGGCCGGCCGAACCTGGCCGGCGCGCCGCTGTTCAAGTCCGGCGCGATTGAGATCCAGGACGAGGGCTCGCAGCTCGTGGCATTGCTCGCCGATGCCCGGCCCGGCATGCAGATCGCCGACTACTGCGCCGGGGCGGGCGGCAAGGCGCTGGCGCTGGCCGCGCGAATGGGCGGCAAGGGGCGGGTGCTGGCCTGCGACGTCTCCGAGGGCCGGCTGGCCCGGGCCAAGGAGCGCATGCGCCGGGCCGGCATCGACAATATCGAGCCGCGGCTGATCGCTCCGGGGGACAAACGGCTCAAGCGCCTGAAGGGCCGCTTCGATCGCGTGCTGGTCGACGCGCCGTGCAGCGGCACCGGCGCCTGGCGGCGCAATCCGGACGCCCGCTGGCGCGATGTCGATCTCGACGCGCTGACGGCGCTGCAGGCCGATTTGCTGGACCGCGCGGCCCGGCTGGTCAAGCCCGGCGGGCGGCTGGTCTACGCCACCTGCTCGGTCCTGGCGGAGGAGAACGAGGATCGGGTCGAGGCGTTCCTGGCCGACCATCCGGACTTCGCCGCCCTGCCGGTCGCCGAGGCCTGGGCCGGCGTCTTCGGCGAGGACGCGGCCCCGCCGGCCGGCGCCGATGCCGGGCGTTGGCTGCGTCTCTCGCCCGCGCGCCACGGCACCGACGGCTTCTTCGTCGCCATCCTCGCCCGGGCCGAGGCGGGCCGCGGCGCCGGGCCGGACGGCGAGGACGGCGAGGGCGAGAGCGAGAGCGAGGACGGGGGCGACGGCGCCCGAGGATCCGGAGCCGACCCGTCCGCGACGGGCACGTCGGAGGCCGCATGAGCGATGACTTCCTGATCCGCCGGGCCCTGGTCGGCGACGCGCCGACGCTCGGCCGCATCCAGGTGACGAGTTGGCGGGAGAGCCATTCCGGGATTCTGCCGGCCGACCGGCTGGCCAAGCTCGACCCGGCCGAGCTCGGGGCCCAGTTCTCCGCCCGTCTGCGCAACCGGGACGAGCCGACGGCGACCTTCGTCGCCGTGGTCGCCGGGCGCGGCGCGGTCGGCTTCGGCATCTGCGGGCCGGCGCGCCGGGGCCCGCGCGGCCATCACGGGGAGATCCACGCCCTCTACGTCCTGGGCGCGGTGCATGGCAAGGGGATCGGGCGGGCGCTGATGACCCGCATGGCCGGCTGGCTGCAGAGCCGCGCGCTCGAGCCCGCCTTCGTCGGCGTGCTGCGCGACAACTCGGCGGCGCGCGGCTTCTACGAGCATCTGGGCGGGCGCCATATCGGCGAGAAGCCGGTGCGTTGGCAGAATCTCGACCTGGTCGAGGCGCTCTACGGCTGGGAGAACCTCGACGCGCTGCTCGGCCTCGACATGACCGACGTGATCCCGCTGTTCCCGCCCAAGCGCTGACGTCCGGCCGAAGGCGGGCAGGGGGATGGCTGCCATGCGGACCGCGTCGGCGGTTGCGGGTTGCAGACGCAAGGTCGTGCATTACGGTAGCGGCCTCGACCGACCCCGATTCCCGGACTCCCGCCGATGACGCCTCCCGACGCGCCCGAAACCGGATCCGCCGCCACCTCCGACAAGACCCCGGAGGCCGGAGGCGACGCCGCGCCGGGGGTGATCGAGCAGCATCACGACCGGGTGCTGATCGTCGATTTCGGCAGCCAGGTGACCCAGCTCATCGCCCGCCGGGTGCGCGAGAGCGGGGTCTACAGCGAAGTCTGGCCGTTCAACGCGGCGACGGCCGAGCGTGTCGCCGCCTTCGCGCCCAAGGCCGTGATCCTGTCCGGCGGCCCGGCCTCTGTGGTCGAGACGGGGACGCCGCGCGCGCCGCAATACGTCTTCGAACTGGGTGTGCCGGTGCTCGGCATCTGCTATGGCGAGCAGACCATGGTCGACCAGCTCGGCGGCACGGTGGAGAGCGCCGACCATCGGGAGTTCGGCCGCGCCTACCTGGACGTGACGGAGTCCTGCGCCCTGTTCGACGGGCTGTGGGAGCCGGGCGCGCGCGAGCAGGTCTGGATGTCCCACGGCGACCGGGTGATCGCCCTGCCGGAGGGCTTCCGGGTCGTCGGCACGTCGGACGGCGCGCCCTTCGCCGCCATCGCCGATGACGCGCGGCGCTTCTACGGCGTGCAGTTCCATCCGGAGGTGATGCACACGCCGCACGGCGCGGCGCTCCTGCGCAACTTCACCCACCGGGTCGCGGGCTGCGCCGGCGACTGGACGATGGCCGCGTTCCGTGCCGAGGCGATCTCCAAGATCCGCAGCCAGGTGGGCGCGGGCAAGGTGATCCTGGGCCTGTCGGGCGGGGTCGACAGCTCGGTCGCGGCGGTGCTGCTGCACGAGGCGATCGGCGAGCAGCTCACCTGCATCTTCGTCGATCACGGCCTGCTGCGCGCCGGCGAGTCGGAGCAGGTGATCGAGCTGTTCCGCAATCACTACAACATTCCGCTGATCGCGGTCGACGCCTCGGCCACCTTCCTCGGCCGGCTGGAGGGGGTCGAGGATCCGGAGGCCAAGCGCAAGGCGATCGGCGCGACCTTCATCGAGGTCTTCGAGGCCGAGGCGGCGAAGATCGAGGGCGCGCGCTTCCTGGCGCAGGGCACGCTCTATCCCGACGTGATCGAGAGCGTGTCCTTCGCCGGAGGCCCGAGCGTGACGATCAAGTCGCACCACAATGTCGGCGGCCTGCCGGAGCGCATGAACCTGGACCTGGTCGAGCCGCTGCGCGAGCTCTTCAAGGACGAGGTGCGCGCGCTGGGCAAGGAGCTTGGCCTGCCAGAGCCGTTCCTGCGCCGCCACCCGTTTCCCGGCCCGGGCCTCGCCATCCGCGTGCCCGGCGCGGTCGCCCCCGACAAGCTCGAGATCCTGCGCAAGGCCGACCGGATCTATCTGGAGGAGATCGAGGCCGCCGGCCTCTACGACGCCATCTGGCAGGCCTTCGCCGTGCTGCTGCCGGTGCGCACCGTCGGCGTGATGGGCGACGCCCGGTCCTACGACCATGTCTGCGCGCTGCGCGCGGTGACCAGCACCGACGGCATGACGGCCGACTACTACCCTTTCCCCCACGACTTCCTCGGCCGCGTCGCCACCCGCCTCATCAACGAGGTCCGCGGCATCAACCGCGTCGTGTACGACGTGACCTCCAAGCCGCCGGGGACGATCGAGTGGGAGTGAGGCGTGCGGGAAAGTGAGCCGCTTGTCCTCGGCCAGCGCCAGCTAACGATCGTATCGGCGTCCTGATCCGTCTTGGCAGGGACGGGTCGCGGACACGACCTCGCGGCCGATTTTTCACGGCTGAAAGAGCAACCGCACCGCTCATCTCTCGACCATTGCGCCAGCGGCTAAAAGCGGCATATCTTCAACCTTGGGCTGCACGGCTCTTAAGGGGATAGTGGAGATTGTCGCGTCCGGTATCGCGTCAGCACGGCATTCGGCGACCGACCGTTGGGCGGCGGGGCTCTTTGCCGTGAGCGACGCGCCGAAGGTCCGCACGTCGGTTCCTCTCGATCGAACGGTGGCAGTCGATACGCGTGAAGTGAACGTGGCCGTCGAAGGCGTCGACCGCACGGCGATTTCGGGCTCGTTCACCGTCCACCTCCTGAAGGACGGGGCGCCTATCGCCTCGCGGTTTCTCTGCCAGCCCACGGAGCCCGAGGAGGCCGTCGAGACCGGCGGCGAGGACCGCTTCGCGCGCTTCGATTTCGTGCTGCCGATCGAGGTTGTCGCGGACGGACTGCTGAGCGTCGCGATCGAGCCGCTCGAAACGGACGTCCGGGGCGCGTCGTCGCTGTCGGACGCGACGGCGCGCGCGACCCTGACCGTCAGTCTCATGCTTCAGACCGAATGATCCATCACAGGAGCCCTTGATGCCCGCCACGCCGACTTTTCCGGTCGCCGATCCAACCTGGTACGACACGATCCGTCACATGTTCGATGCGACCGACGTCGCGCACATGTCGAAGCAAGGCTTGGACTTGACCAGCTACGACGACGTGCGCGCCAGCGCCGGCGGCATCTACGGGCAGGTCTCGACGCATCAGATGCCCCCAGGCAAGCCCTGGACGCCCGACATGATCCAAACCTTCCTGAATTGGATGTCCAACGGCTATCCCAAGGGGACGCCGGCGGCCGTTCGGGACGCGGCGATGGTGTCCGCGGCGCCGACCGCCGCCTCGCGTATCCGGAAGGACGTGAACAGCCTGAACGGTACCGAGCGCGACAAGGTGATCAAGGCGTTCCAAGGGGTGATGGCCAAGGACCCTTCGGATCCCGACAGCTACTTCGTTCAGGCCGGATACCACTGGCTGCCGTCGCCGCTTTACTGCCAGCACCACGTCCCGGCGTACAATCCCTGGCACCGGGCCTACTTGTTGAGCTTCGAGAACGCGCTGCGCTCGGTTCCCGGATGCGAAGACGTGACGCTGCCGTACTGGGACATCACGACCCCCTTTCCGGATTTCCTGAAGTCGGCGCCGTTCGACGCGTACACGCTGCCGCAGGATGTCGGCAACGGATTCAAGAAGGGTTACGTCACCGAGCGTTATTCCTACCCCCAGATCGCGGTGAACCTGGAGCGGTACCAGGTGACTGCCGACCTCGAGCGTGCCCTGACCAAGACCGATTGGGAGGATTTCCACGGCTGGTGGTCCGGCGCGCCTCACAACACCATCATCTCCGCGCACGACGGCGGCCATGGCGCGATCGGTCCGACGATGGCCAACCAGTCGGTGGCGGCCTTCGATCCGGTGTTCTGGTTCTTCCATGCCAACTGGGACCGGTTGTGGTGGGAATGGCAGAAGAGTGTCGATGGCACGGATCTGAACGGCTTGCTCTCGACCATCAACCGGCAGACGGACCAGGCCAGCTACCAGATCTTCACGGTGGAGCCCCTGAAGGCGTTACAGCCGTTCACGGAATTGCCGATCGGGCTCGATACCGTGAAGGTGATCAACTCCGTGAACTCGCTGGATGTCGACTACGCCCCGCCGGCCGCGCAGGCCGCCGCCCTCGCCTTCGCGCGCAAGGCCCGGTTCGCGCTGCCCATCGAGGACCGGGCGTCGGTCGACACGCAGCGCGCCACCGTGACCGTCGACAGCATCGACCGCCTGAAGATTCCGGGCAGTTTCGAGGTTCATCTCTTCAAGGATGGACAGCGCCTCGCCAGCCGCTTCCTGTTCCAGCCTCAGGAGCCGGAGACCTGCGAGACCTGCGCCAAGAACGGCATCGCCCGTTTCGACTTCGATCTGCCGCTGTCGGAGATCTCTGGCGGGAAACTGCACGTCGAGGTCGAGCCGGTGGACAAATCGTTCGTCGGGGCGCGTTTCCCCGCCAAGCTCATGGGGCAGCCGAAGATGTCCGTCCAACTCGCGATGGAGACCGACTAGGGCAATTCCCGAACTGATGATTCAATCAGTTCGGAAATCGCCCCAGGTGGAGTGCGTCGCCGGCACGCAGGCCGAGGGCGTGGTGGTCGATCCACGTCGCCGCGATGCGGAAATGAGCGGCGGTCATCGCCAGCACGGTGAGGCTTCTCACCACCCGTTCATGGAACAAGGCGAGCGCGGCGGCGCGCTGCTCCAGCCCCATCTGGCCGGTCTGCAGCTTGATCGCCAGCGCGGACGACATCTCGGTGATGGTCCAGTCGCTGATCAGCAACCGGTTCGCGTCCTGGTTCCCCAACTAGGGAAATTTCCGAACTGATTGAATCCTCAGGTCGGAAAACTGCCCTATGTTCAACAACCTAGAGCATCTTATCTGCGCCCATTCGGGTGCAGGATGCTCTAGTCCTGAACATGCGCTGCTGACGGCTTGTTGGAAACCGCCGCGACCAGCACCGACGTGTCGAGAAACGGCATCAGTAGCGATCGGTGTCGCGCATCGATCGGACCAGTTCCTCGGCATCCTGGTCCGCTCGGGGCATGGTCTCGGTCAATGCCCCGAGGCGGCTGACGTCGACCCGCTGCCGGTGGCGGTCTGTGGCCGTCCGGCGGGCGACCGGCTTGCCGCGCCGGTTGATGCCGGTGGAGTCACCGGCTTCGACCCGATCGACATGTTCGCTCGGATGAGCCTTCGCATCGGCCGGATTTCCGGTCTTCATGATTAACTCCTGACCATCTGTGTGGTCATCAAGCCGGGGACCATCGAGTGGGGTGAGGGGCGACGAGCCCTGTTCCGGAATCCCGGATGACGCGACGCCGCCTCTGCAAGCGCCACGCGCGGCAATCGCGTCCCGGACCCCGGCGTCGGGGGACGCCGCGTCGCGGCCGCCTCGCCTTCGCGGAGGCTCTACCCCACCGGCCGTACGCCGTAGGCGGCGTAGGCGTCCTCCATCCGCTCGGCCTCGGTGCGCTCCGGGAAGAGGTGGTAGCTCGGGGCCAGGATGCGCTCGACGCGGTCGACGCGGATCGCGATGACGTGGCGGATCGGAAACGCGTCACCGGCCATGCGCAGCAGCGCCGCGCCGAGGACGGGGAAGTCGTCGGAGTCGGGCGGAACGATCGTCGCCATGCCCTTGATCTTGAAGCCGCGCTGGCGGAAGACGTCGATGAAGCTCACGCAAACGCCCGGATTGGCGCGGATGTTCGCCACGCTGTTGGCCGAGGCGATGTCGGCGATCACGATCCGGTCGTCGCCATGGCTGGAGAATATCTCCTTGGGCGTCACGTTCGGCAGCCCGTCCCGACCCAGGGTCGCCAGCCAGCAGAGCACGGCGTTGTCGATATCCGTTCTCACGGTGGCGTCGATGGTCGCGCCGGCAGGCGGGCGGTCGGTCACGAGAGCGTCTCCATCATGAGGCGGAGGCCGAAGGCCGCGAGGACGGCGCCGACCGCCCGCTCGATCCATCGCCCGATTCTGTCGTAGACCCGGCGCGCCGGCGGGCTCGACAACGCCACCGTGACCAGGCCGTACCAGGCGATTTCCAGCAGGAAGCCGCCGGCGAGGATCGCGGACTTGGCCCACAGCGGCGTGCCGGGAGGGATCGCGGCGGCGTAGAGCCCGATGAAGAACGCGATCCCCTTTGGATTCGACAGGTTGACGAGCATCCCCGTCCGCAGGCCGCGCAGGGCAGAGGGCGAGTCCGGCCGCGACTCCCCGTCGCCGTCGCCGGATCGCGCGCTCGCCCAGGCCGTCACGCCCAGATAGACGAGGTAGGCGCCGCCGGCGACCTGGACCGCGTCGGCCAGCCAGTCGAGCCGCGTCAGGACCAGGGCCAGGCCCGTCATCGTCAGGACGGCGTAGAGGGTCGCCGCAACGGCGAAACCGAAACTCGCACCGATCGCGGCGGGTCGGGCCCCTCCGACCGCCAGACGCGTGACAAGCGCGAAATTCGGTCCCGGGCTCACGACGACGGCGGCGTAGAGTGTCAGCGTCGTCGCGATGACGACGAGCGGATCGGTCATGGCTGTCCGGGCCGGATTGCGGGAGAGAGGTCGGGCTTCGACAGTCCCACGACGTGGTCCTGTCGGATCCCCGGGACGGCAAGGAATTTCTCTTGTAGATTGTCCAGGCTATCAAAACCTTCAGTTTTGCGGCAAGGCTGCTCGGCGGACATGTCTTCCGACCGGAAAGCCGGGAATGGAACCCTTGCCCAGGGGGACGTCCTCGGCGCATCTCGATCGCCGCTATGGCCAGACCGGATCATGTGCCGACACGCGTGACCGCCTCGAGAGGAGACCACCCCATGCAGATCAAGCCCGCCGGCACCGAGCCCTCCGGCGAGGGCCCCGCGGACTGGTTCACCGGGCGCGTGCGCATCGACCCGCAGCACAGCGCGCCGGATCCGGCGCGGGTGTCGATCACCAGCGTGACCTTCGAGCCCGGGGCGCGGACCGCCTGGCATACCCATCCGCTGGGCCAGACGCTGATCGTCACGGCCGGGGTCGGGCGCATCCAGCGCGCGGGCGGGCCGGTGGAGACGATTCGGCCGGGCGACGTCGTCTGGTTCGAGCCCGGCGAGAAGCACTGGCACGGCGCGGCCCCGAAGTCCGCCATGACCCACATCGCGATCCAGGAACGCCTCGACGGCAAGGCGGTCGACTGGCTGGAACACGTCACCGACGCGGACTATCTGGCCGCGGACTCCTGATCGGGCGAGACGCCCCCAGATTCCACCGTCAGACCCGCTCCAGCGGCAGCAGCCGGCCGAGGAGCGCCAGCAGCGCGACCGTGGCCAGGATCGGCAGGGTCGAGACGGCGTCGACCGCCGGCAGGCCGTCGATCGGCTCGCGTCGCCCCGCAGCAGGATGCGCCCGGCGGTCGGCTCGACGAAGCCGGCGATCGCCGTGACCGTGTCGCAGCGCCTTTCGAGCACGAACAGCGCCGGATAGGTGTCCATCGTGGCTCCCGTCGCCCTCCGCGCGGAGACGGGAGGGTGCAGAGGGCTTGCCAAGGCGGCCGGGACCGGTGCAGCCGCGACACGACGCCGGCCGGGCCGGGGCGCGGTGGCCCGCCTCACGGGCGGGTTGCCGAAACTCTTCGCCGTCGAATGGCCAGGATCGGTGCGGAGGAGGCCCGGCACGATCCAAGCGACCGCGCCGGCGGCCGACCGGGTGTCCGGGCACGCCAAGGAACCGGGCCCTTCAGCACGCGTTAACCTTCGCCGCCTATCGTTCGCCGGTCGCCGAGCGTGGCGGTTCGCCCGACCGGGATGCCCGCCGGCGCGCGCCGCGCCGCGGGTCCGGTGCCGCCGCATCGTGCCGCCCTTTCCGCCGCCTGGGCCCGTCGTCGATGAGCCTGACGCCGACCGACATCCTGCGCATCCTGGCCGAGCACGAACGCTGGCTGGCCAATCGCCCCGGCGGCAAGCGCGCCAATCTCGCCTTCGCCGACCTCTCGGGCCTCGGCCTCGCCGGCGCGACCCTGCGCCTCGCCAAGCTCTCCGGGGCGCGGGCGGTCAAGACGAACTTGGCCCGCGCGGACATGAGCCATTGTGACCTGTTCGCCGCGGACCTGGAGCGGGCCCGGCTCGACGAGGTCAACCTCGCCCATGCCGACATGCGCGGCGTGCGACTACGCGGCGCGCGCATGGCACGCGCCAACCTCGAAGGCGCCGACCTGCGCGAGGGCGCGCTGATGAACGCCGACGGCGCCAATGCCCGGGCCGACGAGGACGGCACGGCGGTCAGCATGGCGGGCGCGGACCTGTCCTTCGCCAATCTCACCCGGGCCAATCTGTGCCGCTCGACGCTCAGCGGCGCGACGCTGGAGGGCACCGTGCTGCGCTCGGCGCGGCTCCGCGACGCGCGGCTCGACAACGCGATCCTGCGCGGCGCCGATTTCGCCGAGGCCGATCTGGGCGGCGCCGACCTCGCCAACGCCGACCTGACCGGCGCCCGGCTGACCGGCGCGCGGCTCGACAACGCGAACCTCTCCGGCGCCGACCTGACCGACGTCGACCTCAAGGGCGTCGACGTCTCCCGCGCCAACCTCGCCGGCGCGACCGTGCTGCTGAGCACCGACAACCTGCCGCCGCAGATCCAGGTGATCCTGGCCGACCACGCCGCCTGGATCGAGAGCAACGGCGCGGTGGGCACGAGGGCCGCGCTCGACGGGGCGGACCTGTCCTCGACGGACCTCGCCGGCGCCAATCTGTCGGGCGCCAGCCTGAAGGGAGCCAATCTCGTCGGGGCCCGGCTGACGGCGGTCTCCCTGGTGATGGCCGACCTCTCCGGCGCCGATCTCGGCAAGGCCGATCTCAGCCGCGCCGCGCTGGGCGGCACCAACCTGGCGGGCGCCGACCTGGACCGCGCGCTGCTGGTCGGCGCGCGGCTGACCCCGGTCGAGATCAAGGGCGTCGACGGCAAGCCGACGGGGCGCTTCTGGCCGGTGAACCTGGCCCGGGCCCGGCTCGTCGGCGCCGACCTGCGCGGCGCCGACCTGCACATGGCCAACCTGTCGGAGGCCGATCTGACGGGGGCCGATCTGACCGACGCCGACCTCTCCGATTGCGATCTGGACGACGCGGTGCTGACACGGGCCGTGACGACCGGAACGCGCCTGCCCGAGGCCTATCTCCACCACGCCGCGGCCGAGGCCGGCCACCGGTAGTCGGGCGGCGTGCGTCGCTCGCAGGCCGTTGCGGCTTCCGCCCCGACCGCGCAACCATGGTGGTCTGGAGTCGCGGGGCAGGGGGCGGGCGGCGGCGATGTCGGAATATCCGTGGTCGAATATCCAGCTTTTCGAGCTGTTGGCCGGGCAGGGCGCCGGCGCGGCGGCCCTCGATCGGGCCCGGGCCGCCTATGCCGTCGCGCAGCGCCGCCATTCCGCGCAATACCGCCCCGACGGCCGGCCGTTCGTCAGCCATCTGGTGCGCACGGCGGGCATTCTCGCCCGTCACGGCGAGCGCGAGGCGGTGGTGCTGGCCGGTCTCGTCCACGCGGTCTACGCCCAGGGTGATTTCGGCGCCACCCGGCCGGGCGCGACGCCGACCAACCGGGCCGTCCTGCGCGCCGTGATCGGCGCGGAGGCCGAGGACCTGGTCGCGCGCTACACCGCTTTCGCCTGGTCGCCCGAGTCGGCCCGCCGGATGCTCGAAGATGCCGAGGCCCGGCGAGCGATCGGGGCCGACATCCTGGTCATGCGCATCGCCAACGAGCTGGAGGAGGCGCTCGATGGCGCGCTCGCCCATGTCGGGGCGCGGATGCGTGTCGAGACGCTCGACCAGCTTGCCCTTTCGGCCCGTCTGGCCCGTTCGATCGACCGTCCGGGCCTGGGCGAGGCAGTGGATGCGGTGCTGGCGGTCGAGGCGGAGCGGGCCGCGCCCGCGGCGGCGATGGGAGCAGACGGCTCCTACGTCCTGCTGCCCGCCTCGGCGGCGATCCGCCAGGTGGTTCGGGCGCGCCGGCTGGTCGGGCGGCTGCGCCGCGGCCTGGCCGGCCGGGCGCTCAGCCGGACAGGCGGCTCCAGACCATGACGAGGCCGATGAGGGCGACGATCAGCCCGCCGACGACGGCGATGCTGATCACGAACTGCCGCGCCTCGCCCTGCCGCCAGGCCGAGCGGGCGAGCAGCAGGATATAGGCGGCGAGGAAGAGGCCGATGCCTTGCCAGAGGCTCATGCGGGCGTCGGGAAGCATGCCCGCGCTTACCGGTCAAGAGTCCGACGGCGCTCCGCCTTCGCCGATGTCCGAGAAAGGCCGGCCGGTGGCCTCAGTCGGCCTCATCCGGGGTGAGCTTGCGCGCGATGGACATCCAGTCGGCGCCGCGTATGGCGTCGCCCCTGGTCTCGGCCTCCCGGGCGCGCAGCAGCACGGCGGCGATCGCCGCCTCGCCCAGACGGGCATGAATGGCTTCCGCGACGAGGGTCGCCTGAGCATCGGTGATCATCGGCTGGTCCTCCCTGTCCCGCGGTGTCGATCGTCGGGGGATGAGCTGGATACGTCGCGGGCGCGGGGGTGGATTATCGAGGTCGCTCCCCCAGGTCGCTCCCCGGGGCCGGGTCAGACGCCGTCGTGGCGGGTGATCTGGCCGGCCGAGGGCCAGGCGGGCCGCGTCGCCACGTCCTTGCCGCCGCAGCCCGAGCAGCGCAGCCGGGCGCCGATCTCCGGCACCGGCATGTCGGGGCCGAGCTGGAGGATCAGCGCCGCGGTCTCAAGCTCGGCGTTGTGGCCGCAGCGATTGCACCAGCAGAAGACGTCGACGCCGCGCTCGGCCAGGGTTCCCAGCCGGATCGGCCGGCACCGGGCCTCTGCTTCGGCCAGCGCGCGCCGCTTGTATGCCCCCATCGCCCGACATCGACCCCCGGTTGCGTGGCGGGGTGCCCCGCCATCTACCGAGAACATTACAAGAACATTTGCGGCCGGCAAGACCCTGCGCGCAGGGTCGCGGGGACCGCCGCAGGGGCATTCGCGCGGGGCGCGGAGCGACCGGAGTGAGAGGACGGGGGCGGAGCGGCCGGACTCAGCCGCGCACGAGGCGCGGGCGGCGCTGCAGGACCTCGAGCGCGTCGGCCAGCGTGTTGCTGCGCGACAGGCGTCGGGTCTGGTCGAAGACGGCGTAGTCCGGGCCGCGCGGGCCCTCGGACTTCGCCACGGCGAACAGCGGCCGGTCATGGGTGTGGCGGAAGATCGAGAAGATCGCCACGCCCTCGGCATGGTCGATGGCGTAGTCACGCCAGTCGCCGTTGGCCACGCGGTCGCTGTAGAGCTGCAGCAGCGTCGAAAGCTCTTGGCGGTTGAAATGTACCCGGCGCCGGCGGTTCCGGTAATCGGACAGGCGGACGATATGGGTCATGCGCCGGGCGGCCTTTCGACAGCTGATCGCTGGTTCGAAGTATTCCCGAAAAATGACAGCCGCGTCCAGGGGCGGCGGCGCCGAGGCGCGACCGAAGCAGGGGTTGCCCGGCCATGCGCGGCGTCCGACATTGGGTCCGGGTGGCGCCGGCCGCGCACGCAGCGCCCGGCCGACGACATGCCGTCGCGCCCCGACAGACAGGAGGGTCTCCATGCCCGCGCTGCAAACCCCGGTCTGCGACTTCGGCTGGAAGGCCGTCGACTTCAGCCTGCCCGGCACCGACGGGCAGACCCGGTCGCTCGCCGACATCCGCGGCGAGACCGGCACACTGATCATGTTCATCTGCAACCATTGCCCGTATGTCCGCACGGTGATCGACCGCCTGGTGGAAGATTGCCGGACGCTCCAGGGCGAGGGCATCGGCTGCGTCGCGATCATGCCCAACGACACGACGATCTCGCCCGGCGACGGCTTCGAGGCGATGCGGCGCTTCGCCGAGGAGCACGCGTTCCCGTTCCCCTACCTGATCGACGAAACCCAGGATGTGGCGCGCGCCTACGGCGCCGTGTGCACGCCGGATTTCTTCGGCTTCGACAAGGATCTGGGCCTGCAGTACCGGGGACGGCTCGACGCGTCGAAGACGACGCTTGTCCCCGACGCCCGGCGCGAACTGCTGGAGGCGATGCGCGGCGTCGCGCGGACGGGCCAGGGCCCGGCCGACCAGATCCCCAGCATGGGCTGCTCGATCAAGTGGCGCGACGCCGCCTGAGCGCCGTCCCCGGCATCCCCGCCCGACGCCGGCGGGACGTATCGGCCGGGGGTGAGGCTTGACCCGACCGGCGCCGCTTGCTAAGCGGCGCGGTCCCTCCTGCCGTCGACCCGCGCCGCGGGTCGGGATGCATCGGAACGGTTGATGGCCGACGTTTTCCGCGAAATCGACGAAGAACTCCGGCAGGATCGGGTCAAGACCGCCGCGCGCCGCTACGGCCCGATCATCGGCGGCATCGCGGCCGTCGTGATCCTCGGCACCGCCGCCTGGACCGGCTGGAGCCAGTGGCAGGAAAGCCGGGCCGAGGGCCGGACGACGGCCCTCGCCCAGGCGCTCGACCGGGCCGACGGGTCGCCGGTCGAGGCCCGCGCGCTGCTCGACGAGCTCGCCGCCGGCGGCGGGGGGAGCCAGGCGGTACTGGCGCGCTACAACGCCGCCGCCCTGGCCGCGGAGGCCGGCGACACCGCGGCGGCGGTCGAGGCGTTCCGGGCCATCGCGGCGGATTCGAGCGTCGATCAGGCGTTGCGGGACGCCGCGCTGGTCACGGCGGCGCTTCATGCCCTCGAAATCGAGGATCCGGGCCAAGTCGCCGCCGAGGTCGAGCCGCTGGCGACCGGCGACGGGCCGTGGCGCTTCTCCGCGCGGGAGATCCAGGCGGCCGCGGCACTACGTCAGGGCGACACGGCGCGCGCCGGAGACATCGCGGCCGACCTCGCCGAGGCGGTCGAGGCCCCGCCGGGCCTGCGTCAGCGCGCGGCCGAGCTCGCCGCCGCCCTCGGCGTCGAGGCCGAAGCGCCCGGTGACGGCGGCGAGGACAGCGGGCTCGGTGAAGGGGGAACCGGTCAATGAGGGCGCGGAGCCTGCGGGTCGGCCTGATCGCCGCAGCCTGCGCGATCGGCCTTTCGGCCTGCGGCACCGGTGGCTGGTTCGGCGAGGAGGAAGATCCGCCGCTGCCGGGCGAGCGCGTCTCCGTGCTCGAGCTCGAGGGGCGCGTCGAACCGGATCCCCAGGTCTCCACCCGGCCGGTCACGGTACCGCCCGCCCGGTCGGTCGCGGATTGGCCCCAGGCCGGCGGCCAGCCGAGCCACGTCAACGGCAATCTCGCGCTCGACCTGCCGCTGTCGCGGGTCTGGCAGAGCGACATCGGCACCGGCGAGTCGAGCAACCGTCGACTGACCTCGCCGCCCGTGGTCGCCGGCGGCACGCTCTACGCCATGGACGCCAGCGGACACGTCACGGCGATCGACGCCGACAACGGCCGGCGCCGCTGGCGCGTGCGCGCCGCCACGCCGGACGAGGACAGCGTGCCGCTGGGTGGCGGCGTCGCCGTGGCCGAGGGGCTGGTCTACGCCTCGACCGGCTTCGGCGAGGTGATGGCCCTCGATCCGGCCAATGGCGGGCTGGTCTGGCGGACCGAGGTGTCTGCCCCCTTGCGCGCGCCGCCGACCGTCGCCCAGGGCCGGGTCTTCGCAGTCACCGTCGACAACCAGACGGAGGCCCTCGACGCCGCCAACGGCCAGCCCCTGTGGACCCATAGCGGGCTGCTGGAGACGGCGGGCCTGCTCGGCGGCGCGGCGCCGGCGGCGGGGCCGGGCATCGTCGTGACGCCCTACACCTCGGGCGAGATCTACGCCCTGCGCCAGGAATCGGGTCGGCCGACCTGGTCGGACAGCCTGGCGGCGATCCGCCGGGTCGGCGTGCTGGCGGCACTGGCCGATATCCGCGGCATGCCGGCGCTCGACGATCAGCTTGTCGTCGCGATCAGCCACAGCGGCCGGATGGTCGCGATCGATCTGCGCAGCGGCGCCCGGGTGTGGGAACAGGACCTGGCCGGGATCGAGATGCCCTGGATCGCCGGCGATTTCGTCTATGTCGTCACGACGAGCGCGGAGCTTGTCGCCCTGACCCGTCAGGAGGGCGCGATCCGCTGGGTCACGCCCCTGCCGCGCTGGGAGGACCCGGAGGAGCGGGCCGGCGCCATCGTCTGGCAGGGGCCTGTCATGGCCGGCGGGCAGCTCGTCGTCGCGAGTTCGACCGGCGACGGCCTGGTGGTCGATCCGTCGAGTGGCGAGGTCGCCGGGCGCTTCGACATTCCGGGCCCGGCCGTCACCGCGCCCATCGTCGCCGGCGGCACGCTCTATGTTCTCGACGCGAGCGGCACCGTCACGGCCTATCGCTGACCGCGCCGCCGCTCGGGCGGACACCTCGCCCGCGCCGCCCGCGCCCCCCGCGCGCTGTAAAAAGCTTTCGAGATGACTTTCACCGTCGCCATCCTCGGCCGGCCGAATGTCGGCAAGTCGACCCTGTTCAACCGGCTGATCGGCCGCCGCCTGGCGCTGGTCGACGACACCCCGGGCGTGACCCGCGACCGGCGGGCGGGCGAGGCGCGGCTGGGCGCGCTGACCTTCACCATCGTCGATACCGCCGGGCTCGATGAGGCTTTCGACGAGTCGCTCGAGGCGAACATGCGCCGGCAGACCGAGCGTGCCCTGGCCGAGGCCGATGTCGGCCTCCTCGTCGTCGACGCGCGCTCGGGCCTCACCCCGTTCGACCGCCACTTCGCCGACTGGCTGCGCCGGGCGCGCACGCCGGTGATCGTCGTGGTCAACAAGGCCGAGGGCCGGGCCGGGGAGGCGGGCGTGCTGGAGGCCTACGAGCTGGGTCTCGGCGAGCCGGTCGCCATCTCCGCCGAGCACGGCCTGGGCATGGGCGACCTGGAGGAGGCGCTGGAGCCCCATGCGGAGGCGGCCGCGACCCGGGGCGCGGCGGCGGCCCGCCCGGCGGCGCTGGAGGATCTCGACGGCGGCTCGGGAGAGGCGGTCGACGAGCCCGAGGATCTCGACGCGGCGATCGCCGAGGCCGCCGAGGACGATGCCGCGGCGATCCCCGACGACGGGGCCGGTCGGGTCATCCAACTCGCCATCGTCGGCCGGCCGAACGTGGGCAAGTCCACGCTGGTCAACGCGCTGATCGACGAGGACCGCCTGCTCACCGGGCCGGAGCCGGGCGTCACCCGCGACGCCATCGCCGTCGACTGGACCTGGCGCGAACGGCCGATCCGGCTGGTCGACACGGCCGGCATGCGGCGCAAGGCGCGGGTCACCGACAAGGTGGAGCGGCTGGCCGTCAAGGACGCCATGGAGGCCGTGCGCCTGGCCCAGGTCGTCGTCCTGGTGGTCGAGGCCGATGCCGTGCTCGACAAGCAGGACCTGACCATCGCGCGCCATGTCATCGACGAGGGCCGCGCGCTGGTCATCGCGGTCAACAAGTGGGACGCGGCGACCGACCGGCGGGCGAGCCGCCAGCGGCTGTCGGACCGGCTCCAGACCTCGCTTCCGCAGGTGCGGGGCATCCCGACCGTCACCCTCTCGGGCCTCAGGCGCCAGGGGCTGGACGACCTGATGGACGCGGTCATCGCGACCTACGACGTCTGGAACAGCCGCGTCGCCACCGGGCCGCTCAATCGCTGGCTGCACGAGGTGATCGCCCAGCATCCGCCCCCGATGGTGCAGGGCCGCCGGCTCAAGCTGCGCTACATCACCCAGGTCAAGGCGCGGCCCCCGACCTTCGCGATCTTCACCACCCGGCCCGACGCGATTCCGGAGGCCTATCTGCGCTACCTGATCAACGGGCTGCGCGACGCCTTCGGCCTGGTCGGCGTGCCCCTGCGGCTCGTCTTGCGCAAACGCAAGAACCCCTACGCCGACGACTGAGCCCGTCGCAGCGGGGCCGGTCAATGCAAGATGCGCCGCAGCCGCCTTGCATCACGCGCAGATTTCCGATGCAGCCAGCGCACTTCTCAGCGCCGGGTTGGTGTGGCCTCTTACGAATGCTTGTGGTGCGTTTCGTTACCGATCGGTCGGTCCGTCTCTCGGGCCTCCTCCCCGCTCGACTGCCCGAACCTCCCCGCGCACCGACCGATACGGCCCGCCGCGCCCGGACGTCCTCCCCGTCCGGGCGCGGCTTTTTCGTGCCCGGTCCCGAGCGCCTTTGCACCGGACCCGCGGCGCCCGGTCAAGGTCGCTTCGACGGCAAGGCCGCTCCATGGCGCGATCACGACAGAGCGTCGGCGGCCTCCTTTGGAGGGCGCGGAGTCATGCGGTTTTTTCAAGCCTCTCATGATGTCGCGATCGGGACATCCGATGCCGCGGCGACTATGGCCCGGGCGTCCTGGAATCCCTACATCCGGCGGCAACGGGCGCGACGCGCCCGGAGGCTCAACCAATCGCCACCGTTCCGGATCCGGGAGTGGTCCCATGTCGTCGAACGCCACCGATCTCCAGGCCATCACCGTCGCCTACCGCCAGGGCCGCGCGCGCGGCCGGGACGATTTCGACGGCTTCAACGCCGCCCTGTCGGTCCACCTCCAGCGTCATCCCGGTCTGCCCCGCGAGGCCGCCGCGCGCGAGGTCAACCGGCTGCTCGCCCAGGCCCGCGCCGGCGCCGAGCAGCGCGTTCCGGCCTGAGGCCATCCCTCTCGCCGTATCGCCGACCGCCGGAAACCGACGCCGGCGCTCCCGCCTCCCGGGGCCTTCGGGCCGACAGCCGGGGGCGGGGCGCCGGCGTCGCGATTCCGGGCGAACGGCCCCCGGTGCCGGGCTTGCCGGTCGGGTCGCGCGGGTGCAGACTGACGTGTGCGGTCCTGGAGGGGGGGCTCCATGGGACAGGTCCGTTTCGCGTCCAGCCTGCAGCGCCACCTGGCCTGTCCGCCGGGTCCGGTCGCCGGAGTGAGCGTGCGCGAGGCGCTCGACGCCGTCTTCGCGGACAATCCGCGCCTGCGCGGCTACGTCCTCGACGACCAGGGCCGGCTGCGCCGCCATGTCAACGTCTTCGTCAACAGCCGCGCGGTCGCGGATCGGATGCGGCTGAGCGACCGCGTGCGGCCGGATGACGACATCCACGTCATCCAGGCCCTGTCGGGCGGCTGAGCCATGGCCGACCGCTCGGACACTCTGCTCGCCGCCACCCGCAAGGGCCTGTTCACCCTGCGCGCCGACGCGGGCCGCTCGTGGGCCGCCGCCGGGCCGCCCGCCTTCCTGGGCGAGCCGGTTTCCGCGCTGTTGAGCGACCCGCGCGACGGCACGCTCTACGCCGCGCTGCGCCTGGGCCATTTCGGGGTCAAGCTGCATCGCTCCCGCGACGGCGGCGTATCCTGGGAGGAGGTCGCGGCGCCCAGCTTTCCGGCGGAGGCGGATGGCCCGGAAGACGCGACTTCGGTCGACATGATCTGGACGCTGGAGGCGGGCGATCCGGACACGCCCGGCCATCTCTGGGCCGGAACGCTGCCGGCGGCCCTGTTCGAGAGCCGGGACCATGGCGAGAACTGGCGCCGCGTCGACGCCCTCTGGCGCGTGCCGGAGCGCGCGGAGTGGTTCGGCGGCGGCTATGACGACGCAGGGCTTCACTCGATCCTGGTCGACCCGCGCGACCCGGCTCGGCTGACGGTCGCGATCTCCTGCGGCGGGGTGTGGAAAAGCGACGACGCCGGCGCGAGCTGGCGCCTGGTCGGCCAGGGACTGCGCAACGACTACCTGCCGCCGGATCGCGCCTACGACCCCGGTCCGCAGGACCCTCATCGGCTCGCCCACTGCGCCGCCGCGCCGAACGTGGTTTGGTGCCAGCACCATAACGGCGTGTTCCGGTCCGAGGACGGCGGCGAGACCTTCGAGGAGATCCGCGATATCCGGCCCTCGGTCTTCGGCTTCGCCGTTGCCGCCCATCCACACGACCCGGCGACGGCCTGGTTCGTGCCGGCCGTGAAGGACGCCTGCCGCGTCCCGGTCGACGGCCGGCTCGTCGTCACCCGGACATCCGACGGCGGCCGGGCCTTCGAGGCCTTCGGCGAGGGGCTGCCCGCGGCCGGCTGCTACGATCTCGTCTACCGCCACGCCCTGGCGGTCGATACGACGGGCGACCGGCTCGCCATGGGCTCGACCACCGGAAGCCTGTGGACCAGCGCCGACGGTGGGCAGCGCTGGGCCGCCGTGACCGCCCATCTGCCCCCGATCGCCCAGGTCGCCTTCGCGTGAGCGTGGCGGCCGGGACGAGGCCTCAGGACTCGCTTTCGCCCGCCGGCGTCAGGCGCAGCAGGCTGCCGTTCGGCGCGTCGGTCAGGACATAGACCGCGCCGTCCGGGCCCTCGGCGACCTGTCGGACGCGGGCGTTCATCGGGATGCGCTCGATCTCCTCGACCTCGAGTCCGTCGACGTCCAGCCGGACGACGGCGGCTGCCACCAGCCCGCCGACCAGGAGGTCCCCGGTCCATGCCTCGAACCGGTCGCCGGTGTAGAAGTCCATGCCCGAGGCGGCGATGACCGGGTTCC
Organism: Azospirillaceae bacterium; assembly: GCA_040220455.1. GTDB lineage: Bacteria > Pseudomonadota > Alphaproteobacteria > DSM-16000 > Inquilinaceae > JAVJUS01. The sequence continues at coordinate 28,908 of JAVJUS010000094.1, forward strand.
AGTAGAAGGCCGCGTCGGCGAATTGCGGCTCGGCCGGCGGATCGGGGATCTCGCCGCCCGAATAGTGATCGCCCCAGCTCACCTCGGGCCAGCCGTGGTTGGCGCCGGCCTCCGGCACGTTGATCTCGTCGCCGCCGCGCGGCCCGTGCTCGTGCATCCACAGCCGCCCGGTCTCGGGATGGATGGCGGCGCCCTGCGGGTTGCGGTGGCCGTAGGACCAGATCTCCGGCAACGCGTCGTCGCGGCCGACGAAGGGGTTGTCCTCGGGCACGCTGCCGTCGGGATTGATGCGCACGACCTTGCCCAGATGGTTGTCGAGCGCCTGGGCCGGCTCGAACTCGAAGCGCTCGCCCAGGGTGACGTAGAGCGTGCCGTCCGGGGCGAAGGCGAGGCGGGAGCCGAAATGGTTCGGCCCGTCGTAGCGCGGCCTCTGGCGGAAGATCACCTCGAGATCCTCCAGCGCGTCACCGGCCAGCCGTCCGCGCGCCACGGCGGTCGAAATGCCCCCGTCGCCGCGCTCGGCATAGGTCATGTAGACCAGCCGGTTGTCCTCGAAGTCGGGGTCGAGGGCGAGATCGAGCAGCCCGCCCTGGCGGGTCACCGCGACGTCCGGCCCGCCCGCCAGCGGCTCGGACACGCTACCGCCGGCCGCCACCCGGCGCAGGCGGCCGGGCCGCTCGGTCACGAGCATGTCGCCTTCGGGCAGGAAGGCGACGCCCCATGGATGTTCGAGGCCGGTGGCCACGGTTTCGATCCGGACCGGGCCGGTCGCGCTGTCGACCGTGCGGGCCTCGGCATCCGCCTGGGCCGGGGCGAGGCCAAGCGCGATCGCGATGGCCGCGAGGGTCTCCCTGATCATGCACCTGCTCCCGTATCGGAATTCCGCTTCGGGAGATAAGTCGATTCGCGGTCGCCTCAACCCGAGCAAGGGCGGGCAGGGCCCGCAGGCCCCGCCCTGGCCCGATCCCGTCAATCGTCGTCGTCGTCGCGGTCGTCGTCGCGATCATCGTCGCGGTCGTCGTCGCGGTCGTCATCGCGATCATCGTCCCGGTCGTCGTCGCGGTCGTCGTCGCGGTCATCGTCCCGATCGTCGTCCCGATCGTCGTCCCGGTCGTCGTCGCGGTCATCGTCCCGATCGTCGTCCCGGTCGTCGTCCCGGTCGTCCCGGTCGTCATCGCGGTCGTCGTCGCGGTCATCGTCCCGATCGTCGTCCCGGTCGTCGTCGCGGTCATCGTCCCGATCGTCGTCGCGATCGTCGAAGTCGCCAGCGAACAGACGGTCGAGATCGTTCCCCATGGCGTCGAACAGCTCGCCGATCGTGCGGGGCCCGTCGTCCTGGGCGAGGGCGGGGGCGGACGCGCCGGCGATCGCGACGGCGGCGGCGGTGGACAGGATCAGGGTCCTGTAGCGCATGGCGGGGCCTCTCCGGTCTTGTCTGTCGGTCGGAACCGGCGGCGCGTCGGCCGCCTCGTGACCCGACAACGACGGCAGGGGAGGGCCTATTCCCGTTCGGAGGAAGTTTTTCGGGGCCGCGCCCTCAGCGGGCGGCCGCCCAGGCCCGCCAGGCCTCGTCGAAGGCCCGTGCCCGCCGCTCCACGGTGGCGGCGTCGAGGCCGGGCTTGTAGAGCGCCGAGCCGATGCCGACGCCAACAGCGCCGACCTCGAAGAAGGTGCCGATCGTCTCCGGCGTGGCGCCGCCGGTCGGGATCACGCGCGTACCTTTCGGCAGCACGGCCATGACGCCCTTCAGGAAGGCGGGGCCCAGGCTCTCCGCCGGGAACAGCTTGATCGTCTGGGCGCCGGCCCTCAGCGCCGTGAACGCCTCGCTTGGCGTGGCGAAGCCGGGCATGGCGACCACGTCGCCGGCCAGCGCCGCCTCGATCACCGGGGGATGGGTCTCCGGGCTTACGATCAGCCGGGCGCCCGCGGCGATCGCCTCGCGCGCGTCAGGGGCCGACAGGACCGTGCCCGCGCCGACCACGGCCCGATCGCCGACCCGCTCGGCCAGGCGGGCGATGCCGTCGAAAGGGTCGGGGGAGTTGAGCGGCACTTCGAGGATGCGGAAGCCCGCCTCGATCAGCGCGTCGCCGACGGCCGGCGCCTCGGCCGGCGTCATCCCGCGCAGGATGGCGACGAGCGGCAGCTCTGCCAGCGCCCGGTCGAGATCCGCGAGCACGGCGGCGCCCGCGGCGGTCTCGCTCGACGGTCCGGTCGTCGCGGTCATGTCAGGACTCCTCCCATCCGGGCGAGGCGGTAGAGGCCGGCCGCGGCGATATCGGGCGGCGCGAGGTCGCTCGCCACGCCGCAGCGGGCGAGCGCGGTGCGCCAGCGCGCCACAGGTCCGCGCGCGCCGACCAGGGTGACCCGTTCCACGGGTCCGAGCAACGCCCGCGCGCCCAGCAGCTCGTGGCCGATCACCAGGCCGGAGAGATAGGCGGCGCCGTGGCCGGCCTCCAGGACGCCGTCGAGCACCGAGCCGCGCAGCCCGAACAGGTGATGGGTCAGCCCGCCCGGCTGGGCGGCGCGCTCCAGACCGGCGGCGAAGGCCGCGTCGTCGACCTCCTGCTCCTCGGCCTCCAGGGTCTTGGCGAGAATGCCGTGGGCGCCGAGCAGGGCGTGCAGTTCGCCCGTCATGAAGGTGGCGAAGCGGGTGACCTGACCGCTCTCGATCCGCGCCCACTTGGAATGGGTGCCGGGCAGGCAGACGACGCCGTCGGCCGGCATCGACCCGTCGCCGTCGGGATCGGGCGGCAGGCCGAGGATCTGGGTCTCCTCGCCCCGGATCACGTCGGGCACGCCCGAGCGGTCGATCAGGCCGGGGACGAGGGCGGCGCGATCACCGGCCTCGGGCAAGGGAACGAGGGCCGACGCGATTTCCGCCGGTCCGGCGGGCAGGGCGACATAGGGCGCCTCCCGCCAGCCCTGCTGGCTGCCCACCATGCCGGAAAGGAGCATCGGCGCCGCCGGCGCGTCGCGCCGCCACGGCTCGACCAGGGCCGACAGCGCTTCGGCAAAGCCGCCCGGCGGCAGGGCGAGGATGCCGTGAGCGCTCTCCGCCCGTTCCAGGATCTGGCCGTCGGCGGCGAGGCGATAGGCGCGCAGGTTCGTCGTGCCCCAATCGACGCCGATCAGGGCGGTCGACCGGCCGCCTGGTCCCCCGTCCGGCACGGCCACCCTCCCTCAGTGCGATTCGCGCGGCACGGCGTGGCCCCGGCAGCCGACCAGGAAGTCGAGATCGGCACCGGTGTCCGCCTGTAGAACGTGGTCGACATAGAGCTTCTGGTAGCCGCTGCTCATCGCCGGGGGCGGCGTCTCCCACTTGGCCCGTCGGCGCTCCAGCTCGGCCTCGTCGACGTCGAGGTGCAGGCGCCGGTCGGGCACGTCGAGCTCGATCATGTCGCCGTCATGGACCAGCGACAACGGCCCGCCGGCCGCCGCCTCCGGTGCCACGTGCAGGACCACCGTGCCGTAGGCGGTGCCGCTCATCCGCGCGTCGGAGATGCGCACCATGTCCGTGACGCCCTTCTTGAGCACCTTGGGGGGTAGCGGCATGTTGCCGACCTCCGCCATGCCTGGATAGCCCTTCGGCCCGCAGTTCTTGAGGACCATCACGCAGGTCTCGTCGATGTCGAGATCCGGGTCCTCGATGCGCGCCTTGAAGTGCTCGATGGTCTCGAACACGACCGCCCGGCCGCGATGGACCATCAGCTTCGGATCGGCGGCGGACGGCTTGATCACCGCGCCGTCGGGGCAGAGATTGCCGCGCAGGACCGCCATGCCGCCGTGTTCTGTGAGCGGGTTGTCCGGCTTGCGGATGACCTCCCGGTTCCAGCACGGCGCGTCGGCGCAGTTCTCCCAGATCGTCTTGCCGTTGACCGTCAGCGCGTCGCGGCGGAGCAGGCCCAGCTCGCCCAGCTCGCGGATCACGGCCGGCAGGCCGCCGGCGTAGTAGAAGTCCTCCATCAGGAACCGGCCCGACGGCATCAGGTCGACGATTGTCGGCACGTCCCGGCCCCACGCGTCCCAGTCGTCGAGCGAGAAGTCGATGCCCAGCCGGCCGGCGATCGCCAGCAGGTGGATGACCGCGTTGGTCGAGCCGCCGATCGCGCCGTTGACCTTGACCGCGTTCTCGAAGGCATCGCGCGTCAGGATGCGCGACGGGCGCAGCCCCTCGTGCACCATATCGACGATGCGCCGGCCGGCCATGTGGGCGAGCGCGCGGCGCCGGGCGTCGACGGCCGGGATGGCGGCGTTGTGCGGCAGGCCCAGGCCCAGCGCCTCGACCATGCTGGCCATGGTCGACGCGGTGCCCATGGTCATGCAGTGGCCGGACGACCGGCTCATGGCGCTCTCCGCGGCCATGAAGTCCTCCAGCGTCATGTCGCCGGCGCGGACCTCCTCGGAGAACTTCCAGACATTGGTGCCGGAGCCGATGCGCTCGCCCTTGTACCAGCCGTTGAGCATCGGCCCGCCGGAGACGCCGAGCGTCGGCAGGTCGCAGCTCGCCGCCCCCATGACCAGCGACGGGGTGGTCTTGTCGCAGCCCATCAGCAGCACGACGCCATCGATCGGGTTGGCCCGGATCGCCTCCTCGACATCCATGCTGGCGAGGTTGCGGAACAGCATGGCCGTCGGGCGCAGGTTCGACTCGCCGCAGGAGAAGACCGGAAACTCGACCGGGAAGCCGCCGGCCTCGTAGACGCCGCGCTTGACCCGCTCCGCGATGTCACGGAAATGGGCGTTGCAGGGGGTCAGCTCCGACCAGGTGTTGCAGATGCCGATGACCGGGCGGCCATCGAACAGGTGGTCCGGCAGGCCCTGGTTCTTCATCCAGCTCCGATGCAGGAACCCGTCGCGGTCGGCGGGGCCGAACCAGTGCTGGCTGCGCAGCTTGTACTTCTCGTCGGACACCGGCGTGCTCCCTGGTCTGGCGGCGGGCCTCGGCGCTGGCTCGGGCGCGAGGGCCTCGAATTATCAGACAATAAGATGTCGCATCATCGACCCGTCGCCCGGGCCGCGTCAAGCCGGCGCCGGCGCGGGTCGCCGGCCGATCACGAAGCCGCGCGCGTGCCCGTCAGCCAGGCGTCGTTCACACACGCGCGCAGGCTGTCATGCCTCAGGAAGGCGACCACGGCCTCGGTCGACAGGCGGCGCACGTCCTCGCGGCTTTCCGGGCTGATCCAGGCGGCGTGGGGTGTCAGGATCAGCCGCTCGGCAAGCCAGGGCTCGCGCGCGTGATAGGCGCGGATCAGCGGGTGGTCCGGGTCCGGCGGCTCGTCCGGCAGCACGTCCAGGCCGGCGGCGGCGATCCGGTTCTCCCGCAGGGCGGTGTCGAGCGCGTCGAGGTCGACCACCGCGCCCCGGGCGGTGTTGACGAGCACCGCCGTCGGATCCATCGCGGCGAAGGCCTTGGCGCCGATCAGGCCGCGGGTTTCCGGGTTCAGGGGCGTGTGGACGCTGACCACCTCGGCGCCGGCGAGGGCCTCGGCCAGGCTCTCCGCCCGCTCGACGCCCAGCGCGATCTCCTGGCCGCGGGGCAGGTAGGGATCGAAGGCCACCACCCGCATGCCGAAGGCCTTGGCGCGCAGGGCGGCGGCACTGCCGATCCGGCCGAGCCCGATGACCGCGAAGCGCTTGCCGCGCAGGCGCCGGGTCGGGCCCATGGCGGCGGCGTCGAAGCCGGCGACCGGATCGGCGCGCAGCCGGTCGTGGTAGCCGCACAGGCCGCGGCGGAAGGCGAGCATCAGGGCTATGGCGTGGTCGGCGACCTCGCTCGTGCCGTAGTCTGGCGTGTTGCACACCGGAATGCCGGCGCGCCCGGCGGCCGCGATGTCGATCCGGTCGAAGCCGACCCCGGCCCGCACGATGACCCGGCAGCGGGGCATGCGGGCAATCAGGGCGGCGTCGACATCGATCTCGTGCCAGACCAGGAGCGCGTCGCAGGCGGCGAGCGACTCCCGGGGCAGGTCGGCGGAATCGCGCAGGCGGTGGATCTCGAAGACGAAGCCGTCGCCCGCCGTCCGGCGCTCGACCTCCGCGTCGTCGGCGTATTGCGCGTCGGGGGTCAGCACGCGGAACGGGCCGGCGGCGGTCATGGTCTCACGATCTCCCCGTGGCGGGTGCAGGTGGCCTCGGCCAGGTCCAGGAAGGGGCCGACGGCGGTCTCGGGGGCCGGATTGTCCTCCGGCTTCTCGCCCGGATAGGCATGCGCGCGCAGCCGGGTCGACAGGACGCCCGGGTCGACGAGATTGACCCGGATCGCGGTGCGCTCGACCTCCGCGGCGTACATCCGCACCAGGGTCTCGAGCCCGGCCTTGGAGGCGGCGTAGGCGCCCCAGAACGCCTTCTCGCCGCTCGCCTGGGGGGCGGTGACGAAGATCGCGCGCCCGGCGTCCGACCGGCGCAGCAGCGGGTCAAAGGCACGGATCAGCCGGAAATTGGCTGTCAGGTTGACGTCGAGGATGGCCTGCCAGCGCTTCGGGTCGGCATGGGCGACCGGGCTCAGCGTGCCGAGTTCGGCGGCGTTGGCGACCAGGATGTCGATCCGGCCGAAGCGTTCGTAGAGGGTGGCCGCCAGGTCGTCGATGCGGTCGTGCCGGGCGAGGTCGATCGGCACGCCGACCGCCGCGCCGCCGGCGGCGACGATGGAATCGTAGACCTCCTCCAGCGCGCCGACGGTCCGGCCGGCCAGGATCACCTGCGCGCCTTCCGCGGCGTAGGCCCGCGCCACGGCCGCGCCCAGCCCGCGCCCGGCGCCGGTCACCAGCGCGATCCGTCCCCCCAGCCGGCCCGATCCGGCCGGCCCGGCGGACTCGGCGGTGGCCCCTTCGGCGTTCGGGGCGGCGCCCGGGGCGGCGCCGTTGCCTGTCTTGTCGTCCGGCATGGCTCGGCTATCGGCTCTCGGCCAGGAAGCTCAGTTCGCGCTGGCGGCCGGAGTCCTCCCGGTCGGTCAGCACGGTCGGGTAGTCGCCGGTGAAGCAGGCGTCGCAGAACTGCGGCGCGGCCCCGTCGCGGCCGTCCTTGCCCATGGCGCGGTAAAGCCCGTCGATCGTGACGAAGGCGAGGCTGTCGACTCCGATCTCCCGCGCCATCTGCTCCACCGTGTGGGTGTGGGCGAACAGCTCCGCCTCCGCCGGCGTGTCGATGCCGTAGAAGCAGGGATGCTTGGTCGGCGGGCTGGAGATGCGCATGTGCACCTCCGTCGCGCCGGCGGCGCGGACCATCTGGACGATCTTGCGGCTGGTCGTGCCGCGCACGATGGAGTCGTCGACCAGGATGACGCGCTTGCCGTCGATCATGGCGCGATTGGCGTTGTGCTTGAGCCGCACGCCCAGGTGCCGGATCTGGTCGGTCGGCTCGATGAAGGTCCGGCCGACATAGTGGTTGCGCACGATGCCCAGCTCGAAGGGCAGGCCGCTCGCCGCGGCGTAGCCGATCGCCGACGGCACGCCGGAATCCGGTACCGGCACGACGACGTCGGCCGGCACGCCCGATTCCCGCGCCAGCTCGGCGCCGATGTTCTTGCGCGCCTCGTAGACGCTGCGCCCCTCGATCCGGCTGTCGGGTCGGGAGAAGTAGATGTACTCGAAGATGCAGAACCGGCTGGCCGCGGTGCCGAAGGGACGGATCGACTCGACGCCCGTGTCGTTGATGACGACCATCTCGCCCGGCTCGATGTCGCGCACGAACTCCGCGCCGATAATGTCCAGGCCGCAGGTCTCCGACGCCAGGATATGGGCATCTCCCAGCCGGCCGAGGACGAGCGGGCGCACGCCCAGCGGATCGCGCACGCCGATCAGCCCGCTCTTCGACAAGGCGACCAGGGAGTAGGCGCCCTCGACCTGGCGCAGCGCCTCGATCAGCCGGTCGACGATGGCGCCGCGCGCGGAGACCGCCATCAGATGGACGATGACCTCGGTATCGGTGGTCGACTGGAAGATCGAGCCGCGCCGGACAAGATCGCGGCGGAGTTGGTAGGCGTTGGTCAGGTTGCCGTTGTGGCCCAGCGTGAAGCCGCCGAACTCCAGATCCGCGAACAGCGGCTGGACGTTGCGCAGCCAGGCCTGGCCCGTCGTGGCGTAGCGGTTGTGGCCGATCGCGCCGTGGCCGCGCAGGGCGGCCATGATCTCGGGCGCGCCGAACGCGTCGCCGACTTGGCCCAGGGCCCGGTGGGCGTTGAACTGCTCGCCGTCATAGGCGACAAGGCCGCACGCCTCCTGCCCGCGATGCTGCAGGGCGTGGAGGCCGAGAACGGTATGCGCCGCCGCGTCGGGGGTGCCCCACACGCCGAAGATCGCGCATTCCTCGTGCAGGGTGTCGCCGTCGAGTTCAGGGTTCAGAGCCGTGTCCTCGCTGGATACGGGGGGAAGGGGCCGGATGAGGGCGGGCCGTCACCGGATGTCCGTCGGCGCTCCGGCTATCATCGCATGCGCCGGCCGTCGCGCGCACGTCATTGCTCCGTCTCGTCGATCAGCCGGCCCATGTCGTCGCGCGTCGCGTCGTCGTAGCCGGTCTCGCCGCCGCCGTCCTCGGCGCGCGGCTGCGGCTGCTGGAGCTGGCGCAGCCGGTCGGCCGCCTCGATCCCGTCCTCGGCCTGATCGCGCAGCGAGTCGGCGGCGCGCGTACCCTGGTCGAGCGTATCGCCCGGCACCATGCCGCGCATCCAGTCGGCGCCGCGCTCGAGCAGCGGCAGGGATCGCGCCTCGGCGACCCAGACCGGCCGGCTGTCCGTCGGGATCAGCCAGGAGAACAGCAGCCAGACCAGCACCACCAGGACGCCGCCGCGTACCAGCCCGAAGACGAAGCCCAGCGACCGGTCGACAGCGTTCATCGCCGAGCCCTGGACCAGCTTCGCCACATAGTGCCCGGCGACCGACAGGACAATCAGGGTGACGACGAAGATCGCCGCGCCGGCGGCCAGCGTCGCGATCAGCCCCTCGCCGAGATACTGCTCGGCATAGGGCGTGGCGTGCGGCAGGCCGAAGATGGTGGCGAAGGCGGCGCCGATCCAGCCCGCGATCGACAGCATCTCGCGCACGAAGCCCCGGGCGAAGGCCAGCAGGGCGGAGATCAGCAATACCACCAGCACGGCGATGTCGCCGGGGTTGATCGGCCAGCTTTCCAAGAATCGTCTCGCCTCGGCTTTCGGTCCCGCGCCTTCCGGTCCCGCGATGGTGCGCGCGCCGCTCAGCCCGGATCGGGCGCGGTCGCCGCGTCGAACAGCGGCATGAGTTCGTCGAGGTGCGCAATGTCGCGCAAACGCAGGGTCGCGTTCAAGTCCGTGCCACCGCCGGAACCGCTTGTCCCGGCGTCGCCTCGGCGGGCCGGCCGTCGGGGCAGGATCGCCTGGCCGAATCCCAGCTTCGCCGCCTCCTTCAGCCGCGCCTCGCTGCGCCCGACGGCGCGCACCTCGCCGGACAGGCCGATTTCGCCGAAAACCACGGTCTCGCGCGGCAGCGGCACGGCCGTCATCGAGGAGACCAGCGCCGCCGCCACGGCCAGGTCGGCCGCCGGCTCGGCGATGCGCAGCCCGCCGGCGACGTTGAGATAGACGTCGTTGGCCCCGATCCGCACGCCGCAGCGCGCCTCCAGGACCGCCAGCACCATCGCCAGGCGCGCATTGTCCCAGCCGACCACCGCGCGCCGCGGCGTGCCGAGCGGGGAGGGGGCGACCAGGGCCTGGATCTCGACCAGCACCGGGCGCGAGCCCTCGATGCCGGCGAAGACGGCCGCGCCCGCGGTCTCGGCCGAGCGTTCGGCCAGGAACAGCTCCGACGGGTTGTCGACCTGAGCGAGGCCGGAGTCGGTCATCTCGAAGACGCCGATCTCGTCGGTCGGGCCGTAGCGGTTCTTCACCCCGCGCAGGATGCGGAAGGGGTGGCCGCGCTCGCCCTCGAAATAGAGCACCGTGTCGACCATGTGCTCGAGCACGCGGGGCCCGGCGATCGCGCCGTCCTTGGTCACGTGGCCGACCAGGAAGAGCACCACGCCGCGCCGCTTGGCCACGCGGATCAGCTCCGCCGCCGCCGCGCGCACCTGGGAGACCGTGCCGGGCGCGCTCTCCAGCGTGTCGACATACATGGTCTGGATCGAGTCGATGACGGCCAGCTTCGGGCCGTCCGGCCGGTCGAGCGCGCCCAGGATGTCGCGCACGCTGGTCGCCGCGGCGAGGCCCAGCGGCGCCTCGCCCAGGCCCAGCCGGGCGGCGCGCAGGCGGATCTGGTCGACCGCTTCCTCGCCGGTGACGTAGAGGGCGTCGCGATCGCTCGCCAGGCGGCAGGCGATCTGGAGCAGCAGGGTCGACTTGCCGATGCCCGGATCGCCGCCGATCAGGATCGCCGCGCCGGCGACCAGCCCGCCACCGAGCACCCGGTCGACCTCGGCGAAGCCGGAGGCGCGGCGCGGCTCGTCCACCCCCGCGGCGTCGAGTGAGACCACCTCCAGCCGCTTGGAGCGCCCGCCGCGCGCCACGCTCTTCGGGCCGGTATCGGGCTCGGCCTCCTCGACCAGCGTGTTCCAGGCGCCGCAGCCGTCGCACTTGCCCGACCAGCGGGGGTGCACCGTGCCGCAGTCCTGGCAGACATAGCGGGATTTCGGCTTGGCCAAGGCGGCCCTCGCGGCTCCGGCCCGGTCAGGAATCCCGCACGGCCATGCGGATCGGGCCCTCGGCGCGGCCGTGGACGAACTGGTCCACGTAGTCGTTGCCGGAGTCGTCGATCCGGTCGGCCGGGCCGGACCAGATGATGCGGCCGTGATAGATCATGGCGATGCGGTCGGCGATCTTGCGCGCGCTCGCCATGTCATGGGTGATCGACAGCGTGGTCGCGCCGAGCTGGCGTGTGCAATCCACGATAAGGTCGTTGATCACGTCGCCCATGATCGGGTCGAGGCCGGTCGTCGGCTCGTCGAAAAAGATGATCTCCGGGTCCGCCGCGATGGCCCGGGCCAGCGCCACGCGCTTCTGCATGCCGCCCGACAGCTCCGCCGGCGACAGGGACGCGACCGCCTCGTCCAGGCCGACGGCGGCGAGCTTCTCGATGGCGATGTCGCGGGCGCGCTCGCGCGGCACGCGCAGGCCCTGGATCAGCCCGAAGGCGACGTTCTCCCAGACCGGCAGGCTGTCGAACAGGGCGGCGCCCTGGAACAGCATGCCGAAGCGCTTCATCATCGCCACCCGGCCGGAGCCCGAGACGCGGACCGTCTCCTGCCCGTCGATGCGGATCGAGCCGGAATCGGGGGCGAGCAGGCCGAGCACGCTCTTGAGCATCACCGACTTGCCCGTGCCCGAGCCGCCGATGACCACCAGCGATTCGCCCGCTTCGACCTCCAGGTCGATGCCGTCGAGCACGACCTTCGACCCGAAGGCCTTGCGCACTCCCGACAGGGCGATCTTCGCGGTTCCCGCCACGGCGTCAGCCCCCGCTCACGAAGAACTCGGTGATCAGGTAGTTGGCCGACAGGATCAGGATCGAGGCGGAGACGACGGCGTTGGTCGTCGCCGCGCCGACGCCCTGGGCGCCGCCGCGCGAGAAGTAGCCGTGGTAGCAGCCCATCAGCGCGATCAGGAAGCCGAAGGCCGCCGCCTTGACCAGGCCGGAGACCACGTCGACCACCTCCAGGAATTGCCAGGTCGAGGCGAGATACCGCGACGGGTTGAAGTCGAGCTTGTAGACGCCGATCAGGAAGCCGCCGAAGACGCCGACCACGTCGGCGACCAGAACCAGCACCGGCAGCATGGTCAGCCCGGCGACCAGGCGGGGCACGACCAGGTACTTGAACGGGTTGGTCGACAGCGTGGTCAGCGCGTCGATCTGCTCGGTCACCCGCATGGTCCCGATCTCGGCCGCCATGGAGGCGCCGATGCGCCCGGCCACCATCAGTCCGCCGAGAACCGGCCCGAGCTCGCGCGTCATCGACAGGACGACCACGGTGGCGACCGCGTCCTCGGCGTTGAAGCGCGCGAAGCTCGAATAACTCTGCAGCGCCAGGACCATGCCGGTGAACAGCGCCGTCAGCCCGACCACCGGCAGGGAATAGTAGCCGATGTCGATCATCTGGCGCACGAACAGCCGGCCGTAGAAGGGCGGGCGCACGCAGTGCATGACCGCGTAGGCGGTGAAGATCGACAGCCGGCCGATCGCGGTCAGGAAGGCCAGGAAGGTGCGGCCGACAGCCGCCAGGAACGTCATCCGGCCTGCCCCGCGGCGCGTGGCGCGGGGCTCTCGCCGGGCCGCTCGTCCGTCGGGGAGCCGGCGGTGCCTGTTCCGACATAGCGGCGGTGATACCGCCGGCCCAGCGACGTCAGCACCTCGTAGCCGATCGTGTCGGCCGCCGCGGCGACCGCGTCGACCGGCACGTCCGGACCGATGAGCTGGATGGTGTCGCCGGGCGCGAGTGCGTCCTCGGGCAGGGCGGTGATGTCGATCGTCGTCAGGTCCATGGAGACTATGCCGACCACGGGCAGGGCCACGCCGGCTGCGAACGCGGTCGCACGATTGCCCAGCGCGCGGAAGTATCCGTCCGCATAACCTGCTGCGATTGTTGCGATTTTGGACCGGCCGACGACTTGATGCGTGCCACCGTAGCCAACGGTCTCTGGGCTGTCAACGTCGCGCACCTGGAGCACCTTGGCCTCCAGGCGCACCACGTCGCGCATGGGATTGTCGGCCTCCGGCGTGGGGTTGACGCCGTAGAGGGCGCAGCCCGGTCGGACCAGGTCGAAATGCGTCTGTCGGCCGCGGAACAGGCCGGCGGAGTTGGCGAGGCTCGCCGGCGCCTCGGGCAGGCGATAGAGCGCCGCCATGAAGGCCGCGATCTGCGAGGCGGTCATCGGATGATCGACCGTGTCGGCGCAGGCCAGATGGCTCATGAAGGCCGCGACCTCGAGGCCGTCCAGGTGCCCGGGCTCCGCCTCCAGCAGGTCGACATCGGCGCGCGACAGCCCCAGCCGGTTCATGCCCGTGTCGATTTGGACGAAGGCCGGCCGCGTTCGGCCGTCCGCCCCGGCGCGGGCACGCCAGCGCTCGATCTGGCCGAGGTCGTTGAGCACCGGGGTCAGCGCCGCCGCCTCGAACTCCGCCTCGGTGCCGGGCATCAGGCCGTCGAGGACGCCGATCCGGGCCTCGGGCAGCAGCGCGCGCAGGGCCAGCCCCTCGTCGAGCGTCGCCACGAAGAAGGTCCGGGCACCGGCCCGCGCCAGCACGGGCGCGACCTCCGCCAGGCCCAGGCCGTAGGCGTCCGCCTTGACGACGGCGGCGCATTCGGACGGCGCCGACCGCTCGGCCAGGGAGGTGTAGTTGGCGGCCAGCGCGTCGAGATCGATCGTGAGCACCGCGCCGGCCCGCGTGATCGGGTCGGTCTGAGAGGTCATGCAGTCTGGAGCGGCCGGCTCGGCCGCCTCCGGGTGATATCAGGGAGGGCACACCATAGGGGCGGGGCCGGCCGGGAATCAATCGCCGTTCCGGAATTGCCGCGGGCCGGCCCCGGGGAAGCTGCCTGCCGCGCGGCGATCGGGTTCGGCCGGGGCCGGGTCAGTCCAGGCCTTCGACGTCGTGGCGCTGTTCGAGATTGGAGAAGCGGGTGAACATGCCCTCGAAGTGCAGGCGCACGGTCCGGGTCGGGCCGTGCCGCTGCTTGGCGACGATCACCTCGGCCAGGTTGTGGACCTTGTCCATCTCGGCCTGCCAGGCGTCGTGCTCGGGCGTGCCCTCGGCCGGCTCGCGCTTGGAGACGTAGTAGGCCTCGCGGAAGACGAACATGACCACGTCGGCGTCCTGCTCGATCGAGCCCGATTCGCGCAGGTCGGCGAGCTGCGGGCGCTTGTCCTCGCGCTGCTCGACCGCGCGGGAGAGCTGCGACAGCGCCAGGACCGGCACGTTCAGATCCTTGGCCACCATCTTGAGCCCGCGCGTCACCTCCGAGATTTCCTGGACCCGGTTGTCCATGCGCGAGGTGCCGCTGGGGCGCATGAGCTGCAGGTAGTCGACGACGACGAGGCCGAGGTCGTGCTGGCGCTTCAGGCGCAGGGCCCGGGTGCGCAGCTGAGTGATCGTCAGCCCGGCCGTGTCGTCGACGAACAGCGGGACGCGCTGGAGCGTCTGCGCCGCCTCGGTCAGCCGCGGGAAGTCGCTGCGCCGCATCTCGCCCTTGCGGATCTTCTCCGAGGCGATCTCCGACTCCTCCGACAGGATGCGGGTTGCGAGCTGCTCGGCCGACATCTCCAGCGAGAAGAAGGCGACGACGGCGCCTTCCTTGCCGTCGCTGTTCATGTGCGCCTTGGCGGCGTTGAAGGCCATGTTGGTGGCCAGCGCCGTCTTGCCCATCGACGGACGGCCGGCCAGGATCAGCAGGTCCGACGGCTGCAGCCCGCCCAGCGTCTGATCCATGTCGACCAGGCCGGTGGTCACGCCGGTCAGCCGCGTGTCGCGGTTGAGCGCCTGGGACGCCGCGTCGATCGCCACCTTCAGGACATCGGAGAAGGGCCTGAAGCCCGACCGGAAATCCCCCTCGGTGGCGAGCTTGTAGAGCTTTTCCTCCGCCTCGTGGATCTGGTCGGCGGCGGCCGATTCCAGGTCGTAGTCGTAGGCCTCCTCGACCACCGATTCGCCCAGCCCGATGAGCTGGCGACGCAAGTGGAGGTCGTGGATGATCCGGCCGTAGTCGGCGGCATTGATCACCGAGACCGCGGCGCCCGCCAGATCGTAGAGGTAGCGCGGGCCGCCGACCGCCTCCAGATCCGGGTCGCCCTCGAAGAAGTCGCGCAGCGAGCGCGGCTCGGCGATTCGGTGCTGCTCTCGGAACTTGACGCAGGCCTCGAATACCCGGCCGTGGACCGGGTGGTAGAAATGCTCGGGCTTCAGGAACTCCGAGACCCGGTCGACGGCGTCGTTGTTGACCAGCAGCGCGCCCAGCAGCGCCTGTTCGGCCTCCAGATTGGCGGGGGTGCGCCGCGGCGAGCCCTGCCGGCCGTCCTGGGGGAAGACCGAGACGGTCGAGTCCTTCGATCCGGAGTCCATGGCGCGCGACCCTAGTGGGTTCCGGCGGCCCGGGCCAGCGCGACGGTCCGGGCGTTCATCGGCCCCGCTGTGGAACCGGCGGACAACTGTGCAGAAGCTTGTGGACAACCGGGGCGGATTTGAGGCAACTCAGAGAGTTCGCCTGTTGATTTTGTTGCGTACCCGAACGCGTGTCATACGTGCGGCCATGGCCGCACGGACCCGCGCACCGGTCATTTGGCGACCGTCGCCCAGGGGTGGGCGACCTGTCGCTCGCTCAAAGGGGCGAAAGCGCGCGAAACGGAACGCCGGCGAGTCGGGGGAGGCGGGCGACCAGAGGCGCGGGCGGCCCTCAGGCCGCCACGTCGGCCTCCCGGCTCTGCTCCTCGCGCTCTCGGTCGATCATGTAGTCGCGCGTGATCGGCAGGGCGTCGACCCGCTTGGCGAACTGGATCTGGAAGACCACGTGGCCCGAATTGCGGAAGGCGCATTCGCTGCCGGCCAGATAGAACTCCCACATCCGGCAGAACCGCTCGTCATAGACCTCCGCGACGCGATCCCAGTGCGTCTTGAAGCGCTCGCGCCAGGCGAGCAGCGTCTCGGCGTAGTGCAGGCGCAGGATCTCCACATCCGTGGTCCACAGCCGGGCCCGCTCGATCGGCGACATGACCTCCGACAGGGCGGGGCAATAGCCGCCCGGGAAGATGTATTTGCGGATCCACGGATTGGTCGAGCCGGGCCCGTCGACCCGGCCGATCGTGTGCAGCAGCGCCACGCCGTCCTCGGTCAGCAGCGCGCGCACCTTGTCGAAGAACTCCTGGTAGTGCGGCACGCCGACATGCTCGAACATCCCGACCGAGACGATCCGGTCGAAGCTCGCATCCTCGAGCGCGCGATAGTCCATCAGCTCGAAACGCACCCGGTCGGCGACCCCCGCCTCCCGCGCGCGGCGGTTGGCGACGGCGTGCTGCTCCTTCGACAGGGTGACGCCGACGACCTCGATCGTCGGGTCCTGATGCGCGATATAGAGGCCGAGGCCGCCCCAGCCGCAGCCGATGTCGAGCACCTTCTGGCCCGGCTCCAGGCGCAGCTTGGCGGCGATGTGGCGCTTCTTGGCCTGCTGTGCCTCGTCGATCGAGAGGCCGGGCTCGGGGAAGTAGGCGCAGGAGTACTGACGGTCGGCGTCCAGGAAGAGGTCGTAGAGCGTGTCCGACAGGTCGTAGTGGTGCGCCACGTTGCGCTGCGCCCGGCCCAGCGGGTTGAACTGGTGCAGGCGGCGCAGGATCAGCCCGGTGATTCGGTGGAAGTTGGAGTTCAGCGCCTCCTCCTGGACGCCGAGATTACGCGTCAGGAGATCGATCAATGGGAAGACGTCGCCGCCGTCCACGGTCAGGCGGCCGTCCATGTAGGCCTCGCCCAGCGCCATCTTCGGCGTCGCGAACAGCCGGCGCAGCGTCGCGCGGTCGTCGACGCGAATGCGCACGGTTTCGCCCGTGTCGTCGCCGAAGGCGTGTTCCTTGCCCTCGGGGTCCACCAAGATCAGCCGCCCCTCGCGCACGAAACGGTCCAGGAACTTGTACAGCAGCATAGCGGCGCCTCCGTCGTCCCGGGCGCCCTTATGCTCTTCGACGCCCTGACGCTTCTCCAGCAGATCGGCCCGTGCCACCGGCCGCCCGCGCCGTCCCCGGTCGAGGAGCGCGCCGATCCGGCCGCTCGGGCCGTCCGGGGCGGTCGTCCACGAGAACACCGGCGATGGATGTGCCGGGACTCGGGCGATCGCCTCATTGCTGCCGTATTACAGCACCGCCACAAGGCCGGTGCAACGCCCGGGCGGGTGGCCGCGGGCCGGCGCCGTCGCGAGGGTTGTGCATCTGCACCGGGCGTCCGCCCAGGGAGGGAAGGCGGCCCGGCGAAGGGGAGGCCGCGCCCCGCGCTCCCGCCGGCCCT
This sequence comes from Azospirillaceae bacterium, assembly GCA_040220455.1. Lineage (GTDB taxonomy): Bacteria > Pseudomonadota > Alphaproteobacteria > DSM-16000 > Inquilinaceae > JAVJUS01. The sequence goes on from JAVJUS010000094.1 coordinate 45,848, forward strand.
GGATCGATCAGGCCGGCGTCGAGGCCGAGCGGTCGTCCTCCTCCGGCTCCCCGGACCCGGCGGCCCCGCCGGCATCCTCGCCGTCCTCCGTCTCCGCGTCCTCGTCGCCGAAGAGCTCGTCCTCGAGCGCCTCTTCCGCGGCCTCGTCGGCGGTGATCATGCCGCCCCGGCGCTCCTGCATCTGCGCTTCGTCGACCGAGCGGGCGACGTTGACGGAGACGGTGCAGATGACCTCCGGGTGCAGGACGACGCGCACGTCGAACAGGCCCAGCGTCTTGATCCGGGTGTCGATCTGGACCTGCTTGCGGTTGACGTCGAAGCCGGCCTCGACAAGGCCGTCGGCCACGTCCTTCGGCGAGACGGAACCGTAGAGCTGGCCGGTCTCGCCCGCCTGTCGGATCAGCACGATGCGCGTGCCGTCCAGGCTCGCGGCAATGCCCTGGGCGATCGTGCGGTGCTCCTGGTTGACCGCCTCGAGGTCGGCGCGCCGGCGCTCGAAATGGGCCTTGTTCTCCTTGGTCGCGCGCTGAGCCTTCTTCTGCGGCAGCAGGTAGTTGCGCGCATAGCCGTCGCGGACCCGGACGACGTCGCCCATCTGTCCCAGGTTCTCGATACGCTCCAGCAGAATCACGTTCATCGGGTCACTCCTTCGGGTCGGGGCCGGCGCCTCCGGACGAGGCGGCGAGGCGGCGGCGCAAGCCGGCCCATTGATCGATAACGCCGAGCCCTGCGACCAGAAAGGCCGCCCAGCCGAACAGCAGCAGCACGCCGTAGAACAGGACCAGCATCAGCCCTCGGCGCGGCCGGCCGCGGGTGGCGGCGTGCACCACCCCGAGACCGGCCAGGAAATAGGCCACGCCCAGCACCAGCGCGACCGTGGCGCCGAGATCGCCCAGCAGGGACGAGGACGCCACCGCCGCGACGAGGGCCAGGGCGAAGGCACCGGCGGCCCAGTCGGGCAGTTCCAGCTCGGCCAGCCTTGGCGCCGGCCGGAGCGCCTGTCCCCGGCGCGTCAGGATCGCCTGGGCCAGGGTCAGGTTGACCAGCAGCATCAGCACCCAACTCGCCAGCGCCGTGCCCGGGATGAACCGGGCATAGAGGTCGACCATGTCGGCCATCGGGACGGGCAGGCCGGGACGCAGCCGCTCGGCCAGGATCTCGGGCAGCCCCTGGCCGGACTGGAGCACGAGCGCGACGATCACCGCGTAGACGGCCAGCCCGTAGCCGATCAGCGCGATCAGCACCGCGCCGGGCGGTGCCCAGCCCGGCCGCCCCGCCTCGTCGGGACGCGAGGACAGGGCCCGGGCGATCGTCACCGCGACCGGCACGGCCGTCCCGGCGGCATAGCCCAGCGACGCGAGCAGGCCGGCCGCCAGGGCCACCCCGACCGCCCCGACGGCCGCGCCGAGCGCCGCCAGGGGCGTGCCCATCGACAGTCCGACGAGGAACAGCGGCAAGGCCGACAGATACGCGAGCACCAGCGCCGCGGCCGAGCCGGTCACGGCCGAGAGGAAGCAGGCGGCGCTGGCGAGCCCCCCGCCCACGGCGATCGCAACGGCCTTGCCCATGGTCCGGATCCGAAATGGCCGGCCGACGCCCCGGAGGACGACGAGCCGGCGCCGCGCCGCGCCCGCTATCGCGTCACTTCACGATATAGGGCAGGAGCGCCAGGAAGCGGGCCCGCTTGATGTGCCGGGCGAGCTCGCGCTGCTTCTTCGAGGACACCGCGGTGATGCGGCTCGGCACGATCTTGCCGCGTTCGGAGACGAAGCGGCCGAGCAGCTTGGTGTCCTTGTAGTCGATCTTCGGCGCGTTGGCGCCGGAGAACGGGCAGGTCTTCCGCCGACGGAAGAACGGGCGGCGCGGGGCGGTGGCCATCACGCGTCTCCTTCAGCAGGGGTGCCGGCAGGGGCGCGGGCAGTCTCGGCACGCTCGCCGCGCGGCGGACGGTCGCCGCGCTCGCCACGGTCACGATCGCCGCGATCCCCACGGTCGCGGTCGCCGCGATCCCCGCGGTCGCCGCGATCCCGGTCGCGGCCGTCCCGGTCGCGCCCGCCGCGGCGGCGGTCGCCGTCCCGGCTGGTGCGGTTCTGCATCATCGCCGAGGGGCCTTCCTCAAGCTCCTCGACCCGCACGACGAGGTGGCGCAGAACGTCCTCGTTCAGGCGCATGCGCCGCTCCATCTCGGTCACCGCCTCGTGCGGCGCGTCGAGATTGAGCAGGGCGTAGTGACCCTTGCGGTTCTTCTTGATGCGGTAGGCCAGCGTGCGCAGGCCCCAGTATTCGGACTTGGCGACCGTACCGCCCATTTCGGTGATCACCTCGCCGAACTGGGTGGTCAGGGTTTCGACCTGCGACGACGGAACGTCCTGGCGTGCGATGAACACGCATTCGTAAAGAGGCATTCGCCACTCCTTGCGGCTGTTGACGGCACGGCGCCGGGTTCGGATCGGGCGGTGGACCGGGATGCCCCGGCCGCCGCACGGTCGTCCGGCCGCCCGCGCCTAGCCGGCCGCGCGTCGGCGACCGGCAAGGAGCTATGGTCAAGAAGGCGCGCACTATACGCATTGCGCGAGGCGACGCAAGGACGCCGTCGGCCCGCGCTGGCGCCATGCGGGTTTCGGTCCGGGGCCCGGATGATCGCCTGTCGCGGCGCGGCGGGAGGCGGCTTCCGTCGCGCCGTGCTTGACAGGTCCGCCGCGCCCCATAGTAAGTGGCGCCTCCCGCCGCCGGTCGCCCGGCCGGCTCGACCGGATGGCGGCTCGCCGCCGTCGATCGCCGTTTCCCGTTCCCCGTCCCATGCGTCGAGAGGCAGAGATGAGCCGAGCCTTCGTCTTCCCCGGTCAGGGCAGCCAGGCGGTCGGCATGGGCAAGGCCCTGGCGGAGCGCTCCGCCGCGGCGCGCGCGGTCTTCGACACGGTCGACGACGCGCTGGGGGAGTCGCTCTCCGGGCTGATGTTCGAAGGCGACGCCGATACCCTGACATTGACGGAAAACGCCCAACCGGCCCTGATGGCCGTGTCCATGGCCGCCCTGGCGGTGCTGGAGGAGACGGCCGGGCGCGAACTCCGCGACCTCGCCGCCTTCGTCGCCGGCCACAGCCTGGGCGAATACACCGCCCTCGCCGCCGCGCGCTCGATCGACGTCGCCGACGCCGCGCGCCTGCTGCGCCGCCGCGGACTCGCCATGCAGCGCGCCGTGCCGGTGGGCGAGGGGGCGATGGCCGCGCTGCTCGGCCTCGATCTCGAGGTCGCCGAGGCGGTGGCGGCGGAGGCGGCCGGCGACGGCGTGTGCACCGCCGCGAACGACAACGGGCCCGGCCAGGTGGTGGTCAGCGGCGATCGCGCGGCCGTCGAGCGCGCGGTCGCGATCGCCGCGGAGAAGGGCGCCCGGCGCAGCCGCCTGCTGCCGGTCAGCGCGCCCTTCCATTGCTCCCTGATGGCGCCCGCCGCCGAGGAGATGGCCGAGGCGCTGGGCGAGGTGGCCATCGCCGCGCCGGCCGTGCCGCTGGTCGCCAACGTCACCGCCGAGCCGGTCAGCGACTCCGCGACGATCCGCAGGCTGCTGGTCGAGCAGGTGACGGGCCGGGTGCGCTGGCGCGAGAGCGTGCTGGCGATGCGCGGGCAGGGCGTCGACCTGCTGGTCGAGCTGGGTGCCGGCAAGGTGCTTTCCGGCCTTGCAAAGCGCATCGATGCCGGCCTGGCGGGCGTGCCACTGCAGACGCCGGAGGATATCGACGCCTTCGTGGCGACACTCTGACCGGCGCGGCGGCGCCCCGACCGGGGCCGGACGGGCTCCGCCGTCGCCGCGACCGACAATCTCGAAAGGCCCGGGAGGACCGATCCCAGCGATGTTCGATCTCACCGACAAATGCGCGCTCGTCACCGGTGCTTCCGGCGGCATCGGCGGCGCCATCGCCCGCGCGCTGCACGCCGCCGGGGCCACGGTCGCCCTGTCGGGCACCCGGACCGACGCCCTCGACGCCCTGGCGGGCGACCTGGGCGAACGCGCGCACGTCACGCCAGGCGACCTGAAATCGGCCGAGGGCGCCGACGCGGTCGCCAAGGCGGCCGAGGAGGCGATGGGCCGGATCGACATCCTGGTCAACAACGCCGGGATGACCCGCGACAACCTGGCGATGCGCCTCAAGGACGCGGATTTCGAGGATGTCCTGGAGGTCAACCTGGTCTCCGCCTTCCGCCTTTCCCGCGCGGCCATGCGCGGGATGATGAAGCGGCGCTGGGGGCGGATCGTGTCGATCACCTCGATCGTCGGCTACACCGGCAATCCCGGCCAGGCGAACTATGCCGCCAGCAAGGCCGGCCTCGTCGGCATGTCGAAGTCGCTGGCGGCCGAGCTGGCCCAGCGCGGCATCACGGTCAACTGCGTCGCCCCGGGCTTCATCGCGTCGGCCATGACCGACGCGCTCGACGACGACCAGAAAGAGCGCATCCTGGCGACCATCCCGCAGGCCCGGCTGGGCGCGCCCGACGACATCGCCGCCGGCGTCGTCTACCTGGCGAGCGAGCAGGCCGGCTATGTCACCGGACAGACGTTGCACATCAACGGCGGGATGGCTATGTACTGACGCTTCTCGGGCGGGGCCGGCGCCCCTGGCACGGGCTGGCACCGTCCGAACGACTGTGTTATGTGACCGCGCCGTGAACCCCGCGCGGGGGCGCGGGAGGATCGGCGGGGCCGGTTCCCCCGAGGCGGACCCTGCGGCCGCGCCGGCCCGATCCGAAGCGGACGGACGCGGATACCCCGGCGACGCGGAGATCCGACGCGGACGGCCCACCCTCCGGAGACGGCGCAGACCGGTTCCTTCACCACTCTCCCAACCGTCAGACAGACCCGTGCGAAAGGCCTGACCCCATGAGCGATACTGCCGAGCGCGTTAAGAAGATCGTTGTCGACCATCTCGGTGTCGAGGAAGGCAAGGTCACCGAGTCGGCGAGCTTCATCGACGATCTCGGTGCCGACAGCCTGGACACCGTCGAGCTGGTCATGGCCTTCGAGGAGGAGTTCGGGGTCGAGATCCCGGACGACGCCGCGGAGAAGATCCTGACGGTGAAGGACGCGATCGACTTCATCAACGAGCAGACCGCCGGATGAAGCCGCTGGCCGTGGCGGGCGCCCTCGGGGGCCCGCCCGAGCCGTCGTCCGAAGCGTAAGGGATCCGCATGCGACGCGTGGTCGTCACCGGTATGGGGCTGTTGTCGCCCCTGGGCATGGGTGTGGAGGCGACCTGGTCCCGGCTGATCGCCGGCCGGTCGGGTATTCGCCCCATCGAGCATTTCGACGTCTCCGACCTGCCCTCGCGCATCGGTGGCCAGATCCCCCCCGGCCCGACCTCGGAGGGCAAATACACCCCCGCGGACTGGCTGCCGCCCAAGGAAGCGCGCAAGAACGACGCCTTCATCCTCTACGCCCTCTCCGCGGCGGCGGAGGCGGTGCAGGACGCGGAGTGGACGCCGAGCGACGAGGAATCGCTCGAGCGCACGGGCGTGCTGATCGGATCGGGCATCGGCGGGCTGAGCTGGATCGCCGACGGGGCGTTGACCCTGGCGAACAAGGGTCCGCGCAAGATCTCCCCCTTCTTCATCCCGGCCGGGCTGATCAACCTCGCCGCCGGTCAGGTGTCGATCCGCTACGGCTTCAAGGGGCCGAACCATGCGGTCGTCACCGCATGCTCGACCGGCGCCCACGCCATCGGCGACGCCGCCCGGATGATCATGCTCGACGACGCCGACGTGATGGTCGCGGGCGGCGCGGAGTCGGCCTGCACGCGCGTCGGTATCGCCGGCTTCTGCGCCGCGCGGGCGCTGTCGACCGGCTACAACGACACGCCGGAGGCGGCCTCGCGGCCCTACGACAAGGGACGCGACGGCTTCGTCATGGGCGAGGGCTCGGGCATCGTCGTGCTCGAGGAGTTGGAGCACGCCAGGAAGCGCGGCGCGCGGATTTACGGCGAGGTGACGGGCTACGGCATGTCCGGCGACGCCCATCACATCACCGCACCGCCGGAGGACGGCAACGGCGGCTACCGCTCGATGCGCGCCGCCCTCAAGCGCGCGGGCATCGGGCCGGAGGCGATCGACTACATCAACGCCCACGGCACGTCGACGCCGCTCGGCGACGAGATCGAGTTGGGCGCCGTCAAGCGGCTGTTCGGCAACGCCATCGCCGACGTCTCCATGTCGTCGACCAAGTCCGCGATCGGCCATCTGCTGGGCGCCGCCGGGGCGGTCGAGGCGATCTTCTGCCTCAAGGCGATCAACCAGGGCGTGGTCCCGCCGACCCTCAACCTCGAGGATCCGTCGGAGGGCTGCGCGGGCGTCGACCTGGTCCCGCTCGAGGCCAAGGAGCGCAAGGTCCGGGCCGCGCTGTCGAACAGTTTCGGTTTCGGCGGGACCAACGCCAGCCTGATCTTCCAGGCCTTCGACTGAGGAAGCGGTCGTGCTGCGGTGGCTCGCCCGGGTCTTCGCCGCCCTGACCGCGGCCGCCGTGCTGGGGGGGCTGGCGCTCGGCTGGGCGGTCTGGCAATTCCGCGCGCCCGGCCCGCTCGAGGAAGAGACGATCGTCCTGATCGAGCGGGGCACCGGCCTGCGCACGATCGCGACTCGCCTGGAGGAGGCGGGCATCGTTGCCGACGACCGGCTGTTCCTTCTCGGCGTCTACCTGAACCGGGCCGAGCGCTCGCTGCGCGCGGGGGAATACGCCTTTCCACCGGCGGCCAGCGGCCGCCAGGCGATGGCGATCCTGCGCTCGGGCGAGAGCGTCTCCTATACGCTCACCGTGCCGGAAGGCCTGACCTCGCGCGAGATCCTCGCGAGCCTGGAGGAGGAGGAGCGGCTGACGGGCGAGGTGCCCGACCCGCCGCCGGCGGAGGGCACGCTTTTGCCGGAGACCTACGCCTTCCACCGCAACGACACCCGCGCCGCCATGATCGAGCGCATGCGCGCGGAAATGGACGAGACGGTGGCCGCGCTGTGGGCCGAGCGGGCCGAGGATCTGCCTATCGAGACGCCTGAGGAGGCCGTCATCCTCGCCTCCATCATCGAGAAGGAGACGGGGGTGGACGGCGAGCGCCGCATGGTGGCGTCGGTCTTCCACAATCGTCTCGACCGCGGCATGCCGCTGCAATCCGATCCGACGGTCATCTACGCCCTGACCGAAGGCGAGGGGCCGCTCGATCGGGCGCTGACCCGCCAGGACTGGCAGGTCGAGTCGGCCTATAATACCTATCGGATACCGGGCCTGCCGCCGGGACCGATCGCCAATCCGGGGCGCGAGGCGATCGCCGCGGCGGTGAACCCGGACGAAACCGACTATCTGTACTTCGTCGCGGACGGGACCGGCGGCCACGCCTTCGCCCGGACCCTCGACGAGCACAACCGCAACGTCGCCGAATGGCGACGCATCCGCGACGGCGCCGGCGACTGACCGCGCCCCGTCCGGCGAACGACGCAGGCTATGGCCGACGATCGCGAACGCGACTTGTCCACCGACCCCGACAACTCCGAGCGCTCGGACCCCGGGCGGGGCCCACGCTGGGGCGCGGCCGGAGGGCTCCTGCGCCGCGATGGCTGGCCGCTGATCGGCGCGGCGGTCGCGCTGACCTTCGTGCTGGCGGCGATCGGCGACGGGCTCGGCTGGCTGGGCGTCGCTCTCGCGCTCTGGGTGGCGGCGGTCTTCCGGATTCCGCGCCGGACGGCGGGCGCTTCGAGCGGCGCCGAGGTGACGGCGCCCCTGGATGGCCGGGTCGTGCTCGTCGAGCCCTCGGTTCCGCCGCCCGGGCTGGAGATGGGGGTCGGGCCGGTGACCCGGATCCGTCTCGCGCCCGGCTGGCTGGACAGCCGCGTTGTCCGCGCGCCGGCCTTCGGTACCGTGACGGCCGCGCCGCCGGACGGTCCGCCGCCGCGGGGATGGCCCGGCATCCTGAGCGGTGACGCCGGCCGGGTCGCGGCGCGGTGCCTGAGCCTCGCCGACGGCGCTCCGCTCGGCCTCGTCCTGCGCGCGGCCCCAATGGCGCCGGGCGCGAGCCTCGATCCCGACCTCGACGACCGGCTGACCGCCGGGGCGCCGATCGGCACCCTGCGCCTCGCCGGCGTGGTCGACGTCTACCTGCCGCCCGCCCGCGCCGCGCGAGTCGTCGAGGGGCAGCGTACCGTCGCCGGGGAGACGCCGCTGTAGAAGCGGGTTTCCACATGTGGCGAGCAGGCCGTCCGGGGCACCCTTTCCCGGCGCATCCCGGACAGGTATCCTCGGTTGTAGGAAATCGCCGTCGAAGCTCGTGGAGAGCGACCATGCCACGCGAAGCTGGCGCGCCGTGGCTCGGCGGGCCGACCGGCGCGGCGGATATCGTCGCGGTGACCGGGCAAAGTCTGGCGCGCGGCAGGGCTCGCGCGATCACCCGGGAGCCGGTCGACCCTCGCCGCGCGTTCCGCCTCACGGGCGGGCCGGTTGCCGAAGGGCCGCAGGCGGTGTCCGGGCCGCTGGTGCCCCTGGCCGAAACGGTGGTGGAGAGTATCGCCAGCGGCTTCGCGGGCCAGCTCCTGTCGAACGATCGGCGGCGTTCGGTGATCGTCGTGGGACAGGCTGCCGGCGGTCAGCCCTATGCTGCCGTGCGCAAGGGGGCCGTGACCGGCGTCCACGAGCGCACGGTATCCCAGGTCGGCGCCGCCGCCGGGCTCGCCTCCGCCAGGGCGCGCGCCGTCCTGGTGCTGCACGGGGAGACCGACGGCGTTCTCGGCAACGCCGCCTATGACCGCGACCTGCTGGAATGGCTGGGCGCGTTCGAAGCCGACCTGGCGCCGTTCCTTGCCGATGGCGAGCGGCTGGCCCTGCTGATCTGCCAGACCTCGAGCGTTTCCGGCTACGCCCGCGGTCGCCGGTCGCGCGACGCCTTCGTGACGCCGTTTCTCCAGTGCGCGGCCGCTCGGGCGAATCTCCGCATCCTCCTGGTCGGGCCGAAGTACCAGTACGACTACCTGGACCCGGCCCATCTCGACGCGGCATCGACGCGGGCTCATGGCGAGCTGTTCGCCAAGGTCTATGCCGAGGCGGTGATCGGCGGCGCGGCCTGGCGGCCGATGGGCCCGGATCGGGTCACGGTCGCCGGGCATCGGATCGTGATCGACTTCCATGTCCCGATAAGCCCGCTCGTGATCGACGACACGACGATCGCCGATCCGGGGCACGCCGGGTTCTGCCTGGTCGACGCCGGGACCTGCCGGATCGCCGACGTCGCCGTGACGGGGCCGAGCCAGGTGACGGTCGGCCTGTCGCATGACCCGCCGGCCGGCGCCCGGCTCAGCTATGCGTTCCACAACGGCGAGGACGGCCATTCCGGTCGCCGATACGGGGCGCGCGGCTGCCTGCGCGACAGCGATCCCACCCCCTCGGCGACGACCGGCGCGGCGCTGCGCAACTGGTGCGTGGCCTTCGAGCACCGGATCGACGAGTGACGGTGTTCTTGTGAGCTGACGGGGCACCGGCCGGGAGGGAGGCGCCGGCCGGCGCCCCGTCCGGGCCCCGTCACGTCTCCCGGAAGACCAGTTCCATGAGTTGGCCGCCCGGGGCGCGCAGGAACAGGCGGTGTTCGCACAGCTCCGCGATGTAGTTCCGGGCATGCGGGATTTCGAGCCGACGGAGCCGCTCGACGAAGCCATCGAGATCCGTCAGGCGAAAGGCGATGTGATCGATCGTCTCGGCGCCGTCGTCGCCGGGCTGGTCGGACCCGGCGGCACCGATGAGGTGCACGATCGGCGCGTCGCCTTCGTAGAGCCAGTGCCCCGGGATGTGACGGATCTCCCGTGGTCGCGGACCCTCCGTAAGGCCGAAAAGGTCGCAAAAGAACCGCCGCGTCGCGTCGAGATGTCGGGTGCGCAGCGTCACGTGATCGAGTTGCATCGTACCTTCCTGTTTGCCGGCCGCCGGCCGCCGGCGGGCGCTGCTGGCTCGCGGGCCACGGCACCCGCCGTGAGCCGAAGGGGTCAGGGCCTGCCGAACCCGCGCCGGAGGCCCGTGAAGCGGGCGGGGCCCAGCCGCATGGCCGGCTCTTCGACCATCCGGTAGAGGACCCAGCCGAGAAAGAGCGTTCCGGCGAAGTAGCCGAGGATCATGGCCGCCCCGCCGGCCGCTCCGAAGGTGATCCCGCCCAACCAGCGACTGACGAAGAAGATCGAGACGCCCTGGACGAGGTAGAAGCCGAAGGAGACGCGGCCGAGGAACTGCATCGTGTCGCCCTCCAGAACGCCGGGCGTCGTGCCTTTGGCGTCCTTGTCGGCGAGGGTCGCGATAAGGGCCACGAGCGGGATCGCGTAGCAGATGCCGAAGGAATAGAGGAACGGCAGCCGCATGGAGAGCGCGTAGGACGCGGCCAGAGCGGCGAAGATCGGCAGCAGCCCGATCGACGGCCAGCGCCCCGCGCCGGCGATCCGCGCGGCGATCATGCCGAGCACGAACTCGACCAGCCGGGTGCCGGGAAAGATGTAGCCGAACCAGAGCTGCATCGCCGAGATCGGCGTGATGGGCGACTTCGGCTCGGCGGGGATCACGAACTGGGTCACCTGCACGACGACGAGCATCCCGAGGAAGGCGAGGGCGCCGGCCAGGACGAGACGCCGTTCGGGAATCGCCCTGACCAGGGGAATCATCGCCGGGAACAGGAGGTAGAACAGCAGATCGCAGGACAGCGACCAGGATGGCGGATTCACGCTGACATAGACGCCCGGATCCGGACTCATCGGATGCAGGAGCAGGAGATTGGTCAGGGCCGTCGGCACCGAGGTGTAGGCGCCAGCGAACAACGCCAGTGCGAGCAGCCACATCGCCGCGTGCGACGGGTAGATCTTCAGCAGCCGGCGCCACATGAACCGCCGGATCGAATAGCTCTCGCCCGTCGCCCAGGTGATGACGAAACCGGAAAGGATGAAGAAGAAGCTGACGCCCACATAGCCCATGTGCCGCAGCGCCCGTTCGAACCCGGCGGCGATGTCCGGGTCCGCGAAGGGGTTGACCGGGCCGTGTGGCGGGATCGGGGAGTTCACCAGGGAGACGTGAAAGAAAAAGACGGCGAGCGCGGCGAAGAACCGCATGCCCGTCAATGACGGGAGCCGGGGTGGGGATGCCGAAGGGTCTCGGGACATGGTGATCGACCTTTCTCGAGGGGGACTCCGGCACGGGGATGCGGCCGGAGCCGCATCCCGCCCACCGGCGTCGATCAATCGGCCGTCCTGGGACGACCGGCCAACAGGGCGATCAGGAAGCCCAGGGCCACCAGGGCGACATTCACGCAGACCGCGAAGAGAATGCCGTCGAGGATCGTGAGCTGGCCGTAGCCGCCCGTCTCTTCGGGCGCGATGGCCAGCATCCGGGCTGCCGCGATCGCGCTCATGACAGGAATTCCGACCGTGATGCCGAACTGCTGGGTCAGCGTGGCGAGACCGGTGGCGAGGCCCTGCTCGTGGTTCGGCAGGCCCGAGGTCGCCGCGGTCATGAAGCCGACGATCGCCAGCATGTTGCCGATGCCGCCGAGGAAAGTCGCGACGAGCAGTAGGATCATCGAGTCCGGGGTCGGCCCGAGCAGGATGAGCGCGGCCGTGGCGACCGCCTGAAGCCCGAAGCCGGCCATCAGCGTGCCGCGGTTGCCTACACGACCGAGCACCCGTGGCGCCGTCACGCCGCCCAGAATCGTGCCCGCGCCCAGCACCGCGAAGGCGAGACCGGTGACCAGGCCCGAACGCCCGAGCACTTCCTGCATGTACAGGGTCATCAGGAAGACGAGCGACGTCTCGGTCGCGAAGGCCAGCAGGCCGGACAAGTTGCCGACCAGGACGGACCGCTTGGCGAGAATCTGAAGCGGGACCAGCGGCTGCGCGGCCCGCTTCTCGACGAGCCAGAACGCCACGAAGAGGACCAGGCTTGCGACCAGCGCCTCGATGCCCAGGGCGGCGTCCCAGCCGTTGTTGCCGAGCTGGGTCACGCCGTAGACCAGGGCCAGCACCGCCGAGGTGACCAGGATCGCGCCCGCCACGTCGAGGCTCGGCTTCGTCTCGGGCTCCTCCGGCCGGGGCACGAAGATCGGGGCCGCGACCGCGACGATCAGCGCGATCGGCACGTTGATGAAGAACAGCCAGCGCCATCCCGTCAGGTCGAGCAGGACGCCGCTGAGGATGGCGCCCGTCGTGAAGCCGGCCGACATGATCGCGCCGTTCATGCCCAGTGCCCGGTCGCGCAGCGGGCCTTCGGGGAAGGAGGTCGTCAGGAGCGACAGGGCCGCCGGCGTCACCATGGCGGTGGACAGGCCCTGCGCCACGCGCGCCGCCAGCAGGATCGACGGATTGGTCGCCAAGCCGCCGATCAGGGACGACACGCCCAGCGCGACCATGCCCAGGATGAACAGCCGCCGCCGGCCGAAGTAGTCGCCCAGCCGGCCGAAGAACAGGGTGAAGCCCGCCGCAGCGAGGGCGAAGGCGGTCACGATCCACTGGATGTTGCCGAGGGTGAAGCCGAGGCTCTCGCCGATGACGGGCAGCGCGACGTTGAGGATGGAGAAATCGACCGCGAGCATGAACTGCGCGAGCAGCAACAGGACGAGGATCCGCCAGCGGTCGAATGTCATGCGGTCCGCGCTCGGCGCCGGGGAATCGAGTCCGATGTCCCGGTCGCCTTCGATGTCGGTGGGCATACCGTCTGTCCTTTCCGCCGGGCGTGGCCCGCGCTTGCCCGGCATGGCGCTTCGAGGCCGTGGCGCCGGCGGATCGGGGTCGCCTCGCTCCTCGGGCTCGGCGCGTGCGGGCCCGCTGCCGTGGGGGACCGAGAGCGAGCGGCGATGGTCCGCCGGCGGATGCCCCGGAGCGTATCGGTGGGCGCGACCCCTCCGGTAGCCCGAGATCCGGCGATAGACTCTCTCTGGTTGTTCAAGAATGCGAACGCAGGCGGCCCGTGCCCTCGGCCCGTGCGGGTCGCCCCCCGCCGGAGGCCGCGCGCGCGCGACGGCGCCGACGATGCCGTCACGTGCCGCTACGCGGTCGGCGACTTACGCCGGCGGCCGAGGTGTCGGAGGGCGATACCCGCAGGCGCTTCAGCGGTCGGGGGCGTCCGGCCTTCCGCCGGCAGTGCCCGGGCCGCTTCCCGCCGCATCGGCCCGCGGGTCGAGGGCCGGCTTGGCCGGAGTGCGTTTGAGCAGGCGGTCGACCAGGGCCGGGGGCAGGGCCGCGAGGAGCAGGACCATCCAGTAGGTCGGCCAGGGAAAGGCGATGCGCCCGCGATTGCGCGCCAGGCCGCGCCGGATGATCCGCGCCGCCTTGTCGGCCTCCATCAGGAAAGGCATGCGGTAGGGGTTGCGCGCCGTCATCGGGCTCTTGACGAATCCTGGGCAGATCACGCTGACCGCTACGCCGTGCGGCGCCAGGGCGGGGCGCAGCCCCTCGCCCCAGACGCGCACCGCGGCCTTGGTCGCGGCGTAGGCGGGCGCGCCCGGGAAGCCGCGGAAGCTCGCCAGCGAGCTCATGAGCGCGATCTGACCGTGCGGCCCGTCGCCCAGCCCGTCCTCCTTGCGGCGGCGGGCGCGCTCGACCATCCGGTCGACGATCGGCAGGACGGTGTCTAGGACGCCGTCGACATTGATCGCGAAGAGCCGGCGCACCTGGTCCGCCGGCTCGCCCACCGCGCCGTCTTTGCCGCCGCCCCCGCCGGAGACGCCGGCATTGGCGATCACCAGGTCGATCGGCGTCGCCGAATCGACCTCCACCAACCACCGGGTCAGGAAGGCCGAGTCGGTGACGTCCACGGTGGCGTGGCGCACGGTGGCGCCATCGTCGCGGCACGCGGCGGCGACCGCGTCGAGCCGGTCCAGATCGCGCCCGGTCAGCACCAGCGTCACGCCCTCGGCGGCGTAGAGCCTGGCGAGCGCGGCGCCGATGCCGCTCGACGCGCCGGTGATCAGGATCGTCTTCGGATCGCGCATGGCAGGCCCGCGCTTGTTGGGGAAGAGAGGGGGAGTCTATAACGACGCCCGGCGCGCCCCCCGATCTTGCCCGCGCGCCCGCAGCGGAGCCAGGATGCCGTGACCGCCCGCCAGACCCCCGCCCCCGAGCCCGCCTCCGAGCCGGCGCCCGCCGCCGACTCCGATGCCGGCGCCGGCCTCGTCAGCATGACCGGCTTCGCCCGCGACACCGGCGAGGCCGCCGGCTTCACCTGGGTCTGGGAGGCGCGCAGCGTCAACGGCAAGCAGCTCGACGTCCGCCCGCGCCTGCCCTCGGGCATGGAGCGGCTGGAGCCGACGGTCCGTGCCGAGGCCCAGGCTCGGTTCAAGCGGGGCAACGTCTCGCTCGGCCTGTCGCTCGGCCGGGCCGAGGCCGTTCCGCGCCTGCGCCTCAACCGGGAGGTCGTCGACCAGGTCATGGCGCTGGCCCGCGAGATCGAGGGCATCGGCGCCGCGCCGCCCCGGCTCGACTCCCTGCTCTCCGTGCGCGGCGTGATCGAATCGGTCGACACCCTGGACGAGACCGATCAGGAGGCGTTGGACGCCGCCATCCTCGCCTCGCTCGGCCGGGCGCTCGACGCGCTGGCCCGCGCGCGGTTGGAGGAGGGCGCGCGGCTCGCCGGCGTTCTGGGCGGCGCGATCGACCGGATCGAGGCGCTGGTCGCCGATGCCCGCGCGAGCGCCGAGGCTCAGCCCGAGGCGCTGCGCGAACGGCTGCGCCAGCAGGTCGCCGAGATCCTGGAGGCCCGTGCCGGCCTGCCGGAGGACCGGCTCGCCCAGGAGGTCGCGGTCCTGGTCGCCAAGGCGGACGTGCGCGAGGAGCTCGACCGCCTCGACGCTCATATCGAGCAGGCGCGCGGCCTCCTGACCGAAGGCGGGCCGGTGGGCCGGCGGCTCGATTTCCTGTGCCAGGAATTCAACCGCGAGGCCAACACCCTGTGCTCCAAGGCTGCCGAGGTGGCGCTGACTCGCGTCGGACTCGACCTCAAGGCGGTCATCGACCAGTTTCGCGAGCAGATCCAGAACATCGAATGACCGCCACCGTGCCCCGATCCCAGGCAGACAGCCGCCCGAAAGCCGAGGCCGACGGCCGGCCGGCCCGCTCGACGCCGGGCGGGGTCAAGCGCCGCGGGCTGATGTTCGTCCTGTCCTCGCCGTCGGGCGCGGGCAAGACGACGATCAGCCGGCGTCTGCTGGAGACCGACGACAACCTGGGCCTGTCGGTCTCGGTGACGACCCGAGCTCCCCGGCCGGGGGAGCGCGACGGCGTCGACTACCACTTCATCGACCGGGCGCGGTACGACGCCATGGTGGCCGAGGAGGCACTGCTGGAGCACGCGCGGGTCTTCGACCATTTCTACGGCACGCCGCGCGGGCCGGTGGAGGAGGCGCTGCAGGCGGGCCGCGACATCCTATTCGACATCGACTGGCAGGGCACCCAGCAACTGACGGAGAGCGCGCGCGACGACCTCGTCAGCGTCTTCATTCTGCCGCCCTCGGGCGCCGAGCTGGAGCGCCGCCTGCGCCAGCGCGCCCAGGACAGCGAGGACGTCATCGCCCGGCGCATGGCCAAGGCCGCCGACGAGATGAGTCACTACCCGGAATACGACTACGTCATCGTCAACACGAATATCGAGGAATCGGTCGACAAGGTCCGCTCGATCCTGGTCGCCGAGCGCCTGCGCCGCGAACGCCAGATCGGCCTTTCCGACTTCGTCCGCCACCTCCAGGCGGAGGAGTAGGGGCCGGCGAGGTGGCACCCTATCGTAGGTCGGTCGAGCGAAGCGAAGCCGACAGAGTTCCAAAGACATTTTTCTACTGATTGACTTCGGTCGAAGTCTCGCGTTTCTGAAAAATATTACAAAATTCCGAATAGGTCTTTCTAATCGAAATCGTTGCCATTTCACCGATTATACACTCTTTAATCTATGAACCACGGCAATTGGTTCGAATAATCTTTTGTAGCGTAATCAAGACGGTCGAATTCGCACGATTTGGGAGGTCATACGAATGCAGAGTATTTTGACCTTTGTAGTGCTGATCTTGGCGGCCGCTCCTGCTGCCGCGCAGTGGGAGGGGCCGCAATTCGATCCATACGCGGTGCCGATCGAAAATCGACCTGAGGTCAGGCGGCTTACCTATGGCGCGTATCAAGCGCCTTTTGTTCTTCCGCTTGATCCGGGCCCGGATTTCGATGTGGAACGCGCTACTAGGCTGGCGCGGCGGACAATGGCCGTTGTCTTTCGCCACTGTCCGTTGGCCTACGATCGCGTTTACATGATTGACGCTCCACAGCTTCACCAACCCTCCGTAAGTTGGACTGATCCGACGCCCGCCTGGAAGACGGGAGGGCCCCGATGGAGATGGCGTCTTGCGATATGGCCTGCGCCAACCCACGCATGGTCCGTAACTGCAACAGTTCATGATGAAGGAGGTGTACGGTTGGCTTTCGATGAAGACCTTGCAGTATTATGCGACACCACCGTTCTCACGAATGTGAGCTTGGTAATCGACGACCTGTTTTAAATGGTGCGTTTCTGCAGCCAATTGGGCGATTGTTGACTAGAACGAGCACGTGAATTCGGGCGAGCCTCCGACAGTCACGTTGCCTGTGGGCGCGTCCTTCGAGGACTAGCCAGCGAGCGCCTGCGCCGCGAACGCCAGATCGGCCTCTCCGACTTCGTCCGCCACCTCCAGGCGGAGGAGTAGGGGCCGGCGCGGGGGGGGGGCGGCGTAGGTCGGCTGAGCGAAGCGAACCCGACGGGAGCGGCCGGGCCGGACGCCCGAGACGTCGGGCTCGCTGACGCTCGACCGACCTACGGTTCTTCAAATGCAGGATAGACGTCATCCCCGCGAAGGCGGGGATCCATACTGCCTCTGCAAGTAGCCGACATCGTATGGATCCCGCTTTCGCGGGGATGACGGATGACAATTTGCCGGATACTTGGCCCGTGTGCCGTAAGTCCTTGTTTCCGAATACTAGGTCTTGCTTCCCCGGCACCCGTCTTACGCCTCCCGCGCGGCCAGGGCGCGGGCCAGGGCGGCGAAGCCGGGGATGTCGATCGTCTCGGCCCGCGCCGCGGGGTCGAGGCCGGCGGCTTCCAGGAGCGCCAGCGGCTCGCCCAGCGACGCAAGCGACGTGCGGAGCATCTTGCGGCGCTGGCCGAAGGCGGCAGCCGTCACGCGCTCCATGGTGGCGATCGGGGCCGGCGGGGCGTCGGTGCGCGGCTCCAGCCGGACGACGGCGCTGTCGACCTTGGGCGGCGGCGTGAAGGCCCGGGCGGGCAGGCCGAACAGGATCCGTGCCCGCGACCGCCAGCCGGTCATCACCGAGAGTCGGCCATAGGCCTTGCTCCCCGGCCGGGCGACCAGGCGGTCGGCCACCTCCTTCTGGAACATCAGGGTCAGGCTGTCGTACGCCTCGATCCGCCCGAGCCAGCGCAGCAGCAGCGGCGTGGCGATGTTGTAGGGCAGGTTCGCGACGATGGCGCGCGGCGCGGGCGCCAGGGCCTCGGGATCGATGTCGAGCGCATCGGCCTCGACCACGCTAAGCCGCCCGCCCGCCGCCGCCTCCAGATCGGCGAGCGCGGCAACACAGCGGCGATCGCGCTCGACCGCCACCACGGCGCGGGCCGGCGTCGCCAGCAACGCACGGGTCAGCCCGCCCGGGCCGGGCCCGATCTCGACGACCGTGACGCCCGTCAGGTCGCCCGCCGACCGGGCGATGCGGGCCGTCAGGTTGAGATCCAGGAGGAAATGCTGGCCGAGGCCGCGCCGGGCATCCAGGCCGTAATGGGCGATCACCGCGCGCAGCGGCGGCAACGCGCCAAGGTCCGGGGTGGCCGGCCGGTCGGTCGGCTCAGGCACGGTCGATGCGGCCCCCCGTGCGGTGCCGGACCATCCGGTCGGCGATGCGCAGGGCTTCCTGGAAGGCGGCCTTGTGGGCGATGCCCTTGCCGGCGATGGCCAGCGCCGTGCCGTGGTCGGGCGCCGTGCGGATGACGGACATCCCCAGCGTGACCCGGACGCCGCGCTCGAAGTCCAGCGTCTTCAAGGGAATGCGCGCCTGGTCGTGATACATGCAGATGGCCGCGTCGAAGCCGCTCCGGGCACGCTCGTGAAACAGCGTGTCGGCCGGGTGGGGCCCGTCGACGGCCATGCGCTCGCCGCGCAGTTGCGCGATCGCCGGGCCGATGGTCTCGATCTCCTCCCGCCCCAGGGCGCCGCCCTCGCCGGCCTGGGGGTTGACCGCGGCGATCGACAGGCGCGGGCTCGCCACGCCGAAGTCGCGCGCCAGCGCATGCGCGGTGACCCGCGCCGTATGGCAGATGCGCTCGGCGTTCAGAACCTCGAGCGCGCGGGCGAGGGAGAGATGCACCGTGACCGGCACGACGCGCAGGCTGCGGCTCGCCAGCATGGTCACCGGCGGCGCGGCGGCCCCGGTCAGCAAGGCCAGGTATTCCGCATGGCCGGGGAAGGTGAAGCCGGCCCCGGACAGGCTCGACCGTCGGATCGGGTTCGTGACCATGCCCGAGGCCCGACCCGCCCGAACCAGCTCGATCGCGCGGTCGAGCGACGCTACGACCGCCGGAGCGTTGGCCGGATCGGGGGTGCCCGGATCCGGGCGGCCGGGCAGCGGCAGCGGCAGCACCGGCACGGCGCGCTCGAAGACCGCCAAGGCATCCTCGGGCTCGGCGATCGCGCGCACCGGCACGGACCAGTCCAGATGCTCGGCCAGCCGGCGCAGCCGCTCGGGATCGTCGATCAGGAAGAAGGGCGGCACCGGCGTCTCGTGCCGCGCCGACCAGGCGGCGAGCGCGATTTCCCCGCCGATGCCCGCGGGCTCGCCCATGGTGACGGCGAGCGCGGGAGCCTCCGGCGGCGCCGCGCTCATGACCGCATCTCGATGAACGCGGCGTCGCGCAGGTCACGCAGGTAGCGCCGCTGCAGCAGCTCGACCCGCTCCTCGGCCAGGCGGTTGCGGATCATCTCCGGATCGGTGGCCGCCTCCGCGCTCTCCCGCGAGCACACCATGATCACGACGACCTGGTTGCCGTCGGCCTGGGGCTCGGAGGGCGTGTTCTGGTCGAGGTCGAGGACGACGTCCTGGACGCCCTCGGGAAACGCGCGCAGCGGCTGGGGCTGAGCGGCGACGTAGCGCGCGGGCAGGCTTTCGGTCACCGCCTCCAGCTCCTGGCAGCTCTCCACCCCCGCCGTCGCCTGGCGCAGTGCGTCGGAGGCCGCGCGGATGCCCGCCGCGCCGGCGCCGGCCCTGAGCGGGACGACGAGCTGGGCGAGCTCCACCCGGGCGTCGAGCGCGGTGACGGTGTTCGCCAGCCGGCGGTCCCGGAGCTGCAGGATGTGGAACCCGGAAAGCGTTCGGATGGGGTCGGAGACCCGGCCGACCGACATGTCCTGCAAGGTCGTGTCCAGTGCCTCGGGCAGCTGGCCCTGCAGCACCCAGCCCAGATCGCCGCCCTGGGCGGCGCCGGCGCCCTGGCTGAACTGGCGGGCGACGGCCTCGAACTCGGCGCCGGCCCGGATCTCGGAGACGAGCTCTCGGGCGAACTGGGCGACCTCGGCCTCGTCCTGGGGGGAATCGACGCCGAGGAAGATCTCGCCGACCCGGTATTCGGGCTTGCCCTGGTTGGCCTCGATGCGGCGCAGCTCCTCATCGATCGCCTCGTCCGGGATCTCGACCGTGGGGACCAGGCGCTGGCGGACCACGTCGCGCCAGGCGAGCCGAGCCCGGATCTGGTCGCGCAAGGTGGCGGGCGGCACGTTGCTGCGGCGGAGCACCTGATCGAACTGCTCGGCCGTCAGGCCGTTCTGCCGCGCGATGCCCGCGAAGGCCTCGTCGATCTCCGCCTCGTCGACGGCGATGCCCAGCCGCTCGGCCTCCTGCAGGCGCAGCCGCTCGTCGATAAGGCCGCGCAGCACCTGGGGCGTCAGCCGCTCGCGCGTCTGCTGGTCGATCGGCAGGCCGGCCGCCAGGATCGCCAGGCGCAGACGGCCCTCCAGATCCGAGGACGAGATGACGTCGGCATTGACCTCCGCCACGATGCTCTCGACCACCTCCTGGGCCGGGGCCGGCGGCGTCCCGGCGAGCAGGGCCGCCGCCGCGACGAGGGCGGCGAGAACCGGGGCGAGGCGGGCGGCGGCGAAGCGTCGAACGGGCAAGGTCATCGGGGCCTCTGGTCTGGACAAGCGGGGTACGGGGGTCGCCCGGGACATGTGCGCGACCCGGCTATCCGTCCTCCAGGTGAAGCAGGCCGGCCATGCCGACCATCAGGCAAACGGCCGCCGGCGTCCAGGCGGCCAGGGGTATGGGGATGTTCTCCGACAGCCCGAGCGCCGTGACCACGTCGCTCAGCACGAAGATCAGAAAGCCGCTCAGGATGCCCGCGACGATCAACGCGAGCGTGCCGCCGCGCCGCGAATTGCGCAGGGAGAACGCGGCGGCCAGGAACACCATGGCGGCGAACAGGGCCGGATCGGCGAGCAGCGACTGGAAGTGCAGGCGATGACGCAGCGAGGAGAAGCCGGTGGCCTCGAGTGTGTCGATAAAGCCGGGCAGGCTCCAGAACGACAGGGTCTCCGGCGAGGCGAACCGCTCGCGGATGCGCTCCTCGGTCAGATCGGTGGGCATGGTGACATGGTCGCGACGAGTCACCGCCTCGCTGCCGGCGGCGCTGATCCGGGCGTCGTTCAGGTCCCACTCGCCGTTGCCGAGCACCGCGCGCTCGGCGTCGATCCGCCGCGTGAAGTGCCCCTCGCCGTCGAAGAAGAAGACGATGACCTGCTCCAGGTCGACGCCGCTCGGGCCGGTGCGCTCGGCGACGATGGTCGCGACGCCGTCGTCGGTGCGCTGGCGCAGCCATATTCCGCCGCGCGAAAGGTCGAGGACGCTCGTCCGGCCGTGGATCGCGGTATCCTCCATCGCCTCGAACCGGCTGTAGGCGGCGGCAGCCATCGGGTCGAGCGCGGCGATCTTGACCGCGCCGATGGCGAAGGCGGCGAGCACGATGGGCAGCGTGAACTGCCAGGCCGAGACGCCCGAGGCGCGCGCGACGACGAGCTCCTGGCTGCGGCTCAGCCGCCACAGGGCGAACATGGCGCTGAACAGGACGCCGAAATGGAACAGGGCGTCGATCGTGCGCGGCATCTTGAGCGCGGTGAGCTGGATCGCCGTCGCCATGGTGGCGTCGGGCCGGCTGCCGACGCGGCGCACCATCTCCACGAACTCGAACAGGAAGACGACCGCGGTCAGCACGACCATCAGCGCGATGAAGGACGCCAGGAACTGGCGCGCGATATAGCGATAGAGCGTCCTGTTGCCGAGCATGTGGCCTTGCCGTCCGCCGCTCCCGCCGAGTACCGTCGCACCCGCCCGGCCGCGGGCCGGTCCGGAGCGTGGCATGGTGGCGCGGCGTCGAGTCCCAGGGTCTCGTTGATAGTTCCGCCTGCCATGGTCTATAGCGGGCGTCCGATGGAGGCAAGCCGCGCCGGTTCCGTCAGGGTCGACGCCGAGTTGCCCGTATGCATGTGGAAGCCGGGGAGATCAGGCACGTGCCGATGAAGATCACCTTCGCCAAGCCGTCCGTTCCGAAAGAAGGCGTGATCGCCGTCGGAATCCTCGCCGAGCGTACGCTCACCCCGGCGGCGGCGGAGATCGACGAGGCGACGGGCGGCGCCCTGCGCCGGGCGCTCGAGATCTCGGGCAAGTTCAAGGGCGAGCGGGAGAGCGGCTTCGTCATCCCCGCACCGGCGGGCCTCGACGCCTCGGCGGTGCTGCTCTACGGCCTGGGCAAGGCCGAGGAGCTCGACCCCGTGAAGCTGCGCCGGATCGGCGGCGACCTGGCCGCGCGGCTGCTCTCCCTCGACCTGGCCTCCGCCGGCGTGCGCGTCGACGCGGTCGACGGCGCGCCGATCGAGCCGGCGGAGATGGCGGCCGAGGTCGCCTACGGCCTGCGCCTGCGCGCCTACCGCTTCGATCGCTATCGCACCGAGAAGAAGGACGAGGCGAAGCCGAAGCTCGCCAAGGTGACGCTGCTGGCACCCGGCCATTCCGACGCCAAGAAGCGCTTCCAGCGCCACGAGGCGGTGGCCGACGGCGTGTTCCTGGCGCGCGACCTGGTGACCACCCCGCCCAACGACAAGCGGCCGGAGGACTACGCCAAGCGGCTGGAGAAACACCTGACCGATCTGGGCGTCGAGGTCGAGGTCTTCGACGACAAGAAGCTGCGCAAGCTCGGCATGCACTCCCTGCTCTCGGTCGCCCAGGGCTCGACCCACGAGGCGCGGGTCCTGGTCATGCGCTGGTCGGGCGGGGAGGCCGACACGCCGCCGGTCGCCCTGATCGGCAAGGGCGTGACCTTCGACACCGGCGGCCTGTCGCTCAAGCCCCCCTCGGGCATGATGCAGATGAAGATCGACATGGGCGGCTCGGCCGCGGTCGCCGGCACGATCGCGGCGCTCGCCGCCCGCAAGGCGGCGGTCAACGCGGTCGGCATCGTCGGCCTGGTCGAGAACATGCCCTCGGGTCAGGCCATGCGGCCCGGCGACGTGATCGGCTCGCTCTCCGGCAAGACGATCGAGGTGCTCAACACCGACGCGGAAGGCCGGCTCGTCCTCGCCGACCTGCTCTGGTACGCCGAGGACCGGTTCAAGCCCAAGGCGATGGTCGACATCGCGACCCTGACCGGCGCCGTCCTGGTCTCGCTCGGCACCCGGCGCGCCGGTCTCTTCGCCAGCGACGACCAACTGGCCCAGCACCTGATCGCCGCGGCTGACGGCGAGGACGAGATGCTGTGGCGCCTGCCGCTGGGGCCGGAGTTCGACAAGGCGCTGGAGAGCGAGATCGCCGACATGCGCAATGTCGGGCGAAACGGCTATGGCGGCTCCTGCGTGGCGGCGCAGTTCCTCAAGCGCTTCGTGCGCGAGGTGCCGTGGGCCCATCTCGACATCGCCGGGACCGTGTGGACCGACAGCGACCTGCCGGTGACGCCCAAGGGCGCGGCCGGCTTCGCGGTGCGCACGCTGCACCGGCTCGTCGCCGACCACTACGAGGCCTGAGGCCCGAGGGGCGGGGACCGGGACCGGCGGCCGGCGGAGGCGGGCGATGACGGAGATCCGCTTCTACCACCTGCAGCGCGCCAGCCTGGAGCAGGCGCTGCCGGCCCTGCTCGAGAAGTGCCTGGAGCGGGGCTGGCGCGCCGTCGTCCTGACCAGTTCCTGGGAGCGGTGCGACGGGCTGACCCGCCATCTCTGGACCTATGGCGACTCCACCTTCCTGCCCCACGGCAACCGGGAGGACGGGGAGCCCGATCGCCAGCCGGTCTGGCTGACCGACACGGACGAGAATCCGAACGGGGCGAGCGTCCTGTTCCTGACCGGCGGGACGACCTCGGCGGCGCTGGCGCGCTACGACCTGGTCTGCGACTTGTTCGACGGCCGCGACCCGGAGGCGGTCGCCGCCGCCCGCGAGCGATGGCGCGCGGCCAAGGCCGCCGGCCACACGCTCGCCTACTGGCAGCAGAGCGAGCGGGGAAAGTGGGAACAGAAGCAGAAGGTCGAGGGGGGCGGCTGACTTCCCTTCGCCGCTCGCCGCGACCCTTGGCCTATCCCGCGACGGGGCTGACGAAGCCCGGCGGCTTCACGGCGACGACGGAGCATTCGACGCTGTCGAAGACGTCCTCCGCGGTGTTGCCGATCAGCAGGCCGGGCAGGCCGACCCGGCTGAGCGTGCCCATGACGAGCGTGCCGGCGCCCAGCGCCGCGACCTGGTCGGGAACGACCCGCCGCGCGGGCCCGCGGACCAGATGCGTGGTCAGGGGCAGGGCCGCCCGCTCGGGCTCGCCCAGCGCCGCACGCGCGGCCTCGACGGCCGAGGAAAGGCCGCGGCGCGCGATCGCCTCCACTTCCCCGACATAGCGCCCGACGGCGGCGGAGTCGGCCGACCAGCGGAAGGCGAGCGTCTCGACCGGTGCGTCCCAGGCATGCACGACGCAGAGCGCGGCCCCGCGGGCCAGCGCGACCCGGCAGGCCACGTCCAGGATCCGGCCGTTGAGACCGTCCGCGACCCGGCCGGTGTCCGTGCCCGCGCCTTCCGGGTCGTCCAGGTCGATCGCCGCCATGACCGTGTCGCCGCGCCGGCCGGCGTCGTGCTGATGGATCCAGACCGGCCTCGGGCACTTGCGCACCAGGTGGCGGTCGGTGCTGTCGAAGGGGGAGCGGTGGCGCGGCCCGGAGGAGCCGGCGGCCTTGACCACCAGGTCGTGGTCGCCCTCGACGGCACGGCGGATGATCTCGACGAAGGGCTTGCCGGTCCGGACCACCGTCTCGACGGCGACCCGGGCGTCGAGCGCCGCCGTCTGGGCCTCCAGCCAGGCCCGCGTGTCGCCGACCAGGCGCTCGCGCGCGGCGTCGGTGCCGAGGCCGGTGAGCCGCGCCAGACGGTCGAGATCACTGCCCGCCTCGACCGTCGCCAGCGCCGTGACCTTGCCGCCCGCCGCCGCGGCGAGGGTGGCGGCCTCCGCCAGCAGGGCGCGGTTGTCGGCCCCGGCGGCGCAGACGCAGAGGATGTCGCGAAAGCCCGTCCCGGGAGCCGGCGCGCCACGGCCGGTCCGGCTGTCCTCGCCTGTCACCGCGCGAGCTCCTTCTGGTCCTCGAGGCCTTGATCGCCGTCAAGGGCGTCCGCCGGCGCCGGCTCGACGCGGTCCGGGGCCGGATCCTCGCGGCCCAGCAGCATGTCGGCCGCGCGGCTCGCCGCGTCGCGGAAGGGCATGAGAAGGAGGTCGGGGCGATCGCCCGCCAACCGCGCCGCCGCGGCCTCGTCGCGGGTCTCCACGGCGATGCGGCCCTGGAAGCCGTGCGCCCTGAGGGCCCGGAGCAGGGCACGGCGCGGGTCGGAATGGGTCAGGCCCGTATCGTGTCCGGGCATTGCCGCGACTGCCCATTCGGGGCCGGCGAGGGGCAGATGGCTGACGAATTCCGGGTCCGTGGCGTCGCCGAACGCGGCCTCCAGCCCCGCGGCCCGGGCCCGCTTGACCGTGATCGGATCGAAATCCACGCCGAGGACCCGCCAGCCCGCGGACGTGAGCTCGCGCGCGATGGCCCCGCCGTACCGGCCGAGGCCGAAGACGATGGCGTCGTATCCGCCGGCGCGCGCGGCATCGCTGCGGTCCTCGGCCCGGCCGGCGCCTTGTTTCTCGAAGAGGCCGAGGACGGGCTCGAAGAGGCGATAGAGCACTTGGGAGTACGTGATCATGTAGGTCGACGCCGCGATGGTGATCAGTCCGACCAACGTCACCAGGCCGAGGGCGTCTGGCCGGACATGGCCCAGCGTGACGCCCATCGCCATGAAGATGAGCGAGAACTCGCTGATCTGGGCGACGGTCAGGCCGGCGAGGAACCCGGTGCGCTTGCGGTAGCCGAGCACGCCCATGATCGCCAGGACGATCAGCGGGTTGCCGACCAGGACGAAGGTGGCGAGGACCAGCGCCGCGCCGGCGTTGTCCCCGAGGCTGGACAGATCGAGCGCCGCGCCGAGCGCGATGAAGAAGAACAGCAGCAGGAAGTCGCGCAGCGACGCGAGCCGGGCCGCGATCGCCTCGCGATAGGGGGTAGAGGCGAGCGACACGCCGGCCAGCAGGCCCCCCAGCTCCTTGCCGAAGCCGAGATAGTCGCCCATCGCGGCGAGCAGGGCGGCCCAGCCGATGGCGAAGGAGACCAGCAGTTCGGGCGCGCGGGACAGTCGGTCGACCAGCGGATTGGCGACGAAGCGGATGAACAGGCCTATTCCGACCAGCGTCGCGATGCCGTAGCCGAAGACGGCGAGGACGTCGGTGAGCGCGGTATCGGCCGCCGCGCCGACCCCGACCGCCGACAGGACGATCATGGCGATGACCACGACCAGGTCCTGGACGATCAGGAACCCGAGCGCGATGCGGCCGTGGAGCGAGTCGATCTCGCGTTTGTCGGAGAGCAGCTTGACGATGATGATGGTCGAGGAGAACGTCAGCGCAACTGCGACATAGAGCGCCGTGACGCCGTCGAGCCCCAGGCCGAGCCCGATCAGGAAGCCGAACAGGGTGGTGAAGGCGACCTGGCCGATGCCGGTGATCAGGGAGACGGGCCCCAGCGTCCGGATCAGGTTGAGGTCGAGCTTGAGGCCGACGAGGAACAGAAGCAGCGCGATGCCGAGCTCGGCCAGCAGGTCGATGGGCTCGTCCGACCGCGCGATATCGAGGACGGACGGCCCGGCCAGGATGCCGACGCCGATGAAGGCCACGATCAGCGGCTGGCGCAGCAGCAGGCCGATGAACCCGACGCCTGCCGCGAGGCCGAGCAGCGCGGCCATCTCGTAGAAGACGTTGTCGGCTATGAGTGTCGCCATCGCCCCCGGACCGCTCTGACCGTGACCGTTCCCGCGGAATCGCGTTAATTTATCAGGGTAGCACGAAGCCGAGCCTGGCGGAGGCCCCGACGCGCGACCCGGCCTCGCGCGTCGGGGCCCCGTTCAGTGCGGCACGGTGCGCGAGAACAGGTTGATCACGGCCACGCCCGCGACGATCAGCCCCAGGCCGATCACGGCCGGCAGGTCGAGGCGCTGGCCGAAGACGAGCCAGGCGACGGCGGTGATCAGGACGATCCCGGCCCCCGACCAGATCGCGTAGACGACGCCCGTCGGCATCACCCGGAGCGGGAAGGACAAGAGCCAGAACGCCGCCGCGTAGCCGGCGATCGTGATCAGGCTCGGCAGCAGCCGCGTGAAGCTCTCCGACCGGGCGAGCGCGCTGGTCGCCACGACCTCGGCGACGATCGCGGCGCCGAGGAGGAGATAGACGGAAAGTGTGGGCACTTCGGGGGCTCCTCTACGGACGAGGCTGTCTCTTCAGGCGGTTGCGCGGTTTCTTCGACGTCGCGGGCGAAGAATGCCGCTCACTCCGCCGCCTCCAGGGCTTCCTGGGCCTCGAGCCAGCGCTCCTCGGCCTCCGCCAGGCGCTTGTCCAGGGCGCCGAGGGTGATCTGGAGCTCGGTGACCTTTTCGGCCGGGCCGTCGTAGAGCGCCGGGTCGGCGAGCTTGGCGGCCAGGCGCTCGCGCTCGGCCTGGAGCTTGGCGACCGCCTTCTCGGCGGCCTCGGCCTCCTTCTTCAGCGGCGCCAGCGCGGCGCGCGCGTCGGCGGAAGCCTTGCGGCGGGCCTTGCGCTCGGCGGCGGTCTCCGCGAGCGCGCCGGGGGCCTCGCCGTCGCCCCCGCCACCGGCCCCATTGTCCCTGCTTGCGCCGTCGCCGTTCCGCGCGGCGGCCTTGGCGGCGCGCCTTTCGGCCTGCTCGGCCCGGCGGGCGTCGCGGTACTGTTCGCGCAGATAGCGTCGGTAGTCGTCCAGGTCGCCGTCGAAGGGCCGGACACCGCCATCGGCGACGATCCACAGCCGGTCGGCGGTCAGCTCGACCAGATGCGGGTCGTGGGTGATCAGCACGACCGCGCCCTCATACGCGTTGATCGCCTGGACCAGCGCCTCGCGCGAATCGACGTCGAGGTGGTTGGTCGGCTCGTCCAGCAGCAGGACATGCGGCGCGGTGCGGGCCATCAGGGCGAAGAGCAGGCGCGCCTTCTCCCCGCCCGACATGTCGGCGATGCGGGTCTCCGCCTTGGCCTGTGGGAAGCCGAAGCGGCCCAGATGGGCGCGCACCTTCTCCTCCGTCGCCATCGGCATGGCGGCCTTGGCCTCCTCCAGCGCGGTGCGGCTCAGCGTCAGCTCGTCCTGCTGGTGCTGGGCGAAATAGCCGACCTCCAGCTTGGAGGACTTGCGCACCCGGCCTTCCATGGGCTTGAGCCGGCCGGCGAGCAGCTTGACGAAGGTCGACTTGCCGTTGCCGTTGGCACCGAGCAGGGCGATCCGGTCGTCCATGTCCAGGCGCAGGTTCAGGCCGTCCAGCACCCGGCGTTCGCCATAGCCGGCGGCCACGTCCTCCAACGTGATCAGGGGCGGGGAGAGCGGGTCCGGCCGGGGGAAGTCGAAGGTGGGCGTCTGCTCCTCCGTGACGGAGACGATCGGCTCCATCTTCTCCATCGCCTTGAGCCGGCTCTGCGCCTGACGGGCCTTGGAGGCCTTGTAGCGGAAGCGGTCGACGAAGGCCTGCATGTGCCGGCGCTGCGCGGCCTGCTTCTCCGCCTGGGCGGCCTGGTGCTCCAGCTTCATCCGCCGGGTGCGCTCGAAGCTGTCGTAGCCGCCGGAATAGGCGGTCAGCCGGTTGCCCTCCAGGTGGACGATGCCGTCGACCGCCCGGTTCAGCAGGTCGCGGTCGTGGCTGACGATGACGATCGTTTCCGGATAGCTCTTGAGGAACCCCTCGAGCCAGAGCGTCGATTCCAGGTCCAGGTGGTTGGTCGGCTCGTCGAGCAGCAGCAGTTCCGGCCGGGCGAACAGGGTCGCGGCCAGGGCCACGCGCATGCGCAGACCACCGGACAGGGCGCTGCATGGCATCGCCTGGGCGGCCTCGTCGAAGCCGAGCCCGGCCAGGATCGAGGCCGCGCGCGCCTCCGCCGAATGGGCGTCGATATCGGCGAGGCGGGTGTGGATCTCGGCGATGCGGTGCGGGTCCGTCGCGTGCTCGGCTTCGGCCAGCAGGGCCGCGCGCTCCTCGTCGGCGGCCAGCACGGTGTCGAGCAGGCTTTCCTCGCCATGGGGGGCTTCCTGGGCCAGCGTGCCGACGCGCCAGCGCCGGGGCACGGAGATGCTGCCGGAATCGGGTGCGATCTCGCCGGCGATCAGGCGCAGCAGCGTGGTCTTGCCGGTGCCGTTGCGCCCGACCAGGCCGACGCGCCGGCCCTTGTCGACCGCGACGGTCGCCCGGTCGAGCAGAAGCCGCCCGCCGAGGCGCAGGGTGACGTCGTTGATCTGGAGCATGGCGGCCGGGTCATATCACGCCGCGCGCGCCGGCGCGAAGCCCGTGGTTGCCCCCGGCTGCCGGTGCGGATATAAGGCCGCGTCTTTCGCCACGACCGGCGGCGCGACCGCTGCCGGGGGCGGGGCTCGACCCCGCTTCCCGCCGCGCGCGCCGGGGCGGAACGGCGGCGCCCTCGCCGGGCGACCCTCTCACGACGTCACCGCTCACCGCACACATCCACGGGATCAAAGGCCATGGCCGTCGAACGCACGCTGTCCATCATCAAGCCGGACGCGACCCGCCGGAACCTGACCGGCAAGATCAACGCCCGGCTGGAGGAGGCGGGCCTGCGCATCGTCGCCCAGAAGCGTCTCCTGCTGACCCGCGCTCAGGCGGAGAAGTTCTACGCCGTTCATGCGGAACGCTCGTTCTACGGCGACCTGTGTGCCTTCATGACCTCGGGCCCGGTGGTGGTGCAGGTCCTCGAGGGCGAGGACGCCGTGGCCAAGAACCGCGAGGTCATGGGCGCGACCAACCCGGCCAACGCCGCGCCGGGCACCATCCGCGCCGAATTCGCGGAGTCGATCGAGGCCAATTCCGTCCACGGCTCCGACAGCCCCGAGAACGCGGCGACCGAGATCGCCTTCTTCTTCGCCGAGGTCGAGATCATCGGCTGAGGGCGGTCCGGGCCCGACATCACCGGCGGCGGTGCGGGCGCCCTTGTCGGGGTCGCTTCGCTCGGCCGACCTACGCGTCTCCGTCCCCGTAGGTCGGTCGAGCGTGAGCGAGCCCGACGGTGCGCCGGCGGCGGTGTACTGGTGGTCGGCAGGTCGAGCGTCAGGCCGGTCGACAGTGCGGAGGCGAGCGCAGGGCCGGAGTCCCCGGACAGATCGCGATGCCGAACCGCCCGACGCCGAGCGGCTCAGAGCAGGAAGAGCGCCATCAGGATGAGCACGATGGCGACCACGACGATGCTGTAGGTGCTGAACTTCATGAAGCCCTGCCACATGGCGCGGCGGCTCGCCAGAAGTTCGCGTTCGGCGGCATTCCTGTTGTCCGTCGACGCCATCGACTGCCTCGTTACGACACGGCTTCCCGGGGGCCGGCGCGCGACCGCGCGGCCCCGCCAAGTGGCCCCGTGTTTATAAGCCCCTCCGGCCTTTGACAAGCGTAATCGGGCCGAAACCGGACCTGCCGGCGGCCGCGCCGGTCAGACCACGAACGACCCGTCCGGCGCCAAGAGCCCCGCGCTGTCGCCGCTCCCGACGCAGGCGCCCGGCGCCGCGCCGTCGACGCGCACGCGCTCGTCCTCGATCCTGACGCGCCCCTCGGCGATCCAGGCGACGACGCGGGGATAGAGCCTGTGTTCCACGGCCAGGACGCGCGCGGCGAGGCTCTCGGGCGTGTCGTCGTCGGCGACCGGCACGGCCCCCTGGGCCAGGATCAGCCCGTCGTCCATGGCCGGGCGGACCACGTGGACGGTCGCCCCGGCGATTCGCACCCCGGCGGCGAGCGCCCGGACGTGGGTATCGAGGCCGCGGAAGGCCGGCAGCAGCGAGGGGTGGATGTTGATCAGCCGATCGCCCCAATGCCGGCAGAAATCCGCGGAGACGAGTCGCATGAAGCCGGCCAGGCAGACCAGGCCGACGCCGTGCCCCTCCAGCGCGTCGGTGATCGCGGCCTCGAATCCCGCCCGGTCGGCGTGATCGGCGCGGGGGATCACGACGGCCGGCACGTCGAAGACGGCGGCGTGGTCGAGCGCGCCGGCGCCGGGCGTGTCGCTGATCACCACCGCGACGCGGGCGGGATAGTCGGGCGCGGCCGCGGCGTCGAGCAGGGCGCGCAGATTGCTGCCCCGGCCTGAGACGAGGACGCCGAGGTTCAGCCGCGCCATACCGCGTCCGTGCCGTCCAGGCGGACGCCGGCGCCGGCGACGATCTCCCCGACGCGGTGGACCGTCTCGCCCGCCTCGGCCAGGGCGGTGGCGACAGCCTCGGCCCGGTCGGGCGCGACGACGACGAGCATCCCGAGCCCGCAGTTGAAGGTCCGCGCCAGGTCGTCGTCGGCGAGCCCGCCGGCGCGGCGGAGCCAGCCGAAGACGCCGGGCAGCGGCCAGCTCCGCGCGTCGAGCCGGGCGCCCAGGCCGTCGGGCAGGACGCGTGGCAGGTTCTCCACCAGCCCGCCGCCGGTGACATGGGCGAGCGCGCGGACCCCGCCCGTCGCGAGCGCCGCGAGGCAGGCACGGACATAGATCCGCGTCGGCGCCAGCAGCGCGGTCGCCAGATCCGAAGCGGGCGTCGCCCCTTCGACCGGGGCGAAGGGGCAGGGGGCGTCCCAGGCGAGGCCCGACTCGGCGACGACGCGCCGGACCAGGGAGAAGCCGTTGGAATGCACGCCGCTGGAGGCGAGGCCGAGGACCACGTCGCCCGCCGCCACGCCGGCGCCGTCGAGCAGGCGCCCCCGCTCCGCCGCGCCGACCGCGAAGCCCGCCAGGTCGTAGTCGCCGGCGGCGTAGAGGCCCGGCATCTCCGCCGTCTCGCCGCCGATCAGGGCGCAGCCGGCCTGCCGGCAGCCCTCGGCGATGCCGGCGATGACGCTCTCGGCCACCGCCGGATCGAGGCGGGAGGTGGCGTAGTAATCCAGGAAGAACAGCGGCTCGGCGCCCTGGACGACCAGGTCGTTGACGCACATGGCGACCAGGTCGATACCGACGCCCTGGTGCCGGCCGGCGGCGATGGCCACCTTGAGCTTGGTGCCCACGCCGTCGGTCGCGGCGACCAGGATCGGGTCGGTGAAGCCGGCGGCGCGCGGGTCGAACAGCGCGCCGAAGCCGCCGAGGCCGCCCAGCGTTCCGGGCCGGTCGGTCGTGGCGGCGAGCGGCTTGACCGCCTCCACCACGGCGTTGCCCCGGTCGATGTCGACACCGGCGCGGGCATAGGCGTCGGGCCCGCCCTCGCGACCGTCGGCCGGGCGGGGGGCGTCGGAATCGGGGTCGGGCGGGGTAATGGCAACCTCGCGTCGGCTGGCGTATAAGGGGCACGAGTCCGGCCGCCGAACGATAGACGAACGGAAAGGGTTTGCAATGCTCCGCCGACTGGCCGCCCTCGCGTTCCTGATCGCCCTCGGGCTCGGGTCGGCGGCGCCCGTCCCGGCCCAGACGCTGGAGCCCGCCGACCCGTCGCCCGGCGCCGAGGCGCTGCAGATCCCCGGCGACGACACGGCGGCCCCGGGCGACGTCCAGGCGGCCCCGTCGACCACCGGCCCGACGTCGCCCGCGCCGGCCCCGGCGCGCAACGACGCCTACTCCGTCTCCGATATCCAGGTCGACGTGTCCGCCGGCTCGACCGAGGCCGCGCGCGAGCAGGCGTTCGCGGAGGGCCAGCGCCGCGCCTTCGCCGGCCTGCTCGACCGCCTGTCCGTCTCGCGCACCGAGCTCGATCCCGCGAGCGTGAGCGACGCCGAGATCGGGCGCATGGTCCGCGGCTTCACGGTGGACGAGGAACGCACCTCGCCCGGGCGCTACGCGGCATCGCTGACCTATACCTTCCAGCCCGACGCGGTGCGTCAGGTGCTGCGCCAGCGCGCGGTGACCTACTCGGACATCGACTCCAGGCCCGTGCTGGTCCTGCCCGTCCTGCGCGAGGGCGGGGCGGACCGGCTGTGGGACAGCCCGAACCCCTGGCTCGAGGCCTGGCTCGACACCGAGGGCGGCGGGACGATCAGCACGGTCGTGCCGTTTGGCGACCTGGCCGATGTCCGGGACGTCCCGGTCGAGGCGGCGCTCGAGGGCGACCGCGAGGCCTTCGCGCGGATCCAGGAGCGGTACGGCGCCGGCGACACGCTGGTGACCGTCGCCAGGCCCGAGGGCGGCCAGCTCACCGTCAGCATGCAGCGCTACGGCGCCGGCGGCGGGGGGACGACGAATGTGCTGAGCGTTCAGGGCACCGGCCCGGAGGCCTATGCCGACGCGGTGCGCCGGGTGACGGGCCAGCTCGAGGCGGACTGGCGCCAGGTCGCGACGGTCCAGTCGGGCACGCGCAACTCGGTGACCGTGCTCGTCCCCTTCGGCGACGCGGCGACCTGGTTCCAGACCCGGCTGAGGCTGTCGCGGGTGCCGACGATCGAGACCATGCGTGTGATCAGCCTGAGCCGCGCCGACGCGGTGGTCGCGCTCGACTATCTCGGCACCGAGGACCAGTTGCGCAATGCGTTGACCCAGCAGAATCTCCGTCTCGATCCGGGGACTTACGGGCCGGAGCTCAGGCGCGGCGGATTCTGACGGCCGGGCGCCGCCGGCGCCGGGGCTCGATCGCGCGGGGGCCGCGAACGGCCGCCGTATCCGGAGGACAGGAAGTGGCCGCCCGCGTGCGGGGACTCGACCGGCGGCGCATCGTCGTCGCCCTGCCCAACCTGATCAGCCTGGCGCGCCTGCTGCTGGCGCCCGTGGCGATCTGGCTCGTGATCACCGATCAGCGCGGGGCGGCGTTCTGGATCTTCCTGATCGCCGGCATTTCCGACGGCCTGGACGGGTTCCTGGCCCGGGTCTGCCGGGCGCGAACGGAGCTCGGCGCCTGGCTCGATCCGCTGGCCGACAAGCTGCTGCTTGCCGGGGTGTTCGTCGCCCTGGGGCTGACCGGCATCCTCGACGCCTGGATCGTGACGCTGGTGGTCACGCGCGACGTGTTCATCATCGGCGGCGTCGTCCTGCTCAAGACGATGGACGTGAACGCCGCCGACATCACGCCGACGGCGATCAGCAAGGTGAACACCTTCTTCCAGATCGCGCTGGTCGGGATGGCGCTGGGCGACGACGTCTTCCCGCCGGATCTGGCGCCGGCCATCGATCTCCTGGTATGGCTTGTCGCCGCGACGACGGCGCTGTCGGGCCTGGTCTACATGCGCCGGGCGAGTCGGCGTCTTCACGAGCAGACGCGTGCCGGCTAGGCGGCGACCGATCCCGGCCGCGTCTCCTGTCCCGAGCCCACGGTTCCCGAGCCCACGGTCGAAAACGGAACGGACACGGACGTGACCACATCCGAGCACCAGCGCTTCTGGTTGATCGGGCTCGGGATCTTCGCGATCCTGGTCTGGCTGCTGCGCGACATGCTGGCGCCGTTTCTGGCGGGCATGGCCGTGGCCTATCTGCTCGACCCGGTCTGCGACCGGCTGGAGCGCCTGCGCCTGCCACGCTGGCTGGCGACGACGGTGGTCCTCGTCGCCTTCTTCGCCGCGGTGGTGGCCGCCTTCGTGGTGCTGATTCCGGTGCTGCGCGGCCAGCTCCTCGATTTCGTCGACACCGTGCCGCACTACCGCGAGGAGCTGCAGGAGGTCCTGGCGCCGCTCTACGAGCGCCTGCGCGAGACCCTGTCGGAGGAGGATGTCGAGCAGCTGCGCGGCGCCATCGGCCAGTACGCCGGCGACGCGATCGGCTGGGTCGCCTCGCTGGCCGGCGGCCTGTGGCGCGGCGGCATGGCGGTGATCGACGTGATGGCGCTCCTGGTCATCACGCCCGTCGTGGCGTTCTACCTGCTGCGCGACTGGGACCGCATGATCGCGCGCATCGACAGCTACCTGCCGCGGCCCTCGGCGGCGACGCTCCGGCAGCTCGCAAACGAGGTGGACGAGACGCTGGCCGGCTTCATCCGGGGTCAGGGAACGGTCTGCCTCATCCTCGGGACCTTCTACGCCCTCGCGCTCGCGGCTGTCGGGCTCGATTTCGGGGTGCTGGTGGGGCTGGGCGCGGGGCTGATCTCCTTCATCCCCTATGTCGGCTCGATGACGGGTTTCATCGTCGCCGTCGGCATCGCGCTCGTGCAGTTCGACGACTGGACGCGCTGGCTGATGGTGGCCGCGATCTTCATCGGCGGCCAGGCGGTCGAGGGCAATTTCCTGACGCCACGCCTGGTCGGCGGCAGCGTCGGGCTCCACCCGGTCTGGGTGATGTTCGCTCTGCTCGCCGGCGGCAGCCTGCTGGGCTTCACCGGTGTGCTGATCGCCGTGCCGGCCGCCGCCGTCATCGGCGTCCTGGTCCGCTTCGCGGTGCGCCGCTACCTCGACAGCATCTACTATCGCGGTGGCGCCCGCACGCGGTCGGAGCCGGAGGCTCGAGCCGCCGAGCCCGAGCCGCCGGAGGCATCGTGACCGCCACCCGCCAGATCCCGCTCGAGCTGCCCCAGCGCACGGCCATGGGGCTCGAGGATTTCCTGGTCGCCGAGGCCAACGCCGCGGCGGTCGCCTGGATCGACCGCTGGCCCGACTGGCCGGGGCCTGCGCTGACCCTGTACGGGCCGCCGGGATCGGGCAAGAGCCATCTGGTCCAGCTCTGGCGCGCGCGCAGCGGCGCGGCCGTCCTCGACGGCGCCTCGCTGGCGGCCGAGGCGGCGGCCGGCGGCCCGGGGCCGGAGCCGCGGACCGCGGTCGCCGTCGACGACGCCGAGGCGGCGGCCGGCGATCCGGCGGCGGAACGGGTGCTGCTGCACCTCCACAATCGACTGGCCCAGGCGGGCGGCCATCTCCTGGTGGCGTCGCGCCGGCCGCCCGCGCGCTGGCCGATCGCGCTGCCCGATCTCGCCTCGCGCCTGCGCGCCGCGCCCGCGCCGAGGCTGTCGGAGCCCGACGACGCCCTGCTCGCCGCCGTTCTGGTCAAGCAGTTCGGCGACCGCCAGCTCGCCGTCGACGGCGCGACGATCGACCTGCTCACCCGCCGGATCGAGCGCAGCTTCGCCGCCGCGCGCGCCGTCGTCGCCCGGATCGACCGGGAATGCCTCGCCCGGCGCCGCCGGACGGTGACGCGCAGCCTCGCCGCCCGCGTTCTCGATGCCGAGGGCGCCGCCGCCCCGGCCGAATTCCCCGGAGGAGAGTGACCCCATGGATCTCGGACTCGCCGGCCGCCGCGCCCTGGTCTGCGCCGCCAGCCGCGGGCTCGGCCGCGCCTGCGCCTTCGCCCTGGCGCGCGAGGGCGTCGCGGTGACGGTCACCGCGCGCACCGCCGGTCCGCTGGAGGAGACCGCCGCCGCGATCCGCGAGGAGACGGG
Organism: Azospirillaceae bacterium; assembly: GCA_040220455.1. GTDB lineage: Bacteria > Pseudomonadota > Alphaproteobacteria > DSM-16000 > Inquilinaceae > JAVJUS01. The sequence goes on from JAVJUS010000094.1 coordinate 81,768, forward strand.
CGTCGAGGTCACGGCCGTGGCCGGCGACATCACCACCGCGGCCGGCCGCGCCGCGGCGCTGGAGGCCTGTCCGGAGCCGGACATCCTGGTCAACAATGCCGGCGGGCCGCCGCCCGGCCGGTTCGAGGACTGGGCCGAGCCCGAGTGGCGTGCGGCGGTCGAGGCCAACATGATCACGCCGCTGATGCTGATCCGCGCCACGCTCGGCCCGATGCGCTCGCGCGGCTACGGCCGGGTGGTCAACATCACCTCCGGCGCGGTCAAGGCGCCGATCCCGATCCTGGGGCTGTCGAACGGGGCGCGGGCCGGGCTGACGGGCGCGGTGGCGGCCCTGGCGCGCGAGGCGGTGGCCGACGGCGTGACGATCAACGGCCTGCTGCCCGGGCCGTTCGAGACCGACCGGCTGGAGGCCACCATCGCCGGCGGCGCCAAGCGCGCGGGCCGCTCTGTCGAGGAGGAGCGCGAGGCGCGGCGCATCGCCAACCCGGCGCGCCGCTTCGGCCGGCCGGAGGAGTTCGGCGCGGCCTGCGCGTTCCTGTGCAGCACCCATGCCGGCTACATCACCGGCCAGAACCTGCTGATCGACGGCGGCGCGTTTCCCGGGCTGCTGTGAGGTGGCGCGCCGCCGGCCGCCGGGTCAGACCAGGTCCCTGGGGGCCTTGAAGTCGACCAGCCGGCCATGCGCCTTGGCGATATCGGCCCAGTCGTCGATGTCGAGCTCCAGCGCGACGAACCCGGCCGTGGGCAGCTTGGCGGCGAGCGCCGAGAGGCCGGAGGGGTCGCCGGTATCCGCGAGGCCGCGGGCGAGGTCGTGGAGATCGGGATTGTGGCCGATGACGAGGATCGAGGCGTAGCCGCCGGCGACCGCTGCCAGTCGCGCCAGGACACCCTTGCGCCCGGCGAGGTAGAGCGCCCGCTCGAACTCGGTCGTCGGCTCGCCGCCGAGCTGGGAGAAGGCCAGCGCGCGGGTGTCCATGGCCCGCCTGGCCGTCGAGCACAAGACAAGCTCGGGCGCGATCTGGCATTGTGCGAGATAGCGGCCCATCAGCACCGCCGCGCGCTCGCCGCGGGGCGCCAGGGGCCGGTCATGGTCGTCGAGCGTGGGATCGTCCCAGGCGGATTTGGCGTGGCGCAGCAGGTAGAGCGTTTTCATGGGGCCTGTCGGACGCGGCGGCGCCGTGCGGCGGCGGGGTTTGGGGGCTCGGTCGCAGCGCCGGCGGGGCGGCGGGTGGTCGGCAATTTGTAACATCCCGGCCGTGGCCGCCAGGGCGATGACGCCGTATAACGGAACGACCCTCGCCGCCCGGCCGGGCCGGGCTGGCCCGCTTGTCGGGAAACCCGGCAAGGCGGACCCCTTCTCCAACCCCGGAGTCGCCGCGATGAGCGATGAGCGCGCCGATCCCGCCAGCCGTCGGTCCGACTCCGCCGAGAGCGAGAGCAAGGCCGACCCGGCGCCCGCGCCGTCACGATCCGGACAGTCGTCGCGGGCGGGCGATCGACGGGCGCGCCAGCGACAGGCGCCGGCGCCCGCCCGGCGCGCGCTGGCCAAGGCCGGTGGCGGGGAGGCCGCCGAGAGCCGCCCGGCCCAGTCGCCCGCGTCCCGGCCGGACGGCGCCGCGCCCGCGATCGACCCGGCCTCCGCCGAGCGCTTCTTCAATCGGGAGCTGAGCTGGCTCGCCTTCAACCAGCGCGTCCTGGACGAGGCGCTGAACCCGGAACACCCGCTGCTGGAGCGGCTGCGCTTCCTGTCCATCTCGGCCAGCAACCTGGACGAGTTCTACATGGTCCGCGTCGCCGGGCTGAAGGCGCAGGTCGTGCTCGGCGTCCAGTCGCCCAGCCAGGACGGGCTGACGCCGGCCCAGCAGCTCGCCGCGATCACGGAGCGCGTCGCCGCCCTGATGCGCGACCAGCAGGACTGCTGGCGTTCCCTGCGCGTCGAACTGCGGCGGGAAGGCGTCATCGTCCTCGAGCCCGGGGAAGCCGACGCCGACGACCGGCGCTGGCTCGAGGACTACTTCATGCGGGAGATCTTCCCGGTCCTCACCCCGCTGGCGGTCGACCCGGCGCACCCGTTCCCGTTCATCGCCAATCTGGGCCTGTCGCTGGCGATTCACCTGGTCAACCGTGCGGAGGGCCTCGAGCTCAACGCGCTGGTTCCGCTGCCGGCGCGCCTGCGCCGGTTCCTGCGGCTGCCGGGGGAGGGGCTGCGCTACATCCTGATCGAGGACCTGATCCTGATGTTCCTCGACCGGCTGTTCCCCGGCTTCGAGGCCATCGATTCGGGCGTCTTCCGAGTCATCCGCGACAGCGAGATGGAGATCGACGAGGAGGCCGAGGACCTCGTCAAGACCTTCGAGAGCGCGCTCAAGCGCCGCCGGCGCGGCAGCGTGATCCGGCTGACCGCCGACGCGCCGATGCCCGCGACGCTCCTCGACTTCGTCTGCAAGGAACTGCCGGTCCCCGAGCAGGACGTCTTCACCCTCGACGGGCTGATCGGCCTGGTCGACACCAAGGAGATCATCGCCGACGACCGGCCGGACCTGCTCTTTCCGCCCTACAACGCCCGTTTTCCGGAGCGGGTGCGCGACTTCGGCGGCGACTGCTTCGCCGCCATCAGGGCCAAGGACATCGTCGTCCATCACCCGTACGAGAGCTTCGACATCGTCGTCCAGTTCATCCGCCAGGCGGCGCGCGACCCGGACGTGGTGGCGATCAAGCAGACGCTCTACCGCACGTCGAAGGACTCGCCGATCGTCGAGGCGCTTATCGAGGCGGCCGAGGCCGGCAAGTCCGTCACCGCGATGGTCGAGCTCAAGGCCCGGTTCGACGAGGAGGCCAATATCCGCTGGGCCCGGGACCTGGAGCGGGCCGGCGCCCAGGTCGTCTACGGCTTCATCCACCTCAAGACCCACGCCAAGGTCTCGATGGTGGTGCGGCGTGAGCAGGGCGGCTTGCGCTCCTACGTCCATTTCGGGACAGGCAACTACCACCCGATCACGGCGAAGATCTACACCGACCTCAGCTTTTTCACGATCGACCCGGCGCTGTGCCGGGACGCCGCGGCGCTGTTCAACTACATGACCGGCTACGCCACGCCGGCGGAGATGGAGAAGCTGCGCATCGCGCCGCTCGCCCTGCGCGGCACGCTGGTGTCCTATATCGACCGGGAGATCGCCAACGCCCGGGCCGGGGAGCCGGCGCAGATCTGGGCCAAGCTCAACTCCCTGGTCGACGAGGCGCTGATCGACAAGCTCTACGAGGCGAGCGGGGCGGGGGTCGAGATCGATCTGGTGGTGCGCGGGATCTGCTGCCTGCGCCCCGGCGTGCCCGGCCTGTCGGACAACATCCGCGTGCGCTCGATCGTCGGGCGCTTCCTCGAGCATTCGCGGATCGTCGCCTTCGCCAACGGCAAGCCGCTGTCGAGCGCTTCGGCGAAGGTCTTCATCTCCTCGGCGGACTGGATGCCGCGCAACATGGACGGGCGGATCGAGACGCTGGTGCCGCTGGAGAACCCGACGGTGCACCGCCAGGTGCTGGAGCAGATCATGGTCGCCAACCTGCGCGACGAGACCAGCACCTGGATCCTGGCGGCCGACGGCAGCTACGAGCGGCTGGCCGCGCCGGCCGACGCGTTTTCGGCGCATCGCTACTTCATGACCAATCCGAGCCTGTCGGGCCGGGGCAGCGCGCTGCAGGAAGGCCGCCGCCTGCCGCGCCCCGGCCAGGAAACCGGCTGAACCAGCGCGGAGGTCGACCGATCCCGTCATGGCGCGCGCCGCCTTCCGCATCGGCCCGATCCCCCGCGCCGCCGCCGGCCGGGTCGGGGTCATCGACATCGGCTCGAACTCGATCCGGCTGGTCGTCTACGACCGGCTGGCCCGGGCGCCGATGCCCGTGTTCAACGAGAAGGTCATGTGCGGCCTCGGCCGCTCGCTGGCCGCGACCGGGCTGCTCGACCCCGACGGCCGGCGCATGGCGCTGGAGAACCTGACCCGGTTCACCCGCCTGCTCGAGGCGATGAACGTCGACCGGGTCGACGTGCTGGCGACCGCCGCCGTGCGCGACGCCGCCGACGGCCGGTCCTTCGTCGAGGAGATCAACCGCGCCTGCGGGATGGAGGTCGCGGTCGTCAGCGGGGCGGAGGAGGCGCGGCTCTCCGCCCTCGGCGTGCTGTCCGGCATTCCCGAGGCCGACGGCGTCATGGGCGATCTGGGCGGCGGCTCGCTGGAGCTGGTCGGCCTGGACGCCGGCCGGATCGCCGAGCAGGAGACGCTGCCGCTCGGCCCGTTCCGGCTGATGAGCGACAAGGCGAGCCCCACCAAGGCGCGGGGTCGGGTCGACGAGGCGTTCGCCGGTCAGGGTTGGCTGGAGGGCTATCGCGGCCGGCGGTTCTACGCCGTCGGCGGCGCCTGGCGCGCGCTGGCCAAGGTCCACATGGCCAAGCGCGAGCATCCGATCCACGTCATCCAGCACTACGCCGTGCCGGCCGCCGACATGGCGGCCCTGGCGGACATCGTCGCCGGGCAGGGGCGGGCCTCGCTGGAGCGGCTGGCCGGCGTCTCCAAGCGCCGCCTGGACGCCTTGCCCTGGGCGGCCATGGTACTGTCCCGCCTGATCGCGACGCTCGAGCCCGAGGAGATCGTGTTTTCCGCCCACGGCCTGCGCGAAGGGCATCTCTTCGATCTGCTCCCGGCCGAGGAGCAGGCGCGCGACCCGCTGATCGCCGCCTGCCGGGACGCGGCGATCCGGCTCGACCGATACGGCTTCGGCGATGTCGGCTGGATGTCCGACTGGATCGCGCCGGCCTTCGGCGACGCGCCGGCCGGCTTCGAGAGGCTGCGCCTGGCGGCCGCGCTGTTGAGCGACATAGGCTGGGCCGAGCATCCGGACTACCGCGCCGAGCATGCCTTCTTGCATGTCCTGCGCCTGCAGGCCTCGGGCATGAGCCACGAGCAGCGCGCGATCGTCGCCCTGGCCATCTGGGCGCGCTATGGCGGCCGGCCGGGGCAGGGGCCGACCAAGGAGGCGGCGAGCCTGCTGAGCGAGGAGGAAAAGGCCTTCGCCGCCCGCCTCGGCGCGGCGCTGCGCCTGGCCCATACGTTGACTGGCGGCGCGTCGGGCCTGCTATCGCGGACCCGCCTCCTCGTGGACGGCGACACGGTGGAGCTGGTGCTGCCGCCGGATGCCGAGACCCTGGGCGGTGACGTGGTCGCCCGCCGGCTCCAGTCCCTGGCCAAGGCCATGGGCCTCGCCGGCCGCGTCATCGTCGCCCCGCGGAAGGTTCCGGCCGCCGAGCCGGTGTCCGACACCGCGGCGGGAGGGTGATCGGGCGCGGTGCGCGTGGCCGGCGTGCGACGCCCCTCGGCATCTCCGTAGGTCGCTCGTCGAGTAGGTCGCCCACGGCCGACAAGCCGTGCGCGACGGGCCGGTCGGAGGGACGTCGCGCACCGGTTCGCGGTGGGCGACCTACGGATCGGTGGACGGGGAGGACCTACTCGTCGCCTCGCTGCGCGACCGGGGGCCCGAGCGCGAGCGGCGCCGCCGGGGCGCGGGCGGGGCAGCGGCGGCCCCGTTCTCGACCGGAACCACCCGGACATTGCGCCCGGCCATGGTCAGCGCCAGCCGCCCGTCCTTGAGCGCCAGCGCGTCATCGCCGAACAGGCTCCGCCGCCAGCCGGCCAGCGCCGCGACATCGGCGTTGTCGTCGGCGGCCAGCGCTTCCAGGTCGGCCGCCGAGGCGACCAGCTTCTGGGCGACGCCGTTCTCTTCGCAGCGCAGCTTGAGAAGCACGCGCAGCAGCTCGATCACGGGCCCGAGGCCGGACGGGATGTCCCGCTTGCCCGGCGCCGGGGGCAGGACGCTGTCGGGCAGCGCGCGGGCGCGCGCCACCGCCTCCAGGATGTCGCCGCCCATGCGGCCTTCGGCGATGCCGCGGGAGAGGCCCCGCACGCGGCCAAGTTCGGCGCGGTCCGTCGGTTTCTGGGCGGCGACCTCCAGCAGGGAGTCGTCGCGCAGGACCCGGCCGCGCGGCAGGTCGCGGCGCTGGGCCTCGGTCTCGCGCCAGGTCGCGAGCTCGCGCACCACGGCGAGGAACCGGCGGTCGCCCGAGCGGGTCTTGAGCCGGGTCCACGCCTCCTCGGGATGGAGGTCGTAGGTCGCCGGGTCGGTCAGCGTCGACATCTCCTCGTCGAGCCAGGATTCGCGACCGCTCTCGGCCAGGCGGTCGCGCAGGGCCTCGTAGATGCGGCGCAGATGAGTGACGTCGCCCAGGGCGTAGTCGATCTGCTTGGGCGTCAGGGGCCGGCGCGACCAGTCGGTGAAGCGCGAGGACTTGTCGATGCGCGCCGCGGCAAGACTGCCCGCCAGCTTCTCGTAGCTCGCCGACTCGCCGAAGCCGCAGACCATCGCCGCGACCTGGGTGTCGAACAGCGGGTGGGGCACCTTGCCGGCCATGTGATAGACGATCTCGATGTCCTGGCGTGCCGAATGGAAGACCTTGAGCACCGTCGGGTCGTCGAGCAGGGTCCAGAGCGGCGCCAGGTCGATGCCCTCGGCCAGCGGATCGATCGCGGCGTGCTCGTCGGGCCCGGCGATCTGGACCAGGCAGAGCCGCGGCCAGTAGCTGCCCTCGCGCATGAACTCGGTATCGACGGCGATGAAATCGGCATCGGCCTGTCGCTCGCAGAACGCGGCCAGCCCGGCGGTGTCGGTGATCAGTGTCATGGGAGTCGTTTACCATGCTCGCCGGGCGTCGCCCAATCTCTGGCGTCGCGACCCGTTCGTCGGCGGCGCCAGAGGCGCGTTGACCGGTCCACACTCGGTCGTGTTAGCCTGCTCGACAGCCCCATCGGCCGCCCTGTCGATGGGGCGACCTGTTTCGGGCGTCCGGATCCGGCGCCCGGAGACTGCCGTACGGCGAAGGAGACTCGCGATGTCGAGTGCGAAGTCGGGCGATACCGTCCATATCCACTACACGGGCAAGCTGGCGGACGGCACCCCGTTCGAGAGCAGCGAGGGCCGTGACCCCGTTGCCTTCACCATCGGTGAGGGCCGGGTCCTGCCCGCGCTGGAGCAGGCGGTCGACGGAATGGCGGTCGGCGAGGAGCAGACCGTGACCGTCGAAGAGACCGAGGCGTTCGGCCCCCACCGCGAAGAGCTCGTCCAGACGGTCGAGCGCGAGCGGGTGCCGGAGGAAGTCGAGCTGGAGAAGGGCACGCGACTGACGGCGACGGACGCCGAGGGTAACAAGGTCGCGCTCACGGTCATCGACTTCGACGACCAGACGGTGACGCTGGACGCCAATCATCCCCTCGCGGGCCAGGACCTGACCTTCGAGGTCCGCCTGGTGGGGATCGACGACTGAGCCGACACGGCGCGCGCTGTCGCCCTGGCCGGGATCAGCTCCCGTCGCACCGGGGCGGGGCGCGGCGTCGGCGCTTGTCGGCGTAAAGCGCCCGGTCCGCGCGGGCGAGGACGGCGTCCTCGTCCAGCGCGCCGGTAAAGACCGCGCTGCCGAAGCTGGCGGCGAGCGCTATCCGTGTGCCATTCGTTTGCCCGGCGGCGTCCCATATCCTGGAGCCCGCTGCGCCGGACCGCCCGCGCACCGGCAGGACCGGCCGCTCGGCGGCGATCCGCTCCCGCAAGGCGTCGATTCGGCCGCGCGCGCCGTCCGCCCGGCACCGCGCGAGCAGGAGCGCGAATTCGTCCCCGCCCAGCCGGCCGACGATGTCGCTCTGGCGGACCGCGTCGCGCAGGATCGCCGCGAAGGCTTGAATCAGCGCGTCGCCCGCGGCATGGCCCAGGGTGTCGTTGACGGCCTTGAGGCCGTCGATATCGCACAGCACGACGACGCCCGGCTCGCCGTGACGGCGGGCCAGCGCGATCTCCCGGCGCAGATGGTCCAGGGTGCCGCGCCGGTTGAACAGGCCGGTCATCTCGTCGGTGACGCTCAGCCGCTCCAGGTCCGCGATCCGGGCGCGCTGCTCGGCCAGAAGCTGCTCGGCCTCGGCGACCAGCCCCAAGGCCTGCTCGACGAGTAGCCCGGCGCCGGTCGACCCGATCTCCTCGATCGCCCCGGACAGGCGGTCGAGCCGGGTGGCCAGCCGCGTGGACGGCGCGAGCATGGCCCCGTCGGCCAGGGTACTCGTCCTATCGGAAGCCAGATAGGCGGTCATCGGCGACTCTCCTCCCTGCCACGCGGCCCATCGGAGCCGGGCGGCTGCCTGCCGCCCGGTCGATCGGCCGAATGCGTCTCGGCGGAGGATCGTCGCAAGCCTCGTGCCAGCGCGCCGGCGGGGGAGGTGGGCCCGAAAGGCGACATTTTCGCTAAAATGCCGGGAACAGCGGCGCGGCATCGCCCGTCTGCCCGCCGGGCCCGGCAATCCCTGCCGGGCACCATCGCGTGTCGGCGGCAGGGTTTGCCGGTTCGGCATCGCTCGCCGGCTCTCACGCCCCGGCCGGCTTTCAGCCGACGGTTGGGCGTCGGCGGCGTCGGCGTCAGACCACGCGGTCGGGCGGCGTCCGGCCGGCGAGGAAGGCGTCGATGTTGTCGAGTGCCTTGAAGCCCATGGCGTTGCGCGTCTCCACCGTCGCGCTGCCCATGTGCGGCAGCAGGAAGGTGTTGTCGAGCTCCAGATAGCGGCGGTCGAGCCACGGCTCGTTCTCGAAGACGTCGAGCCCGGCCGCGGCGATCCGGCCCGAGCGCAGCGCGGCGATCAGCGCCTCGTCGTCGACGATCGCGCCGCGCGCGGTATTGACGACGATCGCCCCGGCGGGCAGGCGCTCCAGGCTCTCGGCATTGACCAGGTGGCGCGTCTCCGGCGTCGCCGGGCAATGCAGCGACAGGATGTCGGCGACCGAGAAGAGGGAGGCCGTGTCGGCGTGGTAGGTCGCGTCGCCGGCTTCCGAGTCCGGCAGGGGGCGCCGGTTGTAGTAGTGGATCGCCATGCCGAAGCCGCGCGCCCGGTGGGCCACGGCGCGCCCGATGCGCCCCATGCCGACGATGCCCAGGCGCTTGCCGCCCAGATGCGTGCCCAGGAGCTGGGTCGGCCGCCAGCCGGTCCACCGCCCGGCCCGGACCATCCGCTCGCCCTCGCTCGACCGCCGGGCCGCGCCGAGCATGAGCAGGAGCGCGATGTCGGCGGTCGCCTCGGTCAGGACGTCGGGCGTGTTGCAGACGGTAAGGCCGCGCCGCCGCGCCGCCTCGACATCGATGTGGTCGAGGCCGACCGAGAAGGTGGCGACGATCCGCACGCTGTCGGGCAGGGCCGCGATCGCCGCGGCGTCGAGCTTCTCGGTCGAGGTGATCAAGAGCGCCTCGACCCCGTCGGCTCGACGGGCGAGATCGTCCGGGGGCATGGCCTCGTCGGCCGTGTTGATCCAGGCGTCGTAGTCGCGCGCGGCGCGGTCCAGGACGGCGTCGGGCAGGCGGCGGGTGACGATCAGTCGCGGCTTTCCGCTGGCGGAACTCATCTGGGGCTGGCCTCTTTCATCAATCCGCCGCATTTTCCCGGCTGTAGAAGGGGAGCGCGGCGGCGCCATAGTGCCGGCGCCGCCCGCGGTCGAGCAACCAGGGGAGCTCCGTTCCGTGCGATCGGCGAAACGCAAAGCCCTGACCACCTTGGCGGGCCTCGCCCTCGCGGCGGGGGCCGCGGCGGCGGGCGGCGGCCCGGCGGCGGCGTACGAGATCGTGCCGCACCGCGCGATCTACGGCCTCGACTTGGCCTCCAGCCGGTCGGGCGCGCGGATCAGCGACGTCGACGGCCGCATGCTCTTCAAGTGGGAGGAGACCTGCGACGGCTGGGTGATCGAGCAGCGCTATCTGATGACGTTCCTCTACAACGAGGGCGATTCGATGGAGCGCACGATCACCTACACGACGTGGGAATCGAAAAGCGGGCTCGAGTTCACCTTCACCTATCGCGGCGAGACGGACGGCCGCGTGACCGAGGAGTTCCGCGGCTCGGCGGAGCTCGACTCGGTCGGCGGGCCGGGCGAGTACACCTACCGCGTCCCCGAGGAGCGGGTTGCGCCGCTGCCCGACAACACCTACTTCCCGACCCGCCATACGCTGGCGCTGCTCGAGCATGCCGAGGCCGGGGAGCCGCTGTTCTTCTCGCGCCTGTTCGACGGCAGCGGCGAATCGGGGCTCTGGGAGATCAACGCCTTCGTCGGCGCCGACGCGGCGCGGGCGGACAACGCTTCGGCGGGCAGCGCGGGTTCCGGCGGCGGCGACGGGGCCGGCGGCGACGCGCGGGTCCTGCTGTCGGGGCGCTCCTGGCCGGTGCAGCTCGCCTTCTTCGCCATGCCGGAGGTCGCCTCGACTCCGGAATACGAAATGGACATGCGCCTCTTCGAGAGCGGCGCGGTCGGCGAGATGCGCATCGACTACGGCGACTTCGCCATCGATGCCCGGCTGTCCCGGGCCGAGCGCCTGGAGCCGCCCGAGTGCCAGTGATGCCGGAGGCGGGCGGGGCCCTGGCGCCGGTCAGGAGCCCAGGCCGCGGCCCTTGACGATCGCCGTCGGGCCCAGCTTGGCGCGCACCTGGTCGATCGCGCTCTCCACCCGCTTGCGTCGGGGCTGGTCGGGGTCGAGCAGTTCCGGCGGATCGGCCGCGTCGCCGCTTTCGAGGTCGGCGACCCCGACGCCGATCAGGCGATAGGCCGTGCCGTCGCACTCGGCCTCCAGCATCGGCAGGGCGGTGCGCCAAAGGGTCTCGGCGAGCTGGGTCGGCGCGGCGAGGCTGCGCTGCCGGGTCAGGCCGCGGAACTCCGCCGTCTTGAGCTTGAGCGTCACGGTCCGGCCGGCCAGGTGCTTGGCCTTCAGGCGCTCGGCGACCTTCTCGCACAGCCGCCACAGGATCGGGCGCAGGGCGTCCAGGCGGGTGTGGTCGGTCTCGAATGTCGTCTCGTTGGACACGCTCTTGGGCGGCGCGCCGGTCACGACGGGGCGGTCGTCGGTGGCGTTGGCGAAGCGCCAGAGCCGATGGCCCATCGCGCCGTAGCGCGCGACCAGCGCCTTCTCGCCCCGGGCGCGCAGGTCGCCGATCCGGGTCAGGCCGTCGGCGACCAGCTTGGCCTGCAGGCTCTTGCCGACGCCCCAGATCAGGGAGACCGGGCGATCCTCGAGGAAGCCCGGCGCGTCGGCCCGGCCGATGACGGCGAAGCCCCGCGGCTTGTCGAGATCCGAGGCGATCTTGGCCAGGAACTTGTTGTAGCTGAGCCCGATCGACGCGCTGACCCCGACCTCCCGCTCGATGCGCCGGACCAGCGCGGCGCAGCAGGCCGCCGGGCTCATGCCGTGCAGGCGCTCGGTCCCGCCGAGATCCATGAAGGCCTCGTCGATCGACAGCGGCTCGACGAGCGGGGTCAGGTCGGTCATGAAGCCGCGGATGACGCGCCCGGCCTCGGCGTATTTGCGCATGTCGGGCTTGATCACCACCGCGTCGGGGCAGGCCTTCAGCGCCTTGAACATCGGCATCGCCGAGCGCACGCCGGACATGCGCGCGATGTAGCAGGCCGCCGAGACGACGCCGCGCCGGCCGCCGCCGACGATCACGGGCCGGTCGCGCAGGCTCGGATCGTCGCGCTTTTCCACCGAGGCGTAGAAGGCGTCGCAGTCGAGATGGGCGATCGCCAGCGCGTGGAGTTCCGGGTGACGGACGACCCGCGGTGAGCCGCAGGCCGGGCAGCGCCGCGCCGTCGTCGACACGCCGCAATCGCGGCACAGGCCGGCGTCGCGTGGGGCGGTGGACGGGCTGCCGGGGGGCGGGCTGTCGGCGGGGGTGGTCATCGTTTCTTAACGGCCATACCGCTAGAAGCCGTTGGATCGGGAGCGCCCGGTCCGCACCTCGTGGTTGTTCTCCCTCCGGCCCCGGCGTAATCTCGCGGTCCCGGGCGATTCCCACGGTGCGGCACTCTTGCGCGGCAAAAGGATAGCACGATGTCCAAGCGCGTGCTGATCGTCGAGGACAACGAGCTCAACATGAAGCTCTTCCACGATCTGCTGGAAGCGCACGGCTACGAGACCCTCCAGACCAAGGACGGGATGGAGGCCCTGAAGATCGCCCGGCAGGAGCATCCGGACCTGATCCTGATGGATATCCAGCTTCCCGAGGTTTCGGGGCTGGAAGTCACGAAGTGGATCAAGGAAGATGACGATCTCCGTTCGATTCCCGTCATCGCGGTGACCGCATTCGCGATGAAGGGGGACGAGGAGAAGATCCGCGAAGGGGGCTGCGAGGACTATATCGCCAAGCCCATCTCCGTGGCGAAGTTTCTGGAGACCGTGAAGCGCTACCTTAACTGAGCCAGGTATGTCCGCCCGCGTTCTGGTCGTCGACGACGTCTTGCCGAATGTCAAACTGCTCGAGGCGAAGCTTTCGCGCGAGTATTTCGACGTCGTGACCGCGTTCAGCGGGCCGGAGGCGCTGGAAACGGCGCATGCCGTCCTGCCGGACATAATCCTGCTCGACGTCATGATGCCCGGCATGGACGGGTTCGAGGTCTGCCGCCGGCTCAAGGCCGACGCGGCCACGTGCCATATACCCGTGGTCATGGTCACCGCGCTCAGCGACGCCTCCGACCGTGTGCGCGGGCTGGAGGCGGGGGCCGACGACTTCCTGACCAAGCCGGTCAACGACGTGGCGCTGTTCGCCCGGGTGCGCTCGCTTGCCCGGCTGAAGATGATGATGGACGAGTGGCGCCGGCGCGAGCACACCTCGGGCGAGCTGGGCGTCATCGTCGATCGCGCGGTCGAGGGGGCCGAGTCGCCCGACGCCGCGCGCATCCTCGTCGTCGAGGACAGCCCGACCGACCAGGGCCGGATCACCGAGACGCTGGAAGGCGACAGTCACCGGCTCGACTGCGTGCGCAGCGTGGCCGAGGGGCTGGAGCGGGCGCGCGACGGCTACGACCTGATCGTCGTCAGCCTGACCCTGATGGACGAGGACGGGCTGCGCCTGTGCTCGGGCCTGCGCAGCGAGGATTCGACCCGCCAGGTGCCGGTGCTGCTGCTGGCCGACGAGGAGGATCTGGAGCGCACGGCCAAGGGCCTGGAGCTCGGCGCCAACGACTACCTGGTCAAGCCGATCGACCGGAACGAACTGCTGGCCCGGGTGCGCACCCAGGTCCGACGCAAGCGCTACCAGGACCGCTTGCGCTCGAACTACGAGCAGAGCCTGTCGATGGCGCTGACCGACAGCCTGACCGGGCTGTTCAACCGGCGCTACCTGGCGGCGCACATGAGCCGCCTGCTGGCCCGGATCGAGGAGACGCGGCGGCCGGTCGCCGCGATCCTGTTCGACATCGACCACTTCAAGCAGGTCAACGACACCTACGGCCACGCCGCCGGGGACAAGGTCCTCAAGGAACTCGCCGACCGGGTGTCGCGAAACCTGCGCAACTTCGACATGGTGGCCCGCTACGGCGGAGAGGAGTTCGTCATCGTGATGCCGGACGCCGGGCTAGAGGCGGCGGTCATGGTGGCCGAGCGCCTGCGCCAGCGCATCGCCGACGAGCCCTTCGCCGTCGACGGCGCGCCGGCCCCTCTGTCGATCACGATCAGCCTGGGCGTCGCCTGGACCGAGGACATGACGATGACGGCCGACGAGGTGCTGCGCCGCGCCGACGTGGCGCTCTACGCCGCCAAGGAAGCCGGCCGAGACCGCGTCTCCACCTGGGACGACGACACCGGCGAGGGCCCGCGCGCGGCGTCGGCGGCGCCGGGCTAGAGCATCCTGCGCCCGAACGGGCGCAGGATGCTCTATGTTGTTGAAGATGGGGCTACGGCTTCGGCTAAGGCGCGCCGCCCCATCCGACCCGGCCCAGGATCAGCGCCACGGCCGGCACGGTCGCCACGGCGGCGATCGTCGTCGCGGTGATGATACCCGCCGTCAGCGGGGCGTCGCCGCCCATCTTGCGCGACAGGACATAGGCCGAGGCGGCGGTCGGCAGGCTCGTGTAGATCACGGCGACGGCCGCCGGCGCGCCTTCGACGCCGAGGGCGAGGCACGCCGCGGCGGTCAGCGCCGGCATCACGGCCAGCTTGCCCGTCGCCGCCATCGCCACGCGGCCCGCCGCCCGACGCGCGGCCCCGAGGTCGAGCCCGGCGCCGACCGCCAGCAGGCCCAGCGGCAGAGCCGTGCGGGCCAGGATCTCGAGCGTCGAATCGATCGGCTCGACCAGGGGCAGGCCGGCGAGGTTCGCCGCGATCCCGGCGACCACCGCCAGGATCAGCGGATTGCCGGCGACCGCCCGGGCGAGCGCCGCCGGCCCGGCCGCGCCACCCCCGTCGCCCGCCCCGTGGCGCGCCAGGGCGGCGACCGAGAGCAGGTTGACCGAGGGCACGACGACGGCGATGGCGACCGCCGCGAGCGCCAGCCCCGGCTCACCGTAGAGCCCGGCCGCGGCGGCCAGCCCGACATAGGTGTTGGGCCGGATCGCGCCCTGGAAGACGGCCGCGAAGGCCGGCCCGTCGAGCCCGCGTCGCGGCCCGACGGCCAGCGCGGCGAGCCCCGCGCCCCAGACCGCGAGCGCCAGCGCCGCCGCCATCGGCCCGACCTCGCCGGCGTCCAGCCGGGCCGAGGCCATCGTGCGGAAAAGCAGGGCGGGGAAGAACAGGACATAGACGAGAGTCTCGACCGCCGGCCAGAAGGCGTCGTCGACCAGGCGCGCGCGGCGCAGCCCCGCGCCGATCAGGATCAGCGCGAAGACCGGGGCGAGGGCGACGGCGACGGGACCCATCTCGATCTCGAAGTGCGCGGCCGGGGGTCAGTCGTCGAAGCGGAACGGGGCGTCGTCGTCGCCGTCCGGGTCCGGATCGGCCGGGTCGTCCCGGTCGAGCGCTCGCCGCGCGGCCCGGGCCGACAGGGCGTCGAGCGCACCCTGCAGGATGTAGGCGGCGGCCGCCGTGTCGACGGACTTCGCCCGCTTCGACCGGCTGCGGTCGGCGCCGATCATCGCGCGCTCGACCGCCGCCGTGGACAGTCGCTCGTCCTGGAAGGCGATCGGCAGGTCGCGCAATTCCAGCAGGTTGGCGGCGAACTGCCGGGTCGACTGGCAGCGCCGGCCCTCGCTGCCGTCCATGTTGAGGGGCAGGCCCAGGACCAGGGCGCCGACCTGCCGGTCGTCGACGAGGGCGAGCAGCTCGCGCGCGTCGGCGGTGAACTTCGTCCGCCGGATCGTGCCGATCGGCGAGGCGATGCGGAATCCGGCGTCGGAGATGGCGAGTCCGATGGTCTTGTCGCCCAGGTCCAGGCCCAGCAGGCGCGCGCCCGCGGGCAGGTCTTCGGTCAGGCTGTCGATGTTGCGCAGGGGCATGCCGGGTGCTAGCTTCCGCGCCGCTTTCCGGCGGGAGATCGGGGCCTCGGCGCCGCGGCGATCCGCCCGCCGGCGCGCTTGACCGGAGACCTGTACCCCATGTCGCTCGACAAGGCTACCGTGGCGCGGATCGCCCATCTCGCGCGGATCCGCATGCCCGAGGAAGACCTCGACTCCATGGCGACGGAGTTGAGCCGCATCCTCGACTGGGTGGAGCAATTGAACGCGGTGCCGACGGACGACGTCGCGCCGATGACCAGCGTCGCCCCGCACACCCTGCGCCGCCGCCCGGACGAGGTGACCGACGGTCGGGTCCAGGGCAAGGTGCTGGCCAACGCGCCGGAGGCGGTCAGCGGCTTCTTCGCCGTGCCCAAGGTGGTCGAGTAGCGCCGGTCGCGGCCGCGCCGGTCGATCGGGACCGAAGACAGGACAACACGACAACAGGAGAGGGCGACGCATGCCGGCGTCCGCGACCGACCCGACCCGCATGACCGTCGCCGAGGCGCGCGACGCGCTCGCCGCCAAGGCCGTCTCCGCGGTCGAGCTGACCGAGGCCCATATCGCCGCCATGGAGCGCACGCGCGCGCTCAACGCCTATGTGGCGGAGACGCCGGAGCGCGCGCTGGAGGCGGCGCGGGCGAGCGACGCGCGGCTGGCCAAGGGCGAGGGCGGGCCGCTCGAGGGCATTCCGCTGGCGATCAAGGACGTCTTCTGCACCGAGGGGGTGGAGACGACGGCCGGCAGCAGGATCCTCCAGGGCTTCACGCCGACCTACGAGAGCACGGTCACCGCCAATCTCCTTCGGGACGGCGCCGTGGCGCTGGGCAAGACCAATTGTGACGAGTTCGCCATGGGCTCGGCCAACGTCACCTCCATCCACGGCCCGGTGATCAACCCCTGGACGCCGGCCGGCAGCGACGACCGCCTGCTGGTCCCCGGCGGCTCGTCCGGCGGCTCGGCCGCCGCCGTCGCCGCGCGCTCGGCGCTGGCGGCGACCGGCACGGACACCGGCGGCTCGATCCGCCAGCCAGCGAGCTTCACCGGCATCGTCGGGCTCAAGCCGACCTACGGGCGCTGTTCGCGCTGGGGCATCGTCGCCTTCGCCTCCTCGCTCGACCAGGCGGGCCCGATGACACGCAGCGTGCGCGACGCGGCGATCCTGCTCGGCTCCATGGCCAGCTTCGATCCGAAGGACTCGACCTCGGTCGACATGGCCGTGCCGGACTTCGCCGCCGCGCTGACCGGCGATATCCGCGGCATGAAGATCGGCATTCCGAAGGAATACCGCATCGACGGCATGCCGGCGGAGATCGAGGCGCTGTGGCAGCAGGGCATGGACTGGCTGCGCGCCGCCGGGGCGGAGCCGGTCGAGATATCGCTGCCGATGACCCAGTACGCCCTGCCGGCCTACTACATCGTCGCGCCGGCGGAGGCGTCGTCGAACCTGGCGCGCTACGACGGCGTGCGCTACGGCCTGCGGGTGCCCGGCGACTCGCTGCTGGAGATGTACGAGAACACCCGGGCCGAGGGCTTCGGGCGCGAGGTCAAGCGCCGGGTCATGATCGGGACCTATGTTCTCTCGGCGGGCTATTACGACGCCTACTACCTCAAGGCCCAGAAGGTGCGCACGCTCATCGCGCGGGACTTCGCGACGGCCTTCGACACGGTCGACGCGATCCTGACGCCGACCGCGCCGTCCACGCCCTTCGCCATCGGCGAGAAGCAGGACGACCCGGTCCAGATGTACCTCAACGACGTCTTCACCGTGCCGGCCTCGCTGGCCGGGCTGCCCGGCATCTCGGTGCCGGCCGGGTCGGGCGCGGATGGCGGGCCGCTCGGCCTGCAGGTGATCGGCCGCGCCTTCGACGAGGAGACGGTGCTGCGCGTCGGCGGCGTACTGGAAGACGCCGCCGGCCAGCAGGCCGCGGAGCCGCCGCGAATCGCCTGACGGGGAGAGCCTGGGCTCCGCGCCGATCGGCGGCGAAGACGTCCTCGCCCGAACCGTCGATCGGCCGGCGCATGCCGGGCCTTGACCTTCCAGTTCCTGGAGGCCGCATCTAAGGGGCCTTACAGCGCACTGGAACGGTTTCGATGCCCGAAGGTCCCCTCGTTCGAACCGCCGATCGCGCGTCCGATGTCGCCACCGGCGACGCGTCCGCCCTGTCCCTGCCGGTGGAGGGCATGACCTGCGCCGGCTGCGCGCGCCGCGTCGAAAAGGCGCTGCGCGAGGTTGACGGCGTGGCCGACGTCTCCGTCAACCCGGCGACCGACCGCGCCGATCTTCGTCTCGCCCCCGGGGGCGCGGATCTCCCGCGCCTGATCGGCGCCGTCGCAGGCGTCGGCTATTCCGTGCCGACCGAGAGCGTGCGCCTGTCCATCGGCGGCATGACCTGCGCGACCTGCGCGGGGCGCGTCGAGCGTGCACTCACGGCTGTGCCGGGCGTGGTCGAGGCCTCGGTCAATCTGGCCACGGAGACGGCGACCGTTCGGGTCGTCGGCGGCGGCCGGGTCGGCCGGGCCCCGTTCGTCGAGGCCGTGCGCGAGGGCGGCTACGAGGTCCTGGAGGACGCGGCCGCCACAGGCGCGGAGGCCGGCGAGGCGGCGGCCGACCGGCGGGAGGCCGCGCGCGACCGGCGCGAGCTGATGGTCCTGGCGGTCTCGGCGCTGCTGACCCTGCCGCTGGTCGGCCAGATGGTCGCCATGGCGGCGGGCCAGGGGCACTACCTGTCGCCCTGGGCCGAGCTCGCCCTGGCGGCGCCGGTGCAGTTCGTCGTCGGCTGGCGCTTCTATCGCGGCGCCTGGAAGGCGCTGAAGGCCGGCACCGGCAACATGGACCTGCTGGTCGCCCTCGGTACCTCGGCGGCCTTCGGCTATTCCCTCGCCATGGTGCTGCTGAACGGCGCCGCGGCGGCCGGCCATCTCTATTTCGAGGCGGCGGCGGTGGTCATCACCCTGGTCGTCGCCGGCAAGGTGCTGGAGGCCCGGGCCAAGCGCGGCACGGCGTCGGCGATCCGCCAGCTCATGGCGCTGCGCCCCGACCGCGCGCGGGTCGAGCGCGACGGCGAGGAGGTCGAGGTCGCCATCGACTCGGTGGCGCGCGGCGACGTGGTGGTCGTGCGCCCGGGCGAGCGCCTGCCCGTGGACGGCAGGGTCCTGGAGGGCGAGAGCGAGGTCGACGAGTCCCTGATCACGGGCGAGAGCCTGCCGGTCGCCAAGGCCGCGGGCGATGCCGTCACCGGTGGTGCGATCAACGGCGCCGGGCGTCTTCGGGTCGAGGCGACGGCTGTCGGGACGGACTCCACCCTGTCGCGCATCGTCGCGCTGGTCGAGGCGGCCCAGGCCGGCAAGGCGCCGGTCCAGCGGCTGGTCGACCGGATCAGCGCGGTCTTCGTGCCCGTGGTCGTGGCGATCGCCGTGGCCACCTTCGTCGGCTGGCTCGCCGCCGGCGGTGGTTTCGAGACGGCGCTGGTCGCCGCGGTTTCGGTGCTGGTCATCGCGTGCCCCTGCGCGCTCGGCCTCGCCACGCCGACGGCGATCGTCGCCGGCACGGGCGTCGCCGCGCGCCATGGCATCCTGGTGCGCGACATCGAGACTCTGGAGCGCGCCCACAAGGTCGACACCGTGATCTTCGACAAGACCGGAACGCTGACCGAGGGCCGGCCGAGCGTCACCGACGTGGTGGCGCTCGACGACGCCACGGCAGAGTCGGAGATCCTGCGCCTCGCCGGGGCCGTCCAGCAGGGCAGCGAGCATCCGCTCGCCGAGGCGGTGCGCCAGGCGGCGTCGGATCGCGGCATCGCCCTGCCTAGGGCGGCGGAGTTCGCCAGCCGGACCGGGCGCGGCGTGATCGCGACCGTCGAGGGCCGGCGCGTCGTCGTCGGCAGCGCCCGTCTGATGGGCGAGGAGGGTGTGGCGGCCGAGGATTCCGCGGCGGTCCGCGAGTCCCTGGAATCCGAGGGCAAGACGGCGATGATCGTCGCCGCCGACGGCGCGGTGCTGGGCCTTGTCGCGGTCGCCGACCGGGTGCGCGACGGCGCGGCCGAGGCGATCGCCGCGCTCAAGGCGCGCGGCATCGAGACCGTGATGCTCAGCGGCGATGCCCGGCGCGTCGCCGAGGCGGTGGGCGCGTCGCTCGGCCTCGACCGGGTGCGCGCCGAGGTCCGGCCCGAGGACAAGGCCGCGGAGGTCGAGCGCCTGCGGGGCGAGGGCCGGGTCGTCGCCATGGTCGGCGACGGCATCAACGACGCCCCGGCGCTGGCCGCCGCGGATGTCGGCATCGCCATGGGCAGCGGCACCGACATCGCCATGGAGACGGCGGGCGTCACGCTGATGCGGCCCGACCCGGCGCTGGTCGCCGGCGTCTTCGGCCTGTCGCGCGCCACGCTCGGCAAGATCCGCCAGAACCTGGGCTGGGCCTTCGGCTACAACGTCGCCGCCCTGCCGCTGGCCGCCGCAGGTCTGTTGAGCCCGGCGATCGCCGGCGCGGCCATGGCCCTGTCGAGCGTCAGCGTCGTGACCAACACGCTGACGCTGAAGCGCTGGAAGCCCGGCCGCCGCTGAGCCGGGTCGATCCCACCGGAATCCATCGGGGAGAGTTGCTGATGAATATCGGCGAGGCGTCGGCCCGTTCGGGTCTGCCGACCAAGACGATCCGCTACTACGAGGAAATCGGGCTCGTACGGCCCGGGCGGCTGGCCAACGGCTATCGCTCCTATGACGAGGCCCAGGTCCGGATGCTGCAATTCGTCCATCGGGCCCGCGATCTCGGGTTCTCGATCGAGGAATGCCGGTCGCTGCTGTCGCTCTATCTCGACCGCGGGCGGTCGAGCGCCGACGTCAAGGCGATGGCGCTGGCCAAGCTGGCGGAGATCGACCGGCGGATCGACCGGCTCCAGGCCATGCGCCGCACGCTGACCCATCTGGCGGAGACCTGCCACGGCGACGAGCGCCCCGACTGCCCGATCCTCGACGATCTGGCAGCCGGGCCGGCGGTTCCCGAGGCGACGGATGCCTGACCGGCGGTGGGTCGGGGCGGGCGTCCTCGCCGCGGTGCTGGCCATCGCCGCCGCTGGTGGCTGGTGGACGATCGCCGGCCGGGCCGCCCCGGTCCCCGATCTCGATGATCCCGATCTGATCGCGCTGGGGGAGACGGTCTACGTCGCCGAATGCGCCGCCTGCCACGGCGCCGGACTCGAGGGCGAGACGCCCGACTGGCGCGAGCGCAAGGCGAACGGCCGCCTGCCGGCGCCGCCCCATGACGAGACCGGGCATACCTGGCACCACCCGGACCGCCAGCTCTTCGAGCTGACCATGTACGGCGTCGAGCCCTTCGCGCCGGACGGCTACGAGAGCGACATGCCGGCCTTCGAGGGGCGTCTGAGCGATCGCGAGATCTGGGCGTCGCTCGCCTTCATCCGCAGCCGCTGGCCCGAGCGCATCATCCGGGCGCGGGAGGAGCGCGGCGAGTGACCGCCGGCTCCCCGAGCGATGCCGGGCGCTCTTGCATCGCGCGGCGTCCCGGTGCAAGACACGGGCGCGAACAGGGACCGGCGGCGGCGCGTGGGCGCGCTGCGGTGTCGGGCGGCGAAGTCGAGCACCGGGACGGACGGCCGATGGCGAGCGTGATCAAGGGGCAGACCGGCGAGTGGGAGATGGTGATCGGGCTGGAGGTCCATGCCCAGGTCATCTCCGAGGCCAAGCTGTTCTCTGGCGCGGCGACCCGCTTCGGGGCGGAGCCGAACAGCCAGGTCAGCCTCGTCGACGCGGCCATGCCCGGCATGCTGCCGGTGATCAACGAGTACTGCGTCGAGCAGGCGGTGCGCACCGGCCTTGGCCTGATGGCGGAGATCAACCGCGTCTCCGTCTTCGACCGCAAGAACTACTTCTACGCCGATCTGCCCCAGGGCTATCAGATCAGCCAGTACTCCAAGCCGATCGTCGGCAAGGGGGAGATCATCCTGGACCTGCCCGACGGCTCCATGCGCACCGTCGGCATCACTCGCCTGCACCTGGAGCAGGACGCCGGCAAGTCGTTGCACGACCAGCACCCGACCAAGACCTATATCGACCTCAACCGCAGCGGCGTCGCGCTGATGGAGATCGTCTCCGAGCCGGACCTGCGCGGACCCGAGGACGCGGCGGCGTACTTGCGCAAGCTGCGCGCTATCCTGCGCTATCTCGGCACGTGCGACGGCAACATGGAGGAGGGCTCCATGCGCTGCGACGTCAACATCTCGGTGCGCAAGGTCGGCGACAACACCTTCGGCACGCGCTGCGAGGTCAAGAACGTCAACTCGATCCGCGCGGTCCAGCAGGCGATCGAGTACGAGGCCGGCCGCCAGGTCGAGCTGGTCGAGGGCGGCGGCTCGGTCGTCCAGGAAACCCGGCTCTGGGACCCCAACCAGGGCATCACCCGGTCGATGCGGGGCAAGGAGGAGGCGCACGACTACCGCTACTTCCCCGATCCCGACCTCCTGCCGCTGGAGCTCGCGGAGGCGTTCATCGACCGTATCCGGGCGAGCCTGCCGGAGCTGCCCGACGAGAAGAAGCTGCGCTTCGTCAACCACTACGGCCTGTCGCCGTATGACGCGGGCGTGCTGGTCGCCGAGCGCGCGCGGGCGGATTTCTACGAGACGGTGGTCGATGGCCGGCGCGACGCGAAGATCTGCGCCAACTGGGTGATCACGGAGCTGTTCGGCGCGCTCAACAAGGGCGGCCACGACATCGACGCGAGCCCGATCACGGCGGCCCAGCTCGGCGGGCTGATCGACCTGATCGCCGACGACACGATCTCGGGCCGGATCGCCAAGGACGTCTTCGCGGAGATGTACGACAGCGGCAGCGACGCCGACGCGATCGTCGAGGCGAAGGGCCTCAAGCAGGTCACCGACACCGGCGCGATCGCCGGCGTGATCGACGAGGTTCTGGCCGAGCAGGCGGACAAGGTGGCCGAGTACAAGGCCGGCAAGGACAAGCTGTTCGGCTTCTTCGTCGGCCAGGTGATGAAGAAGACCCAAGGCAAGGCCAACCCGAAGCTGGTCAACGAGGCCCTGGCCGAGAAGCTGAACGGGTAGGGGCGGGCGTCCGCGCCGCCGATCCGGCGGCCCGGCGCGGCGTCGCCCGGCCTCGACGCCGGACCGCCAGGCGTCAGCCGTTCAGCGCGGCGTAGTCGCGCTTGGGCGGCCGCCCGCGGCGTCGGCGCGGCATCATCCCGCCCAGCCCGGCCTCGCCGGCGGCGTCGGCGCGCAGCTCGTCGAGGCAGCGTTGCAGGATCGCCTGCTCGCGCTTGTCTTCCCGGTCCCAGACATCCATGCAGCTCAACTTGATCTCGACGAGATCGATGAGCATCGCGCGGCACTGCGGTGACAGACTCATTGCTCCGGCCCTCCGGCGCGCCCGGCCTCGGTTCGGGCGGCGCGCCACGACGTCTTCGATGCCGTCGAGCGTCGGCGGGGCACGGTTAAGGCTTTCCTAAGAGCTTCGAAATCCAAGTAACGAATTAGTCGTAGGTTTGCAATAATCGGGTATCCCATCGGGTAGTATCGGCACCTATCCTGCCCTTTGCCGAGGCGTCCCTTCGCGGATCGACCTGCCGCGTCTTCGCGCTGGAGACCGGTCGGCCGCCAGGTCAGCCACGGGGCACCCGGATGATTGACAGGCCGGGGCGCCGGTCGCTATGTGTCCCCCGGTCGCCGCGCCGGACGCCGAGACACCGGCGAACCGGCCGCGCCCGCGGAGAGATGGCCGAGCGGTCGAAGGCGCTCCCCTGCTAAGGGAGTAAGGGGCTAACACCCCTTCGAGGGTTCGAATCCCTCTCTCTCCGCCAATTTTTCCTGAAACGAGGGGCCGCCCCGAGGCGGCGTGGATTCGTCGGCCTTCAGGCGGCGAGGCCCAGATCGTCCAGCACCGTGAGCGCGCGCTCGATATTTCCGTCGGTCGCCTTGATCGTCTTGCGCTGGCGCAGTTCCTCGCGCCAGTCAGCGACACGCTCCTTCTCGCGCAGCCAGTGGATCGTGGCGGCGAGTTCGAGCACGACCGAGGGCTGGTCCTTCATGCGTTGGACGAGCGCGCGTGCCTGCTCGACGGTCATTCCGTCGAAATCGCCTGCCTGCGGGGCAGCCGATCGGAAGATGCTGTATGGGTTGCTGTCGCTGCGGCGGCCCTGGTCCTCCCGCACCCGATCCTTGACGACGGCATGGTCCAGCGCGTCGGCCAGGTCCCGGCTGAACGGGCCATAGTGGTGATAGCTGAACCAGATCCCGCTATGCATACCCGCCTCTTCGAGCAGGTAGGCGATCTTGTGGAAGCGCACACGGCCGACGATCTCGCCGTCCGCGGCCGCCATCATGAGGTCGATGACCTCGTCCTCCACCGTCATCAGTCCCTCCCGTCCAGGATGCGGCGCGATGGACCCGCCCGAGCCGCTCCGACACTCCGATTGGGTCGCGGCGAGCCGCAGGCGACCGACACTGGCAGGACCGATCGGGAGCAGCCCAACGGATGCATCCTGGCGCGATTCGTCGACTTCGATCAGCCCCTGAATCGGATCACGATCCCGACCGGTGCGGTGCGATGCGTGCCGCTCCGGGCCCGAGTGCCGATATCGGCTCAGCCGGGAAGTCCAGGTCGGGGGATGCTTACACCACCTGGCACGCCGGCTCGCGTGGGCCGGTGGTGTCGGGGCGTTGCGCGGTGGTGAAGGACAGGACGCCGATCAGCATGTCGATCCGGCGGCCGTCGCGGGCCAGCGGCGCGATCGCGACCTCGAAGCGAGCCTGACGGCCGGATTCCGGAACACCGTAGCGCCAGGGCATGCGCTCCAGCCCGGTGCAGGTCACGGGTCGGCGGTGGCCGAGCGCCAGACCGGTCGCCCGGACGAGGCCGCGGCGCAGCGTCTCCGCCGCGCAGTCGTCGAGCGCCTTGCCGGTCGGGTCGCTGCCCAGGAAGCCGACCACGCCGGTGCCGGCGAGCCGCCAGACGACGGGTCCCTGGGGCAACTCGCCCGGGCCGACGGGGGCGCCCTTGACCTCCAGGATGAAGAGGTTGGGCAGGATCTCCTTGAGCCGCTCCGGCTCGATGTCCGCGCGCGCCGGCAGCCCGCCGTCGAGCGTGCGCCGGCGCAGATACTTGATCCGCCAATAGGCCAGCAGGCGCAGCAGCGGCATCGCGGTCTCGGTCGGGCGGGTCTCAACGGTCACGGACAACGCCTTTCGCCTCTCGGCAGGGGAAACGGATCGCTTCGCCATCGCGCGTCCGGAGGGGAAAGCGCCGCCGCCGACGACGGCCTCCGGACGCGCGACGACAACCGTAGCGCAGGGCCGGCGGCTTGGCGCGGGCACAAACAGCCGAGACCGGCCGGTCTTTCGACACGGGCGCGCTATGCGGAAGGGCACTGCCCCTCGTCGTCGCGGTCCGTCGGCCATAGTCCGGAAGATCGCCCGCGCCGATCCTTGGAGAGGCCGGCCGACGCGGACGGCACATCGGGCCGGCGCATTCAGCACAGCCGGGGAATACCGGCGCGACACGGCGCCCCCCCCCCGCGCGACCGTCATGCAGCCCCACGCAGGCCCCGCGCGGCCGGCAAGGCGGTCTACCAGGCGACGGCGACCAGCGCGGCGTCGATGGCGCCGCCGGCTCCCGCGAGCGGCAGGAGCAGTGCGCGTACGTCCGTACCTCCGACCGTACGTCCGTCCGCCAACCCGACAGGTACGCCGTCCTCGGCGATCATCGCGAAGGCGGTTTCGGTCCCGGGACCCAGCAGATCCTCCAGCGCGCGGCCGGACGGATCGCCGCCCAGGCGCTCCTTGATGCCGGTTCCGGCCCAGGCGAGGCGGACACTGCCGTCGGGATCCCGCTCCGCCATCGCCAGAAGGGGCAGGTACCGCATGAGCTCGGCCGGGGAGAGACCGTCGCGCCCCGGCGGCCGGTCCGTGGCGGGGCGCCGCGCCTCCCACAGCGCGATCAGCGCGGCGAACAGGGGCGTGGCCGCACGGGCCTCCTTCAGCGACATCAAGGCCATGGCCGACAAGTCTCCCTTACCGCGAGAGCAAGACGCGACAGGTTCGCCGAACGGGCGTTGCGCCCCGTACCGCCTTTGGGTAGGGTGCCTGCGGCTCGACCGGGGGAAAACCCCGGCAGTCGCCCGTCAGGGAGGCGATTCAGCCGCATTGGGGGCCGACGGCCGGGACGCGAGCGGGCGCACCGGACGAGGCACCGCACAGCGTGGCGGCGGCGGCGATCCGCGTCGCGGCCAACAAGGCGCGTGTGCGCGCCGCGCCGAGGGTCGGTCGATCGTCGCGCATCGGGCGCGCGGCGCGGGACGGGTGTGGGGCGACGCAACGAAGTGACGGCCGAAACAACGGCCAGGCGGGAGCATTCGACATGAGCGACGGGGCCGACGGCACGCGGAACCAAGGTGACGGCCGGCGCGGCGACGGCCGGGCGCCGGGGCGGACGGCGAGCGGGACGACGCACCGCTCGGGTCGGGTCCGCGCCGACGGACGCGGTCGCGCCGGGGGGCACGGCCCGCGGTCGCTCGCGGCGTGGCTCGATCGCGGATTCCAGGAGCGTCAGGTCATCGTGCGCACCGGTCATGGCGTGCGCACGCTGCGCCTGGGCCGCGGCCGGCAGATGGCCATGGCCGGTGCGGCGCTGGGCGTGCTGGCCTGGGGGCTCGCCGGCACGGCGGCCACTGTCGGCACTCTCTTTCATATCGACGACCAGGCCACGCAGATCCGCGACCTCGAGATCGGCTACGCCCAGCTCATCACGGATGTCGCCGACCGCCGGGGGGAACTGGCGCCGATCTCCGCCCGGATGGAGGCCGACCGCACGGTGACCGAGCGGATCCTGGAGCGCAGCGCGACGCTTCAGCGCCGATCCGACCGGCTGGCCGATCGCGTGGATCGGCTGGAGCGGGCGAAAGCGTCGCTGGAGGCGGATCGGGCGGCGTTGCGCGACACGATCGCCTCGCTCGAGGCCGATCTGACGGCGATGGCGGCGGCCCGTGACGCCGCCGTGGGGCGCGTCGCCGCGCTGGAGACCCGCCTCTCCGACGCCGAGGCCGACAGACAGCGCGCGGACGTCACCGCGCGGGATCTGCGCGGGGAGATCGACCGGCTGCGCCAGGCCCTCGACGAGGCGGAGACCTGGCGGGAGGCGGCGGACCGTCAGATCGCGGAGCTGACCCGCTCGGTCCAGGGGGCCTACGGCACCGTGGACCGCGTCGCCGGCGAGCGGGACCGGCTGTCCGGCGAGCTGTCGGAGACGCGCCACTCGCTCGCCGAGGCCGAGGACGAGATCGACCGGCTGGAGGCGCTGAACCGGCGTATGCATCTGGCGGCGGTCGACATGGCGACGGCGCGCGATCGGCTGAGCGATCGGGCCGGCAGGCTGGAGGGCCGGATCGGGTCGCTCCAGGCCGAGATCGTGGCGATGGAGCGCGGTCAGGAGGCGTTCTTCGAGACGCTGCGGGCCCGCGCCGAAAGCCATGCCGAGGACCTGGAGTCCGGCCTGTCGCTGACCGGGCTCGACGTCGACGCGCTGGTCCGGGAGCTGGAATCCGAGACCCACGCCGCGCTGAAGCCGCTCGCGCCGGGTCGCGGCGGCCCCATGATCCCGGCGGCCGCGGTGGCCACCGACATGGCCGAGGTGCCGGAGGAGGCCGTCGACCTGATCGCCCTCGTCGACCGGCTGACGGAGTTGCAGGAGGTCGCGGTCCGGCTGCCGCTGTCGCCGCCGATCATGGGGGATTGGTACATCACCAGCCGCTACGGCGGGCGCCGCGATCCGCTGACCGGGCGGTCGGCGGCGCATCACGGCCTGGACTTCGGTGCCGGCTGGCGCGAGGCGGTGGTCGCCGCCGCGCCGGGCGAGATCGTCCATGCCGGGCGCCGGGGCGCTTATGGCAATCTGGTCGAAATCGATCACGGGCTGGGCGTGACCACACGCTATGCTCATCTCCACAGCGTCGACGTCTCCGTCGGCGACACGGTCGAGGCGGGCGATCCGGTCGGCGTCCTCGGCAACACCGGGCGCAGCACCGGCCCGCATCTCCACTACGAAGTGCGGCTGGACGACCGCCCGATCGACCCCATGAACTTCGTCAAGGCAGGCGAGCATGTTCTCGAAGGCAACGGACCGCGGTGACGCCGCGGCGGAGCGGCGCGGCGGCGCGTCGGCCACCCCCTCGATCATCAGCGCCGACATGCGGGTCTCGGGCGACCTGCGCACCGAGGGCGACGTCCAGGTCGACGGCGTCGTCGACGGCGACATCCAGAGCCACAGCGTGACGGTCGGCAAGTCGGCGGAGATCAACGGCGAGGTGGTCGCCGACTCCGTCGTCGTCTGGGGCCGGATCAACGGCCGGATCCGCTGCAAGGACGTCACGCTGGAGGAATCCGCCGTCATCAACGGCGACGTCCTGCACGACTCCCTCCAGGTCGCGCGCGGCGCCCAGGTCGAGGGCATGGTCAAGCGCGGCACGTCGGAAGAGCGCGGCGCCAAGGTCAATCTGGTCGTCGCCGACGGCGAGGCCCACGGCGCCGACTGACGCCGCAGGTCCGTGGGGCGAGGGCAGGCCGGCCGGGTGGGCGCGAAGGCGGCAACCCGGCGTGGCGCCCGGGCTCGTTTTCAGTCCGCCGACAGGCAGCGGGCATAGGTCGCCGGATCGACATTGCCGCCGGAGGCGACGGCGACGACCGTCCGGCCTTGCGTGAGGACCCGGCCCGAAAGCGCGGCGGCCAGCGACACGGCGCCGCCCGGCTCCAGCACCAGCTTCAGGTGCTCGAAGGCCGCGCGCATGGCGTCGATCACCTCGGCCTCGGACACGACCAGCCCGGTGACCCCCAGGCGCCGGTTGATCGGGAAGGTGACCTCGCCCGGCATCGGCGACAGCAGCGCGTCGCACAGGCGCGGGCCGCCCGGCGGGTTGGCCAGGCGTTCGCCGGCGGCGAGCGATCGCGCCGTGTCGTCGCCGCCCTCGGGCTCGACCGCGTGAACCGGAACCCCCGGCAGGCGGTCGGCCAGCGCCGTCGCGACTCCGGCGGTCAGCCCGCCGCCGCCGCAGCAGACCAGCACCGCGTCGGGCCGCAGGCCGAGCGTCGCGCAGCGCGCCGCGATCTCGAGCCCGACCGTGCCCTGGCCGGCGATCACGTCCGGATCGTCATAGGGCCGCACGAGGCTGGCGCCGGTGCGCTCGACCAACTCGGCGCCGATCGCCTCGCGATCCTCGCGCCATCGGTCATAGGGCACGACGGTGGCGCCGAGTGCCTCGGTGTTGCGCCGCTTGATCGCCGGGGCGTCGGCCGGCATGACGATGGTCGCGGGGATGCCGAAGGCCGCCGCCGCGGCGGCGACGCCCTGGGCATGGTTGCCGCTGGAGAACGCGATGACGCCCCGCGCCCGCACGGCCAGGTCGAGCCGGGAGATCTTGGTGTAGGCGCCGCGGAACTTGAACGACCCGGTGCGCTGGAGTGGTTCCGCCTTGACCAGCAGACGACCGCCCACGCGCCGGTTCAGCAGCTCGCTCTCCAGCAATGGCGTCTCCACGGCCTCGCCAGCCAGGCGGCGAGCCGCGTCCTCGATGGCGGCGATGTCAACGCCCGGCGGCGTCGCATCGGTCGAGAAAGGCATCGATCGTCTCCCGGCTCAGGGGTTCGTCCAGGTTGGGAGCATGCCCGATGCCGTCGATCTCCGCGACGATGGCGTCGGGTCGTCGGGCTCGCATGCGTGCCAGGGTTTCCGGGGACAGCACGTCGGAGCGGCCGGCGCGCAGGATCGCCAGCGGCAGGCCGGCCAGGGCGTCGAACAGCGCCCAGAGATCGGGCATCGGCCCGTCCTCGGCCTCGAGCGTGTCGGCCAGTCTTGGATCGAAGTCGTAGCGCAGCCGGCCGTCGGCGCATTCTCGCCAGGTGGCCCGCGCCGCCGCCAGCCAGCCCTCGGCTTCAGGCTCACCGACCGAGAGATCGGGCATCATGTGATGCAGCTTGGCGACCGCCGCGTCCCAGTCGGGCAGGGGCTCGTCGTCCCGGATATAGGCCGCGATGCGCGGCAGGCCGTCCGTATCGAGCTCCGGGCCGACGTCGTTGAGCAGCACGCCTGCCACATGGGTCGGCTTGGCGACGGCGAGGCCCATCGCGAGGAGCCCGCCCAGCGAAGTCCCGATGATCGCCACGCGGCCGCCGCCGGCCGCCGCCAGCAGGTCGCCGAGATCCTGGAGCATCGCCATGGGGGCGTAGCGCCGCCAGTGCTCCGCCCGGTCAGACCGCCCCCGGCCGATATAGTCGGGCACGATGACCCGCCGGCGTGGCGCCAGCCGGTCGGCCAGCCGCTCGAAATCGGCGCCGTGGCGGGCCAGGCCGGCGAGGCAGAGAACCGGCACGCCGGGCGATGGCGCCTCGGCATCCTCCGTCGCGGCCGGGCGCGGCGCGCCGGTGTCGCGGTAGGCGAGGCGCAGCCCGTCGGCAGTGGCGATGCGGCGCAGGCCGTCCGCCGGGTCGACGGCGGGGCCAGGGCTCACGCCAGGACGAGCCCGGGCAGGCGGTCCAGCCCCTCGATCGTCGCGTGCGGGCCGGCCGGCAGGCGCTCGGGCGTGCGGGCGAAGCGGTTGAGCCAGGCGACCCGGAAGCCGAAGGCGGAGGCGCCCGCCACGTCCCAGGCATTGGTCGAGACGAAGCAGATCGCCTCCGCCGGCAGGTCGAGCGCGTCGGTCGCGACGCGGTAGCTCGCCGGGTGCGGTTTGTAGATGCCCGCGGTCTCGATCGACAGGATCGCGTCCAGGCGCGGGTCCAGGCCGGCATGGGCGGTCGCCGCCTCCAGCATGCGGGGCGACCCGTTCGACAGGATCGCGGTGGTCAGCCCGCCCACGCGCAGCCGATCGAGGGCCGGGCCGGCGTCGTCATAGGCGTCGAGCGTCAGATAGGCCTCCATCAGTGCCTCGCGCAGGGGCGGGTCGTCGACGCCGCAATCGGCCAGCGCGAAATCGAGCGCGTCGCCCGTCACCTCCCAGAAATCCGCGTGCAGCCCCATCAGGCTGCGCAGCCAGGTGTATTCGAGCTGCTTCTGCCGCCAGATCGCGGACAGCCGCGCGCCCATCTCGCCCAGCCGCCCGCCGACCCGCGCGACCGGCGCGTTGACGTCGAAGAGCGTGCCGTAGGCGTCGAAGACGCAGGCGCGGATGGCGGGGAAGGCGGCGTCGGCCATTGTGGGGTTTCCGGGTCGGGGCGATCGGTGTCGGGGAGGGATCGTCGTCAGCGCCGCAGATCGGCCTCCAGCGTGCCGATCTCCGGCGCCTCGCCCAGCCGCCGGCGGTAGACCTGGGTCGCCTCGAGCACGCGCTGGACGTAGTTGCGCGTCTCGTAGATCGGTATCGACTCGATCCAGTCGATCACCGCGTAGAGGTCCATGCGCCCGGCGCGCGGATCGCCGTCGCTCCCCAGCCAGCGGGCCACCCGATTCGGCCCGGCGTTGTAGCCGGCGACGGCGGCGATGTAGGAGCCGTCGAACTCGGCCAGCCGGTCGCCCAGATAGACCGAGCCGAACCGGATATTGTAGGCGGCGTCGCGCGTCAGCCGGTCGATCTCCGCCGGCACGCCCAGATCGGCGGCCACGTCGCGCGCCGTCGCCGGCATGAGCTGCATGAGCCCCAGCGCGCCGGCCCGGCTGACCGCGTCCAGGTCGAAGCCGCTTTCCTGCCGGATCAGGCCCAGAATCAACGCCCGCTCCGGGCGCGGATCGACCTGGGGCAGCGGCGCGGTCGGGTAGGCCGCGGCGCCGTAGATCACGTCGTCGAAGACGGCCCGCCGGCTCGCCGCCACGGCGATGTCCGGCCGATCGACATCGGCGGCGAGCGCATTGAGCAGCGCGTAGTCCTCCGCCGTCGACGCGTCGAGCAGCAGCGAGAACAGGAACGGATCGGCGGTATCGCCGGCAAGGCCCAGGTCGCGCAGGTCGGCGACCACGCGCACCCGTTCCCGGCCCGCGAATTCGGCGACCGCGTCGGCCGACGCGGTCGGGTCGGGCGGCAGGCCGGTGACCGTCGGGAGGCCCAGCTCGCCGGCCGCGAGCTGGCCGTAGAACGACGCCGAATGGGCCGCGGCGCGCTGGTACCACTGTCGCGCCGTCGCCTCGTCGCCCTGCGCCGCCGCCGCGCGCCCGGCCCAATAGGCGCCGCGCGACAGGCTGATCGGCGTGCCGACATTTTCGTGCAGCCGGGTGAAGTGGTCGAAGGCCGCCGCCGGCCGGTCGAGCCGGCGCAGCGCGGTCCAGCCCGCCAGCCACTCGGCCTGGGCTAGCGGGAAGCCCTCGGTCTGGCGATGCGCTGCGGCGAGGCGATAGGCGAGCGCGTGGTCGCCGTCCTCCATCGCCCGGCGGATCAGGATGTTGCGCTCCTGCCACCAGGCGTCGGGATGGGCCGCGTCGGTGGGCTGGCGGTCCAGGATCTCCGCGGCGCCCTCGTTGAAGTCGTAGTAGCGCCGCCAGCGCAGGCGCTCCCACAGCAGCCCCTCGTCGTCCGCCAGCGCGGCCGGCACGGCCTCGATCGCCGCGTCGACACCCGACTCGCGCGCCGCCAGCTTGATCCGGGCGGTGCCCAGCGCGGCCGTCGCCGCGTCGACCAGCGCCAGCATGCGCCGCGCCTCGTCCAGCCGCTCGGCCCAGATCAGGGCGTCGAGCCGGGCGGCATGCGCCTCCGGCCCCAGCACGGCGCCGAACCGGGCGAGAAACCGGCCCTGCTGCGCCGGCGTGACGGGCAGGTCGATCCAGCGCGTGCGGGCGATCGCGTCGGCGTCGGCTCGCCGATCCAGGGCATCGAGCGCGTCCATGTGCGCCATGAGCGCGTCGAAGGTCTGGGCCGGGTAGGCGTCGAACCAGCGGGCCACCTCGACCGCCGGCAGGGTCTCCGGCAGCGCGCGCTCGGCCTGCAGGCGCAGGCGGGTCAGGCCCGGCCAGTCGGGATTGGCCTCGATGAAGGCGGCGATGGCCCCGAAATCCGCCGTCGTGTCGTTGCGCCGCATCTCCATCCAGCGCAGGACCTTGGCCGGCAGGGTCGCGCTCGCCCGGTCCGCCGCGCCGCGCGCCGCCGACCACATGCCGGCCTCGGCCAGCTCGAAGGCGGAGCGGTAGGCGAGCCGGTCGGCGGTCGAAAGCGCCGAGCCGCGGAACGGGCTCGACCCGTCGCCGCCGGCGGCGTCCTGGGCGGCGGCCGCCAGGCCGGTGGCGGCGACGGCCAGGGCGAGCGCGGGAGCCAGGGCGAGGGCGGCCAGCCGCGCCGCGCCGGGAAATCCGCGCCGTGCCTTGTGAGAGGGCGCCCGTGTGCCTATTGTGCAGGCTTTCGCGAACCCGACGGGCGGATCCGAGCGATGTTCGAAGGATCGATTCCGGCACTGATCACGCCGTTCGACGACAACGGCGTCGACGAGGCGGCCTTCCAGGCCCTCATCGACTGGCAGATCGCCGAGGGCTCCTCCGGCGTCGTGCCCGTCGGCACCACCGGCGAGTCGCCGACCCTGAGCCATGCCGAGCACAAGCGCGTGGTCGAGCTGGCGGTCGAGGCGGCGGGCGGGCGCGTTCCCGTGATCGCCGGGACCGGGTCCAACAGCACGGCCGAGGCGGTGGACTTCGCCCGCGCCGCCCGGGCGGCGGGCGCCGACGCCGCGCTGGTCGTCACGCCGTACTACAACAAGCCGTCGCAGGAAGGGCTCTATCAGCATTACGAGACGATCCATGATGCGGTCGACCTGCCGATCCTGATCTACAACATTCCCGGCCGGTCGGTTGTCGACATGTCCGTGGAGACCATGGCACGTCTTGCCCGTCTGCCCAATATCGTGGGCGTGAAGGACGCGAGCAACGATCTCATGCGGCCGCTGCGCACCCGGCTCGAGATCGGGCCGGAGTTCTGCCAGCTCTCCGGCGAGGACGGCACCTCGGCGGCGTTCTTCGCCCAGGGCGGCCACGGCTGCATCTCCGTGACCGCCAATGTCGCCCCGCGGCTGTGCGCCGAGCAGTGGCGCGCCTGGAAGCAGGGCGACCTGGCCGGCATGGCGGCGGCGCGTGACAAGCTGGGCCCGCTGCACCGCGCCCTGTTCCTGGAGCCGAGCCCGGCACCGGTGAAGTACGCCGGCAGCCTGATCGGCAAGTGCCGCCCGATCGTCCGCCTGCCGCTGGTCGAGTGCTCGGAGCCGACGCGCAAGGCCGTGCGCGCGGCGATGGAGCATGCGGGCCTGCTGGCCATGGCCTGAACGACCCGCCGCCGCACGGGCGCCGCCGCGGCGCCGACGCCTTCCCCCTGATCCCGTTCGCCGGTTCGCGTCCCGGGCCATCGTCCGGGGCCGGACATCCGGACACAAGAGACCCATGAGCGCCAAGAAATCGGGCGACAGCGGCACGGTGGCCCAGAACCGCCGGGCGCGCTACGACTACTTCATCGAGGACCAGCTCGAATGCGGCATCGTGCTCGCCGGCACGGAGGTCAAGTCTCTGCGGGAAGGCAAGGCGAGCCTGCAGGACTCCTATGCCGGGGAGGATGACGGCGAGCTGACCCTGTTCAACGCCTACATCCCCGAATACCGCAAGGCGAGCCAGTTCAACCACGAGACCCGGCGTCCGCGCCGGCTGCTTGTCCACAAGCGCGAGCGCGACCGACTGCTCGGGCTGACGCGGCAGAAGGGCGTCACGCTCGTGCCGATGGCGATCTACTTCACCAAACGCGGGATCGCCAAGGTCAGGCTCGGCGTCGCCACCGGCAAGCGCCAGGTCGACAAGCGCGAGACCGAGAAGCAGCGCGACTGGAACCGGGAAAAGCAGCGCCTGTTGCGCGAGAAGGGCTGAGCCGCAAGGCGGGCGCGGGCGCCATCCCGCGCCGGCGGCTCAGTCGCCGTCCGGCGGAGGCTCCAGATGGGCGCGCAGGCCGTCGAAGACCGACTCGAACATGGGGCGCGTCAGCCGGCCGGTATTCGTGTTGTAGCGCGAGCAGTGATAGCTGTCGGCGAGCAGCAGCCCGCCGCCCAGCGCGTGGCGCGCGCCGTGGGCGAAGGAGTGCGCGGCCTGGCGCTCGCCGAGGGCGGCGAGAACCGCCTTGTGGGCCACCGCGCCCAGCGCCAGGACCGCGGCGAGGCGGGGCAGCCCGGCCAGCTCGCCGGCCAGGAAGTCGCGGCAGGCCTTGACCTCGGGGCCCGTGGGCTTGTTCTCGGGCGGCACGCAGCGCACCGCGTTGGTGATGCGGCAGTCGACCAGCGCGACGCCGTCGTCCGGACGGGCGGCGTAGGTGCCCCGGGCGAAGCCGTAGCCGATCAGCGTGGCGTAGAGCAGGTCGCCGGCGTAGTCGCCGGTGAAGGGGCGGCCCGTCTTGTTGGCGCCCTTGAGGCCGGGGGCAAGGCCGACCACCAGCAGACGCGCGTCGAGCGGGCCGAAGGAGGCCACGGGCGCGTTGTGGAAGTCGGGATAGATGGTCCGATTGTCGCGGCGGAACGCGACGAGGCGCGGGCAGCCGGGGCAGTCGCGCCCCGGCTGCGCCGGCGCCTCGGAGGCGACGGGAGCCGACACGGCCGGATCGTGGACCCGGCCTACTTGCCGCGCGGCCCGGCGTCGGCGGTCTCCATCTCGCTGTCGGCGAGATCGCCGTCGTCGTCGACCGGATCGGTCGTCTCCCGCCCGGCGCCGCGCTCGGGCCGCTCGCCGCGGGCCACGTTGCGCTGGATGTGCGGCGCGAGGTCGAGCAGCTCGATGAAGTTGTCGGCCTGGCGGCGCAGCTCGTCGGCGATCATCGGCGGCTGGGACTTGATCGTGCTGATCACGGTGACCCGGACGCCGCGGCGCTGGATCGCGTCGACCAGGCGACGGAAGTCGCCGTCGCCGGAGAACAGCAGGATGTGGTCGGCCTTGTCGGCCATCTCCAGCGCGTCGATCGCGAGGTCGATATCGACGCTGCCCTTGGTCTTCCGCCGGCCCTGGCTGTCCGTGTATTCCTTGATCGGCTTGGTGACCATCGTATAGCCGTTGTAGTCCAGCCAGTCGATCAGCGGCCGGATCGGCGAATACTCCTGGTCCTCGAAAAGGGTCGTATAGTAGAAGGCGCGGATCAGCCGGCCCTTCTTGGCGAACAATTCGAGCAGGCGCTTGTAGTCGATATCGAATCCGAGCGAACGCGCGGCGCCGTACAGGTTGGCCCCGTCGATGAATAGCGCCAAGCGTTCTTCCTTGTAGAAAATCATCGTCATCTCTTTCCGGCGTCAGGTTTGAAACAGCGCAATAGGAACGGTGCACTACGTCGCAGGTAAACGCTCCGCATCGCGATGTCAATCGGCGAGGAGGAGCGATTTCGGAATGGAGGAGGCGGTC
This sequence comes from Azospirillaceae bacterium, assembly GCA_040220455.1. Lineage (GTDB taxonomy): Bacteria > Pseudomonadota > Alphaproteobacteria > DSM-16000 > Inquilinaceae > JAVJUS01. The sequence continues at coordinate 117,423 of JAVJUS010000094.1, forward strand.
GCGCTCAGGGCCGTCGACTAGGCGCTGACCGCCACCGGAAGGTTATTGGCGATACTGAATTCCGGCAATTCAACGCCCAATTGTATGTTTTTACGCCCGATCGCCCGCGCGGCGCCCCAGTGCCGCCGGCGGCCGCCTTGCGCGGGGTTCTGCGGGCCTCTATATTCCGACGCGTCCGGACGGATTTCATGGAGTCTATCGCTAAATGGCGCGCGTTACGGTGGAAGATTGCGTCGAACGGGTTCCGAACCGGTTCGACCTGGTCATGATGGCGGCGCAGCGGGCCCGGGACATCTCGGCCGGCGCACAGCTCACGCTCGACCGCGACAACGACAAGAACCCGGTCGTCGCCTTGCGCGAGATCGCGGATCGTAACGTCGAGCCCGAGGCGCTGGAAGAGGCGCTGGTCCGCGTCCACCAGAAGCACGTCGAGACCGACGAGGCCGAGGAAGAGATCATCGAGCTCATGGCCGGCGAGGAGGATTGGCTGGCCAAGGGCGTCGAGCCGACCGGCGACGCCGAGATGCCGCCGGCCGAGGAAGGCGCCGCCGAGGATGCCGGGAGCGAAGCCGGCGCCGAGGGCGCCGACACGGCCGTGACCGGCGAGGAAGCCGGCGACGACGCGAGCGATCCGATGGACGAGCTCGCCCGCCGCCTCGACGAGGAGCTCGACATCGGCGGCGATCTCGACGAGGGCGAAGGTGTCGGCGGCGAGGGCGCCGGCGGCGAGGACGACGGCACCGCCTGATCCGGCAGTGCACGGCGAAGGACACGGCCGCAGCGCCGTGGATCGGGCGGCCCGCCGCCGATCCGCGCGCCGGCGGTCGACGGCACCGGAGGCGCCAGGCGGATGATCCGCCAATACGAACTCGTCGAACGCGTCAAGGCCTACGACCCGGAGGCCGACGAGGACCTGATCAATCGGGCCTACGTCTATTCCTTCAAGGCACACGGCGCGCAGCGCCGCGCCTCCGGCGACCCGTATTTCCTGCATCCGCTCGAGGTCGCCGGCATCCTCGCCGACATGAAGCTCGACACGGGCTCGATCGTCACTGGCCTGTTGCACGACACGGTCGAGGACACGGTCGCCACGCTGGAGGATCTGGAGACCCAGTTCGGGCCGGAAATCCGCGACCTGGTCGACGGCGTCACCAAGCTTTCCAAGCTCGAGCTGCAGAGCGACCATTCCAAGCAGGCGGAGAATTTCCGCAAGCTGGTCCTGGCGATGTCGAAGGATATCCGCGTCCTTCTGGTCAAGCTGGCCGACCGGCTGCACAACATGCGCACGCTCGACGCCATCCCTCAGGTCGAGAAGCGCCAGCGCATCGCCCGCGAGACGCTGGAGATCTACGCTCCGCTCGCCGAGCGCATCGGCATGCACGAGATGAAGGACGAGCTGGAGGACATCGCCTTCGCTCACCTGCATCCCGACGCGCGCAACAGCATCGTCGCCCGGCTCGCCTATCTGCGCCAGGAAAGCGGCGACCTGGTCAAGGACACACTGGCCGAGCTGGAGGGTGTGCTGCGCGAAGGCGGGCTGGCCACCGCCACGGTGACGGGCCGGGAAAAGCGGCCCTATTCGATCTGGCGCAAGATGCAGCACAAGTCCGTGGCGTTCGAGCTGCTCGCGGACATCATGGCCTTCCGCATCCTGGTCGACGACGTGGGCGAGTGCTACCAGGCGCTGGGCTGCATCCACGGCCGGTACAAGTCGCTGCCCGGCCGCTTCAAGGACTATATCTCCACGCCCAAGCCGAACGGCTACCAGTCGCTGCACACGGGCGTGATCGGCCCCTTGCAGCAGCGCGTCGAGATCCAGATCCGCACGCGCGAGATGCACGAGGTGGCCGAGCTGGGCGTGGCCGCCCACTGGGCCTACAAGCAGATCGGCGGCGGCCGCGTCGATGGGCCGCAGTACCGCTGGCTGCGCGAGCTGCTGGAGATCCTGGAGCACGCCCAGCGCCCGGAGGAGTTCCTGGAGCACACCAAGCTGGCGCTGTTCCAGGACCAGGTCTTCTGCTTCACGCCAAAGGGCATGCTGATCGCCCTGCCGCGCGGCGCGACGCCGGTCGACTTCGCCTACGCGGTCCATTCGGAGGTCGGCGACACCTGCGTCGGCGCCAAGGTCAACGGCCGGCTGGTCCAGCTCCGCCAGGCGCTGGAGAACGGCGACCAGGTCGAGGTGCTGACGTCGAAGACCTCGACGCCCTCGCCGGAGTGGGAGCGCTTCGTCGTCACCGGCAAGGCGCGCGCCCGCATCCGCCGCCTGATCCGTCAGAAGAAGCGCCAGCAATACGCCGAGCTCGGCCGCGCCATCCTGCAGAAGCTGTTCCGGCAGGAAGGCTACGACTTCACCGAAAAGGCGGTGGAGGGCGTGGTCAAGACCTTCCAGCAGGCCTCGGTGGAGGACGTCTACGCCAATGTCGGCTCGGGCGTGACGCCGGCGCGCGACGTCTTCAACGCGGTCTTCCCGGGCCATCGCGCGGCCGTCGCCAAGGACAAGGACGACAAGGTCGTCCCGCTGGCCAAGGCGCGCCAGCGCCAGGCGCGCGAGCAGACGGGGGCGGTGCCGATCCGCGGCCTGATCCCGGGCATGGCGGTCCACTACGCGCGCTGCTGCCACCCGATCCCGGGCGACCGGATCGTCGGCATCGTGACCACCGGCAAGGGCGTGACGATCCACACGATCGACTGCGAGACGCTGGAGAGCTTCTACGACTCACCGGAGCGCTGGCTCGACGTCGCGTGGGACGACGAGGCGGCGGAGGAGCATACAGGCAGGCTGCATGCGGTCATCGCCAACGAGCCGGGCAGCCTCGGCACGCTGTCGACCGTGATCGGCAAGAACGGCGGCAACATCACCAATCTCAAGATCACCAGCCGGTCGACCGACTTCTTCGAGATGCTGATCGACATCGATGTCCAGGACCTCAAGCATCTGTCCAACATCATCGCCGCGCTGCGCGCGACCCCGGTGATCAGCGCGGTCGAGCGGGCGCGCAGCGGGTGACGGCGGGCGCGACCATCCGTCGATTCGGGACAGACCCGCGGGGCGCGCGATGATCATCGGCATCGGCAACGACCTGATCGACATCCGCCGGGTCGAGCGCACGCTCGAGCGCTACGGCGAGCGGTTCACCGGGCGCTGCTTCACCGAGATGGAGCAGCGCAAATCGGACCGCCGGCGCCTGCGCGCGGCCAGCTACGCCAAGCGCTTCGCCGCCAAGGAGGCGTGCTCCAAGGCGCTCGGCACCGGCCTGCGCCAGGGCGTCTTCTGGCGCGACATGGGCGTGGCGAACCTGCCCTCGGGACAGCCCACCATGGTGCTGACCGGCGGCGCCGCGGACCGGCTGGCGGCGATCACGCCCGTCGGCATGCAGGCCGTCATCCACCTGACGATCACCGACGACTTTCCGCTGGCCCAGGCGATCGTCGTCATCTCCGCGGTGCCGGCGGGCGATCCCGCGGCCCCAGGCGGGGGTTGATTTCGAGCCCGCTAGGGTCGATACAGTCACCCCTCGCGGCGGCCCGCCCGCCGAATTCCGGAAGCCCCCATGGCGCGAACCGACTACCGCATGGCCAGCCGCAAATCCGAAGGCCTCGGCGAGACCATCCGCACGGTGCTCTACGCCGTGCTGATCGCGCTGGTCGTGCGCACCTTCGCCTACGAGCCGTTCAACATCCCCTCGGGGTCGATGATGCCGACCCTGCTGGAGGGCGACTATCTCTTCGTGTCGAAGTTCAGCTACGGCTACAGCTTCCACACGCTGACCTTCGGCGTGCCGCTGTTCGACGGTCGCGTCTTCGGCGACGAGCCCGACCGGGGCGACGTCGTCGTCTTCCGCCTGCCGAGCGACCCCTCGACCGACTACATCAAGCGGGTCATCGGGCTGCCCGGCGATCGCGTGCAGGTGCGCGAGGGCCGGCTCTACATCAATGGCGAAATGGTCGAGCGCGAGGAGGTGCCGGCCTTCGTCGCGACCGGCCCGGGCGGGCGTACGCGCGAGATCACGCAGTATGTCGAGACGCTGCCGGGCGGCCGCGAGCACCGCATCCTGGAGTCGAGCGACAACGGCTTCCTCGACAACACCGATGTCTACGAGGTGCCAGAGGGGCACTTCTTCGCCATGGGCGACAACCGGGATTCCAGCCAGGACAGCCGGGTGTTGAGCCAGGTCGGCTACATCCCGATGGAGAACCTGGTCGGCCGGGCGGAGTTCCTGTGGTTCAGCCTGGACGACGCGCGCTTCTGGCAGATCTGGAAATGGCCCACGAGCCTGCGGTTCTCGCGCCTGTTCACCGGCGTCGAATGAGCGAAGACGATCGCGCCGAGCGTGCCGCCGACGCGCTCGCCGCGGCCATCGGCCACCGCTTCGCCGACCCCCAGCGCCTGCGCGAGGCGCTGACCCACCCCTCGATCAATCCGGAGCACCGGGGCGAGGCGTCCTTCGGCTACGAGCGGCTGGAGTTCCTGGGCGACCGGGTGCTGGGCCTCGTGATCGCCGAATGGCTGCTCGAGCGGTTCCCCGACGAGCACGAAGGCGAGCTGGCGCGCCGCCACGTCTCCCTGGTTCGGCGCGAGACCCTGGCCGAGGTCGCCACCGAGATGGATCTCGGCCGCCACCTGTTCCTGTCGAGCGGCGAGGAGGGCTCGGGCGGGCGCGCCAACGAGGCGATCCTGGCCGACGCCTGCGAGGCGCTGATCGGCGCGGTCTATCTCGATGCGGGGCTGGAGGCGGTCCGTCGGTTCATCCGCACCGCCTGGGCCGGGGCGGTGGAGCGCGATATCCGCCCGCCCCAGGACGCCAAGACCAAGCTGCAGGAATGGGCCCAGGCCCGAGGCCTGCCGCTGCCCCGGTACGAGACGATCGGTCGCACCGGGCCGGACCACCAGCCGGAATTCCAGGTCCGCCTGACGCTCGCCGGCCATGACCCGGAGACGGCGTCGGGCGCGTCCAAGCGGGAGGCGGCCAAGCGCGCCGCGACGGCGCTGCTGGCCCGTCTGGATCTGTCGTGACGGCGGCCGACGAGCGCCAGGGCGCGGGCGGGGAGGCGACGGGTCCGTCCGGCCCGGCTGGAGACGTCGGCGTCGAACGAGGCCGCTGCGGCTTCGTCGCCCTGGTGGGCGCGCCCAATGCCGGCAAGTCGACGCTGCTCAACACCCTGGTCGGCACCAAGGTCGCGATCGTCACGCCCAAGGTGCAGACGACGCGGACGCGCATGCTCGGCATCACGATCGAGGGGGCGAGCCAACTCGTCTTCGTCGACACCCCCGGCATCTTCGAGCCGAAGCGACGGCTCGAGCGCTCGATGGTCTCGGCCGCCTGGGCCGGGGCGCAGGACGCGGACATCGTCGGCCTGCTGGTCGACGCCTCGGCGGGCAAGCCGCGCGACGACGTGCTGGCGATCGTCGATCGCCTGGCGGCCTCGGGCCGGCCGGCCTTCCTGATCCTCAACAAGATCGACCGGGTCCGCCGCGACCGGCTGCTGCTGCTCGCCGACACGCTGGACAAGCGCGGGCGGTTCGAGCGGGTCTTCATGATCTCCGCATTGACCGGCGACGGGGTGCCGGACATGCGCGCCTGGCTCGCCGGGCGGGTCGCCGAGGGCCCCTGGCTCTATCCGGAGGACCAGATATCCGACATGCCGATGCGCCTCGCGGCGGCCGAGATCACGCGCGAGAAGCTGTTCCTGTCGCTGCACGAGGAACTGCCCTACTCGGTAACGGTGGAGACCGAGGCCTGGGAGGCGTTCGACAACGGCAGCGTCAAGATCAACCAGGTGATCTATGTCCAGCGCGACAGCCAGAAGGCGATCGTGCTCGGCCGCGGCGGCCGGATGATCAAGCGCATCGGGGAGACCGCGCGCCGGGAACTGGAGGATATCCTGGAGCAGCGGGTCCATCTCTCGCTCTACGTGAAAGTGCGGGAGAACTGGGTCGAGGATCCGGAACGCTATCGCGAGTGGGGGCTCGACTATCGCGCCTGACGGTTGATATGGGCGAACCGATTTAATCCGCCGCGCGCCGATCCCTTTACCCTAAGCGTACTTGCTATCACCGAATGCCACATTGACGCCATTTTCGGGGTTGGCGACCGCACCTCTTCGTGATACCCGACCCGCTTCGTTAACGAAGAGGAGAGGGGCGTCATGCGGTCGCATAACCGGCGGACTGGTCGACGTGTCGGACTTCTCGCCGCCTCGATGGCGGCTCTGGCCCTGGCGGCGTGCGCCGGGCCGAAAGAGGACGGTCTCACGGCGGTCAATCCGCATCCCGAAGCGACCGGGCAACCCCATCCCGAATTCGTGCGCAAGGTCGCGCTCAAGCAGCGCGACGACGAGCGCTGGTCCTGCGTCCCCTTCGCGCGAGAGCTTTCCGGCATCTCCCTGCGCGGCGACGCCTGGGTCTGGTGGGACAAGGCGGCCCATGCCGGCTACGCCCGCGGCCGGTCGCCGCGCGAAGGGGCGGTCATGGTGTTCTCCAGGACCTCTCGCCTGACCCGGGGGCATCTCTCCGTCGTTTCCGCCGTGCTGGGCCCGCGCGAGGTCCTGGTCGACCATGCCAACTGGGGCGACACCTACGCGACGCGGGGTCAGCAATACTGGGGCGTGCGGGTGATCGACGTCTCCAAGGCCAACGACTGGAGCGCGGTGCGCGTCTGGTGGGCACCCGGCGACGTCATGGGCAGCCGGGTCTACGCCGTCCAGGGCTTCATCTACAACGACCTGACCGTCGCCCAGAACACCGTCGAGTAAGCGCGGAAAGCCCTTCGGGCCTCAGCTTCCGCGATAGGTGGTGTAGGACCACGGGCTGACGAGCAGCGGCACGTGGTAGTGCACGGCCGCGTCGGCGATGGCGAAGCGCACCGGCACCTCGTCGAGGAAGGGCGGGTCGGGCAGGGCGAGTCCGAGCCCCGCGAAATAGGCCCCGACGGCGAAGACCAGCTCGTAGCGCGCGGCGACGAAGTCGGGCCCCTCGACGAGCGGGCCGTCGCCGCGCCCGTCGGCATTGGTCACGATCTCCCGCACCGGATCGTAGCGCCCGCTGACCGGGTCGCGGCGCGACAGCCGGACGGCAAGGCCGGCGGCCGGCCGGCCGTTGGCGGTGTCGAGGACATGGGTCGTCAGGCGTCCCATCGGTATCTCCTGGCGTTTCGGCGGGGGCTGGTCGGCGCGGCGGCGGGACGTGTTCGAACGGCGATCAGCCGCTGCCTCCGGGATCGGTCTCGTCGATCAGGTCGGCCAGGCGGAACCGGGCGATCCGCGCGATCTGGGTCAGCGCCGCCTCGCGCTCCGTCTCGGGGTCGTTGGCGAGGCGGGTCTCCATCGCCGCGAGGATGTCCTGCTTGTCGAGCCCCTTGACGGCGATGACGAAGGGCATGGCGAAGCGCTCGCGATAGGCGGTGTTGAGCCGGTCGAAGCGCTCGTATTCCGCCTCGCTCAGCCGGTCCAGCCCGGCACCGCGCTGCTCGCCCGTCGACGCCTCGGTCAGGGCGCCAGCGCGCGCCGCCTTGCCGGCCAGGTCCGGGTGGTTGCGGATCAGCGTCATCTGCCGCTCGACCGGGGCGTGGCGCACCACCGCGCACATCGCGTCATGCAGCGTGCCGATCGAGGAGAAGGGCCGGCCCGGCGCCGCGCCCTCCGCGACCCAGGGCGCGTGCTCGAAGATCCCGCCCAGCGCCTCGACGAACCGGTCGGCGGGCAGGGCGTTGATCTGCGCCAGCGTGAAGCGATATGCCGTCATGGGGCGCGATGATGGGCCGGCCAGGTCGGTCGGGCAAGAACCGAGGAGCGTCGCGCACGGCCCCGGAATTGCATAGACTTCGCGGGGATCGGCGCCACGCCCGGACGCGCGGCGCCGGGGGGCCGACGAAGCCAGGGACCAGATGCAGCGCATGAGCGACCGGATCCACTTCCTCCTGGGCGAGACGGCCACCACCGCCGCGGTCGAGGACCCGACGACCACGGTGCTGCAATGGCTGCGCGCCCGGGGCCGGACCGGGACGAAGGAAGGCTGCGCGGAAGGCGACTGCGGCGCCTGCACCGTGGTGCTGGGCGAGCTCGACGGCTCGGCAGACGCGCCGCGGCTGCGCTATCGCGCCGTGAATTCCTGCATCCAGTTCCTGCCCACGCTCCACGGCCGCCAGCTCCTGACCGTCGAGGACCTGGCGGAGCCCGGCGGCGATCTGCACCCGACCCAGGACGCGATGGTGGCCGAGCACGGCTCCCAGTGCGGCTTCTGCACGCCCGGATTCGTGATGGCGCTGTTCGCGCTCTACCACGATCCCGACCTGCCGGAGAGTCCGGACCGGGCGGCGATCGACGACGGGCTGGCAGGCAACCTGTGCCGCTGCACCGGCTACCGTCCGATCGTCGCCGCCGCGCGGCGGGCGCTCGGCGGCGAGCGCGCGGACCGGTTCTCCCGGGGCCGGGAGCGCACGATGGAGGCGCTACAGGCGATCCGGGCGGGCCGCATGCCGGAAATCGACGGCTTCCACGCGCCGCGCTCGGTCACGGAGCTGGTCCGGCTCTACGCCGAGCGGCCGAAGGCGCTGCTGCTGGGCGGCGGCACGGATGTCGGGCTTTGGGTGACCAAGGACCATCGCCGTCTGCCGGCCCTGATCCATGTCGGCGACGTCGCGGACATGCGCGACGTGGTCGACACGGGCGACACGCTCGATATCGGTGCGGCGGCGACGTACACGGAGATCCTGCCCGCGCTGGACCGGCGCTTTCCCGACTTCGCGGCCATGGTCCGGCGCCTCGGCGCGATGCAGGTGCGCAACGCCGGCACCATGGGCGGCAACGTCGCCAACGGCTCGCCGATCGGCGACAGCATGCCGCCGCTGATCGCGCTCGGCGCCCGTGTCGTCCTCAACCGGGCCGGCCAGCGGCGGGAGATGGCGCTCGAGGATTTCTATCTAGGCTACAAGCGCACGGCGCTGGAGGAGGGAGAGTTCGTCGAGCGGCTGCGCATCCCGATCTGGGCGGAGGACCGGCGCTTCGGCGTCTACAAGGTCTCCAAGCGGCGCGACCAGGACATCTCCGCCGTGTGCGCCGGCTTCGCCTTCTCCCTGACCGAGGACGGGCGGGTCACCGCCTTCCGGGCGGCCTATGGCGGCATGGCGGCAACCCCGAAGCGTGCCCGGGCTGCGGAGGCCGCGGTCGAGGGCCGGCCCTGGACGCTGGAGACCGTGGCGGCCGGCATGGCCGCGCTCGCCCGGGACTTCGAGCCGATGACGGACATGCGGGCCAGCGCCGAATACCGGGCATCGACCGCGCGCAACCTGATGATGAAGCTCTATCTCGAAACCACGGGCCAGATCGGCGGCCCGAAGGAGACCCGGGTGGCGCGCCATGGCTGACACCCCACCGGCGACCGCGCGGCCGATCGCGGGCGGCCCCCGCACCGCGCTGGCGCATGACAGCGCGGTCAAGCATGTCACCGGCCGGGCGGTCTACACCGACGACATTCCGGAGCTGCCGGGCACGCTGCACGCCGCCATCCGCCTGTCGGACCGGGCGCATGCGGCGATCCTGGGCATCGACACGGCGGCGGCCGCCACGGCACCCGGCGTGTGCGCGGTGATGACGGCGGCCGATGTCCCGGGCGAGGTCGATATCGGCCCTGTGTTCCCCGGCGACCCGGTGCTCGCCGACGGCCTCGTCGAATATGCCGGCCAGGCGGTCGCCGTGGTCGCGGCCGACCGCCTCGACCAGGCGATCGCCGCCGCGGCGACGATCGGGGTGGAGTACGCCGACAAGCCCGCGATCCTGACGGCCGAGGAAGCGCTGGCCGCCGAGCATTTCGTGTCGCCGAGCCTGACCTTCCGGCTGGGCGATGCCGAGGCCGAGATCGCCGGGGCGCCGCGTCGGCTCGACGGCGACCTGCGCATCGGCGGGCAGGACCACTTCTATCTCGAGGGCCAGATCGCCTACGCCCTGCCGGGCGAGGACGGGGACATGCTCGTCCATTCCTCGACCCAGCATCCCTCCGAGGTCCAGCACCTGATCGCCAAGGTGCTGGGCCGGCCGGACCACGCGGTCACGGTCGAGGTGCGGCGCATGGGCGGCGGCTTCGGCGGCAAGGAGACCCAGCCCGCGCTGATCGCCTGCCTCGCCGCGCTGCTGGCCGATCGCACGGGACGGCCGGTCAAGCTGCGCCTGGACCGGGACGTGGACATGGTGCTGACCGGCAAGCGGCACGAGTTCTTCGCCCGCTGGCGCGTCGGCTTCGACGACGACGGGGTGCTGCGGGGCGTGGACATGGAGCTCGCCGGGCGCTGCGGCATGTCGGCCGATCTCTCGAACGCCGTCATCGACCGGGCGATGTTCCATGCCGACAACGCCTATTTCCTGGGCGCGGCGACGATCACCGGCCACCGGTGCAAGACGCACACGGTCTCCAACACCGCCTTCCGCGGCTTCGGCGGCCCCCAGGGGATGGTCGCGATCGAATACGCCATCGACGCCGTGGCGCGCGCCGTCGGCAAGGACCCTCTCGATGTCCGCAAGGCCAACCTCTACGGCGGGCCGGGGCGCGAGACGACGCCCTATCACCAGCGGGTCGACGACGGCATCCTGCCCCGCCTGATCGACCGCCTCGAGGTTTCCTCCGACTATCGCGCGCGGCGTCGGGCGATCGACGATTTCAACGCGGCCCATCCGGTGCTCAAGAAGGGGATGGCGCTGACGCCGGTGAAGTTCGGCATCTCCTTCACCGCGACGCATCTCAACCAGGCCGGCGCGCTGATCCAGGTCTACCAGGACGGCTCGGTCCAGCTGAACCACGGCGGGACGGAGATGGGACAGGGCGTCTACGTCAAGGTCGCCCAGATCGTCGCCGACGCCTTCCAGATCGATTACGACCGCATCCGGATCACCGCGACGACGACGGGCAAGGTGCCCAACACCTCGCCCACGGCGGCGTCCTCGGGCACCGACCTGAACGGGGCGGCGGCGCTTGACGCGGCGCGCCAGATCAAGAACCGGCTCGTCCTGTTCTTCGCCGAGCACTTCAAGGTCGCGCCCGAAGGCGTGATCTTCAAGGACAACTGCGTCTTCGTCGGCAACGAGGCCATGAGCTTCGGCGCGGCCGTCAAGCTCGCCTACATGAACCGGATCTCGCTGTCGGCGGCCGGCTTCTACAAGACGCCGAAGATCTGGTGGAGCCGGGAGGAGGGCCGCGGCCGGCCGTTCTACTACTACGCCTACGGCGCCGCGTGCTCGGAGGTGCTGGTCGACACCCTGACCGGGGAGTCGGCCGTCACCCGCGTCGATATCCTCCACGACTGCGGCGACAGCATCAATCCGGCCATCGACCTGGGCCAGATCGAGGGCGGCTTCGTCCAGGGCATGGGCTGGCTGACGACAGAGGAGCTGTGGTGGGACGCCGAGGGCCGGCTGAAGACGCACGCCCCCTCGACCTACAAGATCCCGACCTCGTCCGACGTGCCGGAGGATTTCCGCGTCGCCTTCTGGCGGGACGGCGGCAATCGGGAGGACGTGGTCAAGAAGTCGAAGGCGGTGGGCGAGCCGCCGCTGATGCTCGCGATCTCCGTCTACATGGCGCTCGAGGACGCGATCTCGTCGATCGGGCACCACCGGGTGCCGGTCGATCTGGACTGCCCGGCGACGCCGGAGCGCCTGCTGCACGCCGCCGAGGCCGTGCGCGCGGCGTCCGGCGGCCGCAAGGCGGCGGAATAGGGACGGAGCAGGGGAAGGAACGGCGATGGGCGGCGACTGGCTGGAGGCCCTGCGGCAGGCGCGCCTGGACGGCGAGGCCTGCGTCCTCGTCACCGTGGCGACGGCCGACGGCTCGACGCCGCGCACGGCCGGTACGAAGATGGCCGTCTTCCGCGACCGCTTCGCCGGCACGGTCGGCGGCGGCAATCTGGAATTCCGTGCCCAGCAGATCGCGCGGGAGATGCTGGAAAGGGGCGCGGCCGGCGCGGTGCTCCACGAATTTCCGCTCGGCCCGGCGCTCGGCCAGTGCTGCGGCGGCAACACCACCCTGCTGTTCGAGCCGATCCGCCCGCCGGAGACGACGCTGCTGCTCTATGGCGCCGGCCATGTCGGTCAGGCCCTGGCGGGCGTGCTGGCCGACCTGCCGTTCCGGGTGCTCTGGATCGACTCCCGGGAGGAGCTGTTCCCCGATCTGGTCGCGCCGAACATCCGCATCATCCACACCGACCAGCCGGTGGCGGAGGTCGACGCCGCACCGCCGGGTGCCTTCCACCTGGTCATGACGCACAGCCACGACACCGATCTGGAGCTTGTCGAGGCGGTTTTGAGACGCGGCGACGCCGGGTTCCTGGGGCTGATCGGCTCGGCCTCCAAGCGGGCCCGGTTCGAGCGGCGGCTGGTCAAGCAGGGGCTCGACGCCGGCCGGCTGGTCTGCCCGATCGGCATCGAGGGCATCGGCGACAAGCACCCCAAGGCCATCGCCGTGTCGACGGCCGCCCAACTGCTGCGCGCCGCGGAGGCCGCGCGGGCCGGGACGGAGGCGGATGAGGCGGCGGACTCGGCGGCGCACGGCCCGGCACCCGCGGCCGAACGCTCCGAAATCTAGGAAATCTTGTTTCGGGCCGTCGGTGGGCGACCCGGAAGACCCAAGGCGGCCGGGAAACCGCCGGAAACAAGCGGTCTTTTTCGGCTCTCGGATTCGCTACGTCTTTTCAATCCCTTCCCGGACCCGTACCTATGGGCGGCACACCGATACGGGCCGGTAGGCGGTCACGGCGGTTCTCGAGGGGGCAAGCCCATGCTCGACACCTTCGACTCCGCCGCGACGATGGTCGCGGCCCTGCGTCCCGACGAGCCGGTGGTCGCCTTGCGGCCCCACGTCCTGGAGTCGCAGGCAAGGGCGTTCGTCGACGGCTTTCCGGGCGACGTGCTCTACGCGGTCAAGTGCAACCACGACCCGCATGTGCTGCGGGCGCTCCACGGTGGCGGCATCCGGCATTTCGACGTGGCCTCGCCCAAGGAGATCCGGCGCATCGGCGCCGCCTTCCCGGACAGTGAGCGGGCCTTCATGCATCCGGTGAAGACCCGCACGGCCATTGCCGAGGCGTGGCGCGTTCACGGCATCCGGACCTTCGCGCTCGACTGCCAGGAGGAACTCGACAAGCTGATCGAGGCGAGCGGCGACTCGCCCGACCTGGTGCCGATGGTGCGGCTGGAGGTGCCGCGCGGCGCGGCGATCCTGGACCTGGGCGGCAAGTTCGGCGCGCCGGTGGACGAGGCGGCGGCGATCCTGGCCCGGGCGGCGACGACGGCCGACGGCCGGCCGCGCCGGCTGGGCCTGACCTTCCATGTGGGCTCCCAGTGTCTCGACCCGGATGCCTGGGGGCGGGCGATCGGGCTGGCCGGCATGGCCAAGGACCGGGCGGGCGTGTCGGTCTCCCATCTCGATGTCGGCGGCGGCTTCCCCGCGGCCTATTCCGACGCCACGCCGCCGTCCCTCGACCGGTTCGTCGGCGTGATCCGCGACGCCATGCGCTTCAACGGCTTCGGGGAGGACACCCACCTGTCCTGCGAGCCGGGGCGCGCGCTGGTCGCCGCCGGCGTCTCCATCATCGTGCGCGTCGTGCTGCGCAAGGGCGACGCGCTCTACATCAACGACGGGGTCTATGGCCGGCTCGACGAGCTCAAGATGCCCGGCTTCAAGCATCCGCTGCGCCTGATCCGGCCGGAGGGCAGGCCGTCGGCGGAGATCGCGGAGTACCGCATGTTCGGTCCGACCTGCGACCCGATCGACAGCCTGGACGGGCCGTTCCGGCTGCCCGCCGACGTGGCGGAGGGCGACTGGATCGAGATCGGCCAGGCCGGCGCCTATTCCACGGCGCTCGAGACCGACTTCAACGGCTTCGGCGGGTCGAGCACGGTGATCCTGACCGACGCGCCGCTCGCTGCGGTCGAGCCGGCACAAAGCCGCCGCGCGGCATGACGGGGCTCGCCGGACGCAGCGTCCTCGTCACCGGGGCGAGCCGGGGGATCGGCGCGGCCACGGCCCGGGCCTTCGCGGCCGCCGGGGCCTCGGTCCTGCTGGCCGCGCGCTCGCTCGATGCCTGCCGGGCGGAGGCCGAGGGGATCGGGAAGGCGGGCGGGCAGGCCGGTGGACGGGCCGAGGCGATCGCCTGCGACGTGGCCGACTACGCCGCCGTCGAGGCCGCGGTGGCGCGGGCGGTGGACGCCTTCGGCGGGCTCGACATCGTCGTCGACAATGCCGGGGTGATCGAGCCGATCGGCCGGTTTTCGGAGGTCGATCCGGCGGACTGGGCGCGGTCGATCGGGATCAACCTCGTCGGCGCGATGCATGTGGCCCGTGCCGCGATGCCGGCACTGGCCGAGCGGGGCGGCACGCTGATCACCGTCTCCTCCGGCGCGGCCCATCGGCCGCTCGACGGGTGGAGTGCCTATTGCGCCGGCAAGGCCGGTCTGGCCATGCTGACCCGGTCGATCCACGCGGAGGAGGGCGCGCGGGTACGCGTCTTCGGGCTCAGTCCCGGCGTGATCGACACGGAGATGCAGACGACGATCCGGGCCTCCGGCATCAATCCCGTCAGCCGGCTGGCGCGCTCCGACCTGGCTTCGCCCGACGACCCGGCGCGGGTCATGGTCTGGCTCGCCGGGCCGGAGGCCGAGGATCTGCGGGGCCAGGAGGTCGATGTCCGCGAGCCGGATATCCGCCGGCGCGCCGGCCTCGACCCCTGACAGCGACCGGGCGCGGAAAGGGTGGCACCGCGATGGACAGCGTGGATGACGGGTCGGGCAGCGCCCACGGTTTCGCCTCCGACTACGCGACCCCGGCGCGCCGGGTGCTGCCCTGCCTGGGCGCGCGCGGCTTTCACCGCACGGTCTATTGGGAGTACGGGAGCCGGCCGGCCCAAGGCGGTCGGCCAGATACGGTCTGCGTCCACGGCCTGACGCGCCAGGGCCGCGACTTCGACGCGCTGGCGGCCGATCTGGCGCGCGATCGCCGGGTCGCCTGCCCCGACATCGTCGGGCGCGGGGCGAGCGATTGGCTGGCGGACCCGTCGGAATACGGCTATCCGCGCTATGTCGGGGACATGGCGACGCTGATCGCCCGGCTCGACACGGACAGCGTGGACTGGGTCGGCACCTCCATGGGCGGGCTGATCGGGCTGTTCCTGGCGGCGACGCCCGGCAATCCGATCCGCCGGCTGGTCCTGAACGACATCGGCCCGTTCCTGCCGGCGGCGGCCGTCGGGGCCATCGTCGACGGGCTGGGCGAGAAGACCTTCGCCGATATCGACGCGCTGGAGGCCCATCTGCGCGAGAGTTCGGCCGGCTTCGGCCCGCTGACCGACGCCCAGTGGCGCCACCTCGCCCGTGTTTCGTCCGAGATCCGGCCCGACGGGACCGTGGCGCGCAACTACGACCCGGCGATCGCCGAGCCGCTGCGCGCCGCGCCGGTGGAGGACGTCGACCTCTGGGCCTACTGGGACGCGGTCCGGTGCCCGGTGCTGGTGATCCGCGGCGCGGAGTCGCCGCTGCTGACGGAGGCGATCGTGGCGGAGATGCGCCGGCGCGGGCCGGACGCAGAGGTCGTCACGGTTCCGGGGACCGGCCATGCGCCGATGCTGATGGCGCCCGACCAGATCGCGGCGGTCCGTGGCTTCCTCGATGCCTGACGCCGGCGCGCGGGCCGAGACCGCGCCGCGCCGCCGGCCGGGCCTGTCCGCCATGCCTCGCTTCCGGCCGCGCTTTCCATGGCTGACCGGCGATCTCCAGACCCTGCGCAACACGGTGGTCCATCGTGGCGGTCGTGTGCCGCTGCCGATCGAGGGCCCGCCGGGCGAGCGGCTGAGCTTCGAGATGCCCGACGGCACGGGCGACATGCTGCTCGCCACGCTCGACCATCCGACCGAGCCGCGCCCCGGCCGTCCACTGGTCGTCCTGATCCACGGGCTGACCGGCTGCGAGGACAGCCTCTATCTCCGGGCCTCGGCGGCGGCGCTGCTCGGTGCCGGGTATCCGGTCCTGCGCCTCAACCTGCGCGGCGCCGGGCCGTCGCGGGCGGTGTGCAAGTTCCAGTACCACGCCGGCCGGACGGAGGATCTGGCCGCCGTCCTCGATCGGCTCTGGGCCGGGGCGACGCCCGACGGGATCGTCGCCGTGGGCTATTCGCTGGGCGGCAACATGCTGCTCAAGCTGCTGGGCGAGCGGGGCCGGCGGGTGCCGCTGCGCGCCGCCGTCTCGGTCTCCGCGCCGATCGACCTCAGGGCGACGCAGCTCCGGATCATGGCGCCGCGCAACGCCCTCTACCAGCACTACATTCTGCGCCGGATGATCGCCGAGGCGACCGGCGGGGCGGCGGCCTGGACGATGCAGGAGAAGAAGCGCGCCCGGGCGATCCGCACGGTCTACGCCTTCGACGACAGTTTCGTCGCGCCGAAGAACGGCTTCGGCACGGCGGAGCGCTACTACGCGCAATGCAGCGCCCGGCAGTTCCTCGACTCGATCGAGGTCCCGACGCTGGTGATCCATGCCCGCGACGACCCCTGGATCCCCTCGGGGGCCTATCTCTCCTACGACTGGGCACGCAATGCGCGCCTGACGCCGCTGCTGCCGCGCGGCGGCGGGCATGTCGGCTTCCACGACGCCGCTGGGCCGCCCGCCTGGCACGATCGGGCGATCCTCGCCTGGCTGGAGGACCGGATCGGGCCGTGAGGCGGCGCCGCGCTCAGTTCCGCGCCATGTCGGTGGACAGCAGCACCTCGAACGGCGTCGGGTCGACCGTCACTGGGGCGGTGAACGGATGGTTCGTCGCCAGGATGATGAACATCACCAGCCCGTTGAAGACGGCGAAGGCGGTCATCAGGAAGAGATGCGCCGGGGTCGGGCGGAAGACGAAATAGGGCAGGGCGACCAGGAAGAAGCCGATCACGGCGACCGACCAGAACAACCCGGATAGGCTGCGCGCCGCGCCGAAGCGCCGCTGCTCCCGGTATTCGGCAATCGCCTGGATCCGATCGAGAATCTGGCCGCGAAGATACGCCTGCCGGGGCGTCTCCGGCGTGAGGTCGAGCGCGACGTCGTAGAGCGCCTGCCAGGCCGCCCAGGCCTCCCCGCTCAGACGGCGTTCGGCGAGGCGGGGCCACTCGTCCTCGATCACCGCGCGGGTGTAGACGACGACGTCGGTGCGCGCCTCGTCCGCCGGGGTCGTGCCGTAGCGGGCGAGGTCGTAGTAAACGTCCGTAAGCGCCGTCGCCTCGGTCGCCACGCCGTCGCGCAAGCCGACCAGCGAGACCTGGGCGTCGGCGAAGACGAGCGCGAGGATCAGGGCGTGCAGACCGCCGATCCGGAACAGGACCGAGCCGGCCAGCCGCTCGGTCTCCTCCTCGACCGTGAAGACGCGGCGCAGAATCGCATAAGGCCCGAAGGAGAGCAGGAGCGCGCCTGCCACGAAGACGGCGAGCGTGATCGGCCAGGGCAGGTCGAGCGGCATGCGCGGGTGTCCCTCGATGGGATGCCCGGCCGGCGCGCGGGCCCTGGGCGCCTTTACGACACCCCGGCGCGCTAGTCCAGCCGTTACGCGCGCATGCGCCGTCCGGCCGAGAACAAGGGAGAGGCGCTCAGCCGCCCAGATCGGTCAGGATCGTCGCCTCGAAGCCGGCCATGGCCAGTTCCTCGACGATGCGCGCCACGTGCTGGCGGTCCCGTGTCTCGACCACCACGTCGATATCCGCGCGCTTGACCGGCAGGTCGTAGAACAGGCGCTGGTGGTAGACCTCGACGATGTTGCCGCCGGTGTTGCCGACGACGCCGGAGACCTTGGCCAGCACGCCGGGCGCGTCGTCGATCTCCACCCGGAGCCGGACGAGCTGGCCCGCCCGGGCGAGCCCGCGCATGAGGATCGAGGACAGGACCCGCGCGTCGATATTGCCGCCGCAGGCCGGCGTGACCACGCGCCGCCCGGCGAAGCGATCCGGCCGGGCCGCGATGGCGGCGAGCCCGGCCGCGCCCGCGCCCTCCACCTGGAGCTTCTGCACGCGGAGCAACGTGTGCACCGCGTCCTCGATCCGGGCTTCGTCGACGATCAGGATGTCGTCGACCAGCGCGCGCACGATCGGCAGCGTAATCCCGC
Organism: Azospirillaceae bacterium; assembly: GCA_040220455.1. Taxonomy (GTDB): domain Bacteria; phylum Pseudomonadota; class Alphaproteobacteria; order DSM-16000; family Inquilinaceae; genus JAVJUS01. The sequence goes on from JAVJUS010000094.1 coordinate 135,535, forward strand.
CCGGGCTCTTGACCGCGATGCCCTCGGCCAGCGTGGCGCCGGTGTAGGCGACGCCGGTGCGCCCGGCCAGCGCGTCCGACATGGAGGCGAAGCTCGCCACCTCGACGCCGGTGATCCGGATCGCCGGGTTCAGCGTGCGCGCGGCGATCGCGATGCCGGAAATGATGCCGCCGCCGCCGATCGGCACGACGATGTCGTCGATTCCGGCCACCGCCTCCAGGATCTCGAGCCCGATCGTGCCCTGGCCGGCGACGATGGCCGGGTCGTCATAGGGGTGGATCAGGGTCAGCCCCTGCTCGGCGACCAGCCGTTCGACCGCGGGCCGGGCGTCGTCCAGGCTTTCGCCCTGCAGGACGACGGTCGCGCCGCACGCCTCGGTCCGCGCGACCTTGGTGAACGGCGTCAGGCGCGGCATGACGATGGTCGCCGGGATGCCCAGCCGCTTGGCGTGGTAGGCCACGCCTTGGGCGTGGTTGCCGGCCGACATGGCGATGATGCCGCGCTCGCGCTGCTCCGGCGTCAGCGCCTTGAGCCGGTTGAGCGCGCCGCGCTCCTTGAAGGAGCCGGTGGCGTGCAGCGTCTCGAGCTTGAGGTGGAGGTCGCAGCCGTACCATTCGGAGAGCACCGGCGCCGGGATCGTCGGCGTGACCATCACCTCGCCGGCGATCGCCTCGCGCGCCGCCCGGATCGCGGCGAGGTCGACCGGCAGCGTGTCGAGCCCGAGCGCGTCGGCCGCGCGGTCCGGGGACTCCGGGGCAGAGGCTGGCAGGGACGTCATGGCGGACCTCGGGCGGCCGTCGAACAGCGGGGCGGGCGTCCCAGCATCCTCGCGCCACGACCCGCCGGCCGCTAGCCCCCGCGCGACGCGTTCTGACGAGCGCGCGGTGGGGCGGCGAGCGAGGGAGCCGTTGCGCACCGCTTCGCGCTGGGCAACCTACGCCTCCGGTCCGGTCCCCGTAGGTCGCCCACGGCCGGAGGCCGTGCGCGACGGGGCCTGCTGTGCCGTTGCGCAGCGCTTTGCGCTGGGCAACCTGCGAGAGCGCGTGGTGGCGTGGGCGAGCAGGCCGGGCTTCGACCCGACACGCCCCCGCTACTCCTCGGTAGGGCGCAGGGTCAGGGTGCCGAGGCCGCGTTCGGCGAGGTCGGCGGGGGACCCGGCGAGGGTGACGTGCTCGCCGTCGCGCCAGCGTTCGACGAAGTCGCCGTAATGGGGCGAGAGCACGTTGCCCGACTGCCCGGTGGCGATGACGAAGCGCGAGAGCGTCAGGTCCGACAGGTCGTGGAAGACGCGCAGCCCGGCACCGTGCTGGTGGCGGAACGGCCGGTCGGAGTCGAGGCTCCAGAACGCCCCGCGATTGACCGTGTAGGGTCCGCCGTCGGTCTCGATCGCCAGGCCGAACAGCCGGTCGAGTCCGGGGATGAAGCCGAAGATCTCGTGGCCCAGCGGCGCCACGTGCGCCTCGCCCCAGCGCCAGGCCTGGACGTCGTCGCCCTGGGCCTCGACCAGCTCCTCGATCGCCGCGCGCAGGCTGCGCTGAAGCATGTCGGCGCAGGTCTCCTCGATGCCCTCGGTGCGCACGTCGTCGCACCAGTCCAGCCTTTCGGTCAGCATGCGCTTGACGACGCTCGGCCGGAGGCCCCAGTAGTCCTCGAAGAGCGGGCCGAGCTCGTCGGCGTAGAGGGCTCGGTTGAGCTCCTTGAGCCAGGCGGCGAAGACCAGCGGCTCCGGCCGCTCCCGGTCCATGTGGTAGTCCCAGCGCCGCAGCATGGCCAGCGCGTCGGCCGCCCGCGCGTCCTCGGCCCGCGCCTCCAGCATCAGCGGCAGCAGGTCGGCGGCGGCCAGCGAGCGCGTGTCGAGGGCGAGAGCGATCGAGTCCGCGATGCCGTGCGCGTCGTCGGCGGCCAGCACCTCCTCGATCCGCCGGGCGCGGTAGGGCTCGGCGTAGTCGTGGGCGATCAGGTAGGGGTAGTCCGGCCCGACCGGCGCGTTGTTGGCGTTGGCGAGGAAACCGGCCTCCGGGTCGCGCGCCCGGGGCAGGGCGTCGAACGGGATCGTGCCGATCCAGTCGTATTCGCCGGTCCAGCCCGGCACGGGGGACAGGCCGTCACCGGCCTTGCGGATCGGCACCCGGCCCGGCGTGACGAAGCCGAAGGTGCCCTCGGTGTCGGCGTAGACCAGGTTCTGCTGGGGCGCGCCCCAGAGCCGCATGGCGTCCAGGAAGCTTTCCCAGTCGGTCGCCTGGTTCATCCGCCAGATGGCTTCCGCCGTGCGGTCCGTCGGATCGAGCGCCGTGAAGGCCAGCGCCACGACCTCGTCCGGCCCGGCGACGGTGGCGAAGTCCTCGTCCAGGTCGGAGACCACGGGCCCGTGGCGCGTCTCGCGCACCGTCAGCGTGATCGGGTCGCCGCCGCGCACCTCGATGACCTCCTCGCGGGTGGTGAAGGCGCGGCTGCCGTCCGGCGTCAGGTAGCGCGAAGGGTCCTCGGGATCGACCTTCTCGACGAACAGGTCCTGCACGTCGCCGCCGGTCGTCGTCAGCCCCCAGGCGATGTGGCCGTTGTGCCCGATCACCATGGCCGGCACGCCCGCCACCGTGGCGCCGACCAGCGTCGTCTCCGGCGTCTCGATTCGCGCGAGGTACCACAGCGCCGGGGTCGACAGCCGCAGATGCGGGTCGTTGGCCAGCACCGGCATGCCCGACGCCGTGCGCCCGCCGCCCACGACCCACTCGTTGGACGCGGTCGAGGGGCCGAGATCCGGCAGCGAGTCCCAAAGGCCGTCGAGCGCCGCGCGTTCCAGCATGCCGGGCGCGAGCGTCGCGGGCTCGGTCCCCACGGCATCGGGGAACAGGTCGTCGAGCGCCCCGGGCCCCAGCGCCTCGGCGAAGCGCGCGCGCTCGATCTCCTGGCGCCAGTTGCCTGTGAGCTGCAGCGCGATCAGCTTGGCCCAGACCAGGCTGTCGGCCGGCGTCCAGGGCTCCGGCTCGGTCCTCAGGATGGCGTATTCCGGCGGCAGCGCGCCCTCGCGCGTCTCCAGCCAGGTGTTCACCCCGGCGGTATAGGCGTCGACGATCGTACGCAGCCCGTCCGGCGCCTGCTCGTAGGCCCGCTCGGCGAGGCGGTAGACGCCCAGCGTCCGGGTCAGCCGGTCGAAGCCCAGCGCCCGCTCGCCCATCAGCGCCGCCAGCTCGCCCGCGCCGGCGCGGCGGCGGAGGTCCATCTGGAACATCCGGTCCTGGGCGTGGACATAGCCGAGCGCGAAGAAGGCGTCGGCCTCGTTGCCGGCGAAGATGTGGGGCACCGCGTTCTCGTCGCGGATCACCTGGACGGGCGCACGCAGGCCGTCGAGCCGGAGGGTCGTGTCGTAGTCGGGAAGCCCGGTGCGCAGCCAGAAATAGCCGCCGACCAGCAGGATGGCGAGAAGCGCGACCAGGACGAGCAGCCCGCGGCCGAGCCAGCGCAGGACCTTCATCGGCACCGGGACCCCGCGCGTCGAAGAGGGGAGAACGCGGCGGCCGGCGGGCGCGGAGCCGCGGCGGTGCCGGGGGAGGACAAGGCGGGCATCACGTCTGGCGTTGTATCCGACTCGCCGCGGGCCGCCAAGCCCGGGCGCATGCGGGAAGCGGCGGCAAGACGGCGCGCCGGCGCCGGCTCACGGGCCCGAGGCCGCGCTGTCCGCGCCGACGCCCAGCTCGGCCAGGATCGCGGCGCGGTCGGCGTCGAGCGGCGGCACCCGGCCGCGGGTCGGTGGGTCGGCCGCGGCGGAGAGCTTGATCGGGTTGCCGGCCATGCGCATCGGCGTCTCGCCGTCCAGCGCGTCGACCACCATGTTCCGCGCGCGGATTTGCGGGTCGTCCAGCGCCTGGGCGACGTCGTTGATCGGCCCGCAGGGCACGCCCGCCTCGCCAAGCGCGGCCAGCCAGTCGGCCGACGGGCGCTCCGCCAGGATCGCCTCGACCGCCTGCTTCAGGTCCTCGACATTGCGCGTGCGGGCGTTGTTGTCGACGAAGCGCGGGTCGTCGGCGAGGCCCGGCCGGCCGAGCGCGCCGCACAGCCGCTCGAACAGGGTGTCGTTGCCCGCGGCGATGACGATGTGGCCGTCGGCCGTGGCATAGGCCTCGAACGGCGTGATCGAGGGATGGCGCGCGCCCATCGGGCCGGGGACCGACCCGGTCGCGAAATAGCGCGCGATGGCGTTTTCCAGGATCGCCACCTGGCAGTCGAGCATGGCGACGTCGACTTTCTGCCCGCGCCCGGTCGCATGGCGCTGGTGCAGGGCGGAGACGATGCCGATCGCGGTGAACAGGCCGGCGGTGATGTCGCCGACGGAGGTGCCGACCCGGGTCGGCGGCCCGCCGGCGTGGCCGGTCAGGCTCATGATTCCGCCCATGGCCTGGACCACCATGTCGTAGGCCGGCCGTCCGGCATAGGGCCCGGAATGCCCGAAGCCGCTGACCGCCGCGTAGATCAGGCGGGGCCAGCGGCCGTGCATCTCCGGCCAGCCGTAGCCGAGCCGCTCCATCGTGCCGGGACGGTAGTTCTCGACCAGCACGTCGGCGCGTTCGGCCAGCGTCTCGAGGATGCGCCGGTCCGCCTCGGCCTTGAGGTCGAGCACGATCGAGCGCTTGCCCCGGTTGAGCGAGGCGAAATAGGCCGACCGGCCCTCGACGAACGGCCCGAAATGCCGGGCGTCGTCGCCGCCCGGCGGCTCGACCTTGATCACGCTCGCGCCCAGGTCGGCGAGGACCATGGTGCAGTAGGGGCCGGCGAGCACGCGGCTCAGGTCCAGGACCAGCGTCCCGCTCAGCGGGCCGTCGGTCTCGTGCGGGGCGGACATGGGCGGGTCTCCGGAGGCCGGGCCGGCGCGCGGCCGCAGCGGTCGCGAAACGTCGAGATGTCAAGGCTGCCCCGCACCGGGGCGTTTGGCAACCACCGGTCGCGCCGCCGGGGGCTCGACGTAAGCGCTGAGCATGTCAGTATCCCTGCTTTCGAACCCCTTCCGAACCCGCGTGACCGCCATGACCCGCTTCGCCGACAATCCGCTGCCGCGCCACGACGGCACCCGCGCCGCCATCGACCGCGCCTACCGCATGGACGAGACCGTCGCGGTCGACGACCTGTGCGCCCGGGCCTTCCAGCCCGCCGCGACCCGAGAGCGGATCGAGGCGCGCGCCGCCGCCCTGGTGGAGGGGGTGCGCGCCAACCGGCGGGTCTTCGGCGGGCTCGACGCCTTCCTCAACGAATACGGGCTGTCGACCAAGGAGGGCGTGGCGCTGATGTGCCTGGCCGAGGCGCTGCTCCGCGTGCCCGACACCGAGACGGCCGACCTGCTGATCGAGGACAAGATCGGCACGGCGGCCTGGGACACCCATGTCGGCAAGGGCGAGAGCCTGTTCGTCAACGCCTCGACCTGGGCGCTGATGCTCACCGGCCGCATCGTCAAGCCGGGCGACGCCATGTCGGGCGAGCGCCTGGCCGAGCCGCCGCGCTCGCTGCTCGACCGGCTGATGCGCCGGATGGGCGAGCCGGTGATCCGGGAGGCGCTCAAGCACGCCATGCGGATCCTGGGCCGCCAGTTCGTCATGGGCCGCACCATCGGCGAGGCGCTGGAGCGGGCCAGGGCGTCGGAGCGCCAGGGCTACCGCTACAGTTACGACATGCTGGGCGAGGCGGCCCGCACCCATGCCGACGCCGAGCACTACTACGAGGCCTACCGCAAGGCGATCGACGCCATCGGCAAGGCGGCGCGCGGCCGCGGCCCGGTCGACGCGCCCGGCATCTCGGTCAAGCTCTCCGCGCTGCATCCGCGCTACGAGGCGACGCGCCGGGAGGATTGCCTGCCGGTGCTGGTCGAACGGCTCAAGGCGCTGGCGCTTCAGGCCAAGGCGCACGACATCGGCCTGACCGTGGACGCCGAGGAGGCCGATCGCCTCGACCTCTCCCTCGACGTGATCGAGGCGGTCTACGGCGATCGGGAACTCGAGGGCTGGGAGGGCTTCGGCCTCGCCGTCCAGGCCTACCAGAAGCGCGCGATCCGGGTGATCGACTGGCTGACCGAGCTGGTCGACCGCCATGGCCGCCGGATGATGGTCCGGCTGGTCAAGGGCGCCTATTGGGACACCGAGATCAAGTTCGCCCAGGAGCGCGGCTTCGACGGCTATCCGGTATTCACGCGCAAGGCTTCGACCGACGTGTCGTTTCTGGCCTGCGCCAAGGCGCTGCTCGACCGGCGCGACCGGTTCTACCCGCAATTCGCGACCCACAACGCCCACAGCGTCGCCTATGTGCTGGAACACGCCGGCGGCACGGTAGAGGGGTTCGAGTTCCAGCGCCTCCACGGCATGGGGGAGCCGCTCTACGACCAGATGGTCGGGGAGGAATTCCCGGTGCGGATCTACGCCCCCGTCGGCGGGCATGAGGAGTTGCTCGCCTATCTGGTGCGCCGCCTGCTCGAGAACGGAGCCAACAGCTCCTTCGTCAACCGGCTGCAGGACGACGCGGTGCCGGTCTCGGAGATCGTCGCCGATCCGGTCGCCCATGTCGCCGGGCTCGGCTCCAAGCCGCATCCGCGCATTCCGCTGCCGGTCGACCTGTTCGGGGTCGAGCGCAAGAACAGCCGCGGAGTCGACTTCACCGACCCGCAGGCGCTGCGCCCGCTGGTCGCGGAGATGGACACCGCCGGCGCCGCGCCCTGGCAGGGCGCCCCGATCATCGGCGGCGAGCGGCGCAAGGGCGAGGCACGGCCCGTGGTCGACCCGTCCGACCACGACCGGGTGGTCGGGGAAATCGTCTGGGCGACCGCGCGCGACGCGACCGAAGCGCTGGAGCGGGCGCACGGCGCCTGGCGCGCCTGGTCCGACCGGGGCGGGCCGGCGAGGGCGGAGGTGCTCGACCGCATGGCCGACCTGCTGGAGGCGCGGCGGGGCGAGCTCATGGCGCTGTGCGTGCGAGAGGCCGGCAAGTCGCTGCCCGACGCCATCGCCGAGGTGCGCGAGGCGGCGGATTTCTGCCGCTACTATGCCCACGAGGCGCGCCGGCACTTCGCCGGCGCGACCGTGCTGCCCGGCCCGACGGGGGAGGCGAACAGCCTCGCGCTCGGCGGCCGCGGCGTCTTCCTGTGCATCAGCCCGTGGAACTTTCCGCTGGCGATCTTCACAGGCCAGATCGCCGCCGCGCTCGTCGCCGGCAACGCGGTGATCGCCAAGCCGGCCGAGCAGACCGGCCTCGTCGCCTGCCGGGCGGCGGCGCTGTTCCACGAGGCGGGCGTGCCCGGCGACGTGCTGCACCTGCTGCCCGGGGACGGGCCGACCATCGGCGGCGCGCTGGTCCGCGACGACCGGATCTCCGGCGTCGCCTTCACCGGCTCGACCGCCACCGCTCGCGCGATCAATCGTCAGATCGCCGAGCGTGACGGCCCGATCGTGCCGCTGATCGCGGAGACCGGCGGCCAGAACGCGATGATCGTCGATTCGACCGCCCTGCCGGAGCAGGTGGTCCCGGACATCGTCTCCAGCGCCTTTCACAGCGCCGGCCAGCGCTGCTCGGCCCTGCGCGTGCTGATGGTCCATGACGGGGTCGCCGACAAGATGCTGGGGATGCTCGACGGCGCGGTGGCGACCCTTCGCGTCGGCGATCCGGCCCTTCTGGCGACGGATGTCGGCCCGGTGATCGACGAGGAAGCCCGCTCCATGCTGGAGGGCCATGCCAACCGCATGGCCGCCGAGGGCCGGCTGCTGACGGAGGCCGATACCGGGCCGGAGACGGCGCGCGGCACGTTCTTCGCCCCCCGCGCCTTCGAGATCGACAGCCTGTCACGCTTGCAGGGGGAGGTCTTCGGCCCGGTGCTGCACGTCCTGCGCTTCACGCCGGCCACGCTCGACCGGCATCTCGACGACCTGGCGCGCACGGGCTATGGCCTGACGCTCGGCGTCCATTCGCGGATCGAGCGCTTCGCCGAGCAGATCCACCACCGCATGGCGGTGGGCAACACCTACGTCAACCGCAACATGGTCGGCGCGGTGGTGGGCGTGCAGCCCTTCGGCGGGCACGGCCTGTCGGGAACGGGGCCGAAGGCGGGCGGGCCGCACTACCTGTTCCGCTTCGCCCACGAGCACGCGCTCAGCGTCAACACTGCGGCGGCTGGCGGCAACACCGCACTGGTCTCCCTCGCCGACGCCCCGGGCGAGGCGGACGACGCACCCCCGCTGGCCGCCCAGTAGGTCGGTCCTGAGCTTTCGTTAGCTTTTCTTCGTCATCCCCGCGAAAGCGGGGATCCATCGGCTCCGGCAATTGAAACACGCGCGAAGAGGCCAGATCCAGGCTCTAGCAGCAATGGCGGCATGGACCCCCGCTTTCGCGGGGATGACGGTTGTCAGGCGACCGAAAGCGCGGCCGGCAGGGAGTTCGCATAGCTCGGCAGAGCGAAGCGATTCCGACGGCCACCAGCCCTACCGCCGTCCGGCGAAGGCTTCCAGCACCGGGCGGACGCTCGACATGTCGTAGCCGCCGTCGGCGGCGCATCGGACGATCTCGTCGACGCTGCGCTCGCCGGCGCCGGCCTGGGTGATCGACCACAGGACGCAGGATCGGGTGCCCGACCGGCAATGGGCCAGGATCGGGCGCTCGGACTCGTCGACCGCGTTGCGGAAGGTCTCGATCACCTCCGGCGTCAGCGACTCGCTGGTCATCGGGATGTAGTGGTAGGCGATGCCGTGTTCGCCGGCGAGCTCGGCCGCGCGCTCGGCGGAGAGCTGGCCCGCTTCCTCGCCGTCGGGGCGGTTGTTGATCACTGTCTTGATGCCCTTGGCGGCGAGATCGTCGAAATCCGACTCGGTGAGCTGCGGGCCGACATAAAAGCCGTCTTCGAGCGCGGTCAGGGTCGCCATCGTGGTTCTATCCTCCGGAGCTAGGGCGATTTCCGAGCTGATGGAATCATCAGTTCGGAAAAAATTGCCCTATCTTCAACAACCTAGAGCATCTTGTCTGCGCCCGTTCGGGCGCAGGATGCTCTATGTCTTCAAGCGGTGACGGGTCGGCGCGCCCGCGTCAAGAGCGCGCCTCGGCGGGACCGCCCGACGGGGCGGCGCCGGCCGGCTCCGCGGCGTCGGACGGCGGGGCCGGGCCCTCGGCCTCCTCGGCCAGCGCGCAGGCGGCGGCATGGGTGCTCAGGAACACCCGGCCCGGCGCCATGTGGCGCAGGAAGGCGGTGCGCTCGAGCCGGTCCATGACCGGGCCCTTGACCTCGGCCAGATGCAGGGTCACGCCGGCCTCGCGCAGGTTGCGCGACAGCGCCTCCAGCGTCTCCAGCGCACTCATGTCGATGAAGTTCATGGCGCTGCAGACGAGCACCACGTGGCGCACCCGCGGCCGGTCGGCGACGGCCTGCATGATCCGGTCCTCCAGCCAGGCGGCGTTGGCGAAGAACGGGCTTTCGTCGAAGCGCAGGATCAGCACTCGCGGGTCGGTCTCGACCGAATGGCGCTTGATGTTGCGGAAGTGCTCGGTGCCCGGCACGCGGCCCAGCACGGCGGTGTGGGGCCGGCTGGTGCGCCACAGGAACAGCATCATCGAGCCCAGGATGCCGATCAGCAGCCCCGCCTCCACGCCCAGCCCCAGCACCGCGAGGAAGGTGACCGCCATGGCGAGCGTGTCCGAGCGGCTGGCACGGGTGCTCGCCACCACCGTCTGCAGGTCGATCAGCTTGACCACCGCGACGATGATGTTGGCCGCCAGCACCGAGCGCGGCAGGTCGTGGAAGGCCGGGGCCAGGAAGCTCACGGCGAGGACCATCAGCGCCGCCGTGATCAGCGCCGCGGCCTGGGTGTTCGCCCCGGCCGAGAAATTGACGAGCGACCGGCCGAAGCCGCCGGCGACCGGATAGCCGCCGGTCACCGCGCTGCCCATGTTGGCCGCGCCCAGGGCCAGCAGCTCCCGGTTGGCGTCGATCTTCTGGCGGCGCTTGCTCGCCAGCGCCTTGGCCACGGAGACGCTCTCCATGTAGCCGATCAGCGCGATCAGCACGGCCGAGGGCAGCAGCGCGCGATAGAGCTCCGGGTCGGTCGGCAGGGCGACGAGCCCGGGCAGCCCGGCGGGAATCTCGCCCACCACCGTCACGCCGCGCGCGTCCAGGTCGAAGGCCCGGACCGCGAGGATGCCGAGCACCACCGTCGCCAGCGGCCCGGCCCGGCCGATCGCCGCGGCGGCGCCCGCCGGCACGCCGGCCCGGGTCAGGCCGCGCACCAGCGGGCCGGAGGCGAGCAGCAGCAGCGCGATCGTGCCCAACCCCAGAATCAGGGACGGCCCGTCGAAGCCGGGCAGGGCGGCGACCAGGGCGGGTACGCCGTCGACCAGCGTATGGCTGCGCGGCACCTCGATCCCGGCCAGCGTCTTGACCTGGCCGATGGCGATGGTCACGGCCGCCGCGCTGGTGAAGCCGGCCAGCACCGGATGGCTCAGGAAATTGACCAGGAAGCCGGCGCGGGCGAGGCCCAGCAGGATCAGGATCCCGCCGACCATGGCGGCCAGGGCGAGCGCGGCGGTCATCGTCTCCGCCACGGTGGCGAGGCCCAGCGTGCCGATGGCGCTCGCCGTCATGATCGAGGCGATCGCCACCGGACCCACCGCGAGCGTTCGGCTCGTCCCGATCAGCGCGTAGAGCACCAGCGGCGCGACCGAGGCATAGAGCCCGACCTCCGGCGGCAGCCCGGCGAGCAGGGCGTAGGCCATCGCCTGGGGGACCAGGATGATCGCGGTGATCAGCCCGGCCGTCACGTCACCGGTCAGGTCCGCGCGGCGATAGCCGGCGAGCCAGGGCGGCAGCAGGGCGGGGACGGGCGGCAAGGTCATGGCGCGATAATGCCTCCGAAGGCACCGGATTCGGAATGCGCCTATATATTAGCAGTCCCTAATATCTTGTCCAGAGGCATCCAGAGGCAGAACGTGCGGCAGCGGACCGTCGGTCACCGACCGCCGGCGGCCTGGCGCGGCGGCTCGGGGAAGGGGGCACGGGTGGCGGGCGTGGCGGCCGGTCCCAGCCGCTCGGTCAGCCGGGCGGCCAGGCGCTCGCGCCCTTCCGCCGGCACGGCGAAGCCGAGCTTGGTGCGGCGCCACAGGATGTCGTCGACCGTGCGGGCCCATTCCCGGTCGACCAGGTAGTCGACCTCCGCCGCGTGAAGGCCGGCGCCGAAATCCTCGCCCAGGTCGTCGAGCGACGCGGTGCCGTCGAGGAAATGCATCGCCAGCGAGCCGTAGAGCCGGGCGTAGCGGTAGGAGAGATCCTCGGGCAGATAGGCAAAGGCGGCCCGCAGCCCCTCCAGGAAGCGCTGGAAGTTCGCCTCCGGCAGGTCGCCGCCGGGCAGGGGCTTGGTGTCCGTCCAGCCCGGCTTCAGCCCCGCGATGAAGGGGGAGAGCTTCTCCATCGCGTGCTCGGCCAGCTTGCGGTAGGTGGTGATCTTGCCGCCGTAGATCGACAGCAGCGGCGGTCCGCCGCCCTGCGGCGCCTCCACGTCGAAGACGTAGTCGCGCGTCACGGCGGACGGGTTGTCGGACTTGTCGTCGTAGAGCGGCCGGACGCCGGAATAGGTGCGTACGACGTCGTCGGGGCCGATCTGCCGCTCGAAATAGAGGTTCACCGCATCGCAGAGGTAACGCACTTCCTCCGGCTCGATCGACACCTCGGCCGGATCGCCGTCATAGGGGATGTCGGTGGTGCCGATCAGCGTCAGGTCGCGCTCGTAGGGGATCGTGAAGATGACGCGGCGGTCGGTGTTCTGCAGGATGAAGGCGTGCGTGCCCTCATAGAGCTTCGGCACGATGATGTGGCTGCCCTTGACCAGGCGCAGATGCGCCAGCTCGTTGCGACCGAGGCCGGCTTGCAGGAACTTGTCCACCCACGGGCCCGCGGCGTTGACCAGGATGCGCGCGCGCACCTCCCGGGTCTCGCCGGTGTCCACGTCGGTCAGCGTGGCGCGCCAGTGGCCGTCCTCCCGCCGGGCCGCGGTGCAGCGGGTGCGGACATGGACCTCAGCGCCCATGCGCGCGGCGTCCATGGCGTTGAGCACGACCAGCCGGGCATCCTCGACCCACGCGTCGGAATACTCGAATCCGCGCCGCAGCTCGGGCTTGAGGCCGTTGCCGCGCCTGTCCCGGCGCAGGTCCAGGGTCTCGGTGCCGGGCAGGCTGCGCTTGCCGCCCAGATGGTCGTAGAGGAAGAGGCCGAGCCGGACCATCCAGGCCGGCCGCAGCAGCTTGTTGTGGGGCAGCACGAATCGCATGGGCCGGATGATGTGCGGCGCCAGGCGCAGCAGCACCTCGCGCTCGGCCAGCGCCTCGCGGACCAACCGGAATTCGTAGTATTCCAGGTAGCGCAGCCCGCCATGGATCAACTTGGACGACCATTGCGACGTGGCACTCGCCAGATCGCCCTGTTCGCACAGGACCACGTCGAGCCCGCGCCCGGCGGCGTCGCGGGCGATGCCCGCGCCGTTGATGCCGCCACCGACGATCAGCAGATCGATCGTCCGGTCGGTCATCGCCGTCTCCTCCCTGATGTTCGAATTCGAAAATAAAACCCCGCGTCGCTTTTCGCAATCGCGCATCCCGGATCGCGGGCGCGCGGCTGTGGACCGGTGAGCGGGCGGATGAGAGCGACGGCGCGTCTGGGCGCAGCGGCCCTGTCCGCCGCGTTCACGGGTCTCGTGGCGGTCGTCGGGTTGGCCGTGCTGGCCTGGGCGCAGGCCGGCCCGGGCCTGGTCGAGCGGGCGGCGCGCGACATTGCCGCGGCCCGGGGCATGCCCCTGGAGACGATCGACGTGCGCCGGGCGACGCCGCGCGCGCTTGTCGTCAGGGACCTGGCGGTGAGCGGCGGCGGCCCGGCTGCGGCGCGGATCGAGGTCGCCTACGACCCGCTCACCCTGTGGCGAGGCCGTCGCGTCGAGTCCCTGACGGTCCAGGGGCTTACGGCCCGCCTTTCGATCTCGGCCGCGGGCGTGCGGGTGGCGGGACTGCCCGACGACCTCGCCGCGCCGTCGAGTGCCGGCGGCGGGGACGGAGGCACCTCCCTGCCGATGCCACCGATCGACCGGGTGCGGCTTCGCGACGCGCGGGTCACGATCGAGACGTCCGTCGGCCCCGTGAGCGTCGCCGCCGAGGCCGATCTGGCCGCCCCGCCCGGCGCCGCGGCGGATCTCGCCGCCGCAATGGACCTCTCGACGCCCTGGGGCGCGGGACGGGGGAGCCTGGAGGCGACGGCGGCGCGCGACGGCGCGATCGACGCGCTGGTCCGCCTGGACGCCGACAGCCTCTCCGGCCCGCTCGGGACCGTGGACGGCCTCGAGGCCTGGGTCACCGTCGCCGGCCGGCCCGGCGCCTGGCGCGAGGGCGCGGCCGAAATCCGAGCGGCGCGTGTCGTACCCGCGGCGGGTCCGGCCCGAGAGGCGTTCCACGACGTTTCGGTCGTCGCCCGGGGCGCGCCGCTCCCCGAGCTGGTGCTGCTTCGCGGCGCCTACGGGGTCGGTACGCGCTTCGCCGGTGATTTGTCGCTCGGCGGTGAGGATTTCCCGGAAACGATCGCATTCGACTTCGATATCGAATCCCAAGCCATTGAAGAAGCGGTAGAAGTGGCGCTCTCTTCAAGTCCCGTCTCGGGGCGGGCGAGAGTCTCGGGGCGCCTGGCGACCGACGTCGCGCCGTGGTGGCCGGTTCCGGATCTGTCCGCGGGCCTTCCCGCCGGCGCCGCCGTTTCCGGGTCCCTTCACGCCCATCTCGCGGACGCCATGATCCAGGGGCGCCTCGTCGACGCCGAGGTCTCGCTGGCGACCGATCTGGCGGTCGAGGGCGACCGGCTGCGCCTCACAGGGCGGGAACCCTGGACCGTTCGAGGCCGGCTGCCCGGCGAGACCGAACCGATGGCCCTGCGCCTCGGCGCCGAGGACGAGAGGGCGCGGCTCGAGGTCTCGGGCCTCCTCGGCGAAGGGCCACGCGGCCTGTCGCTGGCCGCGCCCGTCGGCCTCTCGGCCGGCGGCGGCAGCCTCGCCGGCCGGACCGACATCGTCGCGACCTCGGCGCCGGATGCGCCGCCGCGGCTCGACCGTGCCTCGCTCGACCTCGCCGGCGGGCCGATCCGCTGGCGGGAGGCCGCCGTGACGCTGGAGGCGCTGTCGCTGGAGGGAGAGGGCTCGGCGGCGGGCGGCCGCGCCACGGTCGTGGCGACGGTCGCCGGCGATGGGCCGGTGGGCGGTGTCCGCATTGAAGGCGGTCGCCTCGATGGCCGGACGACGGCTCGCTGGGACGCCGGAGCGATCCGGCTCGCCATCGGGGACTGCCTGCGCGTCGCCGCGGACGCGATTTCGGCGCCGGCCGAGTCGATCGCCGGGGAGTGGGGCGCCGGGGAGGGCGTGTCGCTCTGCCTGGCGGCGGGCGGCGACGGCCCGGCCGTGACGCTCCAGCGCGGCCCCGGAGGCGGGATCGACGCGCGCGGCCCCGTCGGCCTCGATCTCCGCCTGACAGGGGAGCCGGCGCGCCTGCGAACGCCCGGCGTCGGAGCGGTGGCTCTGACGCCGCCCACGCTGACGGTAGCCGGCGATCTCGATCCATCGGGCGCCTCGGGATCGCTCACCCTGACCGCGACCGACGGCGCCGCGCGGCTGCCGGATATCGGGCTCGACCTGGCCGGGGTCGGGGCCGAGGCGGTTTACGCCCCCGCGGCGGAACGGCCGGTCGACCTGGACCTCGCGATCGGGCAGGCGCGGCTCCTGCGCGAGCCGGCACCCCTCGTGCCCGTGTCGGTGCGGGCGGCCGGCGGCCTCGATGCCGGGGGCCGGTTGGCGCTGACGGGCCAGGCGGTCGGCGCCGCCGGCGGGCTGACCGCCGATCTGGCGCTCCAGCACGACACCACGAGCGGCCGGGGCGGGGTCACCGTGTCGATCCCGAGCCTCGCCTTCGCGCCGGAGGTCCGGCAGCCGGCCGACGTCTTCCCCGTCCTGGCGGATGCGCCGTTGACCGCGGTCACCGGTGCTCTGTCCGGCGAGGCGGCGTTCCGCTGGGGTGCCGGCACGTCTTCGCGCGCGACGCTGAGCCTGGAGGACATCGCGGTCGAGACCCCCTTCGCCGTGGCCGAGGGGCTGTCCGGCACGCTGACGGCGGACTCCCTCCTGCCGCCTCGCCTGCCGCCGGGACAGGAGATCGCCGTGGAGGCGGTCGATATGGGCCTGCTGCTGGAGCTTGGCCGGATGCGCTTCGGATACGGGGCGGACCGGCTCCTGTCGGTCGAGGCGCTGGGCTTCGACTGGGCGGGCGGACGCCTGGAGGCGGAGCCCTTCGCCGCCCGGCTCGACGATCGCAGCCTGGCGCTCGTGCTCACGGCCACCGAGGTCGACGTGGCGACGCTCCTGGTCGCCGTGCCGCTGGAGAATTTCGAGGCGACGGGGCGCCTTCAGGGCCGGATGCCGGTGCGCCTCACTCCGGACACGATCATTATCGACAACGCGGTCTTGGAGACGACCGGCCCCGGCGTGATCCGCTATCGCCCCGAAGGCGCGGCGGAAGGGGTCGCGTCGGCCGACCGGTCGGGAGGGTTGTCGCTGTTGCTCCAGGCTCTGGAAGACTTCCGGTACGAGACGTTGAAGCTGACCCTCGACGGCCGGACCGGCGAGGACCTTTCGGCGACCGTTTCGGTCCTGGGCGCCAATCCCGAACTCTACGACGGCTGGCCGGTCGCGCTCGACGTCAATGTCGGCGGCGAACTCGACCGAATCCTGCGCAGCGGCCTGCAGAGCCTCTCGCTGGGCCGGCGAACCGAGGACCTGTTGCGCGGGCGTATCGAGCGCGCGATCGAGGGCGGCGCCCTCGACGCGCCGGCGCCGGCGGGGGAGTGACGGGCGGATGAGCGGATTTCTCGATAGTGTCGGCCCCCCTCGCGGGCTGGGTCGCGGGCTGGCGGCCGGTGGGCTCCTCGCCGTCGCCGTGTTCTCGGCCGGCTGCTCGCCGACCGTGCGTGTCGAGGCGCCGAAGGAGCCGATCCGCATCGAGCTCGACGTCAAGATCGAGCAGGAGGTGCGCGTGCGCATCGACCGCGAGCTCGAGGACGCCTTCGACCAGAACGACGAGATCTTCTGACGGCGCGCCGGCCGATCGCGGCCGAACGCGCGGGGGCGAGGAAACGGGGACGACGACCATGGTGGGCAATCCGGTGAAGCGAGCGACGGGGAGCGGCCGACAGGACAGGCGGCAGGCTATCCCGTCGGACAGGCGCGGGGTCGGCCGGCGCGCGGTTCTGGCGGGCGCGGGGGCACTCCTCGGGCTGGCCGCCGTCGGCCTCGGCCTGCCTCGGAGCGCCCGGGCCCAGAACCTGGACCAGGCCCGCGCCCAGGGCCTGGTGGGCGAGCGCCGCGACGGCTATGTCGGCGTGGTCAGCCCCGGTTCGGGCGTCGAGTCGCTGGTGGAGAGCGTCAACGCCCGGCGACGCGACGAATACCGGCGCATCGCCGACGACACCGGCGTGCCTCTCGCCGTCGTCGAGCAGCGCGCGGCCGAGCAGCTCATCTCCCGCCTGCCGTCGGGCCAGTACTACATGAACGCCAACGGCCAGTGGGCGCGGAAATAGTCCGCCACTCCCGACGGGACGCCCGCTGAGCGACCGAGCCGACCTATCGCTCGACGGTGGGGTCGGCGCTGCCCTGGGCCATCGGGGGGGATTCGGGGAAGACGCAGCGATCGGCGGCGACGTTGATCATGCTGCGATCGCCCTCGGTGGCGGTGAAGCGCCATTCCGCGCCGTCGAGCACCAGGGTGTGGTGCAGCGGCAGCTTGCCCTCCACCTCCTCGCGCTCGCCGCCGATCCGGGTGAAGGCCATGGTCACGGGCATGGCCGGGTCGTACCAACCCTGGACCGAGCCGCCCTCGGAGACCGCGTTCTCGCCCTCGCCGGTCACGGTGATCCGGCCGTCGGCGAAGCCGATCGCGGTGTTCGGGCCGTCATAGGTCGGGGTCGCGGCGATGAAGCGTCGGCTCTCCGCCTCGGTGCAGTCCGTCGGCGGGGCGGCGGAGCGGACGAAGAAGGCGAGGCGGTCGGGCGCCACGCCCTCCTCCAGACGGGCGGAGACCAGGTTCAGGAGCTCCCGACGCTCGCCGCGCGGCACTTCGGCCTCGAAGCGGGCCATCAGCTCCTCGTACTGGATGCGCGCGGTGCGCGCGGCGGCCTCCAGGCGGATGGCGTTCTGCTCCGCCGCGGCGAGGGAGGACTCGAGCTCGGCGACCCGGTTGTCCAGCCGCCGCTCGCGCTCGGCAGACTGCTCGATCCCGGTGCGATAGGCGAACAGCGCCGTGACCGCGATCGTCGCCACGTAGAAACCGATCCGCGTGATGGTTCCCCAGACGCGGCGGCGATAGCGACGATCATAGTCGTAGAGTGGCATGGCGGGATCCGGACGGAGCGGCGACGGGACCGGGCAGCGCGAACGATGAGAAGTCTCATGGTGGCTAGTCGCCAACTAAGACATTCTTTTGGCAAGGCCGGGACCGCCCGATTCCGCAGGGTCTCGGGGGGCGTACCGGGCGGAGGCTTGGATGGCAGGGAGGGATTTCGTATTGTCGACTCGGCCGGAATGACTAGACCCGTCTTGATTGTTCCGGATCAAACATTCCATACACCGGCGTGATGTACGTGCGCGCGGTCGAGGGACCGGAAACGGGGGACCAACCCCGGCGCGACACGGCCCGAAACGGAGGATGCCATGGCGGCGACCATCAACCACTATGTCGGCGGCCGGGTGCTGGAAGGCGCCAGCGGGCGCCACGGCGACGTCTTCAATCCCGCCACCGGCGAGGTGGCCGCCCGGGTCGCCTACGCCTCGCGCGAGGAGGTCGGCAAGGCGATCGAGTCCGCCACCAGGGCGCTGCCCGGCTGGGCCTCCACGCCGCCGGTCCAGCGCGCCCGCGTCATGTTCAAGTTCAAGGACCTGCTGGAGCGCCACACCGACGAGCTGGCCCACATCCTGACGGCCGAGCACGGCAAGGTGCTTTCCGACGCCAAGGGCGAGGTCTTCCGCGGCCTGGAGGTGGTGGAGTTCGCCTGCGGCATCCCGCATCTGCTCAAGGGCGAGTTCTCCGAGAACGTGGGCCGCGGCATCGACACCTTCTCGATGCGCCAGCCGGTCGGCGTGTGCGCCGGCATCACGCCGTTCAACTTCCCGGTCATGGTGCCGGTCTGGATGTTCGCCATGGCGATCGCGACCGGCAACACCTTCATCCTCAAGCCCTCCGAGCGCGATCCCTCGGCGTCGATGCGCCTGGCCGAGCTGATGCGCGAAGCGGGCGCGCCCGAAGGCGTGCTCAACGTCGTCAACGGCGACAAGGAGGCCGTCGACACGCTGCTGACCGACCCCCGCGTCGCCGCGGTCAGCTTCGTCGGCTCGACCGCGATCGGGGAGTACATCTATTCGACCGGTTGCGCCCACGGCAAGCGCGTCCAGGCGCTGTGCGGCGCCAAGAACCACATGGTCGTCATGCCCGACGCGGACATCGACAAGGCCGCCGACGCGCTGATGGGGGCCGGCTACGGCGCGGCGGGCGAGCGCTGCATGGCGATCTCCGTCGCGGTCGCGGTCGGCGATTCGGGCGACAAGCTCGTCGACGCGCTGGAGCCGCGCGTGCGCAACCTCAAGGTCGCGCCGGGTACCGATCCCGACGCGGAAATGGGGCCGCTGGTCACCAGGCAGCACCTGGACAAGGTGCGCGGCTATGTCGACCTGGGCGTCGAGGAGGGGGCGAAGCTCGTCGTCGACGGCCGCGACCTCAAGCTCCAGGGCTACGAAAACGGCTTCTTCCTCGGCGGCTGCCTGTTCGACGAGGTCAAGCCGGACATGCGCATCTACAAGGAGGAGATCTTCGGCCCCGTGCTCTCGGTCGTGCGCGTGCCGGACTTCGCCGCGGCGCTCGACCTCGTCAACGCCCACGAATACGGCAACGGCGCGGCCATCTTCACCGAGGACGGCGACGCCGCGCGGTCGTTCTCGTCAAACTGCAATATCGGCATGGTCGGCGTGAACGTGCCGATCCCGGTGCCGATGGCCTTCCACACCTTCGGCGGCTGGAAGCGCTCGGCCTTCGGCGATCACGGCATGTACGGCCTGGACGGCGTGCGCTTCTACACCAAGCAGAAGACTGTGACGTCACGCTGGCCGACCGGCATGGCCCAGGGCGCGGAGTTCACTTTCCCGATCATGCGCTGACGCGCGGGCCCGATCATGCGCTGAAGCGCGGGTCCCATGATGTGTCGAGGCGGGCGGGCCGGATCCCGGTCGGCCCGCCGCCTCAGCCGAGCATGAAAAAGTTCGGCGCCACCAGCACGTAGGTGATCCACATCAGGATCACCAGCGGCACGCCGCCGCGTAGGAAGTCGACGAAGCGGTAGTGGCCGGGTCCCATGACCAGCAGGTTGGTCTGGTAGCCGATCGGCGTGGCGAAGGAGCAGTTCGCCGCCATCAGCACCGTGATCGCCATGACCGACGGCTCGATGCCCAGGTCGCCCGCCAGCCCCACCGCGATGGGCGTGAACAGCACCGCGCAGGCGTTGTTGGTCAGCACGTTCGTCGCCACGGCGACGAGCCCGAACAGGATCGCCATCACGATGATCGGATCCTGCGTGCCGATCAGGTTCAGGAATCCGTGCGCCAGATAGGTCGCGCCGCCCGTCGCCTGCAAGGCCGAGCCGATCGCCAGCGAGGCCGCCACGACCAGCAGGATCGTGCGGTCGAGCGCGCGCACCGCCTGGCGGATGTTGAGACACCCGGTCGCGAGCATGGCCGCCGCGCCGGCCGGGGCCGCGGCGGCGATCGGCAGAGCTCCTGTCGACGCGAGCAGCACGACCGCGGCGAAGATCATCGCCGCGTGGGGCGCGCGCTGGACGCGCGGCACGTCCCGGATCGCCCAGGTCATGAGCATGAGATCCGGATTGGCCGCGAGCGCGTCGACATTCTCGCGCGAGCCGGTGACCAGCAGCACGTCGCCGGCCGCCAGCCGGATCTCGCTCATGCGCAGGCGGGCCATCCGGCCCCGCCGCTGGATGCCGAGGACCAGACAGCCAAAGCGGCGCTGGAAGCCGACCATGTCGATCGTCTGGTCGATCATCCGACTGGCCGGCGCGATCATGACCTCGGCGAGCGCGCGTTCCGCCGGCCGCTTCGTGCCGGGCTCGACCGCTTCCGGCGTGGGCGCGGAGACTCGACCCCGGCCCGCGGTCAGCAGGTATCCCGCATTGCGGGTCAGCGCATCGGTCAGGGCCTGGCGCGTCGCCGCGACGATCAGCACGTCGCCGGCCTGCAGAGCCTCGTCCTCGAAGGGCGGCAGGATGTTCTGGCCGCCGCGCTGGATCAGCCGCACGGTCACGTCCGGCAGTTCCTTGAACTGCCCGGCCGCGGCCTTGCTGCCGATCAGACGGCTGCCGGGCGTCACGTCGATCTCCGCGACGAACTGCTTGCCCTCGGAGACGAGCATGCCGGCCATGCCGCCGCGATGGGGCAGGATGCGGGGCAGAACGACGATGACGTACACGATACCGACGGCGGCCATGCAGACGCCGATGACGCTGAACTGGAACAGGGTCAGCGGCGCCTCGCCCATGCCGCTCAGCGCGCTCGAGACCAGCAGGTTGGTCGACGAGCCGATCAGCGTCGTCATGCCGCCGAGGATCGCGGCGAAGCTCAGCGGCATCATCAGCCGGCTCGTCGACCAGCCGAGCCGGGCGGCCAGCGCCTGCATGATCGGGATGAACATGACGACGACGGGCGTGTTGTTGAGGAACGCACTCGTCGTCAGCACGCCGGTGAAGCCGCTCGACAGGCTGAGGCGCCGGTGGCGCCGCGACAGGCGTACGAACATGCGCGTCAGGCCGTTGAGCGCGCCGGTCTGGACCATCGCCTGGCCCATGACCAGGAGGGCCAGCACGGCGATCAGCGACGGGTTGGAGAATCCCCTGAGGATCGCCGCCGCATCGAGGAGGTTGGCCCCGTCCTCTCCGGCAAGCGGGAAGACCTGGAACCAGACGAGCAGGAAGACCAGCGCGCCGAGGCCGGTCATCTCCAGGCTCACCCGCTCGACCGCGAACGAGATCATCGTGGCGAGGGTGACCGCGATCACCACCCACATCTGCAGGGTCGGGTCGAGCGCGATGGCCATGGGTCGTGGCGTCTGTCCGGCCGGGGTGAAGGGCGGGCGTCGCGGCGGTCCGGCGGCCTACTCGAAGAGCGAGCCGCCGGTGAGCTCCAACGGTACGTCCGCGAGATTGCGGAACGCCACGCGCATGAACAGGGAGTAGCCGCCTTCGTCGTCGCGATCCTCGGTGAATTCGCGCTCCAGCTCGGCTGTGAAGAGGAAGCACTCGTCCAGGTAGCTGATTCCGAAGCGGGCTTCGCGGTTCTCCTCGGCATCGATGTCGCGATTGAGCGAGCTGCTCACGCGCCAGTAGTCGCCGACCGCTGCCGTCGCGCCGATTTTGAGCTCCTTGCGGTCCTCGACACCGTCATCCGCGATCCCGTCGATCGCGGTGTAGGTGGCCGACGCCCGGAGCCAGGACGGTCCGACCCGAGCCGAGATTTCCTGCCGGCGAAAATCCATGTCCTCGTAGTCGATGCGGAAACGCCAGTCGATGTCGAGGTAGTTCGCCGGCGCCAGGGTCAGGCGGCCGACCACGTCGGAGAGATCGTCCTCTAGCCCGGAGCCTGCCGGAAACACGTCCTCGCCCGACAGCCGCAGCCGCTGGCCGAGAAACAGGGTACCCGACCGCCCGTCATCGGCAAATATCCCCGTGCGCAGCCCGTAGGTCAGGGAGACCCCATCCTCGACCCGGTCCTTGCCGGGCAGGCGGCTGTCGGCCAGCAGGTTGATCTCGTCGAATTCGGGGCTGACGCTGTCGTTGTTCGGGATGTCGTCCTCGCCGGCTGTCAGATCCGCCGCTGCGCGGAACCCGCCGACCGGCTCGATCAGCGTCAGCAACGCTCCGTCCCGCCGCACCCAGGGATAGCGCAGGGTCGTGTTCACCTCGGGCAGCAGGCGCGCGGACAGCGTCGTTCCGCGGTTCGCCGTCGGGTCCTGCTCGTCGACCTGGTCTTCCGTCCACCACGTCGTGCCCTGCAGCGAAGCCCGCGAATCCACCACCAGTCCGAAGGGCAGGTAGTCCTCGCGCCGCCAGCCGCCCTCGACGAAGGCCCGGCGCGTGTCCACGCCCTGGATGTCGACCCGGCGGTCGGTGCCGTCGGAGCCGCGCTGGAGCGAGAGCAATTCGCCATCCAGATACCATTGGCCACCGGCGATCGCGTCGGGATCGCTGACATGGCTGTACGTCACCAGCGGCAGCACCAGCGGCTGCTCGATCGCCCCGGACCGCAAGTCGCGGAAGCTGTAGCTCTCGACACCGAAATAGTCCAGGTACTCGAAGCGTTCCACGGCGACGCGGCTGGTGAGTTCGTCTTCGTCGGAAATCTCGAACACATCGAGATAGGTATCGTCGCTGACCAGCGAGATGTCGGCTTCCGCGCGCCAGAATTCGTTGAACTCGTAGCGGCCATCGAGGAAGAGATGTCCGCGATTGGCGTCCTCGATCAGCGTGGTTCCACCCGGAACGTCTTCCTTCCTGTCGCTCTGGTTGACCGAGGTGTCGATCGTGATTTGTCCCTGGGCGAAGCGCTGTCGGTATTCTGCGCCCAGAAGGAGGCCGCGCTCGGTCGTCGTGCCCAGGGTAAAGGTCGCGTCCCGATCCGGCGCGATGCCCCAATAGAAATAGTTGTAGATGAAGGGGCCCAGATCCGACGTCGTCCCGAAGGTCGGTGTCAGAAAGCCGGTGCGTTGTTCGACCGTGGGGTCCGGGTGGGAGAGGTAGGGCGTGTAGAACACCGGGACCCCGAACATGTCGAGATAGGCGTCACGGTAGATGACGTCCCGGCGCTCGGCGTCGTGCGTGATCCGCGCCGCGCGAAGCTGCCAGAGCGGCGCGCGGCGCGGATCGTCGGGGCACAGATCGCACGGCGAGTAGACGCCGCGGTCGACCTCGGTGACACGTCCCGCGCGCCGGCGGCCGGATGTCGCGATGAAGCGGCTGTCGTCCGGGAACAGGACGGCGACGCCGTCGACGAAGCCGTCGCGGAGACTGTCGTCGAGCTCCGCGTAGTCGGCGAACAGGACCTCTCCCGTCGGCTCGACCAGGACCACGTTGCCGGTCGCCGTCACCATCCGGGTCTTGCGATTGAAGGTGATCTGGTCGGCCCGCAGGATCCGGCCCGCCTGGACGATCTCCACCGAGCCGCGCGCGATGACCAGGTCGAGCGGCTCGTCATAGACCAGCTCGTCGGCCTCGATCACCGCCGGCTCGTCGGTGCCCTCCGTGGACGCCGCCGGGAGCGGCGGGTCGGCCCCGCCCGCGTCCTGGCCGGACGGCTGCGCGGGGAGTGGTCGTGCCAGTCCGCCCGTGGCCGCCGCGGCGACCAGGACGAGGAGAGCCGTCAACACCCTGCTCAGCCGCATCGAACCGTCATCGGTCTCGGGATCGGAATTTCCAGGAAGGCCGTGCCGTCGCGGAATCGCGTTCCGCACCATTCCCCGGTGCGTCGGGCGAAGTCAACATCGCCGGCACCCGCCCGGTGGTTCGGAGCGGAGCCCTGGCGCCGCAATCAGTCGGCCGGCGCCCGCCGTCCGGCGTGGCGCCGCGGCACGGTCGTGGCGCGATTGACCAGCGCGCGAACCCGGTCGCGCGCGATCTTGCCCGTTCCGGTACGCGGCAGTGCGTCGGTGAAAACGACCGCCCTAGGCACCTTGAAGGGCGCCAGGCGCGCCCGCACGAACGCCCGCAGGTCCTCGACCAGCAGCGGCCCGGCCGCCCGATCCGCCGCCACGACCACCGCGGCGGCGATGAGACGGCCGCCGGCCCCGTCGTCGAGACCGACCACCGCGCAATCGTCGACGGCCGCATGCTCGGCGATCACGGCTTCGATCTCCGGTCCGGCGACAGTGTGGCCGGACGCGACGATCAGATCGTCGGCGCGGGCCAGATGGCGGATGCCGCCGTCGGCGTCGCGCAGCACCATGTCGCCGGTCAGGTTCCAGCCGTCGCGGACATAGGCGGTCTGAGCCTCGGCATTGTCGAGGTAGCGGCAGCCCGTCGGCCCCTGGAGCGCCAGGCGCCCGGGCTTGCCGGCGGGCGCGTCGCCGCCGTCCCCGTCGACCACACGGGCGCGCCAGCCGGGCAGCGGGCGCAACCCGCCATCCGGCCCTTCGCCCGCGAGCGCCATGCCCAGCAACTCGGTCGCGCCCAGGATGTCGATCATCCGGCTGTCGGAAACCGCGGTCCAGAGCCGCCGCGTCGCGGGGGTCAGGGCCTCGCCGCCCGACAGCGCGATCCGGATCGACGCCAGATCGTCCCGCGACCGGCCGGCGGCGAGCGCGCGATAGGCGGTCGGGGACGTGGCGCAGTGGCTCGGCCGTGCCGCCGCGATCGTCCGGGCCAGGGCCTCGACCCCCGGCGCGGTGGGAAACACGGTCCGCGCGCCGCCCAGCAGCGGGAACAGGAACAGCGTCGCCAGCCCGTAGGCGAAGGCGATCGACGGCGTGCCCGTCACGACGTCGCCCGGTCCCGGCTTGGCCTCGCCATCCGGCCCGCCGAGGCCGGTGGTCAGCACCGCGCGATGGTCGTGAACGGCCGCCTTGGGACGCCCCGTCGTCCCGGAGGTGAACAGGATCAGGCACGGATCCCCGGCCCGCGTCGCCACGGCCGCGCCGGGCAGGGGCGGGGCCGCGCCGGTTCCGGCCGGAGGACGAGGCGGAGAGGACGGGGCGGGGCCGAGAGCCAGATCCTCGATCGCCACGCGGTCCGGGCGGAGCCCCGTCGCCGCCGAAGCTTCGGCCAGCGCCGGCTCGAGCGTCGCCGTCGTGAGGGCGTGGGTCGGTCGCGCGATCGCCAGCACTCCCTCCAGCTCGCGCGCGCGCAGCGCGGCCACGGTCGGCACGAGGACCAGCCCCGCCCGCCAGCCGGCGATCAGGGCCGCCATCAGGCCTGGCCCGCTCTCCAGCCGGACGAGCAGGCGGTCGCCTTGGCGGCAGTCCCGGCGCAGGATCGTCTCGATCTTGCCGACCGCATCGAGCAGGTCGCCGAAACGCCAGGTCGGGCCGCCCGGATGGCCGGCGGCCGGGCGGTCGGCCCATTCGGGATTGGCGATCGCGTCGGTCAGGACGGCGCCGATGTTGAGTGGCGCGCTCTCGTCGGGCAGGGGTTGGTCGCCCTCGGTCAGGCGCGGCCAAAGGGCGCGCGGCGCCAGCCGCGAGGCGACGAACCGTGGCGATGAGTCGGTTGCCTCGATCGTGTCGAGGCAATTACTGGATGAATCGTGAGCGGTCACACGCTACCGGCTAAAGAAAGTCGGTCTCGCTGTCCAGACGAAATCGAAGGGCGTCATGCCCGGGAAGGGCGTGATCCGTCAGGAAGCCGCCGCGCCGCGGCCGGAGCCTCGGCTATCGGGTGGCAGGCCCGGACGGGTCAGGAAGGCCGGCGTATGATCGCCCATGCCGACGATCTGGTCGTCGGCGACGCCCTGGTTGGCCGGCGCCTCGTCGCCGTCCCGGCCGCCGCGGCGTCCGCCACTGCGCCGACCGCGGCCGTTGGCCGGGGCCTTGCGGCCGTCCCTCCGCGAGCGGTCCTCGCTGTCCCGGGCATCGCGCTCGACGGCGGGGCCAGGCTCGGGCCCGGGCTCGGGCCCGGGCTCGGGAGCGACGCCCGCCTCGGCCACGGCCTCCTCATCGGCTGCCTCGTCGGCCGCGGCGGGCGCCGCCTCGCGCGCCGGTGCCGGCGCGGCATCCCGCTCGCGCCTGCGACCACGGCCGCGCGCCTTGCCCCGACCGCGGGCGCCTTCGCCCTCGTCCCCGGTCTCCTCGGCGAGGGCCGTCGCAAGGCCCTCGACGTCGAGGCGAGGCAGCGTCTTCGAGACGAGCGACTCGATCGCCGAGACGTACTTGCCTTCCTCCGGCGTCGCCAGGGTCAGCGCGCGGCCCTTGCGTCCGGCGCGGCCGGTCCGCCCGATGCGGTGGACATAATCCTCGGCATTGCCGGGAACATCGTAGTTGAAGACGTGGCTGAGCTCGCTGATGTCGATGCCGCGCGCGGCGACGTCGGAGCAGACGAGGAGCCGGATCTCGCCCTTCTTGAAATTGCCCAGCGTTTCCGTGCGTGCCGGCTGTGCCATGTCGCCGTGGAGCTGGCCGGCCGAGAAGCCGCTCTTGATCAGCGAGCGGTAGACCGTCGCGATGTCGCGCTTGCGGTTGCAGAAGATCAGCGCGTTCTTCGGATCCTCGCTGACAATGAGCCTGCGCAGCGCCTCGCGCTTGTCCTTGGGATCGACCACCGTGACGAACTGCTCCACGCCCTCGGCCGTGGTCGCCGGGCGGGAGGCCTGGATTTCCTCGGGGTTGTCGAGGAAGGCGTCGGCCAGGCGCCGGATCTCCTTGGGCATGGTGGCCGAGAAGAACAGCGTCTGGCGCTTGCGCGGCAGCAGGCCGACAATGCGCTCGATATCGGGGATGAACCCCATGTCGAGCATCCGGTCGGCCTCGTCGATCACCAGGATCTTCACGTCGGCGAGCAGCACCTTGCCGCGCTCGAACAGATCGATCATGCGCCCCGGCGTGGCGATCAGCACGTCGACGCCGCGGTCGAGCTTGCGGACCTGCTCGTCGAAGCGCTCCCCGCCGATCAGCAGCGCGAAGTCCAGCTTCTCGTACTTGCCGTAGAGTTCGAAATTCTCGGCCACCTGGGTCGCCAGCTCGCGCGTCGGCTCGAGGATGAGCGAGCGTGGCATCCGCGCGCGGGCGCGGCCCTTGGACAGATGCTGGATCATCGGCAGGGTGAAGCCCGCCGTCTTGCCGGTGCCCGTCTGCGCGATTCCCAGGACATCGCGCCCGCCGAGCACGACGGGGATGGCTTGGGCCTGGATCGGCGTCGGCGTCTCGTAGCCGACGTCTTCGACGGCGCGAAGGATTTCCGGCTTCAGGCCCAGGTCGGCGAATTTCATGGAGCGATGGCAGCCAAGGTGAGAGTGTCGAGGGTGCGGCCGGTAACGCCGGCTGGCCAGCGGACCGTCATGGCCCGCATCGCCGAACACCTCCCCGAATTGGGGGCGGAGTGTAGGAAGTCAAACCGGGGAGTCAATTCACGAGGCGATCTTGGCGGCCGTGGCGCCGACGAAGATGGCGTAGGCCGCCTCCCCCGCGTTCCGAGCCGTTCCCGAAGGCGGTCCGAAAGGGTCGGGCGATGATCGAGCGCGCGCAGTCTAGTCTTGTTGTCGTGGATGTCCAGCAGCGGTTGCTCCCCGCCATCTCGCGCGGGGCGGCCGCCCTCGAGCGGATCGCGCTCCTGGTCCGCGCGGCCGCGGCGCTGGGCGTGCCGGTCGTCGCCACCGAGCAGTATCCCAGGGGGCTTGGCCATACCGTCGCCGAAGTCGGCCTCGACGATGCCGATGCCGCGGTCGTCGAGAAGACCTTCTTCGACGCGATACGCGCGCCGGCCGTCCGCGACGCGCTTATGGCGACCGGCCGGCCTCGCCCGGTCGTCTGCGGCTTCGAGGCGCATGTCTGCGTTCTCCAGACGGTGCTCGGATCATTGCGGGAGGGGTGGCGCCCGGTGGTCGTGGCCGACGCGGTCGGCTCTCGCCGCCGGGCGGATCACGAGGCGGCGCTGGCGCGCCTGCGCGCGGAGGGGGCGACCGTGGCAACGGCGGAGATGGTCGTCTTCGAATGGCTGGGGACGGCCGAGGATCCGGCCTTCTCGGCGCTGCTTCCGGCGATTCGCGCTCTGGGAGGAGAGGAGGGGATCGAATGACGGGCTGGAGATTCGCCCTGTCGCGGCGCGGCCGGACCGGCCGGCGGGCAGTCGTCGCGATGGCGCTGTCGGCCACGCTCCTGATCGGGGCCTGCGCGCCGCTGACGCAGTCCCGGCCCCCGGCCTGCGATCCCTTCACCGCACGGCCTCATCTGGAGAAGGACAAGGCCGACGCGATCGCGCGCGGGCTTCTGGCCGAGCGCGGCCTGACCGTCACCCGCATGGTCACGACCGCCGACATTCGACGCGGGGACGACCGGCCCTTCGCGATCCCGCCCCTAGGGCAGGACGACGACGTGCTGCTCGGCTACGCCTCCTGGGCGGATGTGGCGCAGTGTCCGCAGGGCCGCGTGGTCGTCGACTTCGCCCCGTCCTGCCGCGTCAAGCAGGTCTACACCGTCTACGGCTGCGAGATCGACGGCCTGCCGGCGTCTTGAGCCGTCGGGCCGTCGCGTCGGCCGCCCGTGACGGTCGCCAGCGCGCCCAGCGCCAACGCGCCGGTCAGCGCGACCGCGTGGACGGCGAGCGCGCCCAGCGCCGCGGTCGCCAGCGGCATGCCGGCGATCGCCATCACCGCGACCCAGGCCGCCTGGGCCGGGCCGAGGCCGGCGACGCCGTTGAGCGGCAGGGCGAAGGCGAGGTTGCCCGCCGCCGCCGCCATCATGGCCCAGATCGGCTCCGTCGCCGGCACGACGGCGCTCGCCGCCAGCCAGGCCAGCAGGGCGAAGGCGAGCCAGATCGCCCAGCTCAGCACGACCGCGAGCAGCCTGTCGCCGATTCCGTCGAGCCGGCCGATACCCCGCGCCAGGCGCAGGACGAGCCCGCCCAGGCGGGGCAGTCTGCCCAGCACCGGTGCCAGGCGCCGGCCCAGCGCGACCAGGGCGAATGGCGCGGCGAGCGCCAAGCCGCCGCCCAGCCACAGCAGCGCCCCCTGCGCCGGCACGCCGGTCGCGGGCAGCAGCAGGGCACCGGTTACCGCCAGGATCGCCGCGATGACGCACAGGTCGAGCACGCGCGCGGTCAGCAGGACGCCCGCCCCGTCGACCAGGTCCGCGCCCAGCGACCGGCGCGCCAGCACCGGGAAGCTCAGCTCCCCCAGCCGGAACGGCAGCAGGAAGTTGAGCGCGGAGAGCTGGGCGGTGACGCGGATCAGCTTGACGCCCGGCAGGCGCGGCCGGCCGTCGAGCAACAGGCCGAAGCGCCAGGCGCGCAGCCCCAGAATCACGGCGACCAGTGCGAAGGCGCCGGCGAGCCGGACCCGGTCGGCGCTCGCCAGGGCCGGCCCCGCCGCCTCGAACACGCCGCGATGGACGAGCCAGGCGAGGGCGCCGGCGGTGATCGCGACCGAGACGGTCAGGGAAGCGACGGTGCGGCGCATGGCGCCTCAGCCTTCTCCGTCGACGGCTTCGCGGACCAGGTCGCGATGGTCGATGCCCCGGGTGCGGCTGTTGATCAACTCCGCAAGCAGCCCGAACAGCAGCACCTGGACCCCGATGATCACCATCATCACGCCCAGGAGCAGCAGCGGCCGGTCGCCGATCTCCGCCCCGCCGAACAGCTTGAGCCCCGTCAGGTAGGTCAGGATCGCGCCGCCCGTACCCAGGAACAGCGTCCCGATCCCGCCGAACAGGTGCCCCGGCCGGCGGGCGTAGCGGGTGATCATCAGGACGGTGAGCAGGTCCAGATAGCCGCGCAGGAACCGCGCCACGCCGTATTTCGAGCGCCCGAAGCGGCGGGCATGATGCTCGACCTCGATCTCCGCGACTCGGTAGCCGAGCGCGTGGGCGAGCACCGGTACGTAGCGGTGCAGCTCGCCATAGAGCTCGACCGAGTTGAAGATCTCCCGACGGTAGGCCTTGAAGCCGCAGTTGAAGTCGTGCAGCGCCACCCCGGTCGCAACCCGCGTGGTCCAGTTGAAGAAGCGCGACGGCCAGGTCTTGGTCGGCGGGTCGCGGCGCTTGCGCTTCCAGCCCGAGACCAGGTCGTAGCCCTCCGCCAGCGTCTCGACGAAGCGCGGCAACTCGGCCGGGTCGTCCTGCAGGTCGGCGTCCATGGTGATGATGATGTCGCCGGTCGCCGCGGCGATGCCGATCATCAGCGCCGTCGCCTTGCCGAAGTTACGCCGCAGCCGGATGGCGTGGACGGCCGGCACCTCGCGGGCGAGGCGTGCCATGGTCGCCCAGGTCTCGTCGCTGCTGCCGTCGTCGATCAGGATGATGTCGTCGATCAGGAGGTCGTGGTTCGCCGCCGCCGCCTCGATCCGGGCGACGAGAGTCGGCAGCGATTCGGCCTCGTCCTTGGCCGGGACGATCACGCTGATCCGCTCCCGCCGCCGGGCCTCCGGCGCACGGGCGGCACCGCCGGCCTCGCGGACGGTGTCCGACGGGATGCTGCCGCCCGTGGAGGTCGGTCGCGGCATCGCGGTCATGGTCTCCGCCTCCTCCCGCGCACGGGGCCGCGCCGGATGCGCGATCCGATGGCCTGCCCGGGAACGTTCATGACTCTCGAGCCTCATCAACCTACCCGGCCGGCGCGGCGGCGCCAAGTCGCACGGGGGACTCGTCGCCGGGACCGGCCTCCGGGCCGGGATCGAGGTGGTAGAGCCGGATCGACCGGCCGACCGTCGCAACGGGTTCCATCGCTCTGAGCCAGGCCAGGTCAGGGTCGGTCATCAGCCGGTGCAGGCTGACCGCGACCCAGCCGGCAGGGGGTCGGGTGCTGTCGAGCGGCGTGATCGGCGGCAGCCCGTGGCGCGCCGGATCGGCCGTACCGGTGTAGCCGAGGTTGACGCGGTCGACGCCGCGCGCCTCCAGCGCCGACGACAGGCGGTCCAGGTCCTGGCCCCAGTCCAGGTCGCTGTCGACGGTGATCGCCTCCGGCTGGCCGCCCGCCAGCGCGTTGAAATGGGCGAGGTAGTCGGGATGGGCGCGGGCGCCCTCGACGGCGTGGGCCGCCAGGAGGACGACGGCGAGCCCGATCGCCGCAGGCCGCGCGTGCCTGGCTCCGATCAGGGCCGCCGCGCCCGCGCCGGCGACGAGCGCAAGCAGGGGCAGCACCGGCAGGATGTGGCGCAGGCCGATATTGATGTCGCTGGGCAGGACCGCGAGGACGATCGCGCCGGCGGCGGCCAGCGGCATCGCCACGCTCCTGTCCCTGCTTCGCCTGACGCGGGCGACGGCGACGCCGGCGCCGATCGCGACGAGGCCGAGAAAGCCGAGCGGCAGCTTGACCGCCAGCATCACCGGGAAGAACCGCCAGTCGCCCTCGTCGTCGCCGGTCTCGCCCAGGAAATACGGCGCATGTCCCGCCCGGTTCTGGGCGGCGACATCCTTGATGCCGCGCCAATAGCTCCAGCCCGGGACGGGCAGCCAGGCGTCGGGCGAGACGACCGGCCCATCGGCGAGCCAGGCGCGCGGGTCGGCGCTCGCCGGCGGGGCGATCGGGGTCACGGAGAAGCCGTAGGTCGCCCAGACGACGCCGAGGGCGAGGGCCAACGCGGCCGGCAGCGCGGCCAGCCGCCGGGGCGCGACCGGCAGGCCGCCCAGGGCGACGGCGCGCACGGCCAGGATCGCGAGCCCGGCCACCGGCAGGAAGACGAGCGCGGAGTACTTCGCCGCCAGGGCCAGGCCGCCGGCGATCCCGAGCCAGGCCGTTCGGCCGGCGCCCGGGCGCTCCAGCCAGTCCAGGAAGGCGAGCAGGGCGAGCGGGATCGTCGCCATCGCCGCCGCGTCCGTGGTCGCCAGACCGGCATGGGCGAGCACGGGCGGCAGGCTCGAGACGAGACCCGTCGCGACGACGGCCGCCGTCGGGCCGATCCGGCGCCAGCCCCAGGCGGCGACCGTCGCGCAGACCACCAGGTAGAACACCAGCGTGCCGGCGCGCGCGAGGCTCAGCCGCCGGTGGTAGTCGCCGGCCCCGGCGTCGTAGAGCGTGGCGTTGCCGATGGCGCGCTTGAGGTCGGGCGTGTCCGGCGGCAGGTCCGGCGCCTCGATCCCGGCGAGCCGCGGGCCCAGGCCGATCGCGATCGGCGCCAGCGGCGGATGGTGCGGGAACGGATAGGCGCCGGTCTCGTGCCAGACCATCGCGCGGGAGACGTGATAGGTCTCGTCGGTCGTGTGGGAGAAGACCGGCCAGGTGGCCGCGATCCGCAGGCCGCCCACCGCGATCAGCACGAGGATCGCCGCCAGGGCAGCCGCTTGCCGGCTCGCGATCGCCGGGCGCGGCCGGGAGAGGGCGAGGGTCATGGTCGCCGGCGCCGGTTGCGGAGTCGCCGCCGCCATGCGTCCCGGAAAGCCCGGCGCGAGGCGACGATGCGGCCACCTTAGGAGGACAGGGTGCTCTCCGGCGACGACCCGTTGGCGTTAACCTGCGATCCTTCGGCGTTCCCCGACGGGTACGCGAATCGGGTAGGTGTCCCCGCGGGACCGGTCAGCGGCAGGTGCCGGCGCCATCGGGATAGAGCGCCCAGCCCATGCGGTAGGCGCGCGCCGACCGCCGCATCGGCGCCTCCGCGATCCCGATCGCCGCCGGCTCGGCCCCGGGAGCGTCGAAGCGCTCCGCCACTGCGCGAGCGAGCTTGTCGGGCGGCGGCATCGGCGCGGGCGTCGCCTCGGGCGCGCCGTCGCGGCCGTCGGAGACCTTCCAGGCGAGCAGGCACTGCCCGGACCCGCCGGCGGCCCTCGGGGGCGGGAAGACCGACGGTGGATAGTCGATCTCCACGACCCGGGAGTCCGGAAATTCCGCGCGCAGGTTGCCGCCGATATGGAAGTCGTCGACGGCGATCGTGCCGCCCGTGAAACCCGCCTCGCGCACCTGGTCGGCAAGGGCCGGGAAGGGGACCATCGTCCGGCACGATCCGCAGTGATCGGCGCCGAGCTCCCAGGTCACGATCCGCGCGGCGAAGGCGATGGCGACGAGCCCGGCGACGAAGACGCCGAACAGGCTCCGCGACCACGCCGCCGGCCGCCCGCGCTCGGCAAGCGTGAAGAGGGCGAGCGGCAGGACCATCAGCGCCGGCTGCATCCACCGCTCCTCGAACTCCGTCGCGCCGAGGACCGGGACGAGCAGCCAGTGGAGCGCGACCGTCACCGCCATGGTCGCCCAGAGCAGGTCGGCGCGCAGTCGGGCGTCCGGGCCGCCGCCGGACGACCCGGAGGCTCCGGCCGGCGCGCGCAGGGCGCGCCACAGGGCGGGGCCGAAGGCGACGGCGAAGAGGACGAGGAAGGGCTGCGGATAGGCGATCAGGGCGACGGCGAGCGTGACGCTGCCATCGGTGAGCGTGGCGAGGAAGCCGGCCTCGCCGCCGCTGCCCAGCACCGAGTCGACGACGCCCTCCGCCTCGGGCCGCTCGACGAGGACCCAGATCGCCGAGGGCAGGGCCACCGCCAGCATCACGGCGACGGCGACGAGGAAGCGCGGCGTCAGGATCAGGGACCGGTAGCGCGGCATGAGAAGCGCGGCGATCGGCAGGCCGGCGCCGAGCAGCGCGAAATTCCACTTCGACAGGAGGGCGAGCCCGAAGGCGGCGCCGACCAGCGCGTAGGTCGCCGTCGTCGGCCGCTCGACCGCCCGGGCCGCAGCCCACCACACGACCGCGATCAGGGCCGAGAGCGCGGTCGTGTGGGTCAGGTCGTGATGGGCGAAATAGGCGAAGACGTAGACCGTCGCGAAGGCGTAGAGCGCCAGCGCCGCGTCGCGCGGGTCGTCGATCACCCGCCGCGCAACGCCGTAGACGGCGGCGTAGCACAAGGCGAGCAGCGCATAGCGCACGACCCCGGCGGCCGCGACGCCGGGGCCGAGCAGCTCGACCGCCCCGGTCAGCAGCCAGGTGAACAGTGGCGGCTGCTCGAACCGGTAGCTCCACTGGAGCTTCTGGGCGAAGAGGATCTGCTCGGCGTCGTCGATCCCCAGGACCGCGCCCTGGCTCAGGCGCAGCAGGAAATGCGCGAGCAGGTAGCCGCCGACCAGCGCGGCCACCCAGCCCGGCCGCGCCCACCAGGGCGGCCGGGCGGTCGCGATCGCGTCGGCGCTTGGCGCGGCGGAGGGCATGGGGCCTCGATCCGTGTTCGACGGCGCGGCGGTGGCTCAGACGTCCAGCGCCTCGACCTCCGGCGCGTGGGCCTGGATGAAGGACAGCCGGTGCTCCGGCTTGCGGCCCATGAGGCGGTCGACCAGCCCCGTGGCGTCCTCGATGTCGGTCAGCGTGACGCGCAGCAGCATGCGCTTGGCCGGGTCCATGGTGGTGTCCCTGAGCTGGGCGGAGGGCATCTCGCCCAGCCCCTTGAAGCGCGCCGTCTCGACCTTCGACTTGCCCTTGAAGGTGGTGCGCAGCAACTCCTCGCGATGGCCGTCGTCGCGGGCGTAGACCACTGTCGCGCCATGCTGCAGGCGATAGAGCGGCGGCTGGGCCAGGTAGAGGTGCCCCGTCTCGATCAGGCCGCGCATTTCCCGATAGAAGAAGGTCATCAGCAGCGAGGCGATATGCGCGCCGTCCACGTCGGCGTCGGTCATGATGATCACGCGCTCGTAGCGCAGCTTCGATTCGTCGAAGCGGTCGCGGGTACCGCAGCCCAGGGCCTGGGTCAGGTCCGCGATTTCCTGGTTCCCCGCGAGCTTGTCCGCCGAGGCCGAGGCGACGTTGAGGATCTTGCCGCGCAGGGGCAGGACCGCCTGGGTTTCCCGCTTGCGCGCCGCCTTGGCCGAGCCGCCGGCGGAATCGCCCTCGACCAGGAAGATCTCCGTGTCCTCCTGCCCGGCGCGGCTGCAATCGGCCAGCTTGCCCGGCAGGCGCACCTTGCGCGTCGCCGTCTTGCGCGCGACCTCCTTGGCCTGCTTGCGCCGCGCGCGCTCCTCCGCGCGCTCGATCAGCCGGTCGAGCAGCGCGTTCGCCGCCGCCGGGTCGCCCGACAGCCAGTGGTCGAAGCGGTCCTTGATCGCCGATTCGACGAGCTTGGCCGCCTCCGGCGAGGACAGCCGCTCCTTGGTCTGGCCCTGGAACTGCGGGTCGCGCACGAAGACCGACAGCATGACGGCGGCGCCGCCGAGCACGTCGTCGGCGGTCAGCGCCGCGGCCCGCTTGGCCATGCCCTGGAGCTCGGCGAAGGCGCGCAGGCTCTTGACCAGACCCGTGCGCAGCCCCTGCTCGTGGCTGCCGCCCTGGGGCGTCGGCACGGTGTTGCAGTAGGCGTGCGCGAAGCCCTCCTCGTCGACCGGCCAGGCGATCGCCCATTCCACCGCTCCGGGGCCGCTCGTCGCCTGGACGCGACCGGCGAAGGGCTGGGGCGTCAGCATCTCCCGGTCCTCGAGCGCGGTGGCGAGATAGTCGCCCAGCCCGCCGGGGAAGTGCAGCGTCGCCTGGGCCGGCGTCCGCGATCCCTCGGGCAGCAGGCTCTCGTCGCAGCTCCAGCGGATCTCGACGCCGCGGAAGAGATAGGCCTTCGAGCGGGCCAGCGCGTAGAGCTTGTCCGGCTTGAGCCGGGCGTCGGCCCCGAAGATCGCCGGGTCGGGGTGGAAGGTGACGGTCGTGCCGCGCCGGTTGGCGACGGCGCCCAGCGATTCGACACCGCCCTCCGGCACGCCGCAGGCATAGCGCTGGCGGTAGAGCTGGCGCTCGCGCGCGACCTCCACGACCAGGGAGTCGGCCAGCGCGTTGACCACCGACAGGCCGACGCCGTGCAGCCCGCCGGCCGTGTGATAGACCTTGTCGGAGAACTTGCCGCCCGAGTGCAGCGTGGTGAGGATCACCTGGAGCGTCGAGACGCCCGGGAATTTCGGATGCTCGCCGACCGGGATGCCGCGGCCGTTGTCGCGCACCGTCGCCGTGCCGTCGGCCGACAGCGACAGTTCGATCCGCGAGGCGTGGCCGGCGACCGCCTCGTCCATGGCGTTGTCGACCAGCTCGGCGACCAGGTGATGGCGCGCGCGCTCGTCGGTGCCGCCGATATACATGCCGGGGCGCCGGCGTACCGGCTCCAGCCCCTCCAGCACCTCGATATCATGCTCGGTATAGGCATCGCCGCCGGATGCCGGCGCCTCGGCCCGGCCGTTGCGGCCGGCGCCGGCCGAGCGCCCGGAGCCGGGCGCGGGCGCACGGGCGCCGGGCGCCGGGGCCGGCGCGGATTTCGGCCGGCGCGGCGGCTCGGACGGGGCGCTGTCGAACAGATCGTTCATCGCCGGGCTTCCCGGATGTCTCGACTCGCCGGCAAGGGTATGCTGTAGAGGCGCCGGCGCAAACCACTACATATTGACCGGCACCTGGCGCCGTCCCGTCGGGACCCTCGGCGCCGGCCGGCGGAGGCGACGACATGGCCGAGGATCGCGACACCTATGCCGAGCGCACGGGCCAAACCGGCGCCGTGCCGACCGCGCCCACGCGTGGCGGCGATGCGGCGGCCGCGACGCTGCCCCAAGGCGAGCCCGCGCTCAAGACCATGGCGATGCCGGCCGACGCGAATCCGAACGGCGACATCTTCGGCGGCTGGCTGCTCTCCCAGATGGACCTGGCCGGCGGCGTCGTGGCCTACGACCTGGCGGAGGGCCGCGTCGCCACCGTCGCGATCGACGGCATGAGCTTCCTCGCGCCAGTCTATATCGGTGATCTGGTGACCTGCTACGCCACGCCCGTCAAGCGCGGTCGCACTTCGATCCGGATCCGGGTGGAGACCTTCGTGCGGCGGCGGGCCAGTGCCGAGGTCGTCAAGGTGACCGATGGCATCTTCACCTATGTGGCGATCGACCCCGCCGGCCGGCCGCGCGCGCTGCCCGGCGCGCCGGAGCCGCCGGTCGATACCTGAGCCGCCGTGCCCCGGTCCGGGAGGGGCCGCGGGTTCAGAGCCCGAAGCCGTGGGCCAGGATGGCGACGGTCCACAGGACCCAGAACATGAGAGCCAGGGTCAGGCACTCCCGGAAAGCGGTCCATGGCGACATTGTCGTTCTCCCTATGTTCCGTGTCAAGGACTAGAACATAGCGCGAACTTGGCGTCAAGCACCCGGGTGGCGGGCATCCCCGGTGCCTCCTCGCGTGGCCGTGACTTGCGCGCGGCGGCGCCGGGCCCGACGCTGCGACGGCATGGGACGGTTGCGCCGGAAGGGGGAGAGCCGCGATGTCAGGAAAGACCGGGAGACTGGCGGTCGCCGCGGTGGCGATGGGACTGATCCTGCCGGCGACGGTCCCGGCGCGCGCCGGCGAGGCGGATGTCGTCGCCGCGGAGGCACGGGAATCGGCCGATGGCACGTGGCGGTTCACCGTCACGGTGCGCCATGCCGACGAGGGCTGGGATCACTACGCCGATCGCTGGGACGTGCTGGCGCCCGACGGCACCGTGCTCGGCGTGCGCGAGCTGCTGCACCCGCACGAGACCGAGCAGCCGTTCACCCGCAGCCTAGGCGGCGTCGCGATTCCGGACGATCTTCAGCGCGTGACGGTCCGTGCGCGGGACAGCGTCCACGGTTACGGCGGCGCCACGGTCGAGATCGTGCTTCCCGGGCGCTGATGCGGCGGCCGCCGCTTCGGCCCGCGCATTGCCGGCCGCGATCAGGGGCAGGGCGGCGGCGATGACCTCCGCCTGGCCGCCGAAGGCCCGGCCGTCGAGCGAGGCCAGGTGCGGCAAAGTGGTGAAGAAGCGAAAGCGGGGTCCGCAGGAAACGAGGTCCCCCAGCCGCTCGCCTTCATAGACGACCACGCGATGGTCGATCTTCATGCGTCCGGCCTCCCCCTCCGTTGGCACATCGGTGAACACTTTATTAGCAATAAGTTAAAAATGCATTGACGTCGATAAAAACCTTTCGAAAACAGAGGCTTGTGGTCCGGGCCGGGGCCGGCCCGGCGCGCCGCGCGGAGCGACTCGCCGAGCCGACCCGACCGGATCAGACGCTGTAGTACAGGCCGAACTCGATCGGATGGGGGGAGTGTTCGAAGGCGTAGACCTCTTCCCACTTCAGCTCGAGATAGCCCTCGATCATGTCCTTGGTGAACACGTCGCCCTTGGTCAGGAACTCGTGATCCTCGGCCAGGGCGTTGAGCGCCTCGCGCAGGGAGGCGGAGACCGTCGGCACGCCGGCGAGCTCCTCCGGCGGCAGGTCGTACAGGTTCTTGTCCATCGGGTCGCCCGGATGGATCTTGTTCTGGATGCCGTCGATGCCGGCCATGAGCATCGCCGCGAAGGCGAGGTACGGGTTGGCCGACGGGTCGGGGAAGCGGACTTCGACGCGCTTGCCCTTCGGGCTCGCTGCGTAGGGAATGCGGCAGGAGGCCGAGCGGTTGCGCGCCGAATAGGCCAGCAGCACCGGCGCTTCGAAGCCCGGGATCAGGCGCTTGTAGCTGTTGGTCGTCGGGTTGGTGAAGGCGTTGATCGTGCGCGCGTGCTTGATGATGCCGCCGATGTAGTAGAGCGCCGTCTCCGACAGGTCGGCGTAGCCTGAGCCCGCGAAGGCCGGCTTGTCATCCTTCCAGATCGACTGGTGCACGTGCATGCCCGAGCCGTTGTCGCCCTTGACCGGCTTGGGCATGAAGGTGGCCGACTTGCCGTAGGCGTGAGCCACCATGTGGACGCAGTACTTGTAGATCTGCATCCCGTCGGCGGTCTTGAGCAGGGTGTCGAACTTCGTGCCGAGCTCGTGCTGCGACGGCGCGACCTCGTGATGGTGCTTCTCGACCGTCAGGCCCATCTCGCCCATCGTCGTGAGCATCTCGCTGCGCAGGTCGTAGCCGCTGTCGACGGGCGGGACCGGGAAGTAGCCGCCCTTGACCGCCGGACGGTGGCCGACATTGCCCTCGACATACTCCTTGCCCGTGTTCGACGGGCTCTCGTCGGAGTCGAGGTAGTAGTAGGACTCGTGCATGTCCGCCTTGAAGCGGACGTCGTCGAAGACGAAGAATTCCGCCTCGGGGCCGAACACCGCCTTGTCGCCCAGTCCTGCGGAGGCCAGGTAGCGCTCCGCCGCCTTGGCGATCGAGCGCGGATCGCGGTTGTAGGGCTGTCCGGTCGACGGCTCGTGGATGTCGCAGAACAGGATCAGCGTCTTCTGCGCCGCGAACGGGTCCAGCACGGCCGAGGCCGCGTCGGGCATCAGCGTCATGTCGGACTCGTTGATGTCCTTCCAGCCCGCGATCGACGAGCCGTCGAACATGAAGCCCTCGACGAAGCTGTCCTCTTCGATCGTGGAGACGTGCTGGGCGGTGTGCTGCCACTTCCCGCGCGGATCCGTGAAGCGGAGGTCGACGTACTTGACGTCCTCCTGCTTGATGAGATCCAGAACCTTCTTGATGTCTTCGGACATGCTGGCTTCCCGTTGGTCTTCGGTTGCTTGACTTCAGAAGTCGGCGCGTCCCGGGGCGGCCGCCGGGGCCGGCGGTCCGGGTCCGCGGCGCGGTGACGGATCAGACGGCCTCGCCGCCGCGCTCGCCGGTACGGATGCGCACCGTCTCCTCGATCGGGGAGACGAAGATCTTGCCGTCGCCGATCCGCCCGGTCTGGGCGGCCTGCTGGATGGCCTCGATGGCCCGCTCGACCAGGGCGTCCTCCATGACGACCTCGACCTTCACCTTGGGCAGGAAGTCGACGACGTACTCGGCCCCCCGATAGAGTTCGGTGTGGCCCTTCTGCCGGCCGAACCCCTTGGCTTCGGTCACGGTGATGCCCTTGATCCCCACCTCGTGCAGCGCCTCCTTCACCTCGTCGAGCTTGAAGGGCTTTATGATGGCTTCGATTTTCTTCATGGGCGCGGTTCAGCCTTCGGGTTCGTCTGTGCAGGGGTGGGCCCGGACCGGCCTTGCCGTCGCGGGCCGCCGCCGTGCGGGACGGGCGATCGCGCGCCACGGCGCTCGCGCGGCGCGCCCGATGCCCGGCGGAAAGCATGCTTCATGCCAACCCCGCGCGCCCGCCGCGCCGGCGGCACCGGGCCGAGGCCGCTCCGGCTCGATGGGCACACTGCCCAAATATTGGGCTTAAAAAATAGGCAATCGCACAATGTATGAGCCTCAGCGCTCCGGTGGCACCGGCGCGACGAAGTGCCGGAACAGATAGGCGATGCCCAGGAGCGCGAGGCCCAGGCCGAGGAACGACGCGACGCGCAACAACCCGTCGAGCGCAGCGGCGTCGTAGAGGAAGACCTTGGCCAGCGCCAGCGTCATGATCGCGAGCCCCGCCGCGCGAAGCATCCGGTCCCCCCGGCGCAGGCCGACGGCGAAGGCCGACACCGCGAGTCCGACCCAGGCGGCGGAGTAGCCGTAGAGCTCGGCGTCGAGCACCGGGCCCGGTCTCAGCGCTGGTGCGTGGAAGCCGTGGCGCACGAGCGCGGTGACCAGGGCGAAGGCGGCGAGCAGCACCAGCGGCCGGACGACGGCGGCGGGGTCGATGCGCACGGCCCTGCGGGCCGCCGCGATCAGCCGCGGCGCGGCCGCCGCAGGCACGGCGTAGATCGCGAACAGAGCGTTGAGCAGCGGCAGGCGTCCGGGCGACAGGTCCGCGCCCCAGATGGCCACGCCGCCATAGGCCGCCGCCGCCAGCGCGGCGAGCGCCATCACGCCGGTCGCCGCGGACAGGCCCGGCCGGTCGGGGCCGGCGGCCGTCGCCAGCCGGTCGAGGGCGAGGGCGTAAGCGGTCCAGGCGACGATCACCAGGCCGAGTGCCCAGCCGCCGCCGATGCCGTCTGGCAGGCCGTCGGGCCCGATCGGGCCGAACGGGGCCCGGGCGGCGTAGAACAGGAAGGCGGCGCCCAGCGCGACCGCCGTCGCCTCGACCATCCGGCCGGCGATGTCCCCGGGTCCGTCCCGGTCCAGGCGCCAGGCCGCGTAGGCGAGGGCGAGCGCCGGCAGCCCGGCGCGGACGACGGCCCGCGCGAGGGCGTCGAGCGCCGTCGCGTCGGTCCCGAAAGCCTCGCCCGCCGCGAGGACGCCCGGCACGGCGAGCAGTGCCAGGGTCGCGGCCAGACGCCGAAGGCCGGGCACGGGCAGCACCCGGTGAACGCCGGCCGCGACGGCGGCGGTCAGGCTCCAGGCCAGGGCCAGCCAGGCGATCGTGACGAGCAGCGAGGCCGCGAGCGCGATCAGCCCGCCGGACGCGACGACCAGGGTCGCCAGGACGGTGTCCCGGCGCGGATCGGGCACGTGATAGCGGCTCCACACGGCCGCGGCCCCGGCATAGGCGGCGGCCGCGGCCAGGGTCGCCGCCGCCCAGCCGGCGTCGTCGAGCGCCAGGACGTCGCGGGCATGGGCCAGCGTGGCGAGCAGGAAGACCGGGACCGCCGACATCATCGCCCAGCGGCCGGGGTTCGCCGCGCCGAACGCGGCGACGAATCCGCCGAGGCCCCAGAGCAGCGCGAAGGCTATGAAGGCGATGCCGGCCGCGACGGGTGCGCCAGCGGTCGCCGGCCAGCTCCAGGCGGCCAGCGCCGCGCCGGCGATGATCGCCGCGGTCGGGGCCGTGTCGAACAGGCCTTGCCGCCAGCGCGCGAGACCCAGCGCGGCGCCCGCGTAGATCCACAGCGCGACGACCGTCACCCCGTCGTGGTCGCCTGCGACGGCAGCGGCGAGCAGCAGCAGCCCCGCCGCCGCCGCGCCGATCCGGGCCAGGTCGTCGCCCCGGCCCCGTCGCGCCGAGGCCAGGCGTGGCACGATCGCCCGGTCCTTCAGCGCCAGGCCGATCGCGACCGCCAGCCCGCCGACCGCGAGCAGGAAGCCGACGAGGATCGGCAGGTCGGCCGGGCTCCACGCCGTCGCCAGCCACAGGGCCGCCCATGCGAAGGCGGCCGCGACGGCGAGCGCGACCAGATCCGGCCACGGCTTGCGCAGGCCGACCAGCCCCAGGCCGAAGGTCAGCAGGAAGAGGTAGCCGAAGAGGATCGCCGTCGACGGCGCCTCGGACGGCACCAGGATCGGCGTGAGATAGCCGCCGGCGACGCCCACATGGGCCACCAGGCGGCCGAAGCGCAACGCCGTCAGTTCGGCCGCGGTGGTGATCGCCACCATGACCGCGAAGGCCGCGATCGGCCCGATCAGGCCGTAGAGCGCGACCGCCGCCCATGTCGCGACATAGAGGCAGGCGATGCCGGCGGCCAGCACCGCCGCGGCGATGCGGGCGTCGCGCCGGCGCAGTCGCGCGCCGGCGGCGAGCAGGACGCCGCCGAAGACATAGCCGCCCGCCACGCGCATCGCGGGCGTCAGCAGCCCCTCGTCGATCGAGTACTTGACGAGGAATGCGCCGGCGCAGGCCAGGGCGATCGCGCCGAGCCAGACGAACAGCCGTCCGCCGACCCGGCTTTCCAGGTCCGCCCGGGCGGCGGGGCGCGCCGCGTCGGTCGTTTCCTCACCGCCACCGGGCCCGGACGCGGCCGGCGTATCCTCGGCCTCCGGCGGCGGCGCGCCTGTGTCGGGTGCCGGGGTCGGCGCGGGCTCCGGGGGCGAGGCGGGGGCCTCCCCGTCCAGGGGTGACCCACGCTCTTCCGGTCCGGCCGGCGGTTCGGTCGCCGGCGATACCGGTGCCGCGCCGGGGGCGTCTCCGAGCCGCGCCTCGATCGCCTCGAGCCGCCGCTCCAGCCGGGCGAGGGCCGCGTCCGTCCGACGCGCCCGGGCCCGGGCCAGGAACGGGCTCGCCGTGCCCCACACGATCAAAGCCAGGAGGTAGAGGCCGAGCAGGGGGATCAGGCCGTCCATCACCGGGTCTCCGCGTCGCGGCGGGCGGCGCCGGCGTCCGGCCCGGCGGCCCGGGTCAGCGCAGCAGCGCCTTGACGCGCTCGATGGCGCGCTCGATCGCCTCGGTCGAGGCCGCGTAGGAAAAGCGCAGATAGCCCTCGCCGTAGGCACCGAAGCTCGTGCCTGCGATGACCGCCACGCCCGCCTCCTCCAGCAGGCGCGTCTGAAGCGTCTTGGCGTCCATTCCCGTGCCCTCGATGTTGGGGAAGGCGTAGAAGGCGCCACCGGGCTCGACGCAGCGGAAGCCGGGCACCTGGTTGAGCGCCGCGACGATGGTCTGCCGCCGTTCGGCGAAGGCGGCGTTCATTTCGTCTACCGCGTTCTGCGGGCCCTCCAGCGCGGCAATTCCGGCCCATTGCGCGGCGGCGTTGACGCAGGAATGGCTGTTCACCGCCAGCCGGGTCGCTCCCTCGACCAGCGCGTCCGGCCAGACGGAATAGCCGAGCCGCCAGCCGGTCATGGCGTAGGTCTTCGACCAGCCGTCGAGCAGGATCACCCGGTCGGCCAGGTGCGGGTAGGACAGCAGGCAGACATGCTCGCGCCCGTCATAGAGCATGCGGCCGTAGATTTCGTCCGACAGGACAGCGACATGCGGGTGGGCCTTCAACCCCTCCGCCAGGATGTCGAACTGCTCGCGCGGGACCACGCCGCCGGTCGGGTTGGCCGGGCTGTTGACGATGATCAGGCGCGTGCGCGGGGTGATCTTGGCCAGCACCTCCTCGGCGTCGAAGGCGAAGCCGTTGGCCTCCCTGAGCGGGATCGGCACCGGCGTCGCGCCGGTGAAGCGGATCGCCGACTCGTAGATCGGAAAGCCCGGATTGGGGTAGAGGATCTCCGCCTCGGGCTCGCCGAACATCAGGATGGCGAACCACATCGTCACCTTGCCGCCCGGCATGATGAGCACGCGGCCGGGATCGACCGTGACGCCGCGCCGGGCCGCCAGGTCGCGGGCGACCGCTTCGCGCAGCTCC
This sequence comes from Azospirillaceae bacterium, assembly GCA_040220455.1. GTDB lineage: Bacteria > Pseudomonadota > Alphaproteobacteria > DSM-16000 > Inquilinaceae > JAVJUS01. The sequence continues at coordinate 179,045 of JAVJUS010000094.1, forward strand.
GGAATGCCGGCGGCGGGCGTGTAGCCGTGATGGCCGTCGCGCAGCGCCTGGCAGGCCGCCTCGACGATGTGCGGCGGCGTTTTGAAGTCGGGCTGGCCGATGCCGAGATTGATGATGTCGTGGCCCTCGGCGGCCAGCTTGTTGGCCCGGGCCAGCACTTCGAACGCGGTCTCGGTGCCCAGGGCGTTCATCCCGGCGGCGGGATGCAGCATGGCGAGTCCCCCAGATCGTGCAGTCTTCTCGTACGGTCTTCGTCCGCCGCGACCGGCGGCCGCTCCCCTGGGCGGGCCGGCGCGACGCGGCCGGGACTATGCCCCGGATCGCCGCCGACCCCAACGCCCTTCGTGCCGGTCCCGGTCGGCGTCCCGGTCGGCGTCCCGGTCGGCGTCGGGGGCGTCCGGCGTCTTGACCTCGCGCGGCGCTTGTCGCATACACCCTTTCCATCGGAGCCGGTGGCGACTGTAGCTCAGTGGTAGAGCACTCGGTTGTGGTCCGAGTTGTCGTGGGTTCGATCCCCATCAGTCGCCCCACCCGCTGCTCCACCGCCCCGCGCATCCCCGACCGGACGCGATCTGGCCCCGCCCGATCGCGCCACGACCGTAGCTCCGCCGCGCCGGGAGAGACCGTCATGGGTCCCGAGCTCCTGACCGTCGAGGAGATGGGCCGCGCCGACCGCCTGACGATCGAGGGCGCCGCGGGCCGCCCCGCGATCCCGGGCTCCGCGCTTATGGAGGCCGCCGGCGCGGCGATCGTCGACGCGATCCTGACCCGCTGGACCCGCCGGCCGACGCTCGTCCTGTGCGGGCCGGGCAACAATGGCGGCGACGGCTGGGTGGTCGCACGGCTGCTCACGATCCATGGCTGGCCGGTCCGGGTGGCGAGCCTCGTCGATCCCGCGGGCCTGTCCGGCGACGCCTCGGAGGCGGCCCGCCGCTGGGAAGGGCCCGTCGAGCGGATCGGGGAGGGCGGGGATGCGCCGGTCGATCTGCCCGGCGACGCGGCGCTGGTCGTCGACGCCCTGTTCGGCGCCGGCCTGGCGCGGCCCGTGGAGGGAGCCGCCGCTGCCGTGCTGGAGGCTGTCGCCGCGCGCGGCGTTCCGGTGGTGGCGGTCGACGTGCCCTCGGGCGTGGACGGCAATACGGGCGCGGTGCGCGGCACGGCAATGCCGGCCGGCGTCACCGTGACCTTCTTCCGCAAGAAACCGGGGCATGTCCTTCTGCCCGGCCGGGAATTGGCGGGCATTGTCCGCGTGGCCGAGATCGGCATTCCCGATTCCGTGCTCGACATCCTGCGACCGGCGGCGGCGGAGAACGTGCCGGCGCTCTGGCAGGCCGCGCTGCCCCGGCCGCGGCCCGGCGACCATAAATACACCCGCGGCCACGTGCTGATCCCCGGCGGCGCGCGCATGACCGGGGCGAGCCGGCTGGCCGCCCAGGCCGCCCGCCGGATCGGCGCCGGCCTCGTGAGCATCCTGGCGCCTGACAGCGCCCTTGCCATTTATGCCGCCGGCCCGCCGGGGCTGCTGGTCACCCCGATCGAGACCTGGGACGAGGAACTCGCCGATCCCCGGCGCAACGCGGTGCTGGTCGGCCCCGGGCTCGGGGTCGGGGAGGAGGCGCGCAGCCGGGCGCTGTCTGCCGCGAAGGCCGGCAAGGCGCTCGTGCTCGACGCCGACGGGCTGACCGCCTTCGCCGACGCGCCCGACGCCCTGTTCGCCGCCCTCGGTCCGTCGAGCGTGCTGACCCCGCACGAGGGGGAGTTCGCGCGGCTGTTCGGATCGAGCGTGCGGGACGGCGCCGACAAGCTGGCCCGCGCCCGGTCGGCGGCGGCCCGGTCGGGGGCCGTCCTCCTGCTCAAGGGCGCCGACACCGTGATCGCCGCCCCGGACGGCCGGGCCGTGATCAACGCCAACGCGCCGCCCTGGCTGGCGACGGCGGGCAGCGGCGACGTCCTCGCCGGGCTCGTCGTCGGGCTTCTCGCCCAGGGCATGCCGGCCTTCGAGTCGGCCGCGGCGGCGGCCTGGATCCACGGCGCCGCCGCCTCGGCCTTCGGGCCCGGGCTGATCGCCGAGGACCTGATCGACGGCGTTCCCTCGGTGCTCGCGGGGGTTTACGAGCCCGAGGCCGAGAACACCGAGAGAGGGTGTTGACATCCGGGTCGGGAGCCCATTTACCTAATCTTCACACCCGCATCTGACCCTTACCGTTCTGACCGAACGCCTTGTCAGCGTCGGCTTCGCGAGGTTCACCATGCTTCGTGCCCTGTCTCTGCGTCCCAGAAGGTCGCCGGCGGTGCCGATCGGGGCGGTGTTCCGGCGCATCGGACCCGGCCAGGCCCGGGAAATGGCCCAGGTCCTGTCCGTCGCCGAGGACAATGCCGGCATCCCGCACGTGCGCTATCGCCTGAGGGTGGAGCGCCCGGACCGCGACCCCGTTGCGCCGGAGGATCGCACCCTTTCGCTCGGGGCTTTCGTCGAGCGATATCCCGAGCGGGTGGGCGTCACCAGCGCCGCCTGATCCGTGCCTCCGCGCGGAGGCTCGAAAACCGGGCGGTGACGCGCCGTCGTCCGCCGGTGGTGCGGTCGTGGCGATTCTTCCTGTTTCCCGGAAAAGCCCTGTGCTAAAGAGCGCGGCTCGTACGCGCGTGGGCGGGCGTGGCGGAACCGGTAGACGCGCTGGTTTTAGGTACCAGTGACGAGAGTCGTGGGGGTTCGAGTCCCTCCGCCCGCACCAGGTGGCGACCGCCGCGCGGGCGCACCTTCTTCACGGGAGCGCGGCGCCGGGGCGGCCGGAGCGACGGCGAGGGCGCGAAACCGACACGTTCGGGATACGGTCGCCGGCGCTCCGGGACGCGCGACACCGACATCAGCGGATATCGACAGGGCCGAAGCGGAACGATGCAAGTTACGGAAACCAGCGCCGAGGGGCTGCAGCGCGAATTCAAGGTCGTCGTGCCGGCGACCGATCTGGAGCAGCGGGTCGCCTCGAAACTCTCCGAAATCGGCAAGCAGGTCCGCCTGCCGGGCTTCCGGCCGGGCAAGGTGCCGATGTCGCTGCTGCGCAAGCGCTTCGGCCGGTCCGTCCTGGGGGAGGTCGTCGAGGGCGCGGTCAACGAGACCAGCCAGGCGACGATCGAGGAGAAGGGCCTGCGCCCGGCCATGCAGCCCAAGATCGAAGTGACGAGCTTCGAGGAGGGCGGCGATCTCGAGTACAAGATGGCGGTCGAGGTCCTGCCGGAGTTCGAGGTCGAGGACCCGTCCGGGCTGGAGATCGACCGGCCGGTCGCCGAGGTGACCGAGGCGATGGTCGACGAGGCGCTGGAGCGCATCGCCGCCGACCGGAAGACTTATGCCGAGGCGGAGCCCCCGCGCCCGGCCGCCGACGGCGACCGGGTGGTGATCGACTTCGCCGGCAAGCTGGAAGGCGACGAGGCGCCGCGCGACGACATGTCGGCCGAAGACATGCCGCTCGATCTCGGCAGCGGCCGGTTCATCCCCGGCTTCGAGGATCAGTTGGCCGGTGCCTCGGCCGGCGAGCAGCGCGCCGTCACCGTGACCTTCCCCGAGGAGTACGGCAGCGAGGAGCACGCCGGCAGGACGGCCCATTTCGACGTGACCGTAAAGGCGGTGCAGGAAGCCTCGCCCATGCCGGTCGGCGACGATCTCGCCAAGGAGCTCGGCTTCGAGGGGCTCGACGGGCTGCGCGACGCGGTGCGCCAGCAGACCGAGCGGGAATTCTCCCAGGCCTCGCGCGCCCGGGCCAAGCGGGTGCTGCTGGACAAGCTGGCCGAGCGCTACACCTTCGACGTGCCGCCCGGCATGGTCGACCAGGAGTTCGACCAGATCTGGCGCCAGGTGGAGCAGGCGCTCCAGCACCATCGCGAGACCAAGGACGATCCCGAGCACCAGAAGCACCATCCCCACGATCCGGAGCTCGACAAGCCGGAGGAGGAGCTGCGCGCCGACTATCGCGCGATCGCCGACCGGCGCGTGCGGCTGGGCCTCGTGCTGTCGGAGATCGGCCGGCGCAACGAGATCCAGGTCACCCAGGACGAGCTCAACAACGCGGTCATCGGGGAGGCGCGGCGCTATCCGGGCCAGGAGCGCCAGGTGCTGGAGTACTTCCAGCAGAATCCCCAGGCGATCGAGAGCCTGCGCGCGCCGATCTACGAGGACAAGGTCGTCGACTTCATCCTCGAGCGCGCCACCGTCAACGACCACACGGTCACGCCCGAGGAGCTGATGCGCGACCCGGACGAGGTCGCGGCCGAGGAGGGCGAGGGCGCCAACGAGGCCGAGGGCGGCGGCAAGGCGAAGTCCAAGGCCAAGGCACCGGCCAAGGGCAAGGCGAAGGCCAAGTCCGGGTCCGACGCGGGCGAGGCCGCCGCCTCGACGGGCGACGAGGCGAACGACGGCGAGGACGGCGCGGCGCCGGCCAAGGCCAAGGCGCCCGCGAAGGCCAAGGCCAAGTCCACCAAGACCAAGGCCAAGGCGGCCGACGAGGGCGCCGAGTCCGGCTCCGCCGAAGCGGAGAGCGAGGGCGACGCCGGGGCGCAGGGCGACGGCGCGGACAAGGCTTGAGGGGGCGGCGCCCGTCGGGCACTGTCCCCGACGGGTCGGGTCGTCCGATCCGGCCGGCGTGGCGCTCCCGCCCGTCGGCCGGGCGATCCGACGGCACACTTTCCCGAGAAGCGGTCGCCCGGGCGGACCCCGGGCCGGCCTCGCGAGGATGACGATGGATTCCAGCGATATCCAGATGAATGCCCTGGTCCCGATGGTGGTCGAGCAGACCAACCGGGGCGAGCGCGCGTACGACATCTACTCGCGCCTGCTCAAGGACCGCATCATCTTCCTGACGGGCCCGCTGTTCGACGAGATGGCGAGCCTGATCTGCGCCCAGCTGCTGTACCTGGAGTCGGAGAATCCGACCAAGGACATCTCCTTCTATATCAATTCGCCGGGCGGCGTGGTCACGGCCGGGCTCGCGATCTACGACACGATGCAGTACATCAAGCCGGACGTGTCGACGGTCTGCCTGGGCCAGGCGGCGTCGATGGGATCCATGCTTCTGGCCGCGGGTACCAAGGGCAAGCGCTTCGCGCTGCCGCATGCCCGCGTCATGGTGCATCAGCCCAGCGGCGGCGCGCAGGGCCAGGCCGCCGACATCGAGATCCATGCTCGCGAGATCCTGAAGGTGCGCCAGCGCCTGAACGAGATCTACCGCTCCCACACCGGCCAGCCGATCGAGACGATCGAAAAGGCCATGGAACGAGACCGCTTCATGGATGCCGAGGAGGCGCGGGACTTCGGGATCGTCGACGAGGTCGTCGCCGAGCGCCCCAAGGAGGCCGCCTCGGCGACCGCCGGGTGACGACGGGCGGCCGGCTACCCGATTAACTAGATGTTGATCGGCCCGTGCCACTCATGTTGAATGATCGGGAATCGCGCTCTTCCGCGCCCTGGCCACTTGTCGGCGGGGGGCACGAGACCATTTCGAGAGTGAGGGCGTCGGTTCGATGGCGTGGGTGACACCGCGCCCGGCGACCGCCATCGCGCCACGGCCGCCGGCGCGAGCCGTCGTACCCTCGCCGGAAGCGCCCAGTGGAGGGCGCCCGCTGGACGGCCGGACACCCGGCCCGAGACGCGGGCGTCGACCGGATTCGAGATCGGGGCCTGCATGACCAAGTCCAGTGGCGGCGACTCGAAGAATACGCTGTACTGTTCCTTCTGCGGGAAGAGTCAGCACGAGGTCCGCAAGCTCATCGCCGGCCCGACCGTGTTCATCTGCGATGAATGCGTCGAGCTGTGCATGGATATCATTCGCGAGGAGAACAAGACGACCCTCGTGAAGAACCGCGACGGCGTGCCGACGCCGCGGGATATCCACACCGTTCTAGACGATTACGTGATCGGTCAGGAGCATGCCAAGCGCGTGCTCTCCGTGGCCGTGCACAATCACTACAAGCGGCTGGCCCACGGCACCAAGAGCGGTGACGTCGAGCTGTCGAAGTCGAACATCCTGCTCGTCGGCCCGACCGGCTGCGGCAAGACGTTGCTGGCCCAGACGCTGGCTCGGATCATCGACGTGCCGTTCACGATGGCCGACGCCACGACGCTGACCGAGGCCGGCTATGTCGGCGAGGATGTGGAGAACATCATCCTCAAGCTGCTGCAGGCGGCGGACTACAATGTCGAGCGCGCGCAGCGCGGCATCGTCTATATCGACGAGGTCGACAAGATCAGCCGCAAGTCCGACAACCCGTCGATCACCCGGGACGTGTCGGGCGAGGGCGTGCAGCAGGCACTGCTCAAGATCATGGAAGGCACGGTGGCGAGCGTGCCGCCGCAGGGTGGGCGCAAGCATCCCCAGCAGGAGTTCCTGCAGGTCGACACGACGAACATCCTGTTCATCGTGGGCGGCGCGTTCGCGGGGCTGGAAAAGATCATTCAGCAGCGCGGCCGGGGCCAGTCGATCGGCTTCGGCGCCGACGTCAAGGCGCTCGACGAGCGCAAGACCGGCGAGGTGCTGCGCGAGGTCGAGCCGGAGGATCTGCTCAAGTTCGGCCTGATCCCGGAATTCGTCGGCCGCCTGCCGGTCGTCGCGACGCTCAACGACCTCGACGAGGAGGCGTTGATCGAGATCCTCACGTCGCCGAAGAACGCCCTGGTCAAGCAGTACCAGCGCCTCTTCGAGATGGAGGACATCAAGCTAACCTTCGCCGAGGACGCCCTGCGCGCCATCGCCCAGAAGGCGATCGCCCGCAAGACCGGTGCGCGCGGCCTGCGCTCGATCATGGAGAGCATCCTGCTCGACCCCATGTTCGAACTGCCCGGCATGGAGGGTGTCGAGGAGATGGTGATCAACCGGGAAGTCGTCGATCACGGCGGCAAGCCGCTGACGATCTACGCCGAGAAGCGCGGCGACGTCGCGCCGGGCGCCTGAGGGCGGTCCCGCGGACTTCGGGTCGGACAGCCCCGTGGGGCCGCGCGGGCCCGCTCCGGAATCCGGCGTTCCGGGCGGGCGCGCGTGTCGGCGTCTGCCGCGTTCCGTCGTCCGGGCCGCCGATGACGGGGCGGCGACCCGAGCGCCGATCGGGCGCTTGAAGGCGGCAGACCCGACGCCAACCTATGGCATCGGGGCGTGCTTCGTGCGCCCGATTCCGGTGGGGCCGACCCGGGCCCCGACCGTCGGTACAGAGGCTTGAAACCATGCTCGAACTGTCTCGCGGCGCCCTCTACCCGGTTCTGCCCCTGAGGGACATCGTCGTCTTCCCGCACATGATCGTCCCGCTGTTCGTCGGGCGCGAGAAATCCGTTCGCGCGCTCGAGGACGTGATGAAGGACGACAAGCAGATCCTTCTCGTCACGCAGAAGAACGCGGCGCAGGACGACCCGAGCCCGTCGGACATCTATGGCGTGGGCACGGTCGGCACAGTCCTCCAGCTGCTGAAGCTGCCGGACGGCACCGTTAAGGTGCTGGTCGAGGGCGGTCGCCGGGCGAAGATCACGCGCTTCGCGGAGAACGAGTCCTTCTTCCAGGCCTATGCCGAGGAGGTCGAGGACGTCGAGGGCGACGCCCAGGAGCTCGAGGCTCTGTCGCGCGCGGCGGTGACCCAGTTCGAGCAGTACATCAAGCTCAACAAGAAGATCCCGCCGGAGGTGCTGGTCTCGGTCAACCAGATCGACGACGCCAGCAAGCTCGCCGACACGGTGGCCTCGCACCTGAACCTCAAGATCGCCGAGAAGCAGCAGCTGCTCGAGACGTCGTCGATCTCCGAGCGGCTGGAAAAGATCTACGCCTTCATGGAGGGCGAGATCGGCGTGCTGCAGGTGGAAAAGCGCATCCGCTCCCGCGTCAAGCGGCAGATGGAGAAGACTCAGCGCGAGTACTACCTCAACGAGCAGCTCAAGGCGATCCAGAAGGAGCTGGGCGAGGGCGAGGACGGTCGCGACGAGCTCCAGGAGCTCGAGGACAAGATCGCCAAGACCAAGCTCAGCAAGGAAGCACGGGAGAAGTGCAAGCAGGAGCTCAAGAAGCTCCGCAACATGAGCCCGATGTCGGCCGAGGCCACGGTGGTGCGCAACTACCTGGACTGGATGGTGTCCATTCCGTGGAAGAAGCGCACCAAGGTCAAGAAGGACATCAAGCTCGCCGAGCGCGTCCTCAACGACGACCACCACGGCCTGGACAAGGTCAAGGAGCGGATCCTCGAGTACCTCGCCGTCCAGCAGCGCATGAACAAGGTTCGCGGCCCGATCCTTTGCCTCGTCGGCCCGCCCGGCGTCGGCAAGACGTCGCTCGGCCAGTCGGTCGCGCGCTCGACGGGACGCAACTTCGTGCGCATGTCGCTGGGCGGCGTGCGTGACGAGGCGGAGATCCGCGGCCACCGCCGGACCTATATCGGCTCCATGCCCGGCAAGATCATCCAGGGCATGAAGAAGGCGAAGAGCTCGAACCCGCTGTTCCTGCTCGACGAGGTCGACAAGCTGGGCGCGGACTGGCGGGGCGACCCGTCCTCGGCGCTGCTCGAGGTGCTCGATCCCGAGCAGAACAGCACCTTCAACGACCATTACCTCGAGGTCGACTACGACCTGTCGGACGTGATGTTCCTGTGCACGGCGAACACGCTGCGCATGCCGCAGCCGCTGCTCGACCGCATGGAGGTCATTCGGATCCCGGGCTACACCGAGGACGAGAAGGTCGAGATCGCCAAGCGCCACCTCCTCGGCAAGCAGATGAAGGCGAACGGGCTCAAGGAAGGCGAGTGGTCGCTCTCCGACGAAGCTCTGCGCGACCTGATCCGCTACTACACCCGGGAAGCCGGCGTGCGGAACCTGGAGCGCGAACTCGCCAACCTGGCGCGGAAGTCGGTCAAGGAACTGCTGGTCAGCGGCAAGAAGCGCATCGCGATCACCCGCAAGAACCTCGAGAAGTTCGCCGGCGTTCGGAAGTACCGCTACGGCGAGGCCGAGCTCGAGGACCTGGTCGGCGTGACGACGGGCCTCGCCTGGACCGAGGTGGGCGGCGAACTCCTCTCGGTCGAGGCGGTGACCGTGCCGGGGCGCGGCCGCGTGACGACCACGGGCAAGCTGGGCGACGTCATGAAGGAATCGGTCCAGGCCGCGGAGAGCTATGTCCGGTCCCGGGCGGCGGCCTTCGGCATCAAGCCGACGGTTTTCGCGCGCAAGGACATCCATGTCCACGTGCCCGAGGGCGCGACGCCGAAGGACGGCCCGAGCGCCGGCGTCGCCATGGCGACCTCCATCGTCTCGGTACTGACCGGCGTGCCGGTGCGCAAGGATGTCGCCATGACCGGCGAGATCACGTTGCGCGGCCGCGTGCTGCCGATCGGCGGCCTGAAGGAGAAGCTGCTGGCGGCCATGCGCGGCGGGCTGACGACGGTCCTGATCCCGAAGGACAATGAAAAGGATCTCGCCGAGATCCCGGACAACGTCAAGAAGGGCCTGACCCTCATCACGGTGGCCAATCTCGACGAAGTCCTGGCCCACGCGCTCACCGAGCGTCTCGAGCCCGTCGAGTGGATCGAGCCGCCGGAGCCCGAGGCGGTGCCTCCGGTTGGGCCGGACGGGGACGAAGACCCGGTTTTGCGCCACTGATCCGCGCAAAACCGACGATTCGGGATTGAGCGAATCGCGGAATTCCGCATAGATTGGGCATCGGCGGTCCCGGGGACCACGCCTCCGGGCCGCCGGCCATGCTCGTGTTGACCGCCAATCCCGTCGGGGCAGGGAACGATCCCCCCAGTCTGACAGACCGAAGACAAGACGGTAGTCCGGCCGCGAGCAGTCACGGAATTATTTGAGTCCGCAAAGGGGGGCTGAAGTGAACAAGAACGACCTTGTTGCTCACGTGGCCGATGTCTCCGGGTTGTCGAAGGCGGATGCCGGCAAGGCTGTCGACGCCGTTTTCGACGGGATTACCGCGTCGCTGAAGAAGGGCACGGATGTCCGTCTCGTCGGCTTCGGGACCTTCACTGTCGCCGAGCGCGCCGCGTCCGAAGGGCGCAATCCGCGTACCGGCGAAAAAATCTCGATCCCGGCCTCCAAGCAGCCGAAGTTCAAGGCCGGCAAGCAGCTCAAGGACTCCGTCAACTGAGTCCGCGATGCCGTGTCGCCGGCAACGGCGGCGTGGCGGAAACAAGCCTTGTCGACCCGGGACCGGGAACCGCTGCCGGGTGATGACGACGGCGCATCGGACCAGCCGTGTCCCGTGCGCCGTTGTCGTGTAAGGTCGATATCGCTGATGGGCGTCGGGTCCATCGTCGGCCCCGGTCGCGGTGTATGTGTTTCAGGGCGCGGCGCGCGAGGCCCGCGTGGGGCGCCGTGGCCGTGTCGTACCGGGGCCTTGGCGCAACGCTCAGGGACCTTGTCGTGCCAGGTCCTTGGCGTGCCTGGGCTGCATCCTGCCGGTGCGGTGTCGTGCCGAGGTGGTGTCGCCCTGTTGGCGCTTCGAGAAGATGTCGCCGAGCAGATGTCGCATTGCCCCGAGCGAGTGGAGCGTGGCAGGCGAGGCGCGAGGCCGCCGGTCGTGACTTCCACGGCGTGCACCGGTATCTTCGGGTCCGACTTCGGCCTCCGTTCCGGGATCCATGGGCTCGGGCGGAGGCGAGGTGGGTCGTCGCGACGCGTCGTCACCAGCCGCGGTCGGGCGGTTAGCTCAGCCGGTAGAGCATCGGTTTTACACACCGAGGGTCGGCGGTTCGAACCCGTCACCGCCCACCATCGTCATTCCATCCACCCGCTTTTTCGTCCACCGCGGTAGCGCTTCGGCCGCACCGTCGTCCGGCGTCGCGGCGGGGCGTTCGGGGCGGGGTTCCGGCAGGCCGATCCCCGGTCGAGAGGGGGCGGGAGGGCCGGTCGCTGAAAAGCGCGCCAGGGTGATCCGCGGTGCTGTCGCTAACTAGTCAAGTTGTCCGGTATTGGTAGCACGTGATGTGTCCGCTCGGCTGATGCTTCGGTCAGGTGCATGCCCCGGGCCGAAGCGTCGTCGCGTGGAGCGGGGTCACGCGGCGATCCCGGTGGCGTCGTCGGGGTGGCCGTCGGCTTGGAAGCGGGCGATGCAGCGCGGCCCGTGGAACAGGGCGAGGCGGCCATCAGGATAGCGGCGCACCTGCACCCTGGCCTTGACGGAATGCGGGCGCAGCGAGCCGGGTGGGATCTGCGGGCTCGGCCGGCCGAAGGTCACGGTGTTGTCGTGTGCGACCACCCGATCCTCCTGATGGCAGAGCACCTCCTCGAGGGCGCCTGCGCTCCAGGGTACGAAGGCGCTGCCGTCGTGCTCGGCGGCCACGGCGAAGCGCCGGTTGTGCGCGGGCAGGTAGACCTCGGCGATGAAGCGGTTGGCCGCCTCCACGGTGGTGATGCCGGCATCCGCCAGCTCCTTGGGCAACCGGTCCTGGAGCGTGGCGAACAGCCGCTCGCCGCGCCCGCGGGCCTCCGGGGAATAGGCCGCCATGTGCCGGATGCCGAGCTGGCCGAGCGCGTGGCCGACCTGGGTCGGCGTGTCCTTGGCCACCTAGCCGCCGGCCTTGGGCGTGTGGAAGTAGTGGCTGCCACGATCGGTGTAGAGCACGCTGAACAGGCCGTGCGCGGCGATCACCTCGCCCAGCGCCCGGAAGGTCGAGGCGCTGCCCTTCTCGGCCGCCAGGAACAGCGAATAGATCTCGCTGGTGGCGTCGTCCAAGGTCGCGATCAGGTCGAGCGGGTGGCCCAGCCCCGGCACCCAGGCGTGGCGCGAGCCGTCCTGGCGCAGCAGCATGCCCGGCACCGGCCGGCGCGGGCGCTTCTTGCGATGCACCGAGCGCTTGGGCGCCTTGCGCACCAGGCCGCGCGCCTGCAGCACCGACTTGGTCCAGCCGTAGCTGTGGCCCAGGCCGTGCCGATCCGTCGCCCGCTCGTGGAAGTGCTTGACCGTCTAGCCCGAGTAGCGCTGTTCGTAAAGGGCTGCAATGCGCTCGACCTCGTCCGCCGGCACCCGGTGGGGCTGATCTTGCCCAGACGCCGGTCCAACAGGCCGGCTGCCCCCTCGGCCTCGTACCGCCCCCGCCAGCGACGGAACGTCCGCTCCGAAACACCGAGCCATTCCGACGCCTCTCCGGCGCTCAGGCCCTTGGCGCGATGGCGCTCGTAGATCTCCTCGAACCGCATCTGTCGTACCTCTTGCAACACCTCCGCCCGGTCCATCGCCGCCCCCTCTTCATCCAGGGCGGTTCTAAAACCGGACAGATCACGTGCTACGAAATCCGGACTGATGACGTGTTACCGAAACAGGGTGATCCGCGGCGCTTGACAGCCGGGGGGCGACCCTCTATCTCAGGCGCCCGCGACGGTGATTGTCGTCGCCCCGCGCGGGTGTAGCTCAGTTGGTTAGAGCGCTGGCCTGTCACGCCAGAGGTCGCCGGTTCAAGTCCGGTCACTCGCGCCACACTTCTCTCCTTCGACATTCGTGATCCAGCGGACCGCTGTCGATCCGCAGCGACGTCGTTGCGACGGTCGTTCGGACGGGATGGATCGTTTCGGGCGCGCCGGTTCGGCGTCGGTGTCGTCGTCCGGGTGGAAGGTCCGGCCATCGGGCGACCCGCGATGTCGGCCGAGCGACGGCGCGTGGGCCTGTCGTGCGGCGCGTCGGCCTCACCCGGTCCCGCGCGGTGTGGCGAGGTCGCGGCCGGCGCGGCGAGACGCCGCCCGAAAACGGCTTCCCAGCGCGGCTCACGGGGCCTATATATGCGGCGATTCAAAGTCATGGGGTGCACGCCCGAGCTCCTGTTCGGAATGCCTTTTCGAACCGCGCGCGGGCAAGGGGCCGGCACCCGGCGCACGCGAGGGCACTCATGAGCCAGTCGCTCCTGGCCGAATACCTGCCGATCCTGATCTTCCTCGGAATCGCGATCTTCCTGGCCGTCGCGGCGGTCGGGGCCTCGCTCGTCGTCGGTCGGCAGAATCCGGACAGCGAGAAGCTGTCGGCCTACGAATGCGGGTTCGACGCCTTCGACGACGCCCGCTCGCGCTTCGATGTGCGCTTCTACCTGGTGGCCATCCTGTTCATCATTTTCGATCTCGAGGTGGCGTTCCTGTTCCCCTGGGCGACCGCCCTGGGCGATATCGGGATGTTCGGCTTCTGGTCGATGGTGGTGTTTCTGGGCATCCTGACCATCGGTTTCATCTACGAGTGGAAGAAGGGAGCACTGGAATGGGAGTGAGCGAGAAGACTGCCCACCCGACGCCGGGGGCCGTCGACGCGCCGATCCCGCCGGGGCCCGAGCAGGACGCCGTCATCGCCAAGGCCGGGGCCGAGCTCCAGGACAAGGGCTTCCTGGTCACCCGCCTCGATTCCCTGCTCGACTGGGCGCGCACAGGGTCGCTGTGGCCGATGACCTTCGGCCTCGCCTGCTGCGCGGTGGAGATGATCCACGCCTATATGGCGCGCTACGACCTGGACCGCATGGGCGTGATCCCGCGGCCCAGCCCGCGCCAGTCCGACGTGATGATCGTCGCCGGCACGCTGACCAACAAGATGGCGCCAGCCCTGCGCAAGGTCTACGACCAGATGCCGGAGCCGCGCTGGGTCATCTCCATGGGCTCCTGCGCCAACGGCGGCGGCTACTACCACTACTCCTACTCGGTGGTGCGCGGCTGCGACCGCATCGTGCCGGTGGACATCTACGTGCCGGGCTGCCCGCCGACGGCGGAGGCGCTGGTCTACGGCGTGATGCAGCTGCAGAAGAAGATCCGGCGCGGCCGCCGCTTCTCGCGGTAAGGCGCGGCGCGCCGGGGCCGACCCTGGCGCGGCCGGGCCGGCCCGTGCCCCGATCCCTCCCACCGACGACGGGGAGCCCCCGATGTCCATCCAGGCCCTGACCGAGTTGGGCGAGACGATCGCGCAGGCGCTCGGGTCCGATGTCGACGCGACGGAAATCCGCCTCGGCGAGCTGACGGTCACCGTCCGCTCCGGCGCGATTGCCAAGGCGCTGACCTATCTGCGCGATGACGCGGCGTGCCAGTTCGCCATGCTGGTCGACATCACCGCGGCCGATTATCCCGATCGCGAGCAGCGATTCGAGGTCGTCTACCACCTGCTGAGCCTCAAGCAGAACCAGCGCATCCGGGTGAAGACGCCGACGGACGAGGACACGCCCGTGCCGTCGGCGGCGGGCGTGTTCCCGAACGCGACCTGGTACGAGCGCGAGGTCTGGGACATGTACGGCGTGTTCTTCGCCGACAATCCGGATCTGCGCCGGATCATGACCGACTACGGCTTCGAGGGGCATCCGCTGCGCAAGGACTTCCCGCTGACCGGCTATGTCGAGGTGCGCTACGACGAGGAGCTCAAGCGCGTCGTCTACGAGCCGGTGAAGCTGACCCAGGATTTCCGGACCTTCGAGTTCCTGAGCCCGTGGGAAGGCATGACGCCGCTCCTGCCCGGGGACGAGAAGGCGGAATCGGAGGCCGAGGCCGGCGACAAGGGCTGACGGGCCGGGCCGGCGCGGCCGAGGGCCGACGCGCCCCCACTGCCGCCGCCCGCCACCGACGCAGGTTCCACCCGCGGTGCCCGGGCCGCGCCGCGATCCCGGGCTGGACGAGGACGATAGATGGCCGAGCAAGCGATCAAGCCGTTCACGATGAATTTCGGGCCGCAGCATCCGGCGGCCCACGGCGTTCTGCGCCTCGTGCTCGAGATGGACGGCGAGGTGGTCGAGCGCGCCGATCCGCATATCGGCCTGCTCCACCGCGGCACCGAGAAGCTGATCGAGTACAAGACCTATCTGCAGGCCGTGCCCTATTTCGACCGGCTGGACTATGTCTCGCCGATGAACCAGGAGCACGGCTATGCGCTGGCGGTGGAGAAGCTGCTCGGCCTGCAGGTGCCCGAGCGCGGGCAGTACATCCGGGTGCTGTTCAGCGAGATCACCCGCATTCTCAACCACCTGCTCAACCTGACGACCTTCGCGCTCGACGTCGGGGCGATCACGCCGCCGCTCTGGGGCTTCGAGGAGCGGGAGGTGTTGATGGAGTTCTACGAGCGGGTGTCGGGCGCGCGCCTGCACTCGGCCTATTTCCGACCGGGCGGCGTGCACCAGGACATGCCGGCCGGTCTGGCCGACGATATCTGGGAATACACCGAGACCTTCCAGAAGTTCATCGACGACATCGAGGACCTGCTCAGCGAGAACAGGGTCTTCAAGCAGCGCACGGTGGATATCGGGATCGTCTCGGCGGAAGAGGCGATGGCCTGGGGCTTCACCGGGCCGATGCTGCGCGCCTCCAACGTGGCCTGGGACCTGCGCAAGGCCCAGCCCTACGAGGTCTACGACCGCATGGACTTCGACGTCCCGGTCGGTCTGACGGGCGATTGCTACGCCCGCTACCTGGTCCGGGTCGAGGAGATGCGCCAGTCGCTCAAGATCATCCGCCAGTGCCTGAAGGAGATGCCCAAGGACGGGCCGGTCAAGGTCGACGACCGCAAGATCGCGCCGCCGCCGCGCGCCGAGATGAAGCGGTCGATGGAGGCCTTGATCCATCACTTCAAGCTCTATACCGAGGGCTACCACGTGCCGGCGGGCGAGGCCTACGCGGCGGTCGAGGCGCCGAAGGGCGAATTCGGCGTCTATCTGGTCTCCGACGGGACGAACAAGCCCTATCGCTGCCGGATCCGGGCGCCGGGCTTCGCCCATCTGCAGGGGCTGGACTTCCAGTCGCGCGGCCACATGCTGGCCGACACGGTGGCGATCATCGGATCCATGGACGTCGTTTTCGGGGAGATCGACCGATGAGCCACGGCGCCGGCGCCGACGTCGCCCAGCCCGAGAGCTTCGCCTTCACCGAGGAGAACCGCGCGCTGGCCGACCGGATCATCGCGCGCTATCCGGAGGGCAAGCAGCAGAGCGCGCTGCTTCCGTTGCTCGATCTCGCCCAGCGTCAGCACGGCAACTGGCTGCCGCGGGCGGCGATGGACCATGTCGCGGACCTGCTGGAAATCCCGCGTATCCGGGCCTACGAGGTCGCGACCTTCTACACGATGTTCAACACCGCGCCGGTCGGCCGCCACCTGGTCCAGGTCTGCACGACGACGCCGTGCTGGCTGTGCGGCTCGGACGACGTGCTGCGCGCCATCAAGGAGGCGACCGGCGCCGGCTCGGGCGAGAGTTCCCAGGACGGGGAATTCACCGTCGTCGAGGTCGAATGCCTGGGCGCCTGCGTCAACGCGCCGATGGTCCAGGTCAACGACGACTACTACGAAGACCTGGACTACGACCGCGCCAAGGCGCTGATGGAGGCGTTGAAGCGCGGCGAGACGCCAAGGATCGGCTCGCAGATCGGCCGGCGCGGCTCGGAGGCGCTGGCTGGCGCGACCACCATGCTCGACCGGGCGCCCGCGCCGGTCGCCAAGTCGGCCGGCACCGGCACCGGGGCCAAGGAGTAGCGCGATGCTGCGCGACGAAGACCGCATCTTCACCAACCTGTACGGCTGGGACGACTGGGGCCTGGAGGCGTCGCGCAAGCGCGGCGTCTGGTCGGACACCAAGGCCCTGATCGAGAAGGGGCGCGAGGCGATCGTCGAGGAGGTCAAGGCCTCCGGCCTGCGCGGGCGCGGCGGCGCCGGCTTCCCGACCGGCATGAAATGGTCCTTCATGCCCAAGGAGCCGACGCCCGAGCGGCCGAACTACCTGGTCATCAACGCCGACGAGTCCGAGCCCGGGACCTGCAAGGACCGGGACATCATGCGCTACGACCCGCACCGGCTGGTCGAGGGCGCGCTGGTGTCGTCCTTCGCGATGGGCGCGCATGCCTGCTACATCTATATCCGCGGCGAGTTCTACAACGAGGCCTCGGAGATCCAGCGCGCGATCGACCAGGCCTACGAGGCCGGGCTGATCGGCAAGAACGCCTGCGGCTCGGGCTGGGACTTCGACCTTTATCTCCACCGGGGCGCCGGCGCCTATATCTGCGGCGAGGAGACGGCCCTGCTGGAGAGCCTGGAGGGCAAGAAGGGCCAGCCGCGCAACAAGCCGCCCTTCCCGGCGCAGGCCGGCGCCTGGGGCCGCCCGACGACGGTCAACAACGTCGAGACCATCGCCGTGGTGCCCGAGATCCTGCGCCGCGGGTCGGACTGGTTCGGCAATCTGGGCCGGCCGAAGAACACCGGCAGCAAGGTCTTCTGCATCTCCGGCCACGTGAACCAGCCCTGCAATGTCGAGGAGGAGCTGGGCATCCCGCTCAAGGAGCTGATCGACAAGCACGCCGGCGGCGTGCGCGGCGGCTGGGACAATCTCAAGGCCGTGATCCCGGGCGGCTCCTCGACGCCGATCCTGCCCAAGGACATCTGCGACACGGTGCTGATGGACTTCGACAGCCTCAAGGAGGTGAAGTCGGGCCTCGGCACCGCCGGCGTGATCGTCATGGACAAGAAGACCGATGTGATCTACGCGATCGCGCGGCTGAGCTACTTCTACATGCACGAGAGCTGCGGCCAGTGCACGCCGTGCCGCGAGGGCACCGGCTGGCTGTGGCGCGTCATGAAGCGGATGGTCAAGGGCAACGCGACGGCCGAGGAGATCGACACGCTCCTCGAGGTCACCAAGGAGATCGAGGGCCACACGATCTGCGCCCATGGCGATGCCTCCGCCTGGCCGATCCAGGGCCTGATCCGGCACTTCCGCCCGGAGATGGAGGCCCGCATCCGCCAGTACCGGGACCGCGCCCACGCCGGCCGGGTGGCGGCGGAGTGAGCGGGGCCGCGACGACGACGGCGACGACGACGGCGGCTTTGCCGAGGGACGACACGACACGCGATCGGGGACTCATCCGATGCCCAAGCTGACGATCGACGGGACCGAGATCGAGGTCGAGCCGGGGACGTCCGTCCTGCAGGCCTGCGAGCAGCTCGGCATCGAGATCCCGCGCTTCTGCTACCACGACCGGCTGAGCGTGCCGGCGAACTGCCGCATGTGTCTGGTGGAGATGGAGCGCTCGCCCAAGCCGATCGCCTCCTGCGCCATGCCCTGCGGGGACGGCATGGTGATCCGCACCAATTCCGAGCTGGTGCACAAGGCTCGCAAGGGGGTGATGGAGTTCCTGCTGATCAACCACCCCCTCGACTGCCCGATCTGCGACCAGGGCGGGGAGTGCGACCTGCAGGACCAGGCGATGGCCTACGGCTTCGACCGCAGCCGCTTCCAGGAGAGCAAGCGCGCGGTCAAGGAGAAGTATCTGGGCCCGCTGATCAAGACGTTCATGACCCGGTGCATCCACTGCACCCGCTGCGTGCGCTTCGCCGACGAGATCGCCGGCGTGCCCGAGCTCGGCGCCACCGGCCGGGGCGAGCACCTGGAGATCGGCACCTATGTCGAGAAGGCGATCTCCAGCGAGCTGTCGGGCAACATGATCGACATCTGCCCGGTCGGCGCGCTGACCTCCAAGCCCTACGCCTTCGCGGCGCGGCCGTGGGAGCTGCGCAAGACCGAGTCGGTCGACGTCATGGACGCGGTGGGCTCGAACATCCGCGTCGATGCCCGGGGCGGCGAGGTGATGCGCATCCTGCCGCGCCTGCACGAGGACGTGAACGAGGAGTGGATCTCCGACAAGACGCGTTTCGTCTATGACGGGCTCAAGCGCCAGCGGCTCGACCGGCCCTATCTCCGCGGCGCCGACGGCAAGCTGAAGCCGGCGCGCTGGGACGAGGCGCTGGCGGCGATCGCCGAGCGGATGAACGCCACCACCGGCGATCGCATGGCGGCCATCGCGGGCGACCAATGCGACGTCGAGTCGATGGTCGCGCTCAAGGACCTGATGACGGGCGCCGGCTCGCCGCATCTGGATTGCCGCCAGGACGGCGCCCGACTCGACCCGTCGGTGCGCGCCGGCTACGTCTTCAACACCGGCATCGCGGGGATCGAGCAGGCGGACGCGATCCTGCTGGTCGGCACGAATCCGCGGCGCGAGGCCGCGATCCTCAACGCGCGAATCCGCAAGCGCTGGCTCGACCTGGCGGCCAAGGGGCCGCTGCGGGTGGGCGTGATCGGGCCGGACCACGACCTCAACTACAAGGCCGAGTATCTGGGCGCCGGCCCGCAGACCCTGCGCGAGGTGCTCGACGGTACCCATTCCTTCGCGGATGTCCTGAAAAAGGCCGAGCGGCCGATGGTCGTGGTCGGGCAGGGCGCGCTGGCGCGCGAGGACGGGGCGGCGGTGCTCGGCGCCTGCCGCAGGCTCGCCGAGACCTATGGCATGGTCCGGCAGGACTGGAACGGCTTCAACGTGCTGCACACCGCGGCCGGGCGGGTCGGCGGCCTCGACGCCGGCTTCGTGCCGCAGGAGGGTGGTCGGGACGTGCCCGGCATCCTGGCGGGCGCCGAGGCCGGCGAGATCGAGTTCGTCTGGCTGCTGGGCGCCGACGAGATCGACACGAGCCGGCTGGGCAAGGCCTTCGTGGTCTATCAGGGTCATCACGGGGACCGCGGCGCCCACCGGGCGGACGTGATCCTGCCGGGCGCGGCCTATACGGAAAAGAACGCGACCTACGTCAATACCGAGGGGCGGGTGCAACTCGCCCGGTTCGCGGTCTTCCCGCCGGGCGACGCGCGCGAGGACTGGAAGATCCCGCGGGCGCTGTCGGAGCGGCTGGGCCGGGCGCTGCCCTACGACACGCTGCAGGACCTGCGGCGCCGGATGGTCGAGGTCAATCCGCGCTTCGCCGATATCGACCAGCTCTTCGAGGAGGAGTGGGGCGCCTTCGGCTCGGACGGGCCGATGGGCGACGCGCCGTTCGACACGCCGGTCGGAACGTTTTATATGACCTGCCCCATCAGCCGCGCCTCGACGACGATGGCGAAATGCATCGAGGAGATCGAGGCCCCGGCCGCCCCGGCGGCGGCCGAATGAGAGGCTTCGGCACGCGGCGGCAGCGGCGGCGCGGCGCGGGCGAGGCGCCGGCCGAGACCCGGAGCGGGGACCACGAGGCGAGACCATGACCGGCTTCTGGAGCGGATACGCCTGGCCGACGATCCTCATCGTGCTGCAGATCGTCGCCATCATCGTGCCCCTGGTCGGGGCGGTGGCGTATCTCACCTACGCCGAGCGCAAGATCCTGGCGGCGATGCAGCTGCGCCAGGGGCCGATGACGGTCGGTCCCTTCGGCCTGCTGCAGCCGATCGCCGACGGGCTGAAGCTCCTGTCGAAGGAGACGATCATCCCGTCGGGGGCGAGCCGGGTCGTCTTCCTGTTCGCGCCGATGCTGACCTTCCTGCTCAGCCTCGTCGCCTGGGCGGTGATCCCGTTCGGCGAGGGGCTGGTGCTGGCCGACATCAATGTCGGCATCCTCTACCTGTTCGCGATCTCCTCGCTCGGCGTCTACGGCATCATCATGGCGGGGTGGGCGTCGAACTCGAAATACGCGTTCCTCGGCGCCATGCGCTCGGCCGCGCAGATGGTGTCCTACGAGGTGTCGATCGGCTTCGTCATCGTGACGGTGCTGATCTGCGTCGGGTCGCTCAACCTGTCGGACATCGTGCGCGCGCAGGAGGGGCTGTGGTTCTTCATCCCGCTCTTCCCGATGTTCGTGATCTTCTTCATCTCGGCGCTGGCGGAGACCAACCGCGCGCCCTTCGACCTGCCCGAGGGCGAGTCGGAGCTGACCGGCGGGTACATGGTCGAGTACTCGTCGATGACGTACGCGCTGTTCTTTCTCGGCGAGTACGCCAACATGATCCTGATGAGCGGCATGACCACGGTCCTCTTTCTCGGGGGATGGATGCCGCCGCTGTCGATCCCGCCGCTGACCTGGATTCCGGGGCCGATCTGGTTCGCGCTCAAGGTGGCGCTGATCCTGTTCGTCTTCATCTGGGTCCGGGCGACCATGCCACGCTTCCGCTACGACCAGCTCATGCGGCTGGGCTGGAAGGTTTTCTTGCCGTTCTCGCTGTTCTGGGTGGTGCTGACAGCCGGTGTCGTCGTCACCTTCGGGTGGACGCCGTGAGCCGCGCGCCACGCCGGTCCCGGAACGCCGTGGATGATGATCGGGGCGCGCCCGCCGCGCCCGGAGGTAGGAGCCGATGAGCTTCGTCGAACGCACGTCGCGCAGCCTGCTCCTGAGCGAGCTGCTGTCCGGCATGGCGCTGACCTTCCGCTACATGTTCAAGCCGAAGGTCACGCTCAACTATCCCTACGAGAAGGGCCCGCTGAGCCCCCGCTTCCGGGGCGAGCACGCGCTGCGCCGCTACCCGAACGGGGAGGAGCGGTGCATCGCCTGCAAACTCTGCGAGGCGATCTGCCCGGCGCTGGCCATCACCATCGAGGCCGAGCCGCGCGAGGACGGCAGCCGCCGGACGACGCGCTACGACATCGACATGACGAAGTGCATTTATTGCGGCTTCTGCCAGGAGGCCTGCCCGGTGGATGCCATCGTCGAGGGCCCCAACTTCGAGTTCGCCACCGAGACGCGTGAAGAGCTCTTCTACAACAAGGAGCAGCTCCTCGAGAACGGCGACCGTTGGGAGGCGCAGCTTGCCGCGAACATTGCGGCGGATGCGCCGTACCGCTAAAAAGCACGGCGACTCCGGCGGCCGTCGGCCGGGCGGGGTCGCCGCGACACCAGCGGCGCCTCGGGGTTCGGGACGAATCCGGGGCGCCGTCGCACTTCCGGGACCCGCGCGGCGGGTCCCCTCCGATCCGGGGTCGCCCCGGCCCCGCGCGTCCGACGGTGCTCCACCGCCGCCGCCCGCCCGGTCCTCGGGAGAGACGGGATGATCGTCAGCACGCTCGCCTTCTACCTCTTCGCCTTCATCACCATCGCCTCGGGCGTCATGGTGATCTCGGCGCGCAACCCCGTCCATTCGGTGCTGTTCCTGATCCTCGCCTTCTTCAATTCCGCCGCCCTGTTCGTGCTGATGGGGGCGGAGTTCCTGGCGATGATCCTGGTCGTCGTCTATGTCGGCGCGGTCGCGGTGCTGTTCCTGTTCGTCGTGATGATGCTCGACATCAACTTCGCGGAATTGAAGTCCGGGTTTCTTCAATATTTGCCGATCGGCGGGCTGATCGGAGTGATCCTGCTGGTCGAGCTGTTCTTCGTGTTGGGCGCCTGGGCGGTCTCCCCGGATGTCGAGTTCCGGGCCCGCGCGCCGGTCCCGGCGGCGGCGGACGCGACGAATACCGAGGCGCTCGGCCGGCTGCTCTACACCGACTACGTCTATCTGTTCCAGGCCTCCGGGCTGATCCTGCTGGTCGCGATGATCGGCGCGATCGTCCTGACGCTGCGCCAGCGCGCCGGGGTGCGCAAGCAGCGCATCTCCGAGCAGGTCTACCGGACGCGCGAGGCGGTGGTGCAGGTGCGCAGCGTGGAGAAGGGCACGGGGATCTGAGCGATGGCCATCGGGCTCGAACACTATCTCGTCGTCGCGGCCGTGCTGTTCACGCTCGGCATCTTCGGCATCTTCCTGAACCGCAAGAACGTCATCATCATCCTGATGTCGATCGAGCTCATGCTGCTCGCGGTCAACATCAACCTGGTGGCGTTCTCGACCGCGCTGAACGACCTGGTCGGGCAGATCTTCGCGATGTTCGTGCTGACCGTCGCGGCGGCGGAGGCCGCGATCGGGCTCGCGATCCTGGTCGTCTACTTCCGCAACCGCGGCTCTATCGCGGTCGCCGACATCAACATGATGAAAGGGTAGGGCGGCCGCCATGGAAGTCGCCGCGATCTTCCTGCCGTTGCTGGGCGCGCTCGTCGCCGGCCTGTTCGGCCGCGCGATCGGGGACAAGCCGGCCATGGCCGTGACCGTCGGGGCCATGGGGCTGGCGCTGCTGTTCTCGATCATCCTGTTCTTCCAGGTCGCGGTCGGCGGCGATCCGCGCACGGTCGAGCTGTTCACCTGGCTGGACAGCGGCGCGCTCGAAGCCTCCTGGGCGCTGCGCCTGGACACGCTGACCGTAGTGATGCTGCTCGTGGTCAACGGCGTGTCCGCGATGGTGCATGTCTACTCCATCGGCTACATGCACCACGATCCGCACCGGGCCCGGTTCTTCGCGTATCTGAGCCTGTTCACCTTCGCCATGCTGATGCTGGTGACGGCGGACAACCTGGTGCAGCTCTTCTTCGGCTGGGAGGGCGTCGGCCTCGCCTCCTACCTGCTGATCGGCTTCTGGTACGAGCGGCCGTCGGCCAATGGCGCGGCGATCAAGGCCTTCCTGGTCAACCGGGTCGGCGATTTCGGCTTCGTGCTCGGCATCGCGGCGGTCTTCTTCCTGTTCGACACGGTTCAGTTCGACGCGATCTTCGAGCGGGCGCCGGAGATCGCGGGAACGACCTTCGGATTCCTGGGGATGCAGGTCGACGCGCTGACGACGGCCTCGATCCTGCTGTTCATCGGCGCCATGGGCAAATCGGCCCAGCTCGGCCTGCACACCTGGCTGCCCGACGCCATGGAAGGCCCGACGCCGGTCTCCGCCCTGATCCACGCGGCGACCATGGTGACGGCCGGCGTGTTCATGCTGGCGCGGCTGTCGCCGATGCTCGAATACGCGCCGGGCGCGCTCGCCTTCGTCGCGGTGATCGGCGCGCTGACCGCCTTCGTCGCGGCGACGATCGGCCTGACCCAGTTCGACATCAAGCGGGTGATCGCCTACTCGACCATGAGCCAGCTCGGCTACATGGTCTTCGCCGCGGGCGTGTCGGCCTATTCGGCGGCGATCTTCCACCTCATGACCCACGCCTTCTTCAAGGCGCTGCTGTTCCTGGGCGCCGGCTCGGTCATCCACGCCATGTCGGACGAGCAGGACATGCGCCGCATGGGCGGCATCTGGCGCCAGATCCCGTATACCTACGCCTTCATGTGGATCGGCAGCCTGGCGCTGGCCGGCGTCGGCATCCCCTATGTCTTCGGCATGGCCGGCTTCTATTCCAAGGACATCGTCCTGGAGGCGGCGTTCGGCGACCATACGTGGTTCGGGCAACTCGCGTTCTGGCTCGGCATCGCCGCGGCGATCATGACGGCCTTCTACAGCTGGCGGCTCCTGTTCCTGACCTTCCACGGCAAGCCGCGGGCGGACGAGAAGGTCATGGCTCATGTCCACGAGAGCCCGTGGGTCATGCTGGGCCCGCTGGTGGTCCTGGCCGCGGGGTCGATCTTCGCCGGCATCATCGCCTACGACGCCTTCGTCGATCATGGCCGCGAGGCGTTCTGGGGCGAGTCGATCTTCGTCCTGCCCGGCACCGACCCGATCGAGGCCGCGCACCACGTGCCGCTCTGGGTCAAGCTGCTGCCGCTGGTCATGGCGCTGTCGGGCATCGGGCTCGCCTGGCTGTTCTACATCCGCCGGCCGGGACTGCCCGCGGTCGTCACGACGGCGTTCGCCCCGATCAACCGGCTCTTCTTCCGCAAGTGGTACTTCGACGAGATCTACAATGCGATCTTCGTGCGCACGGCGTTCGCCTGGGGCAACGGGCTCTGGAAGGGCGGCGACATGGCGGTGATCGACGGTCTGGGTCCCGACGGCCTGGCGCGCACCGCGCGTGGTATCGCGCGTCGGGCCGGCCGTCTGCAGACCGGCTACGTCTACCACTACGCCTTCGCGATGCTGATCGGCGTCGTGGTGCTGGTGTCGTGGTACCTCTACAGCGTTGGCGAGTGAGGGCGCGGCGCGATGTCCTGGCCGATCCTGTCCCTGATCACGTTCCTGCCGCTCGCCGGCGCCGCGTTCATCTTCCTGTTCGCCCGCGGCGCGCCGGAAGTGGTGGCCCGCAACGCCCGCTACATGGCGCTGTGGACGACGCTGATCACCTTCCTGCTGTCACTCTTCGTCTGGTTCGGATTCGACCGCGGCACGGCGGACTTCCAGTTCGTCGAGCGCGTGGCCTGGTTCCCGGCGTTCAACATCAACTATCACATGGGCGTCGACGGCATCTCGATGATGTTCGTCCTGCTGTCGACCCTGTTGATGCCGATCTGCATCCTGGCGAGCTGGGAGGCGATCAAGACCCGCGTCAAGGAATACATGATCGCCTTCCTCGTCCTCGAGACGATGATGGTCGGCATGTTCTGCGCGCTCGACTACGTCCTCTTCTACGTTTTCTTCGAGGGCGTGCTGATCCCGATGTTCCTGATCATCGGCGTCTGGGGCGGCAGCGCGCGCAAGATCTACGCGGCGTTCAAGTTCTTCCTGTTCACGCTGACCGGCTCGGTCCTGATGCTGCTGGCGCTGCTGGCGATGTATCTCCAGGCCGGCACCACCGACATCCCGACCCTGCTCGAGACCGAGTTCGCCTATGCGACCCAGCGCTGGCTGTGGCTCGCCCTGTTCGCCAGCTTC
This sequence comes from Azospirillaceae bacterium, assembly GCA_040220455.1. Lineage (GTDB taxonomy): Bacteria > Pseudomonadota > Alphaproteobacteria > DSM-16000 > Inquilinaceae > JAVJUS01. The sequence goes on from JAVJUS010000094.1 coordinate 204,363, forward strand.
GCCGTCAAGATCCCGATGTGGCCGGTGCACACCTGGTTGCCGGACGCGCATGTCGAGGCGCCGACCGCCGGCTCGGTGATCCTGGCGGGCGTGCTGCTCAAGATGGGCGGCTACGGGTTCCTGCGCTTCTCGATCCCGATGCTGCCGGAGGCGACGGCCTTCTTCGCGCCGCTGATCTTCGCGCTGAGCATCGTGGCGGTGATCTACACCTCGCTGGTGGCGCTGGTCCAGCAGGACATGAAGAAGCTGATCGCCTATTCCTCGATCGCGCATATGGGCTTCGTGACGGTCGGCATGTTCACCCTGACGACCCAGGGCGTGCAGGGCTCGATCTTCCAGATGCTGAGCCACGGCATCGTCTCGGCCGCGCTGTTCCTGTGCGTCGGCGTCGTCTACGACCGGCTTCACACGCGCGAGATCGCGCGCTATGGCGGTCTGGTGGCCAACATGCCGCGCTACGCCCTGGTCTTCATGGTCTTCACCCTGGCCTCGGTCGGCCTGCCGGGGACGAGCGGGTTCGTCGGGGAGTTCCTGGTCATCATGGGGGCCTTCCAGGCGGATACCTGGGTCGCGCTGCTGGTGGCGAGCGGCGTCATCCTGGGCGCTGCCTACATGCTGCTGCTCTACCGCCGGGTCATCTTCGGCAAGCTGACCAAGGACGACCTCAAGGGCCTGCTCGACCTGAGCCCGCGCGAGATCGCGGTCTTCGCGCCCCTGGTCGCGCTGGTGTTGTGGATGGGCATCTATCCGGCGAGCTTCATCAACGTGATGGATGCCTCGGTCGACAAGCTGATCACCGATTACACGGTCGCGCTCGAGCGGTCGGCGGAGCCGATCGACGGCATCGACGTGGCCGGCCGCGGCGACGAGGACGAATAGACCATGACCGGCGAGTTCCCCGATCTCGCGCCGGCGCTGCCGGAAATCTTCCTGGCCTGCGCCGGCATGGCGCTGCTGATGATCGGCGTGTTCACCGGCGAGCGCTCGACGCGCCTGGTCTCCTGGCTCGCCGTCGCGGCGCTCGCGGTGACGGCCGTCCTGCTGGTCGCCGTGACCGACGGGCGCGTCGTGACCTTCAACGGCCTCTTCGTCGCCGACGCTTTCGGGCTCTATATGAAGCTCCTGGTGCTGGCGGGATCCGCGCTCGCCTTGATCATCAGCCAGGACTACATCGAGCGCGAGGAGATGGCGCGGTTCGAGTATCCGGTGCTGTTCGTCTTCGCGACGCTCGGCATGCTGATGATGATCAGCGCCAACGACCTGATCTCGCTCTATATCGGGCTGGAGCTGCAGAGCCTTTCGCTCTACGTGGTCGCCGCCTTCCGGCGCGACACCCTGCGCTCGACCGAGGCGGGGCTGAAATACTTCGTCCTGGGCGCGCTCAGCTCGGGCATGCTGCTCTACGGCGCGTCGCTGGTCTACGGCTTCGCCGGAACGACCGACTTCACGCTGCTGGCCGAGGCCTTCACCGGCGACGAGACGCCGGCGCTCGGGTTGATCGTCGGCATCGTCTTCGTCGCCGCCGGGCTCGCCTTCAAGGTCTCCGCGGTGCCGTTCCACATGTGGACGCCCGACGTCTACGAGGGCGCGCCGACCTCCGTGACCGCCTTCTTCGCCGCGGCGCCGAAGGTGGCGGCGGTCGCGCTCTTCGTGCGCGTCATGGTCGGGCCGTTCGGCGACCTGGTGGCCCAGTGGCAGCAGATCGTCGTGGTGACCTCGCTGCTGTCGATGGCGCTCGGCGCCTTCGCGGCGATCAACCAGACCAACATCAAGCGCCTGATGGCCTATTCCTCGATCGGGCACATCGGCTACGCGCTGGTCGGGCTGGCCGCCGGCACGCCCGAGGGGGTGCGCGGCGTGATGATCTACATGGCGATCTATCTCGCCATGAACATCGGCACCTTCGCCTGCATCCTGACGATGCGGATCAACGGCCGGATGGTGGAGGGGATCGACGATCTGGCCGGGCTGTCGCGCAGCAACCCGATGCTGGCCGTCGTCCTGGCGATCTTCATGTTCTCGATGGCCGGCATCCCGCCGCTGGCCGGGTTCTTCGGCAAGCTCTACGTCTTCATGGCGGCGATCGAGAGCGGGCTCTACGTGCTCGCCGTCGTCGGCGTGCTGACCAGCGTCGTGGCCTGCTTCTACTACATCCGGATCGTCAAGCTGATGTTCTTCGACGAGCCGACGGAGGCCTTCGACCGGCCGATCGGCCGCGACATGGCGACCGTGATCGCGGCGAGCGGGGTCTTCACCACCTTCTTCATCGTCTTCCCCGGCCCGGTCGTCGATACCGCCGCGCGCGCCGCGCTGTCCCTGTTCCCGGGCTGAGGTGCGCGACGGCGACGGCACCCGGAGCGACGGCAAGGAAACCCGACCGGCCATGCTGCTCGCGATCGACGCCGGCAACACGAACATCGTCTTCGCGCTCTATGAGGGACGCACGAAGCTCAAGGGATGGCGAGTCTCAACGGATCTCCAGCGCACCGCCGACGAGTACGCGGTCTGGCTGACCCAGCTCATGTCTCTGGCCGGCCTCCGGCCGAGCGACGTGGACGCGGCGATCCTGGCGAGCGTCGTGCCGCCGGCGACCTACGACCTGATCCGGCTTTGCCGGGATCATTTCGGCTGCGACCCGATGATCGTCGGACCCGGCACGGTCGACCTCGGCGTCGAGGCCCGGGTCGATTTTCCGGAGGAGGTCGGCGTCGATCGGCTGGTCAACATCGTCGCGGCCCGGGCCAGCTATCGCTTTCCGCTGATCGTCGTCGATTTCGGCACCGCGACGACCTTCGACGTCGCCGATGACGAGGGCCACTATATCGGCGGCGTCATCGCGCCGGGGCCGCGTTCGGCGCTGGAAGCGCTGCACCGGGCGGCGGCGAAGCTGCCCCGGGTCGAGATCGAGCGGCCCCCCACGGTCATCGGCAAGGGCACGGTCGGGGCCATGAAATCCGGCATCTTCTGGGGCTATGTCGGCCTCGTCGAAGGGCTGGTCACCCGCATCCGGGAGGAGTACGGCGCCCCGATGACGGTGATCGCGACGGGCGGTCTGGCTGGTCTTTTCGCCAAGGCCTCCGATATGATCGACTACAGCGACCCCGAGATCACCGAACGTGGTCTGGTCGAAATCTACGAACGCAACAAGGCGACATGAACACAATCAACGGCCATGGTGCCGAGGCGCCGGCTCGCGCCCGCGCCGAGGAGGGACTCTGGTTCCTGCCCCTCGGCGGTACGGGCGAGATCGGCATGAACTTCTATCTCTACGGAGTCGATGGCCGGTGGCTCATCGTCGATTTCGGCATCGCTTTCGGTGACGATTCCACCCCCGGTATCGACGTGATCCTGCCCGACCCGGGCTTCGTCGAGGCGCGGAGCGAGGCGATCGAGGGGCTGGTCCTGACCCATGCCCACGAGGACCACCTGGGCGCGCTGGCCTATCTCTGGCCACGGCTCGGCTGCCCGGTCTACGCCACGCCCTTCACGGCGGCGTTCCTGCGGCTGAAGCTGCGGGACACGGATTTCGGCGACCGGGTGGAGATCCGCGAGGTGCCGCTCGGCGGGTCCGTCGAGCTCGGTCCCTTCGCGCTCGAATTCGTCTCGATGACCCATTCCGTGCCCGAGCCCAACGCGCTCGCCATCCGCACGCGCTATGGCACGGTGGTGCATTCCGGCGACTGGAAGCTCGATCCCGATCCGATGATCGGCGAGACCGCGGACGTGGAGCGGCTCCGCGCCCTGGGCGACGCGGGCGTGTTGGCGCTGGTGTGCGACAGCACCAACGTGTTCGAGCCTGGCACCTCCGGCTCGGAGGCCGATGTCCGCGACACGCTGGTCCGGCTGATCGGCGAGCAGGAGAACCGGGTCGCGGTCACCTGTTTCGCCAGCAACGTCGCCCGGCTCCAGTCGATCGCCGAGGCGGCGCACGCCAACGGCCGGCATTGCGCCCTGGTCGGCCGATCGCTCTGGCGCATCCACGAGGCGGCGCGCCAGACGGGCTACCTGAATCCGCCGGAGCCCTTCGTCAGCGAGCACGACGCCGGCTTCCTGCCGCGCGACAAGGTCGTGATGGTCTGCACCGGCAGCCAGGGCGAGCCGCGGGCGGCGCTGACCAAGATCGCGCGCGACGACCATCCGCACATCGTGCTGGAGGAGGGCGACACGGTCATCTACTCCGCGCGCGAGATCCCGGGCAACGAGAAGGCCATCGGCCGCGTGCACAACGCCCTCGTCGGCCTCGGGATCAAGCTGATCACGCCGCGCGACGCGCCGGTCCACGTCTCCGGCCACCCGGCCCGGGACGAGCTGATCGAGATGTACCAGCTCCTGCGTCCGCGCATCGCGGTGCCCATGCACGGCGAACGCCGGCACCTCGAGGCCCATGCCGACCTGGCCGAGCAATGCCAGGTACCCGACACCATCGTGCCGGAGGACGGGACGATGATCCGCCTCGCCCCGGGGGAGCCGGACATCGTGGGCTATGTCCCGGCGGGGCGGCTGGCGCTCGACGGCAAGCGGGTGATCGACCTCCAGGGCGACACGATGCGCGAACGCCACCGGATGATCTGGAATGGCGCCGCCGTCGCGACGCTGATCCTCGACGGCCGGGGCCGGCTGGCGGGGGACCCGCAGATCGCGCTGATGGGCCTCGAGGAGGGCGAGACCCTCGACGAGGCGCGCAGCCTCGTCATCGAGCGGGTCCGCAAGGAGGTCGGGCGCCTGTCCGCCGACCGTCTGGTCGACGACGACGCGGTGCGCGAGGCGGCGCGCGTCGCCGTGCGCCGGGCCATGAAGGACTTCCACGGCAAGCGTCCGGCGACGGAGGTCCACCTCGTCCGGCTCTGAGGCCGGGGCGGGACCGCCCGCGGCGATGAGGGCCAGCCGAGGTTCGGTGAAGCGAAGGGAGGCGAGGGACGATGATCGGCCGGCTCAATCACGTGGCGATCGCGGTGCCGGACCTGGCCGCGGCGTCGGCTCTGTATCGGGATTCCCTGGGGGCCCGGGTGTCCGAGCCGGAGGACCTGCCCGAGCACGGCGTCACGACCGTGTTCGTCGAGCTGCCGAACACCAAGATCGAGCTCCTGCACCCGTTGGGCGAAGGCTCGCCGATCGCCGCCTTCCTGGAGCGCAGCCCCGCCGGCGGGATCCATCACATCTGCTACGAGGTCGCGGACATCGCGGCGGCGCGCGACCGGCTGGTGGCCGACGGCCTGCGGGTCCTGGGCGACGGGGAGCCGAAGATCGGCGCGCACGGCAAGCCGGTCGTCTTCCTGCATCCCAAGGACCTGTGCGGCACGCTGGTCGAGCTGGAACAGGTCTGAGCGGGCAGGGGAACCGCGCGTCATGGGGCTCGTCTCGGGGATCGTCGTCTTCCTGATCACCTGGTGGGTGGTGCTGTTCGCCGTGCTTCCCTGGGGCGTGCGCTCCCTTCACGAGGACGAGGCCCATGCCGTCGACATCGAGGAGGGGCACGCCCCGTCGGCGCCGACACGCCCGCGCCTCCTGACGAAGTTCCTCGCGACGACGGCGATCACGGCGGTGATCTGGCTGGTGATCTTCGTCGTCATCGAGTCCGATCTGATCTCCTTCCGTGACTGGGCGGAGAGCCTGCCCCGCTAGGGGCGGTTGGCGGCAGGGCGGGAGGCGCGCCGATGGCCATGACCTATTGCGAGGCGGCGCCGGGCCATCCGGTCCACGGCCCCTATCACGACACCGAGTACGGTTTCCCGTCGCGCGACGACAGCGTGCTGTTCGAGCGCCTGGTCCTGGAGATCAACCAGGCCGGGCTGAGCTGGCTGACGATCCTGAAGAAGCGGGAGGGCTTCCGCGCCGCCTATGCCGGCTTCGACATCGACGCGGTGGCGGCGTTCGGCGAGGCCGATCGGGAACGCCTGCTCGCCGATCCGTCGATCATCCGCAACCGCCTGAAGGTCGACGCGGCGATCGCCAACGCCCGGACCCTGCAGCGCCTGCGCGACGAGCACGGCGGCGTCGCCGCGTGGCTCGACGCCCACCATCCGCTGGACAAGGCGGATTGGGTCAAGCTCTTCCGCAAGACCTTCCGCTTCACCGGCGGCGAGATCGTCGGCGAGTTCCTGATGAGCCTGGGCTACCTGCCCGGTGCTCACCAGGAGACCTGCCCGGTTCACGCGCGCATCGCCGCCCTGGAGCCGCCCTGGATGCAGGCGGCGTGAGGCGCCGTCAGGCGCCGGCCGAATGGCGGGCGAAGGCGCGGGCCACGGCGGGGCGCTGGCGCACGGCCGCCGTGGTCCGGGCGATGGCGGGGTAGCGGTCGCCGAACACCGCGTCGTCGTCCCACGAGGCGACCATGGCGAGATAGATGTCGGCCACCGAATAGCGCTCGCCCACGAGCCAGCATCGCCCGGACAGCGCCCGCTCGACCACCGCCCATTGCTCCGCCAGATGACGGCGGACATTGGTGCGGAGCTTCGGAATGTCCGTGCGCTCCTCCACGAAGCGTTCCGCGTGATAGAAGCGGTCGTAGGACGGATAGACGGTCGTCGCCAGGTAGAGGAGCCACTGGTAGTACTCGGCCCGGTCCGGATGATCCGGCGGCGGGCCGAGGCGGGCAGGAGCGTGCCGGTCGGCCAGGTAGATCACGATTCCCGCGGATTCGCAGACCGATCGGCCGTCAGGCAGGCCCAGGGCGGGCACCCGGCCATGGAGAGGCTCGTGCCGGCACGCCTCGGCGGGATTATCGCCCGCGGCCGTGTCGACGAGAATCGCGCGATAGGGGGCGTCGACCTCCTCCAGCACCGCCATGGGCGCGAGGGAGGCGGCGGTGGGGTTCCAGTACAAGGCATACATGGCAGGCCCGCCCGGGATCGGGAATGCTTCGATCCTAACATGATGCACCGCGGCAGGGACTCGCGTTCCCGGCGACGCCGTGCCTGTCGCGATAAGGCGATGTCGAGCGCTCGATCGGCTCGACGAGCTCACTGCGTTGCCTAGTCTCTGTGCAAAATCCGGCCGATCGCTGCACAATTGGCGTCCGAATAGGCAGCACATCAAATTTTTGGGCAAAAAAAGAGAGGCAGGCCCGGATTGGGCTTGCCTCACCAACTGAACCGATCCATTCTGAAAACCGGTCGAGGGGTTGACCCCCTTGATCGGACGCCTGGTGGCGATTCCTCCCTAAACTCAGGCCGCGTCGGTTTCCGGCGCGGCTTTTTTTCTTTGTCGTCCCGATCGTTAGGGGACTTTAGCAAAGCGCTCCCGCGCGAGTCATCAAGAATCTTGCGCCGCCGTCGAGAGATCGGGCGCCGCATTGCGCGGTGCAGCAAACCTCGGTAACGAATTAATTGCCGAAGCTCGCCAAGCGCCCGGGATTCGGGCGCGGCGCGGCGCCGCAGCCTGTCGCTGCGGCGCCGCAAGACCGCCCGCCAAGGTTACTGCGGGATGGAGCCCTGCACGCCCTCGACGTAGTAGTCCATCGACAGGAGATCCTCGTCCGACAGGGTCTCGCCGGCCGGGATGACCTCTTCGCCGGCCTGGTTGATCACCGGACCGTCGAAGGGATGCATCTCCCCCGACTCGATCGCCTCGCGCGTCGCCTCGGCCTCGGCGACCACGTCCTCGGGGATCGCCGGATCCCATTCGGCCAGAACGACCATGCCGGAATCGAAGCCGCCCCAGGTGTCCTGGGACTCCCAGGTGCCGTCGAGCACCGCCTGGGTCCGGTCGATGTAGTAGCCGCTCCAGTCGTCGATGATCGCGGTCAGATGCGCGTCCGGGCCGAAGCGATCCATGTCTGACGCCTGGCCGATGGCGTAGACGCCGCGCTCCTGGGCGACCTGCACCGGGGCCGGGCTGTCGGTGTGCTGCAGGATGACGTCGGCGCCCTGGTCGATCAGCGCGCGGGCGGCATCAGCCTCCTTGCCGGGGTCGTACCAGGTATTCGCCCAGATCACCCGGACCTCGGCGTCGGGATTGACGCTGCGCATGCCGCGGGTGAAGGCGTTGATACCGCGGATGACCTCCGGGATCGGATAGGCGCCGATATAGCCGATCAGGTTCGACTCGGTCATGTGGCCGACCACCTTGCCGATCACGTAGCGCCCCTCGTAGAAGCGCGCGGCGTAGGTCGCCACATTGTCGGCGCGCTTGTAGCCGGTGGCGTGCTCGAACTTCACGTCGGGGAAGTCCTCGGCCACCCGCACGGTGGGGTTCATGAAGCCGAAGGAGGTCGTGAAGATCAGGTCGTGGCCGGTCTGCGCCATCTGGCGGATGACGCGCTCGGCGTCGGCGCCCTCCGAGACGCTCTCGACATAGCTCGTCTCGACGGCGTCGCCCAGGGCTTCCTCGACATCCTGGCGGCCGACATCGTGGCGGTAGGTCCAGCCATGGTCGCCGACCGGGCCGACATAGATGAAGCCGACCTTGACCTGATCCTGCTGCGCGGCCGCGCCGCCGGCCGCCAGCGCCACCGCCGCCGCGGTGGCCAGCGCGCCCGCCAGTCGCTTGCCGTGTCGGATCGGACCGGAACGGGTCGGGGCATGTGTCGCCATGAGTTCTCGTCTCCCTGTCGTGAAACGCGTCGGCGCGATGTCGCGCCGCCGGGTCTCGCCCGAGGCCGCGGACCGGCCCGCTGCCGGGCCGGCCGCCGCCAGTCTAGCCCCTACGCGTCGGCCTGGAACACCTTGCCGAGGCACGCGGGGGCGTTGAGCCGGATGCGCGCGGCATCCCGCGAGATGATGACCAGCACGACGATCGTCGCAAGGTAGGGCAGCATGGACATGACCTGCGCCGGAACCGCGATGCCGGCGCCCTGGACATGGAGCTGGGCGATCGTCACGCCGCCGAAGAGATAGGCGCCAGCCAGCAGCCGGCCTGGCCGCCAGGTCGCGAAGACGACCAGCGCCAGCGCGATCCAGCCGCGCCCGGCGCTCATGTTCTCCGCCCACATCGGGGAATAGGCGAGCGAGAGATAGGCGCCGCCCAGCCCGCTCATCGCGCCGCCGAAGGCGACCGCCGCGTAGCGCACGGCGATCACCGGGTAGCCGATGGCGTGCGCCGCGTCGTGGTTGTCGCCGATCGCCCGGAGGACCAGGCCGGGCCGCGTCCGCGACAGGAACCAGCCGACCGCCGCCACCGTCGCCACGGACAGGTAGACCAGGGCGTCGTGGCCGAAAAGGACCGGGCCGATCAGCGGGATGTCGCTCAGCACGGGCAGGTCGAGGCGCGGCAGCCGGTCGAGCGGCGTGCCGACATAGCCCTTGCCGATCAGACTCGACAGCCCGATGCCGAAGATCGTCAGCGCCAGCCCTGTGGCCACCTGATTGGCCAACAGGGTCAGCGTCAGCACCCCGAAGACGAGCGCCATCGCGGCGCCGGCCATCATGGCGACGGGAATCGCCAGGAACGCGCTGCCCGTCGTGGCGGCGACGGCGAACCCGGCGACGGCGCCGACGAGCATCATGCCCTCGACACCCAGGTTCAGGACGCCCGACTTCTCGACCACCAGCTCGCCGATGCCGGCATAGATCAGCGGCGTGGCGGCCACGATCATCGAGACCAGGATCGCGGTGAGCGTGTCGACGCCGATCATTCGCCGGCCTCCGGCGCCGCGGCGCGGGGCGCGGCCGGCGCGGCGGCGGGCCGACGGCCGAGCCGCACGCGGTGGGTGATCAGGATGTCCGAGGCCAGCAGGAAGAACAGCAGCATGCCCTGGAACACGCCGGTCGCCGCCAGCGGCAGGCCCATGCCGATCTGCACGGCCTCCCCGCCCAGATAGGACAGCGCCAGCAGCAGTGACGCCAGCAGGATGCCGCCCGGGTGCAGTCGGCCCAGGAAGGCGACGATGATCGCCGTGAAGCCGTAGCCGGGCGAGATCTGCGGCTGGAGCAGCCCGATCGGGCCCGACACTTCCGCCATGCCGGCGATGCCGGCGAGCGCGCCGGTGATGAGGAAGGTCAGCCAGATCATGCGGTTATGGCTGAATCCGGCATAGCGCGCGGCCTGCGGCGCGGTGCCCACGACCTTGAGCTCGAAGCCGACCAGCGTGCGCCCGATCAGCACCCAGGCGCCGGCGACGGCGGCGAGCGCGAAGAGCGCGCCGATATGCAGGCGCGAGCCCGGGACCAGGTCGGGCAGGCGGGCGGAGTCCTCGAACATCCGGGACTCGGGAAACGCGAAGCCGTCCGGGTCCTTCCAGGGCCCGTGGACCAGGTAGCTCAGGATCAGGGTCGCCACGTAAGTCAGCATGAGACTTACGAGAATCTCGTTTGCGTTGAAGCGGGTCCTGAGCAGGGCCGGGATCGCCCCCCAGACCATGCCGCCGACCGCGCCGCCGATCACCATGAGGGGCAGGAGCCAGAACCCGCCGTCGCCCCAGAAGGCGAGCGCCAGCCCGCCGGCGGCGACCGCGCCGAGGGTGAGCTGGCCCTCCGCGCCGATGTTCCAGACATTGGCCCGGAAGCCGAGCGCCAGGCCGACGGCGATCAGGCACAGCGGCGTCGCCTTCACGCCCAGCTCGGTCAGGCCGTAGACCGTGCTGACCGGCGTGATGAAGAACAACCACAGCGCGCGCGCGGGGTCGAAGCCGAGGAGGGCGAACAGCACGGCGCCGGCGACCAGCGTCGCGGCGACGGCGATCACCGGCGACAGCCAGGTCAGCAGGCGGCTCGGCTCGCCGCGGGGCTCAAGGCGCGGGCTCATGGCCGGGCTCCCGCCGGGGCCTCGCCGACGTGCAGCGCCTCGCGGGCGGCGTCGGGATCGGCGCCGCCCATCAGAAGGCCGATGCGCTCCAGATCCGTCTCGGCGAGCGGGCAGGCCTCCGACAGCCGGCCGTCGAAGAGCACGGCGATCCGGTCGGCCAGCGCGAAGAGCTCGTCCAGATCCTGGCTGACGACCAGGATCGCCACGCCGTCATTGGCGAGCTCGATCAGCGCGCGGTGGATCGCGGCCGCGGCGCCGGCGTCGACGCCCCAGGTGGGGGCGGCGCAGAGCAGAAGGCTCGGCCGCTGGGCGACCTCCCGGCCGACGATGAAGCGCTGGAGATTGCCGCCCGACAGGCTGCGCGCCTGCGCGTCGGGGCCGCGCGCGACGACCCTGAAGCGGTCGATCACCGCGCCGGCGAAGTCCCGCGCCCGATCGAGGCGGAGGAAGCCGTGGCGCGCCAGCCCCTCGCGCCGGGCGGCGCCGAGGATCGCGTTCTCCGCCAGCGTCATGGTCGGCACGGCGCCGTGGCCCAGCCGCTCCTCCGGCACGTAGCACAGGCCGAGCGCGCGGCGGCGTTCCGGCCCGGAACGGCCCACCGGCGTTCCGTCGATCAGGATCATGCCGGCGTCCGGCGCGCGGGCCTCGCCGGACAACGCGGCCAGAAGCTCGGCCTGCCCGTTGCCGGCGACGCCGGCGATGCCGACGATCTCCCCCGCATGGACGGCCAGCGAGGCGTCGCGGACCGGCGTGCCCAGCGCGTGATCGGGCTCGACCGACAGCCCGCGGACTTCCAGCCGGGCCGCACCCGTCTCCGGCGGCGCCTTGTGCTCCGGGATCCTCAGCTCGCGCCCGATCATCATCTCGGCCAGCCCGTGGGCGGTCTCCCGCCGCGGGTCGCAGACCGCGACGACCCGGCCGCCGCGCATCACCGTCGCCCGGCTGCACAGGGCGCGGATCTCCTCCAGCTTGTGGCTGATATAGAGGATCGTGCGCCCTTCCTCGGCCAGCCGGCGCAGCGTCTCGAACAGGCGTGTCGCCTCCTGCGGCGTCAGGACCGAGGTCGGCTCGTCCATGATCAGCAGCTTGGGGTCCTGGAGCAGGCAGCGCACGATCTCCACCCGCTGGCGCTCCCCGACGGACAGGGTGTGCACCGGCCGGTCGGGATGCAGGGCGAGGCCGTAGCGCTCCGACACCTCGAGGATGCGCGGCGTGATGGCCGCGACGCTCTCCCCGCTCTCCAGGCCGAGGGCGATGTTCTCGGCCACGGTGAAGGCCTCGAACAGGGAGAAGTGCTGAAAGACCATGCCGATGCCCAATCGGCGGGCATCGGCCGGGCTCGCCACCGTCACCGGCGCGCCTTCCCAGCGGAGGCTCCCGGCATCGGCCTCCAGGATGCCGTAGACGATCTTGACCAGAGTCGACTTGCCCGCGCCGTTCTCGCCCAGCAGGGCATGAATCTCGCCGGCCGCCAGGTCGAGGTCGACCGAGTCGTTGGCCAGCGTTCCGGGGAAGCGCTTGGTGATGCCGGCGAGCGCGAGGCGCGGCGGGCCCGCCCGCCCGGCCTGGCCGGAACGAGTCCCGGGATTGTCGGTCGAGGCGGCGTCGGTCACGATGATCCGGTCGGTAGGAGGGGCGTGGGTCCCCGCCGAGGCGACCCTCGGCGGGTGTCTTAGCATCGGCGACAGGCCGGAGTCTCCATCCGCTGCCGCCCCGCGCGCGCTCGCCGTGCAAGAGCCGCGCCGAACGGACGCGCGGCGCGAACGCAACGGCCCTGTGCGGCCCACCGCGGCGATGGACAGGGGCGGGGCGCTTGCCTAGTCTCCCGCCGCCGCGATGCGCGCCGCTGCGCGCCCGCCCGCCCGCCCGCCCGATCGCTCGATTGCCGGATTGCCGCGCCATGCGCCTGACCCGCCTGCTGCTGCCCACCCTCAAGGAGACGCCCGCCGAGGCGGAGATCGTCTCGCACCGGCTGATGCTGCGCGCCGGCATGATCCGCCAGGCCTCCGCCGGGATCTACAGCTGGCTGCCGCTGGGCTGGCGGGTGCTGACCAAGATCGAGCGGATCGTCCGGGAGGAGCAGGACGCCGCCGGCTGCCAGGAGGTCCTGATGCCGACCATCCAGTCGGCCGACCTGTGGCGGGAGAGCGGGCGCTACGACGACTACGGCAAGGAGATGCTGCGCATCCGCGACCGGCACGACCGCGACCTGCTCTACGGCCCCACCAACGAGGAGCTGATCACCGACATCTTCCGGGGCTCGGTGCGCAGCTACCGCGAGCTGCCGCAGCTTCTCTACCATATCCAGTGGAAGTTCCGGGACGAGATCCGGCCCCGATTCGGCGTGATGCGCGGGCGCGAGTTCCTGATGAAGGACGCCTACAGCTTCGACGTCTCCGCCGAGGCGGCGCGCCACTCCTACAACCGCTTCTTCGTGTCGTATCTCAAGACCTTCGCCCGCATGGGCCTGAAGGCGATCCCGATGCGCGCGGAGACGGGGCCGATCGGCGGCGATCTGAGCCACGAGTTCATCATCCTGGCCGATACCGGCGAATCGGAAGTCTTCTGCCACTCTGACTTCATCGAGACCGATCCGCTGGCCGAAGCGGTCGACTACGAGGCGGACCTGCAGCCGCGCGTCGACTACTGGACGAGCCGCTACGCCCGCACCGACGAGCTGCACGAGCCCGAGGTCTTCGAGCGCGAGGTGCCGGCGGACAAGCGGGTCCAGCGCCGCGGCATCGAGGTCGGGCACATCTTCTACTTCGGCACCAAGTACTCCGAACCGATGGGCGCCTTTGTCACGCTGCCCGACGACAGCCGGGTGCCGGTGCACATGGGCTCCTACGGCATCGGCGTGTCGCGGCTGGTCGGCGCGGTGATCGAGGCGAGCCACGACGACGCCGGCATCGTTTGGCCCGAGGCCGTGGCGCCCTATACCGTCGGGCTGGTCAATCTCAAGGTCGCCGACGAGGCGTGCTCGAAGGCCTGCGACGACCTCTACGCCCGGCTCTGGCAGGCGGGGGTCGAGACGCTCTACGACGATCGCGACGAGCGCGCCGGCGCCAAGTTCGCCGACATGGACCTGATCGGCCTGCCCTGGCAGGTCGTCGTCGGGCCGCGCGGCGTGGCGGCCGGGCAGGTCGAACTGAAGAACCGGGCGACCGGAGAGCGGGTCGAGCTGTCGGTCGACGACGTGATCGCCCGGCTCGCGGGCCGTCGCTGAGACGACCGGTCGCGTCGCGGCCGGGAGCCGGCGGGGCGCCTCGGCCGTTGTGGTGCCACAAAGGCGGCTTTCCTTGGCCGCCGCCAATCCACCCGTCCGTGCGACCCGCCAGCGGAAGAGCTCCTCGATGTTCAGCCCCTTCGAACGTCTCGTCGCGTTCCGCTACCTGCGCGCCCGGCGGCGAGAGGGGTTCATCTCGATCATCGCCGGCTTCTCCTTGCTCGGCATCGCGCTGGGCGTGGCGACGCTGATCATCGTCATGTCGGTGATGAACGGCTTTCGCAGCGAGCTCGTCACCCGCGTGCTGGGCCTCAACGGCCATCTCAGCGTCTACGGCGTCTCCGGACCGGTGGAGGACTATGCCGCGCGGGCCGACACGCTCGCCGGGCTCGACGGCGTCACGGCGGTCTATCCTTCGATCGAGGGCCAGGCGCTGGTCGATGGCGGCGGCTCGTCGCTGGGGGCGGCGGTGCGCGGGGTGCGGCCGGAGGACTGGCTGTCGCGCCCGTCAATCGCCGACGGTCTGGTGATCGACGATGCGGAGAACTTCGCCGGCCGCGAGGTGGTCGCGATCGGCTACCGCATGGCGCAGAAGCTGGGGCTGTGGCTGGGCGACAGCATTACGCTGATCTCGCCTGAAGGGAACACCACCGTCTTCGGCACGGTGCCCCGCATGCGCGACTACGAGATCGCGGCGATCTTCGATGTGGGCATGTTCGAATACGACAGCGCCTTCGTCTACATGCCGCTGGAGGCCGCCCAGGTCTTCTACCGCATGCCCGAGGCGGTGACGACGCTGGAGGTGTTCGTCGCGGATCCCGAGCGCCTGGACCGGGCCCGCGCCGTGCTCGGCCCGGAGGTCGCGGGGTGGGGGCGGCTGTTCGACTGGCAGCAGGCCAATTCCAGCTTTTTCAACGCGCTGGAGGTCGAACGCAACGTGATGTTCCTGATCCTGACGCTGATCATCCTGGTCGCCGCCTTCAACATCATCGCCGGGCTGGTCATGCTGGTGAAGGAGAAGGGGCGCGACATCGCCATCCTGCGTACCATGGGCGCGACACGCGCCACGGTGATGCGCATCTTCTTCCTGACCGGCGCCTCGATCGGCGTGGTGGGCACGCTGGCCGGCCTCGCGCTCGGCGTCGCCTTCGCGGAGAACATCGAGACCCTGCGCCAGGGCCTTCAGAGCCTTACCGGAACCGAGCTGTTCTCGGCCGAGATCTATTTCCTGAGCCAGCTCCCCGCCGAGGTCGACTGGGGCGAGATCGCCACCGTCGTCGCCATGGCGCTGGGGCTCAGCTTCGCCTCGACCATCTATCCCGCCTGGCGCGCCGCGCGCCTCGATCCGGTGGAGGCGCTGCGCTATGAATGACGCCCGGGCCCCCGCCGCCGGCACCGGCACCGGCGCGGCGACATCGGCGGCCGTCCTGGCGCTGGCCGCGGTCGAGCGGCACTTCGAGCAGGGCGGCCGGCGCCTGGACGTGCTGGCCGGGGCCGATCTGACCCTGCCGCGCGGCGAGATGGTGGCCCTGGTCGGCCCGTCCGGCGCGGGCAAGTCGACGCTGCTGCAGATCGCCGGCCTGCTGGAGCGGCCCGACGCCGGCCGGGTGGCGATCGACGGCACGGACTGCACGGGGCTCGGCGACGCCGACCGCACCGCGCTGCGCCGCCGCGCGGTCGGCTTCGTCTACCAGTTCCACCACCTGTTGCCGGAATTCAGCGCAGCCGAGAACGTCATCCTGCCGCAGATGATCGCCGGCGAGCGGCGCCGCGCGGCGCGCGAGCGGGCGGCGGACCTGCTGGGCCTGGTCGGCCTGGCCGAGCGCATGGACCATCGCCCGGGCCAGCTCTCCGGCGGCGAGCAGCAGCGCGTGGCGATCGCCCGGGCGCTCGCCAACCGCCCCTCGCTGCTGCTGGCCGACGAACCGACCGGCAATCTCGACCAGAAGACCGCCGACACGGTCTTCGAGCTGCTCCTGGGCCTGATCCGGGAGACCGGAACCTCGGCCCTGATCGCCACCCACAACCCGGACCTCGCCGGTCGCATGGACCGGGTGCTGGAACTGAAGGGCGGACGTTTGGTGGCGGCGTAGGCTCTCCTACGTTCATTTCGTTCGTCATCCCCGCGAAAGCGGGGATCCATGCGGACGCGGTGCCAACGGCGTGATAGACCTGAGGAATACCCGGGTTCATAGGCTGGGGCCGATGGATCCCCGCTTTCGCGGGGATGACGATGGGTGAGAGCGGGGATGACGATGGACGGGGAATTGAAAGGCCTACCGTAACCCTTGTCGGGGTCGCTTCGCCCACGCGACCCACGGCGCCGTGGCGGCATCGCGGATTCCCGATATGTTCAGGCTGTCGGCCGCCGACGGTCCTGCCAGGATTTCCCGTCCGCCGACTCGATTCCGCCGCCGCTCGCGAGGCTCCGGCCATGGCGCATGCCGATTTCGTCCATCTGCGCGTGCACTCCGCCTATTCGCTCCTGGAAGGCGCGATCAAGGTCAAGGAGCTGGTCAAGCGCTGCGCGGCGGAGGCGATGCCGGCCGTGGCGGTCACCGACACCGGCAACCTGTTCGGCGCCCTGGAATTCGCCATGGCGGCCAGCGGCGCCGGGGTGCAGCCGATCCCGGGCACGCTGTTCGGCCTCTCGCGCCCCGAGGCGGCGGAGCCGGGTGCGCGGGCCGGCAACGGCCACGGCCGTCCCGCCGCGCCGGACCGGCTGGTCCTGCTGGCCCAGAGCGAGACCGGCTACGAGAATCTGCTGGTGCTTCTCAGCAGGGCCTATCTGGAGACCGAGGCGGGCGAGGAGGCCCATGTCGACTGGCCGGCGCTGGAGGGCCGCACGGACGGCCTGATCTGCCTGACCGGCGGGCCGGACGGGCCGGTCGGCCGTCTGCTGGCGGAAAACCGGCGCGAGGCGGCGGAGCGCTGCCTGGACGAGCTGGCCCGGCTCTTTCCCGATCGCCTCTATGTCGAGCTGCAACGCCATGATCTGGAAGTGGAAAACCGGATCGAGCCGGCGCTGGTCGAGATGGCCGACACGCGCGGCCTGCCGCTCGTCGCCACCAACGACTGCTTCTTCCTCGACGAGAGCCTGCACGAGGCCCACGACGCCCTTCTGTGCATCGCCGAAGGCGCCTATGTCGTCCAGGAGGACCGGCGCCGGGTGACGCCGGAGCACCGGTTCAAGTCGGCGGCGGAGATGCGCGCGCTCTTCGCCGACCTGCCGGACGCCTGCGACAACACGGTCGCGATCGCCCGGCGCTGCGGCTACATGCCGGAGAAGCGCAAGCCGATCCTGCCGGCCTACGACACGGCGGCCGGCCGGTCGGAGGCCGAGGAGCTGCGCGCCCAGGCGCGCGCCGGCCTGGACCGGCGGCTGGAGTCCCATGTCTACATCGCCGACCAGGACGACGCGGCGCGGGACGCGGCGGCGACGCCCTATCGCGAGCGCCTGGAGCGAGAGCTCGACATCATCGAGTCGATGGGCTTTCCCGGCTATTTCCTGATCGTCGCCGACTTCATCCAGTGGGCGAAGGGCCAGGACATCCCGGTCGGCCCGGGGCGCGGCTCGGGCGCCGGCTCGGTGGTCGCCTGGGCGCTGACCATCACCGACCTGGATCCGCTGCGCTTCGGCCTGCTCTTCGAGCGGTTTCTCAACCCCGAGCGCGTGTCGATGCCGGACTTCGACATCGACTTCTGTCAGGACCGGCGCGACGAGGTGATCGGCTATGTCCGGGAGCGCTACGGCCGGGACAAGGTCGCCCAGATCATCACCTTCGGGACGCTGCAGGCCCGCGCCGCGCTGCGCGACGTGGGCCGGGTGCTCCAGATCCCGTATCCGGAGGTCGACCGGACCTGCAAGCTGGTGCCCAACAATCCGGCCAACCCGGTGACCCTGCAGGAAGCCATCGACATGGAGCCCCAGCTCCGCGAGGCGCGTAAGGACGAGCGGCTGGGCCGGATGATCGGCATCGCGCTGGAGCTGGAGGGCCTCTACCGCCACGCCTCGACCCATGCCGCCGGCGTGGTGATCGGCGACCGGCCGCTCGACCGGCTGGTGCCGCTCTACCGCGACCCGCGCTCGGAGATGCCGGTCACCCAGTTCAACATGAAGTATGTCGAGCAGGCGGGCCTGGTGAAGTTCGACTTCCTCGGCCTGAAGACGCTGACGGTGCTGGCCCGGGCGGTCGAGCAGATCCGCCATCCCAAGGACGGCCCGAAGGACGGCAGGGCGGGAGAGGAGATCGACCTGTCGACCCTGCCGCTCGACGACGCGGCGACCTACGCCATGCTGTCGGAGGGCACGACCACCGGCGTGTTCCAGCTGGAAAGCTCGGGCATGCGCGACGTGCTGCGCCAGCTCAAGCCCAACCGGTTCGAGGACATCATCGCGCTGGTCGCCCTCTACCGGCCGGGCCCGATGGACAACATCCCGAAATACATCGCCGTGAAGAACGGCGAGCAGCAGCCCGACTACCTGCATCCGAAGCTCGAGGGGATCCTGACCGAGACCTTCGGCATCATGATCTACCAGGAGCAGGTGATGCAGGTGGCCCAGGAACTGGCGGGCTACTCGCTCGGCGCCGCCGACCTGCTGCGCCGGGCCATGGGCAAGAAGATCCGCGCCGAGATGGAGGCGCAGAAGAAGAGCTTCGTGGAGGGCGCGGTCGAGCGCGGGGTGCCGGAGTCCCAGGCCTCGATGATCTTCGACCAGGTCGAGAAGTTCGCCGGCTACGGCTTCAACAAGTCGCACGCCGCCGCCTACGCGCTGGTCGCCTACCAGACGGCCTATCTCAAGGCCAACTATCCGGTGGCGTTCTTCGCCGCGTCGATGACGCTCGACCTCGGCAATACCGACAAGCTCAACACCTTCAAGCAGGAGCTCGACCGGCTGGGCATCCGGCTGCTCACACCGGACGTCAACCGGTCCGAGGCGCTGTTCGCGGTCGAGCCGGTGGGCGACGGCACCCACGCCATCCGCTACGCCCTGGGCGCGATCAAGGGCGTCGGGGTCGAGGCGATGCGTCTGGTGGTGGCGGAGCGGGAGGCCAACGGTCCCTATCGCAGCGTCTTCGACCTGGCGAGCCGGCTCGACTCCCGCGTCGTCAACAAGCGCCAGCTCGAGAACCTGATCCGCGCCGGCGCCTTCGACTCCCTCGACGCCAACCGGGCCCGCCTGCTCGCCGGGGCGGACACCATCGTGCGCACCGCCCAGGCCGCCTCGGCCGAGCGCGAGCAGGGCCAGTCGAGCCTGTTCGGTGGCGCCGCCGACAGCGCGATCGAGCCGCCGCGCCTGCCCGACGTGCCGGAATGGGAGGCGATGGAGCGCCTGCGCAACGAGTTCGACGCCATCGGCTTCTACCTCTCGGCCCATCCGCTCGACGGGGCCAATCTCAAGCGTGTCAAGGCGGCGAGCTGGGCCGACGTCTCTCGGAAACCGGGCGAGCGCAGCGTCAAGATGGCCGGTATCGTCATGGCCAAGCGCGAGACCAAGACCAAGACCGGCAAGCGCATGGCCTTCGTCCAGCTCTCGGACGCGACCGGGGTCTACGAGGTGACCCTGTTCGAGGAGACGCTTTTCGACGCCCGCCAGCACCTGACCGTCGGCAATCCGGTGCTCCTGACGGTCGAGGTCCAGCCACGCGAGGAGAGCGTGCGCTTGACCGCGACCTCTGTCGGCGACCTGGACAACGCGATCGCCAAGGCCGGCGCGGAATGCCGCGTCTTCCTGACCGACGCGGCCGCGGTCGCGCCGCTCGCCGAGCGGCTGGAGCGCGAGGGCCCCGGGCGGGGCAAGGTGACCGTCATCGTGCCGATCGGCGACGGGCGCGAGGCCGAAATCGCGCTCGACAAGAGCTATGCGGTCACCCAGGCGGGCCGCGCGGCGCTCAAGGCGATCGCCGGCGTCCAGGAGGTCGAACTGGCCTGAGGGCAGGGCGCCGGGGTAGCGCCGGCCGGCAGGACGACCCGCCGCGACGCTTGCATTGGCGGGCGCGGGAAGCTATCTAGCGGCCACCGAAATCACACGCGGGCGCGCGGTCCGGCTTCGCCGGGTCGCTCCGGTGCCCGCCGTTCGTGTGTCCGGGCTTCCGATGGTCGGGAGGCCGGCGCCGGGAGACCGGACGGACGGCGAGCGTTGCCCGCGGCGGCCCAACCGGAAAAGGACAGTATCGGACATGGCCACGCCGACCTTCACCATGCGTCAGCTTCTCGAGGCTGGCGTCCATTTCGGTCACCATACGCGTCGCTGGAACCCGAAGATGGCGCCGTTCATCTTCGGCACGCGCAACGGCGTCCACATCATCGACCTCGAGCAGACGGTCCCGATGTTCTATCGGGCGCTGGAGGCGGTGCGCGAGACGGTCACCGGCGGCGGCCGGGTGCTCTTCGTCGGAACCAAGCGCCAGGCGCAGGACAAGATCGCCGACGCGGCGCGGCGCTCGGGCCAGTACTATGTCAACCACCGCTGGCTCGGCGGCATGCTGACCAACTGGAAGACGATCTCCCAGTCGATCAAGCGGCTCAAGGAGATGGACGAGCGCCTGTCCCAGGGCGAGACCGGCCTCACGAAGAAGGAGCTGCTGCAGCTCCAGCGCGAGCGCGACAAGCTCGACCGGGCGCTCGGCGGCATCCGCGACATGGGCGGGCTGCCTGACATCCTGGTGATCATCGACACCAACAAGGAGTCGATCGCGGTCCAGGAGGCGCAGAAGCTGAACATCCCGGTGGTCGCCGTGGTGGACAGCAACAGCGACCCCGACGGCGTCACCTTCCCGGTGCCGGGCAACGACGACGCGCTCCGGGCGATCGACCTCTACTGCGACCTCTTCACCCAGGCGGTGCTGACCGGCATCGAGGCGGAGATGACGCAGGGCGGCGGCGACGCCGGCGAGAGCGAGGCGCCCGTCGAGACGGCCCTGCCGGAAGAGGGTGCCGGCGACGGCGCGGCCGCCCCGGCCGAGGCCAAGCAGGACGAGCCGGCGGCCTGACCGTCGGCCGGCGGACATACACGGGCCGGTCCGGCTCTCGCTCCACCCCCTTGCACGGGTGGGCGAGCGGGCCGGCTGCGGGCTGACTCTAGCTTAGGATACGGGCACATGGCGGAGATCACGGCAGCGCTGGTCAAGCAGCTCCGCGAGCAGACCGGCGCCGGCATGATGGATTGCAAGAAGGCGCTGAGCGAGAGCGACGGCGACCTCGACGCGGCGGTCGACTGGCTGCGCAAGAAGGGCCTGTCCCAGGCGGCGAAGAAGGCCGGCCGGACGGCGGCCGAGGGCCTGGTCGCCGTGGCCACGCGCGGGACCGCCGGCGCGATGGTCGAGGTCAACGCCGAGACGGACTTCGTCGCGCGCAACGAGACCTTCCAGGCCTTCACCAGCGAGGTCGCCAAGCTGGCGGTCGACGGCGACGGCGACATCGAGGCGCTGCGGGCCGCGGCCTATCCGGGCACGGGGCGCAGCGTCGCCGACGAGTTGACCCACCTGATCGCCACGGTCGGGGAGAACATGAACCTGCGCCGGGTGGCGCGGCTCGAGGTCTCCCAGGGCGCCATCGCGGCCTATGTCCACAACGCGGTCTCCGACGGGCTCGGCAAGATCGGCGTGATCGTCGCGCTCGAGTCCGCGGCGGATCCGGACAAGCTGCAGGCGCTCGGCAAGCAGATCGCGATGCATGTCGCCGCGGCGCGGCCGGAGTCGGTCGATGTCGACAGCCTGGACCAGACGGCGGTGGACCGGGAGCGCCAGGTGCTCGCCGAGCAGGCGCGGGCCAGCGGCAAGCCCGAGGAGATCATCGAGAAGATGGTCCAGGGCCGGCTGCGCAAGTTCTACGAGGAAGTCGTCCTGCTGGAGCAGGTCTACGTCATCGACGGCGAGTCGCGGGTCAAGCAGGTGATCGAGGCGGCGGGCAAGGAGCTCGGCGCCCCGGTGACGATCGCCGGCTTCGTCCGCTTCACGCTGGGCGAGGGCATCGAGAAGCAGGAAAGCGACTTCGCGTCCGAGGTGGCGGCGACGCTCGCGAGCTGAACCGGGACCGGCGCGCGGCACGGGCGGGCGCGACGGCGCGCCGCCCGTGCCGGATGCCCGTCCGCCGGGCTCGACGAGTAGTGGTGGCGTTTCGCCGGTAACGAGCGTCTTCGGAGGGATCATGCCGTCGGACGGCCCCGCCTATCGCCGCGTCCTGCTCAAGCTGTCCGGCGAAGCCCTGATGGGCGATCAGCCCTACGGCATCGATCCCGACAAGACCCAGCGCATCGCCCAGGCGATCCGCGAGGTCCATGCGCTGGGCTGCGAGGTCTGCGTCGTCGTCGGCGGCGGAAACATCTTCCGCGGCCTCAGCGGCGCGGCGCGGGGGATGGAACGAGCGACGGCCGACTACATGGGCATGCTGGCGACGGTGATGAACGCGCTGGCCATGCAGAACGCCCTGGAGCGCGAGGGCGTGCCGACCCGGGTGCTCTCCGCGATCCCGATGCAGACGGTGTGCGAGCCCTATATCCGCCGCCGCGCGGTGCGCCACATGGAAAAGGGACGTGTCGTCATCTTCGCCGCCGGCACCGGCAACCCGTTCTTCTCGACCGATACCGGGGCGGCGCTGCGCGCCTCGGAGATGGACTGCGACGTGCTCTTCAAGGGCACTCAGGTGGACGGGGTCTACGATGACGACCCGCGCCGCAACGCGGACGCCCGGCGCTACGACCGGCTTACCTATATGGATGTCCTGTCCAACGACCTTCGGGTCATGGACCATTCGGCCATTTCTCTGGCACGAGAAAACCAGATTCCGATCGTTGTCTTCTCGATCCACGAGGAAGGCGCCTTCGCCGAGGTTGTGGCAGGGCGCGGGCGATTCACGATCATAACCGAAGCGCGGTGAGCGGCGCAGGAGACGGGGTATGGCCAAGCCGGACGTGAGTGACCTGGGCAAGCGGATGGACAAGGCGGTCGAGGTGCTGCGCTCCGAATTCGGGGGCCTGCGGACCGGCCGCGCCTCGCCGAGCCTGCTCGACCCGGTGACGGTGGAGGCTTATGGCAGCCATATGCCGTTGAACCAGGTCGCGACGATCTCGGTCCCCGAGGCGCGGCTGCTGACGGTCCAGGTCTGGGACCGGAGCATGGCCAAGGCGGTCGAGAAGGCGATCCGCGAGGCCGGGCTGGGCCTCAACCCGCAGCCCGACGGCGCGATGATCCGCGTGCCGATCCCCGAGCTCAACGAGGAGCGGCGCCGGGAACTCTCCAAGGTCGCCGGCAAATACGCCGAGCAGGCGCGCGTCGCGGTCCGCAACGTGCGCCGGGACGGGATGGACAACCTGAAGAAGCAGGAAAAGGACGGCGACATCTCGCAGGACGAGCACAAGGCCGCCGCCGACGACATCCAGAAGCTGACCGACGAGCACATTCGTCAGATCGACGAGGCGCTTAACCATAAAGAAAAAGAAATCATGCAGATCTGAGCGCTGCCATGTCGAACCGCGAGCTTTCCTACATGCCGCCACCGCGCCACGTCGCGATCATCATGGACGGCAACGGCCGCTGGGCCCGCAAGCGCGGCATGCCGCGCACGCTGGGCCATCAGCGCGGCATCGAGGCCGTCAAGCGGACGCTGGAGGCGGCAGGCGAGCTCGGTATCGCCTATGTCACGCTGTTCGGCTTCTCCTCGGAAAACTGGTCCCGGCCGGAGGAGGAGGTGGGCGAGCTGATGCGCCTGCTGCGCGTGTTCCTGCGCAGCGAAGTGGCCGAGCTGCACCGCCGCGGCGTACGCCTGCGTATGATCGGCGACCGGTCGCGTCTCGATCCCGACATCGTCGAAATGATCGGCCATGCCGAGGTGCTGACGCGCGAGAACGACGCGCTTCATCTGACGGTCGCGCTCAGCTATGGCGGCCGGCAGGAGATCGCGGCGGCCGCCCGGCACCTGGCCGAGGACGTGGCGGCGGGGCGGCTCTCGCCGGCCGACATCGACGAGGACGCGGTCGCCGGCCGGCTCTTCACCACCGACCTGCCGGACCCCGACCTGATCATCCGGACGAGCGGCGAGAAGCGCATCAGCAACTTCCTGCTCTGGCAGGCCGCCTACGCCGAGTTCATGTTCGTCGACACCCTGTGGCCCGATTTCTCGCGGGAGGACCTGGAAGCGGCGGTCGGCGAGTTCCAGCGGCGCGAACGGCGGTATGGAGCGATCGTCGGCGGCAGCTGACCCGGGCGGCGGCCGGCGCCGGCGGGGCAATCTTGCCGTCCGCCTCGCCTCCGCCGCGCTCCTGGGCCCGGCCGTCCTCGCCGTCCTGTGGCTCGGCGGGCCGCTGTTCGTCGTCGTCGTCCTGGTCGCCGCCCTGATCTGCGTGCACGAATGGATCGGCCTCCTCGCGCCCGCCGGCCGGGGCCTGGCGCTCGAGCTCTCCTTCGGCTTCATGATGGCGGCCACGGTCGTCGCGGTCCTGGTGGGGCCGTTGCCGGCCGTCCTCGTGGTTGGCGGGCTGACCATCGTGCTCTACGCCGTCATGCGCGCGACGCACGAGACGCGGCGGCTGATGCTGGCGCTCGGCAATCCCTATATCGCCGCCACCGTGATCGCGCTGGTGTGGCTGCGCGACCAGCCGGAGGTCGGTCGCGCGATGACGCTCTGGCTCGTCCTGGTGGTCTGGGCGACCGACAGCGCCGCCTATGCTGCCGGCCGGGCGATCGGCGGGCCGCGCCTGGCGCCGCGGATCAGCCCGAACAAGACCTGGGCCGGGCTCGCCGGCGCAGTGGCCGGCGCGGCGGCGTCGGGGGCGCTCGCCGGCTGGGTCTTCGGCGCCGCGCGGCCGGAGATCGCGGCCGGGGTCGCCGGTGTCGTCGCGCTCGCCGCGCAGGGCGGCGACCTGCTCGAATCCGCGGTGAAGCGACGCTCCGGGCAGAAGGATAGCGGGTCGCTAATCCCCGGTCATGGCGGTATGCTCGACCGCATCGACGGGATCATCGGCGCGGCGCCTCTGTTCGCGCTCTACCATGCGGGCCTCGGCCGGGCGGTGGGATGGTGGTGACCGGCGTCGGTGCGGATCGCAAGCTTGGCGAGGATGCGTAACGTATGGTGATGACGGCCCAGTCCCCCCGTGTGGAGCCGGCGACCCGACGCGTGACCGTGCTGGGCGCCACCGGCTCGGTCGGCACCAGCACGCTCGACCTGATCGCCCGCGCGCCGGACCGCTTCGCCGTCGAGGCGCTGACCGCCAACCGCAATGCCGAGGCCCTGGCCCGCCAGGCCAAGGCGCTGGGCGCGCGCTACGCCGCGGTCGCCGACGAGACGGCCTGGCCCGATCTTCGTGACGCCCTGGCCGGAACCGGCATCGAGGCCGCGGCGGGGGAGGCGGCGGTGGTCGCCGCGGCCGAGCGTCCGGCCGACTGGGTGATGGCCTCGATCGTCGGGTCCTGCGGCCTGCCGGCCACGCTGGCCGCCGCGCGGCGCGGCGCCATGGTCGCCTTCGCCAACAAGGAATGCCTGGTCAGCGCCGGGCCGCTGATGATGGACGTGGTCCGCCGCTCCGGCGCGACGCTGCTGCCGGTCGACAGCGAGCACAACGCCATCTTCCAGGTCCTGGGCGGCGGCGGCGACGGCTCGACGCCGGACGGAGTGGAGCGCATCGTGCTCACCGCGTCGGGCGGGCCGTTCCGCACTGCCGACCGGGAGACGATGGCGGCGGCGACGCCGGATCAGGCGGTCGCTCATCCGACCTGGTCGATGGGCGCCAAGATCTCCGTCGACAGCGCGACGATGATGAACAAGGGCCTCGAGGTGATCGAGGCCTCCTATCTGTTCGGGCTGGACGAAAGCCGGGTCGGCGTCCTGGTCCATCCGCAGTCCATCGTGCACGGGCTGGTGGAGTGGGCCGACGGCTCGGTAGTCGCCCAGCTCGGCACGCCGGACATGCGCACGCCGATCGCCTACGCGCTCGCCTGGCCCGAGCGGATGGCGACACCGGCGCGCCGCCTCGACCTGGTGTCGCTGTCCAGGCTCGATTTCGAGGACCCCTCCGAAGACCGCTTTCCGGCCCTCAGGATCGCGCGGGACGCTCTTCGGACCGGCGGCAGCGCCCCGACGATCCTCAACGCCGCCAACGAGACGGCCGTCTATGCCTTCCTTGGCAGGCGCATCGGGTTCCTTGACATCGAGAGGGTGGTGGCGCGAACTCTCGACACCATTCCGGCAGGCCCTCTGGACAGTCTGGAGGCGGTCACCGATATCGACGAGCGGGCGCGGCGCGTCGCCCGGTCCCTGATCGCCGCCTGAAGGCGCGGCGGCGACGGGACGGCGGACCGCGACGACGCTCGCCGGTTGAGAGGCACAGCCGCGCCGCGGGCGCGGTCGGCGGAGGCATCGCATGGATTTCCTGTCCGGGGCCGGTTCCTACCTGATCCCGTTCCTGATCGTTCTGACCGTCCTGGTCTTCGTGCACGAGCTCGGGCACTACTGGGTCGCGCGGCGCAACGGCGTGCGCATCGACGTGTTCTCGATCGGCTTCGGGCCGGAGATCTTCGGCCGGACCGACAAGGCGGGCACGCGCTGGAAGTTCAGCGCCGTGCCGCTCGGCGGCTACGTCAAGATGTTCGGCGACGCCAACGCCGCCTCCGCGCCCGATACCGAGGGCGCGTCGCACATGACGGCGGAGGAGCGGAGCCAGGCCTTCCCGCACAAGACCCTGGGCCAGCGCGCGGCTATCGTGGCGGCGGGCCCGATCGCCAATTTCGTCTTCGCGATCGTCGTGCTGGCCGGGCTGTTCATGAGCTTCGGACACCCGTTCCCGCCCCCGGTCGTGGGCGGCGTCCAGGCCGACAGCGCGGCCGCGGAGGCGGGCTTCCAGCAGGGCGACGAGATCGTCGCCGTCGACGGCCGCGACATCATCCGTTTCGCCGAGCTCTCGCTGGCCGTCCAGCGTTCGGACGGCGCTGCGATGACCTTCACGGTGGAACGCGACGGCGCGACCCGGCAGATCGAGGTCGCGCCTCGGGCGACCACCTACGTCACGCCAGAGGGCGAGGAGATCACGCTCCACCGGGTCGGCATCGCGGCGGAGACGGGGCCCTTCGGCCCGATCTCCAGCGTCGGGCGCGCGGTCGACGAAACCGTGACGCTGACCATCGTCACCTTCCGCGCGCTCGGCGAGATGATCGTCGGCGAGCGCGGCACCGAGGAGCTGGGCGGCCCGATCCGTATCGCCCAATTGTCGGGCGACGTGGCCCAGATCGGAGTCGTCGCGCTGATCTGGTTCATGGCGATCCTCTCGATCAACCTGGGGCTGATCAACCTGTTCCCCGTTCCCATGCTCGACGGCGGCCACCTGCTGTTCTACGCCGTCGAGGCGCTGCGCGGCCGGCCGCTGAGCGAGCGCGCGCAAGAATACGGTTTCCGCCTCGGTCTCGCTTTGGTATTAACTCTCATGCTGTTCGTGACGTGGAACGACCTCGTGCATCTAGAGGTGTTCGCGTATCTCAAAGGCATGATTTCTTGAAGCGGGCCGGCGGTGACTGGGGGAAGTCTTGCGGAGTCTTTGCGGGCGGTACGGTGATCGCAGGATCCTGGCGCGAATCGCGCTTGTCCTCGCGGCGTTCGCCGTCACGGCGGGACCGGGCAGGGGGGCCGACGCCCAGACCCTGACACGGGCTGAAGGGCGGATCGCGGACATCGCCGTCGAGGGTGTCCAGCGGATCGAGCCCGCGACGGTGCGCTCCTACCTGACGGTTCGCGCGGGCGATCCCTTCGACCCGCAGGCGCTCGACGATTCGCTCAAGAGCCTGTTCCGCACCGGCCTGTTCCAGGACGTGGTGCTGCGGCGCGACGGCGACACCCTGGTCGTCGACGTGGTCGAGAACCCGATCATCAACCGGATCGCCTTCGAGGGAAACCGGCGGATCGACGACGAGCAGCTGAGCGACGAGGTGCAGCTCCGCCCCCGCGTGGTCTATACCCGCACCCGCGTGCAGAACGACGTCCAGCGCCTGCTCGAGGTCTATCGCCGCTCGGGCCGGTTCGCCGCGACGATCGAGCCCAAGATCATCGAGCTGGACCAGAACCGCGTCGACCTGGTCTTCGAGATCGACGAGGGTCCGCTGACCGAGGTCCAGCGCATCTCCTTCGTCGGCAACCGGGCCTTCAGCGACGGCACGCTGCGCGGCCAGATCCGCACGACGGAGTCGCGGTTCTGGCGGATTTTCTCGACCGAGGACACCTACGACCCGGACCGGCTGGAGTTCGACCGCGAGCTCCTGCGGCGGTTCTACTTCGCGGAGGGCTACGCCGATTTCCGGGTCGTATCCGCCGTCGCCGAACTGACGCCGGATCGCGACGCCTTCTTCATCACGTTCACGATCGACGAGGGCGAGCGCTACCGCTTCGGGGAGATCGACCTCCGGACATCGCTGCCGGACCTGGATCCGGCGGTCCTCGAATCCGCGATCGCGAGCGAGGAAGGCGACTGGTATTCCAGCGAGGATGTGGAGGAAACGGTCGACAACCTGACCGAGGCGGTCGGCAACCTCCAATACGCCTTCGTCGAGGTGCGCCCGCGGGTGACGCGCAACCGCACCGACCGGCTGATCAACGTGACCTACGAGATCGACGAGGGCCCGCGCGTCTTCGTCGAGCGCATCGACATCACCGGCAATCTGCGCACCGAGGACCGGGTGATCCGGCGCGAGTTCGAGCTGGTCGAGGGCGACCCGTTCAGCACGGCGCGGCTGCGCCAATCCGAGCGCAACGTCCGCGACCTGGGCTTCTTCAGCCGCGTCGACGTGGAGACGTTGCCCGGCTCGACGCCCGACCAGACGGTGATCCGCGCCGATGTCGAGGAGCAGTCGACGGGCGAGCTGTCCTTCGGCGCAGGCTTCTCGACATCGGAGGGGCCGCTTGGCGACATCTCCCTGCGCGAGCGCAACCTGCTCGGCCGCGGCCAGGATCTCAGCCTGTCGACCACGATCAGCGGCCGGACCCAGGAAATCGACCTGAGCTTCACCGAGCCGTACTTCCTGGGCCGGGACCTGAGCGCCGGCTTCGACGCCTTTCGCATCACTCGGGACAACCAGGACGAGAGTTCCTTCGACGAGTTCACGCTCGGCTTCGGGCTGCGGCTCGGCTATCCGCTCGGCAAGCATCTGCGTCAGACGCTCGGCTATCGCCTGTCGCAGCGCCGGGTCGAGGATATCGACGAGGACGCGTCGCGCTTCATCCAGGAGCAGGAGGGCGAAACGCTGACATCGCTGGTCAGCCAGCAGCTCACCTACAATCGCCTCGACAGCCGGATCGAGCCGACCGAGGGCTTCATCCTGCGCCTCGGCAACGAGGTCGCGGGCCTCGGCGGCGATGTCCATTACGCCAGCGTCACGGCGGGGGGCAGCATCTACTTCACCGTGCTCGAGGATGTTGTGCTGAGCTTCAGTGCCGATGGCGGCTACATTGTCGGCCTGGGTGAAGACGTGCGGATCAACGACCGGTTCTTCGTCGGTGGCAGCAATCTGCGCGGCTTCGAACGCGCCGGCATCGGGCCTCGCGACGAGAACGGCGACTCGCTGGGCGGCAACCGCTATGCCGTCGGCTCGGTCGAGGTCTCCTTCCCGCTCGGTCTGCCGGAGGAGCTCGGCCTCAAGGGCCGCGCCTTCTCGGACGTCGGCACGCTCGGCTCGGTCGACATCACCCCCGGTCCCGGGGAGGAGATCAACGACACCGATAGCCTGCGCGCGTCGGTCGGCGTCGGCCTGTCCTGGGCGTCGCCCTTCGGGCCGGTGCGCATGGACTTGGCATATCCGGTCCTCGAGGAGGACTTCGACAAGACGGAAGCCTTCCGCTTCTCCTTCGGCACCCGTTTCTGACGTCCCGACCGGCAGGTCGCCCCATGCCTCTCCGCGACCGTCCCGCCCGACTCCGGCCGACCGGTGCGCGCCCGGCCGCCTTCACCGCCGGGCTGTCGGTCCTGCTGCTGGCGCTCGCGGCCGCCTCGGCGCCGGCGCGCGCGCAATCCGGCGACGGCTCCGGAGACGGCGACGCCGCGGGGCAGGGTGTGCCGGACCGGTCGCTGGGGCCGAGGATCGAGGGCGCCGGCGACGCGGCGGCGCCGACGGCGGACGAGATCCTCGTCGTCGACTTCCAGGGCGTCTTGCGGGATTCCGCCGCGGCGCGGGAAATCCAATCCCAGGTCTCGGGCCTGCGCTCGGCCTATCAGGAAGAGTTCGGCGCGATCGAGGAGGAGCTGCGCCGGATGGAGACGGAGCTGCTCGAGCAGCGCGACGCGCTCGACGCCGAGGCGTTCGAGGCCCGCAGGCGCGAGTTCGAGCAGCGCATCAGCGAGGCCCAGCGCGCCGCCCAGGCGCGCCGGTCGACGCTGGACCGGGGGCTCGACGAGGCGATGGGGGAGGTCCGCTCGACGCTCCTCGACATCGTCGCGGACATCGCGCGGGATCGCCGGGCGCGGCTTGTCATTACCAAGGCACAGGTCGTTCTCGCCGACCGGGCGCTCGACATTTCCGCCGAGGCGCGATCACGCCTGGATCGGGCCCTGCCGACCGTGGATGTCGACCTGCCGGATCCCGAGGCCGCGGGAGAAGGGGCCGGCGGAGCCGGCTTCGGCACGCCCGACTCCGGCGGGACCGACGCGCCCCGATGACTCCGGCCCGGACGGACGAAATCCGGGACCGCCGCCTTCTTCCAGGAGCCGCTGTCATGGCCGATCCCCGCTTCTTCTCCAACGCCGGGCCGTTCACCCTGGGCCGCCTTGCCGAGATCGGCGAGGCGGAACTCGCCGAGGGCGCCGATCCCGAGCGCCGCATCTCCGACGTGGCGCCACTGGAGACGGCCGGGCCCCAGGAACTCAGCTTTCTGGAAAATCGCAAATACGCGGCGGCCTTCGAGGTGAGCGCCGCCGGCGCGTGTGTCGTGGCACCGGCTTTCGTGAAGCGGGCGCCGGAGGGCATGGCGCTGCTCGTCTCGCCCAAGCCCTACCGCAGCTATGCACTGATGGCGCAGGCCTTCTACCCGGCGCCCTCGGCGACGGCGGGTGTGCACCCGTCCGCCGTGGTCGACCCGAGCGCGACGGTCGCGCCCTCGGCCGAAATCGGGCCCTACGCGGTCATCGGCCCGCGCGCGGAGATCGGCGAGCGCTGCCGCATCGGCGCGCACGCGATCATCGGCCACGGGGTCGTCCTGGGCGCGGACACCGCGGTGCTCGAAGGGGCGAGCGTGGCCTATGCTCTTGTCGGGGAGCGAGTGGTCATCTATCCCGGAGCGCGGGTCGGCCAGGACGGATTCGGCTTCGCCATGGATCCGGCCGGGCATGTACGCGTACCCCAGGTCGGCCGGGTGCTGGTGGGCGACGACGTGGAGATCGGGGCCAATGTCACGATCGATCGCGGCGCCGGCCCGGACACCGTGATCGGCCGGGGCAGCATGATTGATAATCTGGTGCAGATCGGGCACAACGTGCAGATCGGCGAGGGTTCCGTGATCGTCGCCCAGGCGGGCATCGCGGGCAGCAGCAAGCTCGGCCGGTTCGTCGCCCTCGGGGCCCAGTCCGGCGTGGCCGGTCACCTGGAGCTCGGCGACGGGGCCCGCCTGGCGGCCGCCAGCGGCCTGATGGACGATATCGAGCCCGGTCAGGAGTACTGCGGTCTGCCGGCCATTCCGTGCCGCCAGTTCTGGCGTCTCCAGGTCAGGCTGGCGCGCATGATGGACAAGAAGGACGGTTAGCCGATGGACTCTCCGGTGGTCGACAGCCAGACCTACGACGTGGTCGACGTCCAGCGGGTGATGGAGATGATCCCGCACCGGTTCCCCATGCTGATGGTGGACCGCGTACGGGATATCGTCCCGGACACCAGCGCCACCGGCATCAAGAATGTCACGATCAACGAGCAGATCTTCCAGGGTCATTTCCCGTCGCGCGCGGTCATGCCAGGCGTGCTGATGATCGAGGCGATGGCCCAGACGGCGGCGGTGCTGGTCGTCGCGACGCTCGGCGACGAGGCGGCGCGCAAGCTCGTCTACTTCATGTCGATCGAGAACGCCCGGTTCCGCCGGCCGGTGACGCCGGGCGACACGGTCCATCTGCACGTCACCAAGATCCATCATCGTCGCAATGTCTGGAAGTTCGGCGGCGAGGCCAAGGTCGAGGGCCAGGTCTGCGCCGAAGCCACCTTCGCCGCGATGATCATGGACGGATGATGACCGCCCCGACCGCTGAAACCGCGCCGCCGATCCATCCTTCCGCCGTCGTCGATCCGGCAGCGAAGCTGGGCGCCGATGTCCGTATCGGCCCGTTCTGCGTCGTCGGCCCGGAGGTCGAGCTGGGCGACGGAGTCGAGCTCAAATCCCATGTCGTCGTCGCCGGGCGTACGCGCATCGGCGCGAACGTACGGGTGTACCCGTTCGCCAGCCTCGGCCATGCGCCGCAAGACCTGAAATTCGGCGGCGAGCCGTCGGAGCTCATCATCGGCGCCGGGACCGTCATCCGCGAACACGCGACCATGAACCCCGGTACGAGCGGCGGCGGCATGCTGACCGAGGTCGGCCCTGACTGCCTGATCATGGTCGGTGCCCATGTCGCCCATGATTGCAGGCTCGGCCGCAACGTGATCCTGGCCAACAACGCCACGCTGGCCGGCCACGTCACGGTCGGGGACCACGCCATCCTCGGCGGGCTGAGCGGCGTGCACCAGTTCGTGCGTATCGGCGAGCACGCTTTCGTCGGCGGCATGACCGGGGTCGATCAGGATGTCATCCCCTATGGCATGGTCATGGGCGAGCGCGGCTATCTGAGCGGCCTGAACCTGGTCGGCCTAAAGCGGCGTGGCTTCGACCGGGAGGCCATTCACGCCCTGCGCGCCGCCTATCGCGTGCTC
Organism: Azospirillaceae bacterium; assembly: GCA_040220455.1. Lineage (GTDB taxonomy): Bacteria > Pseudomonadota > Alphaproteobacteria > DSM-16000 > Inquilinaceae > JAVJUS01. Next base: position 237,129 of record JAVJUS010000094.1, read on the forward strand.
TTCGCCGGCGACGGCGAGATGGCCCGGCGGCTCGACAAGGTGGCCGAGGCCTATGGCGCCGCGGTGCCGGTGCGCCACGTGCTCGACTTCATCGGCGAGAACAGCGACCGCAAGGTTCTCAAGCCGCGCACGACGGCGGAGACCGGCGGCCCGACCGGTGACGGCTGAGGAGGCCGGGTCGCGCCTGGCGATCGTCGCCGGAGGAGGGCCGCTGCCGCGCCGGGTGATCGCCTCCTGTCGACAGCGCGGGCGATCCCTGGTTGTCGTCGGCTTCGAGGGCCAGACCGATGCGGAGACCGTTCCCGCCGAGCCCCCGCACCTGTGGTCCCGGCTGGGCGCCGCCGGTGCGCTGGTCGATCATCTGGCCGACCTTTCGGTGCAGGAGATCTGCCTGGTCGGCACGATCCGCCGACCGAGCCTGGCCGAGCTCCGCCCCGACTGGAAGACGGCCAAGCTGCTCGGCCGGATCGGCCTCGCCGCGAGCGGGGACGATGCGGTGTTGCAGGCGATCGGCCGGGTCCTGGCGGAGCGGGGGTTCCGCCTCGTCGCGCCGCAGGACCTGCTCGACGACCTCCTGGCACCCGATGCGGGCGCGCTGGGCAGGATCGAGCCCGACGCGGACGCGCGCGCGGACATCGATCGGGCGCTCGCGGTCGCACGCGCCATGGGCGCCCTGGATGTCGGTCAGGGCGCTGTGGTGCAGCAGGGCATTGTCCTGGCCGTCGAAGCGGCGGAGGGAACCGACGCGATGCTCGCCCGGTGCGCCGGCCTCGCCCGGCCGGGGCCCGGCGGCGTGCTGGTCAAGGCGCGCAAGCCCCAGCAGGACGACCGCCTGGACCTGCCGACGATCGGGACGACGACGGTCGAGGGAGCGGCCGCGGCAGGGCTGCGCGGCATAGCGGTGGAGGCCGGCGGCGCGCTGATCGCCGACGCCGACGCCGTGCGCGCGGCGGCTGACCGGCACGGCTTGTTCGTCGTCGTCCTGCCGGCCGGCGAGCGGGCGTCGGCGGCGGCAAGCGCCGAACCCGGAAATCCCGGCTCGTTTGCCGATACGGCGCCGTGAGCCTGCACGTCTTCCTGATTGCCGGCGAGCCCTCGGGCGACGTGCTGGGCGCCCGGCTGATGGCCGCGCTCCGGTCGATGACCGGCGGCGGGCAGGGCGTGCGCTTCTCCGGCGTCGGCGGCCCGCTGATGGCGGCGGAGGGGCTGGAAAGCCTCTTTCCAATGGACGAGCTGACCCTGTTCGGGCTGGCCGAGATCCTGCCGAAGATCCCGGCTCTCAAGCGCCGGATCGACCAGACCGTCGCGGCCGCGCGGGACGCGGCGCCGGACGTCCTGGTCACGATCGACTCGCCGGGCTTCAGCTACCGTGTCGGCCGGCGGCTGGGCGACCGCCGGTTTCCGCTCATCCACTATGTCGCGCCGTCGGTCTGGGCCTGGAAGCCGGGCCGCGCGCGCAAGGTGGCGGCCTTCCTCGATCACCTGATGGCGCTTCTGCCCTTCGAGCCGCCCTATTTCGAGCGTGAGGGCCTGCCGACGACCTTCGTCGGCCATCCGATCGTGGAGAGCGGCGCCGGGTCCGGCGACGGTGCGCGTTTCCGCGCTGCTCACGGCCTGCCGGGCGACGCGCCGGTCCTCTGCGTGCTGCCCGGCAGCCGCGGCTCGGAGTTGCGGCGCCTGGGCGGTCCCTTCGGCGAGACCGTCGGCCGGCTGGGCGAGCGCCATCCTGACCTTCGGGTCGTGGTGCCGACGCTCGCCGGCATCGAGGGGGCGGTCCGGGACCTGGTCGCCGGCTGGCCGCGGCCCGCGCTGGTCGTCACCGGCGACGCCGCCAAGTACGACGCCTTCGCCGCGGCCGACGCCGCGCTCGCCGCCTCGGGCACGGTCGCGCTGGAACTCGCGCTCGCCGGCACGCCCTCGGTCATCGGCTACCGGGTCGCCCCGGCGACCGCGATCCTCGCGCGGCTGCTCCTGCGCACCCGCTATGTCAACCTGGTGAACATCCTGGAGGACGCGCCGGTGGTCCCGGAGCTGCTGCAGGAGCGGTGCGAGCCCGGGCGGCTGTCGGTCGAGCTCGCGCGGCTGCTGGAAGATCCCGGGGCCCGCGCGGCGCAGCGCGCGGTCATCGACCGGGTGGCGAGCCGGCTGGGCCGCGACGGACCGCCGCCGAGCCGGCGGGCGGCCGAGGTCGTGGTGCGGGTCGCGGGCGAGGGGCGGCGGCGTCTCGGCGCCTGAGACGATCCCGTGGCGAGGGCTCAGCCGCCGATCGAAAGCCAGACGAGGCCCCCGATCAGCGCGGCGACGATCGCCATGCCGATCAGGGGACGCAGTCTCGCCAGCAGCGGCGCGCGATTGTCGTTGGCCGCCCGGGGCACCGGGCGGCTGCGCGCCGTGAAACGGGCCGCCGGGTCGGCGACCCTGTCGCCCCGGATAGGCCGGGGCCTGGTGGGTTGGCGACTAGCCACGCTGGTCAAGCGGCACGAAGGGCCGCTTGCCGGAACCGGTGTAGAGCTGACGCGGCCGGCCGATGCGCTGGCCCGGGTCCTCGATGGATTCCTTCCACTGGGCGACCCAGCCCACCGTGCGGGCGAGCGCGAACAGCACGGTGAACATGGTGGTCGGGAAGCCCATGGCGCGCAGGATGATGCCCGAATAGAAGTCGACGTTCGGGTAGAGCTTGCGCTCGACGAAATACTCGTCCTCCAGCGCGATCCGCTCCAGCTCCATGGCCAGGTCGAGCAGCGGCTCGTCCTTGACGCCGAGTTCGTCCAGCACCTCGTGGCAGGTCTTGCGCATGACCGTCGCGCGCGGGTCGTAGTTCTTGTAGACCCGGTGGCCGAAGCCCATGAGGCGGAACGGGTCGTCCTTGTCCTTGGCCCGCGCCAGGTATTCCTTGATGTTGTCCCTGTGGCCGATCTGCTCGAGCATCTTGAGCACGGCCTCGTTGGCGCCGCCATGGGCCGGGCCCCAGAGCGAGGCGATGCCCGCCGCGATGCAGGCGAACGGGTTGGCGCCCGAGGAGCCGGCGAGGCGGACCGTCGAGGTCGAGGCGTTCTGCTCGTGGTCGGCGTGCAGGATGAAGATCTTGTCCATCGCCCGCGCCAGGACCGGGTTGACCCGGTACTGCTCGGCCGGCACGGCGAAGGTCATGTGCAGGAAGTTTTCCGCATATTTCAGATCGTTGCGCGGATAGATGAAGGGCTGGCCGACGGAGTACTTGTAGGCCATGGCGGCCAGCGTCGGCATCTTCGCGATCATCCGGTGCGCGGCGATCATCCGCTGCTGCGGGTCGTTGATGTCGGTGCTGTCGTGGTAGAAGGCGGACAGGGCGCCGACCACGCCGCACATGATCGCCATCGGGTGGGCGTCGCGCCGGAACCCGCGGAAGAAGTTGTTTAGCTGTTCGTGAACCATCGTGTGATAGGTGATGATGGTCTCGAACTCGTCCCGCTGCGCCGCCGTCGGCAACTCGCCGTGGAGCAGCAGGTAGGACACCTCCATGAAATCGGTGTTCTCGGCCAGGTCGTCGATGGCGTAGCCGCGATGCAGCAGCATGCCGGCCTCGCCGTCGATGAAGGTGATGTCGCTCTCGCAAGACCCGGTCGAGGTGAAGCCGGGGTCGAAGGTGAACATCCCGGTCTCGCCGTAGAGCTTGCGGATGTCGATCACCCGCGGCCCTTGCGTCCCGTGCATGACGGGGAAGGTGTATTGCCGGCCCGACGCGTTGTCGATCAACGTCACCGTTTCGGAATCGGTGTCCTTGCTCGCTACGGTCGACTGCGACTGGGTCATGCAGCGTCGTTCCTCGGTCTGCGGATATCGGCTCCGGAACGCCCGCGCGACGGCTCTCCGGCGAGAGTCCGTACCGGGCAAGGGAGAATAGAACCAGTGCGCCCCGAGATCAATTCGAGGCGCTGCCCGCTTCGGCCGCGCCGGCCGGCGCCTTCGACGCAAGGGCGTCGTCGAGCCGGCCCAGCGTCTCCTCCCGGCCCAGCACGGCGGCGACCTCGAAGATGCCGGGCGAGGTGGCCGAGCCGGTCAGCGCGGCGCGCAGCGGCTGGGCGATCTTGCCGAGCTTGACCTGGTGCTCGTCGGCCAGGAGGCGCACCGTCGCCTCGACCGTGGGCTCGTCCCAGGTCGCCAGATCCGCCAGCGCGCCGCGCACATGGCCCAGCAGTTCGAGCGCGTCGGCCGTCAGCAGGCCGCGCGCCTTGTCGGTCATCGGCAGGGGCCGGCGGCGGACATAGAAGACCGTGTTCTCGGCCAGTTCCGCCAGGGTCTTGGCCCGCTGCTTGAGGCCGGTCATGCCGGCCATCATGCGCGCCCGGTCCGTCGCGTCCAGTGGCCGGCCGACAGCGGCTTCGACCCGGGGCGCGATGTCGTACACCAGCCGGTCGTCGTCGGCCTCGCGGATGTAGTAGCCGTTGAGGTGGTCGAGCTTGGCGAAGTCGAAGCGCGCCGCGCCGCGGCCCACGGCCTCCAGGTCGAACCAGGCGACGGCCTGCTCGGTCGAGATGATTTCGTCGTCGCCGTGGCCCCAGCCCAGCCGCAGCAGGTAGTTGCGCAGGGCCTCCGGCAGGTAGCCCATGTCGCGGTAGGCCTCGACGCCCAGCGCGCCGTGCCGTTTGGATAGCTTGGCCCCGTCCGGCCCGTGGATCAGCGGGATGTGCGCCCAGATCGGCGCTTCGGCGCCGATGGCGTGGTAGAGCTGGGTCTGCCGAGCCGCGTTGGTCAGGTGGTCGTCGCCGCGAATGACGTGGGTCACGCCCATGTCCAGGTCGTCGACCACGACCGAGAGCATGTAGGTCGGCGTGCCGTCGGCGCGCAGCAGCACCATGTCGTCGAGCTGGGCGTTCTCGACCCGGACCGGGCCCTGGACCTTGTCGTCGAGGACCGTCTCACCCTCCTGCGGCGCCTTCAGGCGGACCACCGGCGGCACGCCCGGAGGCGCCTCCGACGGGTCGCGGTCGCGCCATCGGCCGTCATAGCGCATCGGCCGTCCCTCGGCCTTGGCCTTCTCGCGCATCTCGGCCAACTCTTCCTGGCTGGCATAGCAGTAATAGGCCTTGCCCTCGGCCAGCAGCGTGCGCGCCACCTCGGCGTGGCGCTCGCGCCGGGCGAACTGGGAGACCCATTCCCCGTCCCAGCCGAGCTCCAGCCAGCGCAGCCCGTCGAGGATCGCCTGCACCGCCTCGTCGGTCGATCGCGCGCGGTCGGTATCCTCGACGCGCAACAGGAACCGCCCGCCCTTGGCGCGGGCATAGAGCCAGTTGAACAGCGCCGTGCGCGCGCCGCCGATATGCAGGAAGCCGGTGGGCGAGGGGGCGAAACGGGTGACCACGGTCATGCGAGGATCTCTTCCCTGCGGCGCCGCGACCGGCCGTCGGGCCGTCGGGCCGCGAGTCTCGGGGCTTGCGTGCGAGCGGCGGCCTCAATAGCACAAGCGGGCCGGGGGGTGCATCCCGGCGACCGACCACGGCGCGGGACGAGAATGGCCGACGACACGGTGGAGGAGTCCGGCGCCGACGACGCGCGGGAGGCGGGCGCCGTGCGCCGCATGGCGCGCCGGCTCGTGGCCTCCCTCGTGGCCGGGCTCTCGGCCGAGCGCGACCGCTGGAGCTTGTGGCTGCCGGTCGCCTTCGGCGCGGGCGTCGCGCTGTTCTTCGCCTTGCCCGCCGATCCGCCGGTCTGGGCCGGGCCGACGGCGCTCGCCCATGCCGCCGCCGGGCTGGCGCTGGCCCGCCGGTACGGGCGCGCGGGGCCGGTCTTCGTCGCATTGGTGGCGCTCGCCGCCGGCTTCGGCGCCGCGCAGTGGCGCACGGCGCGGGTCGACGCGCCCCTGCTGCGCGGGGAGGTCGGGCCGGTGACGGTGGAGGGGCGGGTGGTCGCCCTCGACCGGCGCCCGGACGGCGTCCGGATCACGCTCGACCGCCTGGTCCTCGACCGCCTCGCGCCCGAGGAGCGGCCGCGCCGGGTGCGCGTCAAGCTGACCGAGGGAGAGGTGCCGCCGACCGGCGCTCGCGTCACGGTGCCGGCGGTCCTCCTCGGACCCTCGGGGCCGGCCGCGCCCGGTGCGTTCGACTTCCGCCGGCGCGCCTATTTCGAGGGGCTGGGCGCGGTGGGCTACGCCCTGGGTCCAACGACGATCCGGGCGCCGCCGGAGACCGGCGGACCGGCCCTCTGGCTCGAGCGGCTGCGCCAGGGCGTGGCGGCGCGCATCGCCGCGGCGCTGGACGGGCAGGCGGGCGCCGTCGCGGTCGCGCTGCTGACCGGGGAGCGGGGCGGCATCGCGCCGGAGACGGCGGAGGCCATGCGCGCCTCCGGCCTCGCCCATCTGCTGGCGATCTCGGGCCTGCATCTGGGCCTGATCGCGGGCCTGGTCTTCGCCGGCCTGCGCGCGGCGCTGGCGGCGAGTGAGACACTGGCGCTGACCCGGCCGATCAAGAAATGGGCCGCCGCCGCGGCCCTGGCGGCGGCCTTCGCCTACATGCTGATCGTCGGCGCGACGGTGCCGACCCAGCGCGCCTTCCTGATGACGGGCATCGTCCTGCTGGGCGTGCTGACGGACCGGACGGCGATTTCCATGCGCCTGGTCGCCTGGGCGGCGGTCGTCGTGCTGGCGATCGCGCCCGAAAGCCTGCTCGGTCCGAGCTTCCAGATGTCCTTCGCCGCCGTCGTCGCGCTGGTTGCCGCCTACGAGGTCGTCGCGCCACGCTTCGCGGCCTGGCGGGAAGCGGGGGGCCTCGCCGCGCGGCCGGTGCTCTATCTGGTCGGGGTCTCGGCGACGACCCTGATCGCGTCGGTCGCGACCGGGCTCTTCTCCCTCTTCCATTTCCAAGCCTTCGCCAGCTACGGCATCGCCGCGAACCTGCTCGCCGTGCCGGTCATGGCGTTCTGGGTGATGCCCTGGGGTGTCGCGGCCTATGCCCTGATGCCCCTGGGTCTGGAGGGACTGGCACTCACGCCCATGGGCTGGGGACTGTCGGCGGTTCTGGGGATCGCGCACGCCGTTGCCGGCTGGCCGGGCGCCGTGCTCGCCGTGCCGGCCATGCCGGGCTGGGGCCTCGTCGCCGGCGTGGCGGGCGGTCTCTGGCTATGCCTGTGGCAGCGCCCCTGGCGCCTCATCGGCATGGCCGGGATCGCGGTGGCGCTGGCCGGCCCCGCGCTCGCGCCGCGGCCGGTCGTCCTGATCGACGCCGAGGCCCGGCTTGTCGCCACACGCGGCGCCGGCGGTGATCTTGTCTTCTCCGACGACCGGCGCGCGGCCTTCGAACGCGGGATCTGGCTGGAGCGCAACGGCCAGACCACGCCGCGCTTCCGGCCGGCAAGCGGGGCGGCGCACGGCGACGGCCTGGCCTGCGACGGGCTCGCCTGCTTCTACCGGCCGGACGGCGACGAGCCGGGCCCGCTGATCGCCCTGGTCGAGGATCCGAGGGCCTTCGCCGAGGACTGTCTCTTCGCCGACGCCGTCGTCGCGACGGTCCCCGTTCCGGCGTTCTGCCGTCGCCGCGTGCCGCTCGTCGTCGACCGCTTCGATGTCTGGCGCGACGGCGCCCACGCCGTCTACGCCGAGGACGGCGCGCTCACCGTCCGCTCGGTCGGCGGACGGGGCGGAGACCGACCTTGGTCCGTTGCGCGGTAGGACCGACCCGCTACGCGAGCATGCTTTTGCGAGTAAGTCTGGTTAATATCCACAACATTAGATAAAAAATGATTTTAAATTGTATGCGTGAGCGCTCTAAGACCGTATCCGGAACCGAATTCATTTCGTGAAGGACCGATCATGACGCCCACCTATACATCCGTGGCAGCGCTGTCCACGGCGAGCGCCGCCACCTACGAGTACGAATTCGACTACAACCACGCTGCCATGGTCGTCGTCGCCACGGCCGTCGGCTACATCCCCGTCGTCGGCGGGATGCTCAGCGGCCTCGTCAACATCCTCTGGCCGCCGACGCAGCACGACGTCTGGGCCGAAATCGAGGACCAGGTCGAGGCGCTGGTCGACGAGAAGATCGACAACGCCGTCTGGCAGGATGTCAGCGCGACCTTGCAGGGGCTCTACAACGTCTCGGCCAACTACCTCAACGCCGTGCACAACACGCCGGACGACACCCAGCAGATCGGCCGTGACTGGACCTATGTCCAGAATGCGCTGCTGGAGGCGACGCCCCAATTCCAGCGGCCGGACTGGCAGTTCCTGTTGCTGCCGCTGTTCGCGCAGTACGTCAACCTGTTCGCCGCTACCTATCGCGACGGCATCGACTTCGGCGCGGAGTGGGATTTCACGCAGAGCACGATCGACCAGCTCAAGTCGGACCTGAACAGCAAGCTGCTGGAGTTCGAGACCTACACGATGGGCGTCTACGACGCGCAGCTCGCCCAGGTCGAGAGCACGGCGCCGTCGAACAGCCAAAAGACCCAGCCCTTCAATACGATCAACGCCTTCAAGCGCCAGATGCAGTTGACAGTGCTCGACTACGTCTCGCTCTGGCCGTACTACAACCCCTATGCCTATCCCGATCCGGCCGCCGTCGACGTCCGCCTGTACCGGGAAATCTACTCCGACGCGCTGGGCACCTCCGACGATTCGCCCTTCGGGCTGCCCGCCGAATCCCCGACGAAGCCGATCACCCACATCACGGTCTGGGGCTGGGACCGCATCGATGCGGTGAAGGTCGACTATGCGGACGGCGGCGGGCCCGACGGCGAGACCACGACCGGGCGCATGGGCGACAGCAGCGGCGGCTCGGACGCGCCGCCGCACGGCGGCAGCTTCTCGATCGCCAGCCTGGGCGACGTCAATCACGTCAAGGTGCTCAGCGGCACGATCCTCAACGCGATGTGGCTCGACTTCACGGGCGGGGAGAACACCGGCAAGCTCGGCGGCAACTACCCGGGCGGCAACGAGTCGAACTGGAGCTTCGAGGGCGAGATCCTGTCGAGCATCAAGATCATGGGCGTGAGCAACTACTACGGCAGCGCCGACTGCATGGTGCTCGGCTTCATGTTCAAGGACGGCAAGGTCCCGCCGCCGGACGGCGACGTGGCCCGCGCGCTCTATGTCTCCACGCCGGCCGCCGGATCGACCCTCTCGCTGACGGCGCGCTACGGGATGTCCGAGGCCCATGCCGCGGTCACACAGGAACGGGCCAAGGACCTGGCCTGGGACGCCGAGCGCGAGGCCTTCTGGTCCCGCATCGCCGCCGCCGCCGCGGCGTTCCAGAAGGGCTGAGTGGGGCGGACACCGACCGCCGACCATAGGCTTCGAAGCGTCCCGTAGGTCGGTCGAGCGTCAGCGAGCCCGACATTGCCGGCGTCGGAGCGGGTCCGTGCGTGTCGGGTTCGCTTCGCTCAGCCGACCTACGCCGCACCGGCCCGTAGGTCGGTCGAGCGTGGGCGAGCCCGACCTCCCGGCGGTAGGAGCCGGCCGCGGCCGTCGGCCGCGGCCTCAATATTGGCGGATCAGGCCGACGAGGCGGCCCTGGACCTGCACCCGGTCGGGGCCGAAGATCCGCGTCTCGTAGGCGGCGTTGGCGGGCTCCAGCGCAACCGTGTTGCCGCGCTTGCGCAAGCGCTTCAGCGTCGCCTCGTGGCCGTCGACAAGGGCGACGACGATCGCGCCGTTCTCCGCGGTCTCGCAGCGTCGGATGATCACCGTGTCGCCGTCGAGGATCCCGGCCTCGACCATGCTGTCGCCCTCCACCTCGAGGGCGTAGTGCTCCCCGCCGGCGACGAGGGTGGAGGGGACGTCGGCGCTGCGCGAAGTGTCGCGCAGGGCCTCGATCGGCGTGCCGGCCGCGATCCGGCCGTAGAGCGGGAGCTGGACCAGCTCGCCCGGATCCTCGGGCGTCGTCTCCGGCATCCCGCGCCCGCCGACCCGCGCCTCGAACCCGCCATGGATCACGGTCGGGGAGAAGCCTTCCGCCCCCGGGCCGGGCGGCGGCTGGCCGCCCCCCGCGGCGGCCGGCGCCACGCGCCCGCCCTCCGGCAGGCGCAGGACTTCGAGCGCCCGGGCCCGGTGGGGCAGGCGGCGGATGAAGCCCCGTTCCTCCAGCCCCGTGATCAGCCGGTGGATGCCCGACTTCGACTTCAGGCCGAGCGCTTCCTTCATCTCGTCGAAGGAGGGCGACACCCCACCCTCCGCCAGGCGGTCGTGGATGAAGAGGAGCAGTTCGTACTGCTTTTTCGTCAACATGGCCGGCCCCGTGTCGCGCGGCCGCTCGAGCGGGCCGCCTACTGGATTCGGGGTCCAACCTAATCGGAACAAAAGCGCAACGTCAAGCAATGTTCCGCTTTTATTCCATGAAGACTTCCGCGTCGGCGGGATCGCCCGTCACAGCCGGGTCAGGCCGGCCTCGAAGGGCACGATTTCGACCGTCTCGCCGGCCCGCGCCGCCGGGGCGTTGGGCGGCCGGACGACCAGGCAGTCGGCCCGCGCGAGGGTGGCGACCATGGAGGAGTCCTGGCGCGCGAACGGGGTCGCCACCGGCGTGCCGTCGGCCTCGCGCGATAGAGCGGCGCGCAGGTAGTCCTGGCGCCGGTCGTTGGCCGGCAACTCGCGGCCCAGGCTGGCGGTGACCGGTGCCTCGGGCAGGTGGACGCCCTGGAGCGCGAACAGCAGCGGTCGCAGGAAGAGCAGGGCGCAGACCAGGGTGGACACCGGGTTCCCCGGCAGGCCCAGCATCGGCATGGCACTGATCCGTCCGAACAACAGCGGCTTGCCGGGGCGCATGGCGATGCGCCAGAAGTCGAGGGCGAGCCCGTTATCGCCGGTGTCGCCGCCGCCCAGCCCCTCCCGGATCAGATCGTGCTCGCCGACCGACGCACCGCCGGTCGTCACCAGCAGGTCGGCGCCGCGGGCGTCGGCGACGCGGGCCGCCAAAGCCTGGGGATCGTCCGGCGCGATCCCGAGACTGACCGGCACGCCGCCGCAGGCCGTGACCACGGCCGACAGGGACGGGCCGTTGGCGCTGACGATCTGGCTGGGCCCCACCGGCTCGCCCGGCATGACGATCTCGTCCCCGGTCGCCAGGATCGCGACCCGGGGCCGGCGATGGACGCGCAACCAGGGCAGGTTCATCGCCGCGGCGAGGCCGATATGCCGCGCGGTCATGAGGGTGCCGGCCGGCAGCAACACCTCGCCCTCGCGGAAATCGAGCCCGGCGGGCCGGACGAAGCGGCCGGCGGGCGCGCTTTCCCGCACGGTGACGCGCGCGCCGGACGCTACCTCCTCGCGCTCGGTGTCCTCCTGGATGACGATCGCGTCGGCGCCGTCGGGAAGAGGCGCGCCGGTGAAGATGCGCACGCACTCGCCGGGACCGATCGCGCCGTCGAAGGTGGTGCCGGCCGGCACGCGGCCGATTTCCGTCAGGACCGCCGGCACGTCCGCGACATCGGCCGCGCGCACGGCGTAGCCGTCCATGGCCGAAAGCGCCGCCCAGGGCTGGGTGCGGCGCGCCGCGGCGTCGGCGGCGAGGACCCGGCCCAGGGCGTCGGGAAGCGCGACCGTCTCGGCGGGCAGGGGCGCGACGCCGGCGAGGATGCGCTGCCTCGCCTCCTCGACCGGGATCATCACGGCGCCTCGTAGGTTCCTGACTTGCCGCCGGATTTGTGCGTCAGGCGGATGTCGCCGATGACCATGCCCCGATCGACCGCCTTGCACATGTCGTAGACCGTCAGCGCCGCCACGCTGACCGCCGTCATCGCCTCCATTTCGACGCCGGTGCGCCCGGTAACCTTGGCGGTCGCCGCGATCTCGACCGCGCCCGCGGCCTCGTCGCAGCTCAGATCCAGGGTGACGGAGTCGAGCCCCAGCGGATGGCATAGCGGGATCAGCTCGCCCGTGCGCTTGGCCGCCATGATGCCGGCAATGCGCGCGATGCCGAGCACGTCGCCCTTGGCATGGGCGCCGTCGCGGATCAGCCGCAAGGTCTCCGGCTGCATGGTGATCCGGCCCTTGGCGGTCGCCGAGCGGTCGGTCGCCGCCTTGGTCGAGACATCGACCATGCGGGCGTTGCCCCGGGCGTCGAAATGGGTGAGGTCGTCGCTCATGCCGGCGTGTCGGCGGCGGCCGGCGCGGCCGTGCGCGGCGGCCCGGGCGGCGTGAGAAGGGCGCGCGTCGCCGCGGCCACGTCCGGCTGGCGCATCAGGCTCTCGCCGATCAGGAAGGTCGTCACCCCGACGGCGGCGAGGCGGGCGAGATCGGCCGGCGCCGACAGCCCGCTCTCGCCGACCACCAGGCGCCCGTCCCCGACGACACGTGACGCCAGCCTCTCCGTCGTCTTCAGGTCGACCGCCAGGGTCTTGAGATCGCGGTTGTTGACGCCGATCAGCGCCTGCGCCGGCGCCAGGGCGAGCGCGCGATCGAGCTCGGCCGCGTCATGCACCTCCACCAGGATGTCGAGGCCCTGCTCGATCGCCGCCGCCGCCAGCTCCGACACGGCGCCGTCGTCGAGCGCGGCCATGATCAGCAGCACGCAATCCGCGCCGATCGCCCGGGCCTCGACGATCTGGTAGGGATCGAGCATGAAGTCCTTGCGCAGGACCGGCAGCGGACAGGCGTCCCGCGCGGCCGACAGATAGGCGTCTTCGCCCTGGAAATAGGGGCCGTCGGTCAGCACCGACAGGCAGGTGACGCCGCCGGCGGCATAGGCCCGGGCCAGGGCCGGCGGGTCGAAGTCCGGCCGGATCAACCCGCGCGAGGGCGAGGCCTTCTTGATCTCGCCGATCAGGCCGTAGCGCCCCTCGGCCTCGGCCCGGCGCAGCGCGTCGGCGAAGCCGCGGGGTGCGGCGGCGGAGCGGGCCGCGCCCTCCACGGCGCCGATCGGGCGGTGCGCCTTGCGGCGGGCCACCTCCTCGCGCGTGTCCGCGCAGATGCGGGCAAGAACGTCGCTCATTCGGCGGCCTCGCTGGGGCGCCCGTCGGACGGTGTCGTCAGGTCGGCCTCCTCGTCGGGATCGGGGGGCGGCGGCTCGTTGGTGATGGCGACGAGCCGCTCGAGCGCGGCGGCCGCACGCCCGCTGTCGATGGTCTCGGCGGCCAGGGCCACGCCCTCGGCCAGCCCGGTCGCCCGATCGGCCACGATCAGCGCCGCGGCGGCGTTGAGCAGCACGATATCGCGATAGGGGCCTGAGCCGCCGTCGAGTACGGCGGTCAGCGCGGCGGCGTTCTCCTCCGCGTCGCCGCCCTTCAGCTGCTCGGGCACGGCACGGATCAGCCCGGCCTCCTCCGGAACGATCTCGAAGGAGCGGACCGCGCCCTCGCGCAGCTCGGCGACGCGGGTCGGCCCGGTCGTCGTGATCTCGTCGAGACCGTCCAGGCCGTGGACGACCCAGGCGGCCTCGGTGCCCAGATTGGACAGGACGCGGGCCAGCGGCTCCAGCCATGTCTCGGCGAAGACGCCGATCAACTGGCGTCGCGCGCCGGCCGGATTGGACAGGGGGCCCAGCAGGTTGAAGATCGTCCGCGTGCCGAGCTCGACCCGCGTCGGGCCGACATGGCGCATGGCGCTGTGGTGGCGCGTGGCCATCAGAAAGGCGACCCCGGCCTCGTGCAGCGCGCGCTCGACCAGGCGCATGTCGGCGTCGATGTTGACGCCCAGCGCGCCCAGCACGTCGGCGGCGCCCGATCGGCTGCTCAGCGCCCGGTTGCCGTGCTTGGCGACCGGCACGCCCGCTCCGGCCAGGACGAAGGAGACGGCCGTGGAGACGTTGACCGTGCCCGAGGCGTCGCCGCCGGTGCCGCAGCAGTCGATCGCGCCGGGCGGGGCGGCGATCGCCAGCGCCTTGGCCCGCATGATCGTGGCCGCGCCGGTGATCTCCTCCACCGTCTCGCCGCGCAGGCGCAGGGCCATGAGGAACGCGCCGATCTGCGACGGCGTCGCCTCGCCCGACATGATGATACCGAACGCTTCCGTCGCCTCGTCCACGTCGAGGCGTGCGCCGTCGGCGAGGCGGGCGATGAAGGGCTTGAGGCGGAGATCGGCAGCGCTCATGGCACGGGTCCGGGGCCGCGGCGGGTCAGCCGCTGCGGTTGTAGTAGTCCTGGATGGCGGTCTGGTTGATCGTCACGCCGTAGCGCGCGCGCAGCGTCTCGACGAACTGCTGCTCCAGGTCCTGGCCGAGGCTGCCCGAGACGCCCTCGGCGACCTGCTCGAAAGCCTCCGCCTCGGCGCTCGGCTCGGGGGTGGTGATCGCCTCCAGGCGCATGCCGAGATGGCCGTCCGGCGTGTCGATCGCGCGGGCCTCGTTGCGCGCCATCTCGAACAGCGCGGTGACGCCGGCCGGCGGCAGGCCGACCGAGTCCGCCGAGGCCTCGCCCGCCGGGCTGCCGTCGCGCCGGAGCGTCGGCGGGGCCGAGGCCGTGCCGCCCAGATCGGCGGCCACGTCGGCCGGGTCGGCGCCGAGCGCCAGCCGCTCGTCCGCCTGCGCGGCGAGCTCGGCCGCCCGCTCCTGGCGGCGCTCGGCGCGCCAGGCTTCGGCGACCGCGTCGCGCACCTCGTCGAGGGGGCGGACCTGCGGCTCGATGACCTGGTCGACGCGCAGGATGAAGAAGTCGCCGCTGTCGGTCTCGGTCAGCCGGCTAGGCACACCGGGGTCCTCGGCGAAGGCGGTCGAGAGAACCTGATCGCGCGCCGGCAGGTCGGGCGTCGGCGCGTCGCCGCGCACGGAGCCGTCGCGCGCCATGGGCGGCGTCGTCGTCACCGGCAGGCCCAGGCTGTCGGCCGCCTCCTCCAGGCTCGCCCCACCGGCCAGCGCGTCCTCGAGTTGATTGGCCATCTCGAAGACCACGTCGAGCGCGCGCTCCTGCTTGAGGTCCTGCTCGATCCGGTCGCGCACCGCCTCGAAGGGCTGCGTGCCGCCCTCGACGATCTCGGTGACGGTCATGACGTGCCAGCCGAAGGGGGTCTCGACCGGCGCCGAGACGCCGCCGGGCTCGAGCGCGAAGCCGGCCTCGCCGAGTTCGTCGAACGGCAGAGAGTCGCGCGGGCCGAGATCGAGCGGGATGACCTCCGCCGACGCGCCGGCCTGCTCGACCGCCCCCGCCAGATCGGCGCCGCCGCGCGCGGCCTCGGCGATCGTCTCGGCGGTCTCCCGGTCCTGGACGACCACCTGACGGAAGGCGCGCCGCTCGGGCGAGTCGAAGAAGCCGCGGCGCGATTCGTATTCGTCGCGCAGCCGGTCATCGTCGATCGCGATCTCCGCCGCCATCTCCGCCGCGGTCAGGCTGACGACGGTCATCGTCCGGTATTCCGGCGCGGTGAAGCGGTCCGGATTCGCCTCGTGGAACGCCGCCAGATCCTGATCCGTGGGCTCGGCGACGGGGCCCTGGTCGGCCGCGGCGAAGCGCACGACGGCAGCCTGCCGGGTCTCCCGGCGATGGCGGAACAGCGCCTCGGCCAGCACGTCGGGCGCCTCGGCGGCGCGCCGGAACGACCCGGCGATCCACTGTCTTGCCAGATCCCGACGCAGGAGGTCGATATAGCCGGCCTCGCTCATCCCGCTGCGGCCGAGGATGGCCAGGAAGCGCTCCCGGTCGAACTGGCCGGTGACCGGATCCTCGAAAACCGGCTGGCGGCGCACTTGCTCGGCCACCAGCTCGTTGGAGGCCGAAAGCCCGATCTCCTCGGAATAGGCGGCATAGAGCGCGTCGACGACGAGCCCGCGCAGCGCCTGGTCGAGCACGCCCATGGAGATCGCCGTCTGAGCGTCGAGCTGGGGGCCCAGCACCTGCTGCAGGCGCGACAGCTCGCCCCGGAAGGCGCGGTCCAGCGCCTCGATCGAGATCTCGGTGTCGGCCACCTCGGCGACCGTCCGGCCTTGGGGCTGGTCGCGGAAGATGTCGCCGATGCCCCAGACCGCGAAGCTCAGGATCAGGAACGCGAAGAGGATCTTGACGATCCAGGAGCCGACACGACTGCGAATGGCTTGAAGCATGGAATCCGATGCGCCAGCGGTTCGGGAGCGGGCGGGGCGGCGGCGGGTCGACGAGGTGCCGCCGGTCGAGCGGCGCGCATATTAGGGCGGGCGTCGGGCCATGGGCAATGCCTCCGGGGCGGGCGGTCGCGACGCGGCGCCCATCGCCGGCGCGCGGCGGCCTCCGACGCGGCGTCCGCGCCGGGTCGCCTCGGGGCTGGCCATGGCGGGGCGAGGCTGTTACACAAGCCACCGCCGGGCGCCCGCGGGGCGTGGCCGCTCGGTGTCCTGCGGCCTCGTGCCCGCCCATCCCGGCGGCCGGAACCGCGGATCCGGAGCACCCGGTTGCGGGGACCCGGATCGACGGACCACCGATCACCGGACGTCTGATCGACCGACCTCACGAGCCGACCGACCTCACGAGACGGAACCTCGCCATGCCGCGCGCGCTGATCGCCGGGAACTGGAAGATGAACGGCCGGACCGCCGACGGCCTGGCGCTCGCCCGCGACCTCGCCGGACGCTACCGCGACGCCGGCGCGCCGGCCTTCGAGATGGTGGTGTGCCCGCCGGCGACGCTGATCGCGGCGGTCGCCGAGGCGGTCTCCGGCAGCGGCGTCGGCGTCGGCGGCCAGGACTGCCACGCGGCCGAGAAGGGCGCGCATACCGGCGACCTGGCAGCGGAGATGCTGGCCGACGCCGGCGCGACCCATGTCATCGTCGGCCATTCCGAGCGTCGCCAGGACCACGGGGAGACCGACGCGATCATCCGCGACAAGGCGGCCGCCGCCCACCGCGCCGGGCTGATCGCGATCGTCTGCCTGGGCGAGACCGAGGCGGAGCGCGACGCCGGCCGCGCGCTCGACGTCTGCGCGCGCCAGCTTGCGGGCTCCCTGCCCGACGGGGCGAGTGCGGCCGACACCGTCATCGCCTACGAGCCGGTCTGGGCGATCGGCACCGGGCGGACGCCGACGACCGACGACGTGCGCGAAATGCACGGCCATCTGCGCGCCGCGCTGGCCGAGCGGTTGGCGGATGCGGGCGCGATGCGCATCTTGTATGGAGGTTCGGTGAAGCCGGACAACGCCGACACGCTCATGGCCGTGGACGACGTGGACGGCGCGCTGGTCGGGGGCGCGAGCCTGAAGCCGGACGATTTCTGGGCGATCGCGCGGGCCAAGGCCTGAGGCGCGGCCCCGGCAGCGAATGGCGGCCGACGGGGCGCCGCGACGACAGTAGGGAGCGGGCCATCGTTTCGGCCGGCGCTTCCGGGAGAGGACGATCCAGTGCAGCAGATTCTACTCGCGGCTCATCTGGTGATCGCCATCGGGCTGGTGGCGACGGTGCTGCTCCAGCGCAGCGAGGGCGGCGGCCTCGGCATCGGCGGCGGCGGCGGCTTCATGTCGACGCGCGGGCAGGCCAACCTGCTGACCCGGGCGACGGCCCTGCTGGCGGCCGCGTTCATGGGGACGAGCCTGATGCTCGCCATCCTGGCCGGCGCCAACCGGCAGCCGTCGGCGATCGTCGAGGAGCGCCCGGCGGCCGAGTCGTCGCAGCCGGCGCCCGCGGACGAGCCGTCCGTCCCGCTCGACTGACCGGGACGTTTCGCGGAAATCGGCGGATTTCGAGGTCTTCCGCGGGGCGCGGGAGGCCGGGGCTCGGCCTGCTGTTGGCCGGCGCGCAGGATGGGGTAAAGTAGCCGTCCATGACGCGGTTCATCTTCATCACCGGCGGCGTGGTCTCCTCTCTCGGCAAGGGTCTCGCTTCGGCGGCGCTGGGCGCGCTGCTCCAGGCGCGCGGCTATCGCGTGCGCCTGCGCAAGCTCGATCCCTATCTGAACGTCGACCCGGGAACCATGAGCCCGATCCAGCACGGCGAGGTCTTCGTCACCGACGACGGGGCGGAAACCGACCTGGACCTCGGCCACTACGAGCGGTTCACGGGGGTGCCGGCCCGGCGCACGGACAACGTGACGACCGGCCGGATCTATTCCGACGTCATCGCGCGCGAGCGGCGCGGCGACTACCTGGGCGCCACGGTCCAGGTCATTCCCCACGTCACCGACGCGATCAAGCAGTTCATCCGGTCCGACCTGGACGGCGAGGACTTCGCCCTGTGCGAGATCGGCGGCACTGTCGGCGACATCGAGGGGCTGCCCTTCCTGGAGGCGATCCGCCAGTTCGGCAACGAGGTCGGGCCGTCGCGCGTGCTGTTCGTCCACGTCACGCTGCTGCCCTATATCCCGACGGCGGGCGAGCTGAAGACCAAGCCGACCCAGCATTCGGTCAAGGAGTTGCTGTCGGTCGGCATCCAGCCCGACATCCTGCTGTGCCGCGCCGACCGACCCCTGCCGCCGCACGAGCGGCGCAAGATCGCGCTTTTCTGCAACGTGCGCGAGTCGTGCGTGATTCCGGCGCTGGACTCCCCCAGCATCTACAACGTGCCGATCGCCTATCACGCCGAAGGCTTCGACGACGAGGTCCTGCGCCATTTCGACCCGACGGAAAGCGCGCCGCCGCCCGACCTCGGCCTGTGGGGGGAGATCGTCGAGCGGCTGTCCCGGCCCGAGGGCGAGGTGACCATCGGCGTCGTCGGCAAGTACACCGAGCTGATCGACAGCTACAAGAGCCTGCAGGAGGCCCTGATCCACGGCGGCATCGCCAACAAGGTCAAGGTCAACCTGGAGTGGATGGATTCGACCATCTTCGAGTCCGAGGACGCGGTCAACGCTCTGGAGGGCGTCAACGCCATCCTGGTGCCCGGCGGCTTCGGCGAGCGCGGGGCCGAGGGCAAGATCCGCGCGGCCCAGTTCGCGCGGGAGCACAACGTGCCCTATTTCGGCATCTGCTTCGGCATGCAGATGGCGGTGATCGAGGCTTGCCGGAACCTGGCCGGCCTGACGGAAGCGAGCTCGAGCGAGTTCGGCCCGACCGGCGAGCCCGTGGTCGGCCTGCTGACCGAGTGGATGCGCGGCAACGTGCTGGAGCAGCGCCGCGCCGAGGGCGACCTGGGCGGCACGATGCGCCTGGGGGCCTATACGGCCGTCCTGGCCGAGGGCAGCCAGGTGAGCGCGATCTACGGCGCGCGGCAGATCAGCGAGCGCCACCGCCACCGCTACGAGGTCAACGTCAACTACCGCGAGACGCTGGAGACGGCGGGCATGATCTTCTCCGGCATGTCGCCCGACGGCGCCCTGCCGGAGATCGTCGAGCTGCACGGCCATCCCTGGTTCATCGGCGTCCAGTTCCACCCCGAACTCAAGTCGAAGCCCTTCGACCCGCATCCGCTGTTCACCGACTTCGTGCGCGCCGCGCTCGAGCAGAGCCGCCTGGTGTAGGCGCCATGGCCACGTCCGTTCCTCCCGCGACGGTGCGCATCCGCGCGCTCGAAGTCGCCAACGACCGGCCGCTGACGCTGATCGCCGGTCCGTGCGCGATCGAAAGCCGGGCCCATGCGCTGGAATGCGCCGACGCGCTGGCCGGGATGGCGGCGCGGCTCGGCGTCGGGCTGATCTACAAGTCGAGCTACGACAAGGCCAACCGCACCTCGCTCGGCAGCGCGCGGGGCATCGGGATCGACGAAGGCCTGTCCATTCTCTCCGAGGTGCGCGAGACGACGGGGCTGCCGGTACTGACCGACGTCCATACCGAGGACCAGGCCCGCCGCGCGGCCGACGCGGTCGACATCATCCAGATCCCGGCCTTCCTGTGCCGCCAGACCGACCTGCTGGTCGCGGCCGGGGAGACGGGCTGCGCGGTCAACGTCAAGAAAGGCCAGTTCCTGGCGCCCTGGGACATGCCCAACGTCGCCGCCAAGATCGCCGCGACCGGCAACGAGCGCATCCTGCTGACCGAGCGCGGAGCGAGCTTCGGCTACAACACCCTCGTCTCGGACCTGCGCGCGCTGCCGATCCTGGCGGAGACCGGCTATCCGGTCGTCTTCGACGCGACCCATTCGGTGCAGCAGCCGGGCGGGCGCGGCGGCACGTCGGGCGGGCAGCGGGAATTCGTGCCCGTGCTGGCCCGCGCGGCCGTGGCGGTCGGTGTCGCGGCGGTGTTCATGGAGACCCATCCCGACCCCGACGCGGCGCCCAGCGACGGCCCCAACATGGTGGCGATGGCGGACCTGCCGGGCCTGGTCGAGATGCTTCTCGCATTCGACCGGCTGGCCAAGCGCGACCCGGTCGCCGTCCCCGGCTGATCGGGGCCGACCGGCGCCTTGCGCGGGGCGCCGACAGCCTGTATCGGTGCGGCGCGCGCGGCCCAGGGGGTCCCCGGCCGCGCTCCTCCAAGACGCTTTGCCGCCATCGCGGTTCCGACGACCCGACCGACCCATCGACCGCACCCGCATCGGAGGCCCGGCCCCATGAGCGCCATCGTCGACATCCATGCCCGCGAGATTCTGGACAGCCGCGGCAACCCGACCGTCGAGGTCGACGTGACGCTGGAAAGCGGCGCCTTCGGCCGCGCCGCCGTGCCCTCGGGCGCCTCGACCGGCGTGCACGAGGCGGTGGAGCTGCGCGACGGCGACAAGACCCGCTATCTCGGCAAGGGCGTCACCCGGGCGGTGGACTCCGTCAACGGCGAGATCTTCGAGGCGCTGGCCGGGCTCGAGGCCGACCGGCAGCCGGCGATCGACCGGATGATGATCGACCTCGACGGCACGCCCAATAAGGAGCGCCTGGGCGCCAACGCGATCCTGGGCGTCAGCCTGGCCGTGGCCAAGGCGGCGGCGGAGGAGGCGGGCCTGCCGCTGTTCCGCTATGTCGGCGGCACCTTCGCTCGGCGCCTGCCCGTGCCGATGATGAACATCGTCAACGGCGGGGCGCATGCGGACAACCCGATCGACATCCAGGAATTCATGATCATGCCTGTCGCTGCGCCGAGCGGGGCGGAGGCCGTGCGCATGGGCGCGGAGGTGTTCCACGCGCTCAAGAAGGAGCTCAAGGCCGCCGGGCACAACACCAATGTCGGCGACGAGGGCGGCTTCGCCCCGGCGCTCGGCTCGACCCGGGAGGCGCTGGACTTCGTCATCAAGGCGATCGGCGTGGCCGGCTTCACCGCCGGGGACGACGTGGTGCTGGCCCTCGACGCGGCGTCGAGCGAGTTCTTCAAGGACGGCAAGTACCACCTGGACGGCGAGGGCGCGACGCTCGATGCCGAGGGCATGGTCCGCTACTACGAGACGCTGATCGGCGACTACCCGATCAAGTCGATCGAGGACGGCATGGCCGAGGACGACTGGGACGGCTGGGCCGCGCTGACGCGGGCGATCGGCGACCGGGTCCAGCTCGTCGGCGACGACCTGTTCGTGACCAACCCGGTGCGCCTCGCCCAGGGGATCGAGCGCGGGATCGGCAACTCGATCCTGGTCAAGGTCAACCAGATCGGCACCCTGTCGGAGACGCTGGAGGCCGTGGAGATGGCCCACAAGGCCGGCTACACCGCCGTGCTGTCCCACCGCAGCGGCGAGACCGAGGACTCCACGATCGCTGACCTGGCGGTGGCCACGAATTGCGGGCAGATCAAGACCGGCTCGCTCAGCCGCTCCGACCGGCTCGCCAAGTACAACCAGCTCATCCGGATCGAGGAGATCCTGGGCCCCGACGCGGTCTATGCCGGCCGCGGCGCGCTGAAGAGCTGAGCCGGCCGCGACCGGCAGCTCTGCCTCGCCGACTCGGGATTGTCGAATCAAATCAAGGGGTTGGGTGAATCGTTCCAACCCCTTGAGTCTTCTGGAGTTTTCGGCTTGACGGCGGACTCGCCGCGTGATTCAGTCCGCCCATGTCCCGCCGCCCGACTGTCAAGCGCAAATTGCGGAACGCCGTTCTCCCGGCGATCGCCGCCTGCCTTGTGGTCTATTTCCTGTACCACCTGGTCCAGGGCGACCGCGGGCTGCTGGCGCAGCACCGGCTGACCGACCGCGTCGCCGAGGCCGAGGCGACGCTGGCCGAGCTGGAGGCCCGGCGCGAGGCCTTGGAGCAGCGGGTCGCGCTGCTGGGCAAGGACCGGATCGACCGGGACGCGCTCGACGAACAGGCGCGCCGGATGCTCAATTACGGCCACCCGCTGGACTTGGTGCTGATCGTCGACGAAGACGTCGTCGGTAACGACAATCCATGACCGACAGGCCTTAGCCGCGTTCCGCGACGACCCCAGTCGACGACGCCGTTCGACGACGCCGTTCGATGACCCCGGCCATGACCCTGGCGACGACCGGCCGGCACCCGACGGTCCGCCTGGGTGGGGGTGTCCGGCACACCAGCCGCGCGTGCGCCGCATGGCTGTACTGCGGCTTCGCGCCGGCGGCCAAGGCGCGCTAAGCCTTGCGTCGGCTTGCAATCTCGCCATCGCCACGTTAGCAGTAGGGCTCGCTTCGCAGGCCGGCCTGCGGCGCACAAGGCGCGCATTCCGGCGTGTTCGCCACAGAGCCCGTCCGATCAGACGTCATCCAAGGGGAGGAGCCCGTGGCCACCACAAGGCGCCGTAGCTCGAAGTCCGGTTCGAGCGGGTCCGGCAAGCCGTCGGGTGAGCAGCTCGAGCAGTACTACCGCGACATGCTCCTGATCCGCCGCTTCGAGGAGAAGGCGGGGCAGCTCTACGGCATGGGGCTGATCGGGGGCTTCTGCCACCTCTATATCGGCCAGGAGGCGGTGGTCGTCGGCCTGCAGGCCGCCCAGACGCCCGCGGATACGGTGATCACCGGCTATCGCGATCACGGCCACATGCTCGCCTGCGGCATGGATCCCAAGGGCGTCATGGCCGAGCTGACCGGCCGGCGCGGCGGCTATTCCAAGGGCAAGGGCGGCTCGATGCACATGTTCAGCCGCGAGAAGAGCTTCTTCGGCGGCCACGGCATCGTCGGCGCCCAGGTCTCGCTCGGCACCGGCCTCGGCTTCGCCCACCGGTACAAGGAAGACGAGGGCGTATGCGTCTGCTACATGGGCGACGGCGCCGTCAACCAGGGGCAGGTCGCCGAGAGCTTCAACATGGCGGCGCTCTGGAAGCTGCCGGTCGTGTACGTCATCGAGAACAACCAGTACGGCATGGGTACGTCGGTCAAGCGCGCCTCCGCGCAGACCGAGTTGCATGCCCGGGGCAAGGCGTACGGCATCCCGGGGGAGTCGGTCGACGGCATGGATGTCGTCAAGGTCAACACCCTGGCCGACAAGGCGCTGGCCCAGGCGCGCAAGGGCGACGGGCCGTTCATCATCGAGGCGATGACCTACCGCTATCGCGGGCATTCCATGTCGGATCCGGCGAAATACCGCTCGAAGGAGGAGGTCAGCTCCTACCGCGAGCAGCACGATCCGATCGAAATGGTCAAGAAGCAGCTTCTCGATGACGGGCATCTGGACGAGGATGCGCTGAAGAAGATCGACAAGGACATCCGCGCGACGGTCAACGACGCGGCGGAGTTCGCCCAGCAGAGCCCGGAGCCCGAGCCGGAAGAGCTCTACACCGACGTTCTCGTCGAGGCCTGAGATCCCGCGAAACCAGGGCGGAGCGCGCCGGCCGGGCCTTTCCGGCGTCATTCGGGCGCGCCCCAGCCGGAGGAACCGATGCCGATCCAGATCCTGATGCCGGCGCTTTCCCCGACCATGACGGAAGGCACGCTGGCGACCTGGCACAAGAAGGAAGGCGACAAGGTCGACATCGGCGACGTCGTCGCGGAGATCGAGACCGACAAGGCCACCATGGAGGTCGAGGCGGTCGAGGAAGGCACGCTCGGCCGGATCCTCGTCGACGAGGGCACCGAGAGCGTCGCGGTCAACACGCCGATCGCCCTGCTGCTCGGCGAAGGCGAGGACGAATCCGCCCTGGAGGGCGCGGACACGTCGGGCCCGCCCGCGTCCTCGGGCGACGGCGAGGCGGCCGAGGCCCCGGCGCCGTCGCCCGCCCCGGCGCCCGCGCCGGCATCGGCTTCGGAGCCGGCCTCCGACCTGCCCGCGCCGCCGCCCAGCGACGAGGACAAGTACTTCGAGAAGACCAAGCGCCAGACCGTGCGCGAGGCGCTGCGCGACGCCATGGCCGAGGAGATGCGCGCCGACGAGGCCGTCTTCGTCATGGGCGAGGAGGTCGCGGAGTACGAGGGCGCCTACAAAGTGACCCAGGGCCTGCTCGCCGAATTCGGGCCCAAGCGCGTGGTCGACACGCCGATCACCGAGCACGGCTTCACCGGACTGGGTGTCGGTGCCGGTTTCGCCAAGCTGAAGCCGATCGTCGAGTTCATGACCTTCAACTTCGCCATGCAGGCGATGGACCAGATCATCAACTCGGCGGCCAAGACACTCTACATGTCGGGCGGCCAGATGGGCTGCCCGATCGTCTTCCGGGGCCCCAACGGCGCCGCGGCGCGCGTCGCCGCCCAGCACAGCCAGGACTACGCCTGCTGGTACGCCCATGTCCCGGGCCTCAAGGTCGTGGCGCCGTGGTCGGCGGCCGACGCCAAGGGCCTGCTCAAGACGGCGATCCGGGACCCGAACCCGGTCGTCTTCCTGGAGAACGAGATCCTCTACGGCCAGTCCTTCGACGTGCCGGAGGACGAGGGCTTCACCCTGCCGATCGGCCGCGCGAAGGTCGAGCGTGCCGGCAGCGACGTGACGATCGTCGCCTACTCGATCATGGTCGGCAAGGCGCTGGAGGCGGCGGAGACGCTGGCCGGGGAGGGCATCGAGGCGGAGGTGATCAACCTGCGCTCGCTGCGCCCGCTCGACACGGCGACGGTGGTCGAGAGCGTGCGCAAGACCAACCGCATCGTCTCGGTCGAGGAGAGTTGGCCCTTCGCCGGCATCGGCGCGGAGATCGCCGCGCAAATGATGGAGCACGCCTTCGACTATCTGGACGCGCCGCTCGCCCGTGTGTGCGCCGAGGACGTGCCGCTGCCCTACGCCAACAACCTGGAGCAGCTCGCCCTGCCTCAGCCGCCGGCGATCGTCGAGGCCGCGAAGTCCGTCTGCTACCGCGGCTGACGCCCGCCGCGTCCGCCGCCCGAACCGAAGAGACCCGTCCGGAACCCGACCGCCGCGCCTTCCGGAACGACCGGGCGCCCAGGGAGTGACCGATGCCGATCAAGATCCTCATGCCGGCGCTGTCGCCGACGATGACAGAGGGCACGCTGGCCACCTGGCACAAGAAGGTCGGCGACAGCGTGGCCATCGGCGACGTCATCGCCGAGATCGAGACCGACAAGGCCACCATGGAGGTCGAGGCGGTCGAGGAAGGCACGCTCGGCAAGATCCTCGTCGACGAGGGCACGGAAGGCGTGCCCGTCAACGCGACGATCGGCGTCCTGCTGGAGGAGGGCGAGGACGAGTCCGCGGTCGAGGGGATGGATCTCGGCGGCGGCGAGGCCGTGGCGCCCGCGCCGGCCCCCGAGCCGGCGCCGGCACCGTCGCCCGCGCCGGCACCGTCTCCCGCTCCCGCCCCTTCGCCGGCGCCTGCGGCGGCTCCGGCGCCATCGCCCGCGCCGGCCGCCGAGGCGGTCGCCGGGCCCGCTCCGCCG
>JAVJUS010000095.1:0-49798 GCA_040220455.1 Azospirillaceae bacterium
CGACGACGGGCCGGACTGGCCGGGCGAGGCCGAGCCGGTCACGCCTGCGAGCGAGACCACTGGCGGGGGCGAGGCTCCCGGCCGGGAGACCCGACCGCCGGCCGAGGCGCCGCCGGCGCCGGTGCTGTCCTTCTCCGCCCCCGACGCGCGCCGCGCCGAGGCCGGGGCGGGCTCGCCACCCTCGCCCGAGGAGTCGGTGCAGACCGCCCAGGCAGGGGGAGGCGGGACGGCCCCGGACGCACCCGTGACGCAGCGTCGGGAGCCGCCGCCTTCCGGTCGCGGAGACGGCTATCCGAACCTGGCCGACGTGCCCGAGCGTCCGTCCGACCTGCCGAGCGCGGAGGAGCAGGCGGCACGGCGTGATGCCCTGGAAGCCGACCGCTCGGCTGCCGAAAGCGGCGCGCCGCGCACCGAGCCGGCACCCTCCGAGGACGCCGAGGCGGACGGATCGGCGCCGGCGGCCGAGGCCGGCGACACCGGCGCGGCGCCGGGCGATCTGCCCTGGCCGCCCGAGGAAGGCGACGGCGCGGTCGAGGCGGACCCGCCGGCGGCCTCGGACACGACACGGCAGCGCGAGGCGCCGTCGGAACCGGAGGCCCGGCCCACGCCTGCACCGGCGCCGGCGGACCGGTCGGAGTCGAGCGGGCAGGGGACGACGGTCGGGACCGAACGGAGCGGGTCAGCGGCCCTGTCGCTGTCGGAGCCGGACTCCGGCGCGCGGGACGGCACCGCCGGCGCCTCGACGGCTCGCCCGGCTCCTGCCGAGACCGTCGAGGCGCCGGCGACAACGCAAGAGACGCCGCCTGCCCGCCGGTCGCCCGAGGCGGTGGTGCCGGACACCGGCCAGATCGAGCAGATGTTCCGCGAGAATCTGGCCCGGACCGGCCCGGACGCCGTTCTGCCGGCAAGCCCCGGCGCGGACGGCGCGCCGGCCCCGGCGGCGCCGTCGGCCGGCGGCGCGCCCGCCGCCTCGGTCGCCTTCGACGTCGGCTCCGCCGCGCTTTCGACACAGGACCGGAACAGGCTTCGCGGGCTGGCGGAGGAGTTGGCCGGCGGGCCCGGCGGGATTCGCGTCATCGGGCGCGCGGCATCGGGCGGCGGCGGCGATCCGGTCGACCGGCGGGTCGCCGACCTCCAGCTCGCGCTGGACCGGGCCAATGCCGTGTCGAGCGCGCTGATCGCCTACGGCGTGGCGCCGATCCGACTGACCGTCGACGCCCGGCCCGGGCGGCAGGGCAGCGAAGCGCGCGACGCGGCCTTGCGCCGGGTCGAGATTTTTGTCGATAACGCGGGCCGCTAGAGGTATCCGGGGCGTCCCGCGTCACGGGCTTCATCGCGGCCCGGCCCGGCATCGGAGGACAGGGTGATCGACCAGGAATTCCATCGGATCAAGCGTCTGCCGCCATACGTCTTCGCCGAGGTCAACGCGATGAAGGCGCGCGCCCGGGCCGAGGGCGCCGACATCATCGATTTCGGCATGGGCAACCCGGATGGCGCGACGCCCCGGCACATCGTCGACAAGCTGGTCGAGGCGGTGCAGAACCCGCGCACCCACCGCTATTCCAACTCGCGCGGCATTCCGGGCCTGCGCCGGGCGCTCGCCGGCTATTACGCCCGCCGCTTCGGGGTCGAGATCGATCCCGAGCGCGAGGCGATCGTCACGATCGGCTCGAAGGAAGGCCTCGCCAACCTGGCCCAGGCGATCACCAGCCCGGGCGACATCATCCTGGTGCCGAATCCGAGCTATCCGATCCACATGTTCGGCTTCGTCATCGCCGGCGCCGCGATTCGCAGCCTGCCGGTCGGCCAGAACCAGGGCCGCGACTTCATGGAGATGCTGGAGCGCGCGGTGCGCCACAGTGTGCCCAAGCCGATCGCGCTGGTGCTCAACTACCCGTCCAACCCGACGGCGGAGGTCGTCGACCTGGCCTTCTACGAGCAGGTCGTGGATTTCTGCCGGGAGCACGGAATCTACATCCTGAGCGACCTGGCCTATGCGGAGATCTTCTTCGATGGTCCGCCGCCGCCGTCGATCCTGCAGGTGCCCGGCGCCCGCGACATCGCGGTCGAGTTCACCTCGATGAGCAAGACCTACTCGATGCCCGGCTGGCGGATCGGCTTCGCCGCCGGCAATCCCAAGCTGATCGCGGCGCTGGCGCGGGTGAAGTCCTATCTCGACTACGGCGCCTTCACGCCGATTCAGGTGGCGGCGACGGCCGCACTCAACGGCCCGCAGGACTGCGTGGAGGAGGCCCGCGCCCTCTACAAGGAGCGCCGCGACGTCCTGATCGACGGCCTGACCGCGGCCGGCTGGTCGGTGCCGCGGCCGAGCGCCAGCATGTTCGCCTGGGCGCCGATTCCCGAGCCCTTCGCCGACATGGGCTCGCTCGCCTTCTCCAAGATGCTGTTGAGCAAGGCCGAGGTCGCGGTCGCGCCCGGCGTCGGCTTCGGGGAATACGGCGACGGCCATGTCCGGCTGGCGCTGGTCGAGAACAAGCATCGCATCCGCCAGGCCGTGCGCAATATCAAGGGGTTGATGGCCGATCCGGAGGCCGCGCGGGCGGGCTTCGACGGCGAGGAGCCGGCCGGGGCCGGGCAGGAAGCATCGCGGCAGCGGCAGGTGGCGCTGTGAGCGACGCGTTGCGGATCGGCATCGCCGGGCTCGGAACCGTCGGCGCGGGCGTGCTGCGCGTGCTCGCTGACAACGGCGACACCATTGCGGCGCGCGCGGGGCGGCCGCTCGAGGTCGTGGCGGTCAGTGCGCGCGACCGGGCGCGCGATCGGGGCGTCGACTTGTCCGGCATGCGCTGGCATGACGACGCGGTCGCCCTGGCCGCGGATCCGGAGGTCGATGTCGTCGTCGAGACGATCGGCGGGACGGGCGGCGTCGCCAAGACCGTGTGCGAGACGGCGCTGGCGGCCGGCAAGCACGTGGTGACGGCCAACAAGGCCCTGCTGGCGCTCCACGGCGGGGCGCTGTCGGCCGCGGCGGAGAAGGGCGGCGCGACGCTGGCCTACGAGGCGGCGGTCGCCGGCGGCATCCCGGTCATCAAGGGCCTGCGCGACGGCCTAGCCGCCAACCGTCTCGACCGTGTCTTCGGCATCCTCAACGGCACCTGCAACTTCATCCTGTCGGCGATGCGCGACACCGGCCGGGACTTCGACGCCGTCCTGGCGGAGGCCCAGCGCCTGGGCTACGCCGAGGCCGATCCGGGCTTCGACGTGGACGGCATCGACGCGGCCCACAAGCTTGCCCTGCTGGCGGCCATGGCGTTCAACGGCACGGTGGATTTCGACGACCTGCATATCGAGGGGATCCGCCACGTCTCCGCCCTCGACATCGCCTTCGCCGACGAGCTGGGCTACCGCATCAAGCTGCTCGGCATCGCCCGGCGGACGGGCGAGGGGGTGGAACTGCGCGTCCATCCCTGCCTGGTGCCGCCCAAGGCCGCGATCGCGCTGGTGGAGGGGGTCAACAACGCGGTCGTGGCCCAGGGCGCGCCGATCGGCGAGGTGATGATGGTGGGCCCGGGCGCCGGCGCCGGACCGACCGCCTCGGCCGTCGTCGCCGACCTGGTCGACATCGCGCGGGGCTGGCGCGTGCCCATGTTCGGCATTCCGGCCAATGGGGCGCGCAGGATTTCGCCGGTTCCCATGGCGCATCACCGCGGGGCGTACTATGTTCGCTTAATGGTGGTGGATCGACCCGGTGTGATCGCCGACGTGACGGCGGCCCTGCGCGACGAGGACATCTCGCTCGAGAGCTTCCTGCAGCATGGCCGTGCGCCCGGCGACGCCGTGCCGGTCGTCATGACCACCCACGACACCGACGAGGCGTCGATGCGGCGGGGGCTCGACAGGATCGCCCGCCAGGACGCCGTGCTGGAGCCGCCACGCATGATCCGCATCGAGACTCTGGTAGACTGATCGTCCGACGCGGGTCGGGCGACGCCGACAGGGCGCTGCGGGACGAGTTGACGCGCGCCGGCGGGCAGGCAGGCCCTCCGCCGGCGAGGGACCGAAAGGGAGGCGAGACCGGCGCGCGAGCCGGGCCGCGTGGACGGCCGTCGCACCCGGTCTTCGGGGGAGGACCATGACCGTCGAAACCACCGAGACGACCGTGCAGATGATGGACCGGAACCTCGCGCTCGAGGCGGTCCGCGTCACGGAGGGCGCCGCGCTGTCGGCCTCGCTGCTGATGGGGCGCGGCGACGAGCGCAAGGCCGACCAGGCCGCCGTCGACGCGATGCGCAAGGCACTCAACAGCCTCGCCATCGACGGCGAGGTCGTGATCGGCGAGGGCGAGCGCGACGAGGCGCCGATGCTCTTCATCGGGGAGAAGGTCGGCACCGGCCAGGGGCCGGAGATCGACATCGCGCTCGACCCGCTGGAGGGCACGACGATCACCGCCAAGGGCGGGCCGAACGCGCTCGCCGTGGTCGCCATGGCGAACAAGGGCGGATTCCTCAAGGCGCCGGACGTCTACATGGAAAAGATCGCCGTCGGCGGCGACCTGCCCGACGACCTGATCGACCTGGAGGCGACGCCGGCGGCCAACCTGAAGTCGCTGGCGCTGGCCAAGCGGGCGGAGATCTCCGACCTCGTGGTCTGCATCCTCGACCGGCCGCGCCACCAGGAGCTGATCGCCAAGGTGCGCGAGGCGGGCGCCCGGATCATGCTGATCTCCGACGGCGACGTCTCCGGCGTCATCGCCACGTCCCAACCGGAAGCGGGTGTCGACATGTATATCGGCACCGGCGGCGCGCCCGAAGGGGTGCTCGCCGCTGCCGCATTGCGCTGCATCGGCGGGCAGATGCAGGGCCGGCTCGTCTTCCGCAACGACGACGAGAAGGCGCGGGCGGCGCGCCATGGCATCACCGACCTGTCGCGGGTCTACGGGCTCCAGGACATGGCTTCGGGCGACGTGATGTTCGCGGCGACCGGCGTGACCGGCGGCCCGATGCTGCGCGGCGTACGGCGGTTCCCGGCCGGCGCGGTCACCCACTCGATCGTCATGCGCTCGAAGAGCGGGACCGTGCGTACGATCGAGGCCCGGCACAATTTCGAGCGCAAGACCGGGTTCGCCCCGACGGATCGCTGACGCCCATGACGGTCGCCCAATCGGCCGAGCCCGATCCGGCCTTTCTCGGCGTCGAGCGCTCGATCGGCGGCCGCTTCTGGTCGCTGCGGCCGGTCGACGAGCGGCTGGTGCGCGGCCTCGCCCAACGCCACGGGCTGCCCGACATGGTCGCCCGCGTGCTGGGCGCCCGGGGCGTGGCGATCGAGGATGCGCCCGCCTATCTCGCGCCATCCCTGCGCGCGGCCATGCCCGATCCGCATGTCCTGCTGGACATGGCTGCGGCGGCCGATCGCCTGGCGGCCGCCGTCAGGGCGGGGGAGCGGATCGCCGTGTTCGGCGATTACGATGTCGACGGAGCGACTTCGACCGCACTCCTCATCCGATACCTGAGGGCGGTCGGGGCGCCGCCGCTCGCCCATATCCCGGACCGCCGGCGGGAGGGCTACGGCCCCAACGTGCCGGCGCTGGAGCGTCTGGCGCGGGAGGGCGCCGCAGTCGTCGTCACGGTCGATTGCGGCACGACCGCCTTCGGCCCGCTCGACGCGGCAGCCGGGCTCGGCCTCGACGTCATCGTGCTCGACCACCACGCCGCCGAGCCGCGGTTGCCGCGGGCGCGCGCCGTGGTCAATCCGAACCGCATGGACCAAACGCCGGGCCTCGGCCAGCTCGCGGCCTGCGGCGTCACCTTCCTGGCCCTGGTGGCCTTGAACCGGGCGCTGCGCGAGGCCGGGCATTTCGCCCAGCGCGCGGAGCCGGACCTGATCGCCCTGCTGGACCTGGTGGCACTCGGCACGGTCTGCGACGTGGTGCCCTTGACCGGGCTCAACCGGGCCTTCGTGACCCAGGGGCTCAAGGTCATGGCGCGTCGGGCCAATCCGGGTCTGCGGGCGCTGGCCGACGCCGCCGGCGTGGCGGAGCGGATCGACGCCTGGCATCTGGGCTTCCTGATCGGCCCGCGGATCAACGCGGCCGGGCGGATCGGGCAAGCCGACGCCGGCGCCCGGCTGCTGTCGACGGAAGACCCGGGCGAGGCCGCGGCGCTCGCCGCGCGGCTCGACACCGACAATACCGACCGCAAGGCGATCGAGGCCGAGGTCCTGGCCGACGCGACGGCGCGCCTGGATGCCGCCGGAGACAGCCGGGCCGTGCTGCTGGCGGCCGGGGAGGGCTGGCATCCGGGCGTCGTCGGCCTCGTCGCCGGGCGCCTGAGGGAGCGCTACAACCGCCCGGTCTGCATCGTCGCGATGGACGGCGGGATCGGCACGGGGTCCGGCCGGTCGATCCCGCAGGTGGATCTGGGCGCCGCGGTGGTCGAGGCGCGCCGCGCCGGCCTGCTGATGAGCGGCGGCGGTCACCGCATGGCCGCCGGCTTCACCGTAGCAGAGGACCGGCTGGGCGACCTGGAGGCGTTCCTGGAAGGCCACGTGGCCGACCGGCTCGACGGTCCGCCGGTGGCGACGCTGGCGCTCGACGGCGCGTTGGCGCCGGGCGGGGCGGGGGTGGAGCTCGCCGCCGCGCTGGAGCGGCTGGGCCCCTACGGTGCCGGCAACCCGGAGCCGATGATCGCGCTGCGCGATGTCCGTGTGGCGCGGTCGGACGTGGTGGGCGAGAATCACGTCCGGTGCTTCCTGACCGGGCCGGATGGCGGGCGGCTGAGCGCCATCGCCTTTCGGTGCGCCGAGGAACCGCTGGGCCGCGTCCTGCTGGAGCGCAGCGGCGTGCCGCTGCATCTGGCCGGCGTGCTGCGGGTCAATCGCTGGCAGGGCCGCGAGGACCCTCAGTTCCGGATCGAGGACGCCGCGCCGGCCTGGGGCGGCGCCGGCGGCCCGGCGGCATAGAACGGCGGGAGCGGCGGAAAAGCGCACCGCCGCGCTTGATTTTTGCCGGCGCGGAGGATACCTCTCTCGCGCCTGCGACCCCTTCGTCTAGAGGCCTAGGACACCGCCCTTTCACGGCGGCAACACGGGTTCGAATCCCGTAGGGGTCACCAGCGGACCGGCGCTTGATCACCCGGTAAGGGCCGATGCGCGGCCCGCGCGATGACCGACATGATCCGGAAACGACGACGGGCCGGCCTCTCGGACCGGCCCGCCAATGTCGGCACGCCCTGGCAGGGCGGCGCGGGCAGTTCGCGTGGACCGAAGCTCAGCGAACTACGGGGTCGTTCTTGTCACCGCGCTTGAGGCCAATCTTGTCGCCGACGAGGATGTCGACGTCCTCGTTCTTCACGCCGACCGTAGGCTCGCCCTTTCCGCCCATCTTGCCGGAAATGGACTCGCCGCCCTTGCTGCCTTCCTTGCCGCCGACCTTGGCGCCGATCGCCGACTCGTAGAGCCGGAAGCCGAGGAGCTGCCGGGTATCCAGTTCGATCTTCATGACGTTCACCCCTCCTGTAGGAACGCCGATCGGATCGGGCCGACCGGCACGCGTTCCACTTCAGTAGATCGCGACGTCAGAGGCCACGACACGGTAAAAACCGGGCCGATCGGCACTATTCGGAGAGATGTCCGGTCGAAGGGATCACGGACACAACGCGAGAGGAAGCAGGAACTGTTTCCTTTCTGTTTGCTCACCCGGCACACCGCTCCTCCGATCCCTACGCGGGAGTGCGTCGCATCAGGCAGCCCTGTGGTAGCGCTGCTCGCCATCGCCATCCCTGTCGGGCCCGGCGCCCGAGGCGGACTTGTCGTTTTCGCCCGACCCGGCTTCGCGCTCGCCGGGGCCGTCCTTGCCCGGCTCGCCGGAGCGCGTGAACCGGCTCAGCACCGCGATCGCCAGGGCGAGGAGAAGGATCGCGCCGGCCTCGTAGACGATCTTCTCGGGCGCCATGTCCTTGCTCTGCAGCACCAGCAGCCGGGCGACCGCGGTCATGGCGATCGAGAGGGGAAAGATCGCCGTGCGCGTCCGGCTGGCGTAGTAGACGCCGGCCATGCCTATGACCTCGGCATAGAGGAACATCAAGAGCAGGTCGGCGAGCACGATCTCCCGCCGCTCGACGATGGACAGGATCTCGCCGCCGGCGGCGAGCACGGCCATCACGGCGACGGCGACGAGCAGCGCCTTCTCCGCCATCCGGATCGCCTGGGTCACGAACGTCTGCAAACGGCTTCTCCCGTCGTGGGCGTCGCGAGGCACGGCGGGGCTTTCCGCCGGCCGGTTACGGTCGCATATGACGTGGCACCGGAGCCGAACACGTGAAGGGGCGGGAGCCCGGTGCCGTGGCGCAGCGTCAAATTCGCGACGACGACGAGCTGGAACGCGCCGAGCGGCGCGTCGGCCAACTGCTGATCGAGGGACGGGCGGAAAGCGAGGACGCGGTCGCCCTGATGCCCGCGATCTTCATCTACAAGCTCGCCCGGCGCGCGGAACTGGAACGCGCCGCCCCGGACGGCGAGGACAAGCGCCCGTCCGGCAATCCGGACGCCGATCCCGGCGATCCCGGCCGATGAGCGATCTCGCCGCGCGCGGTGCGGCCGAACCGCACTCGGAGGCCTTGTATGCCCCGCTGGCCGCGGCGGACTGGGTGGTCGGCCATCTGGGCCAGAGCGTGGATGGCCGCATCGCGACCGAGGACGGCCATTCCCACTACGTCACCGGGCCGGCGAATATCGACCATCTCCACCACATGCGGGCCCTGGCCGACGCCGTGCTGGTCGGGCCGGGCACGGTGGCCCATGACGACCCGCGCCTGACCGTACGCCGAGTCGAGGGGCGCAATCCGGTCCGCGTGGTGCTCGACCCGAAGCGGCGGCTGGAGCCGGGCTACCACGTCTTCACCGACGGTGCCGCCCCGACTCTGTGGCTTACAGGACCCGGCGACGCGCTGGCCGCGCCACCCGGCCGGGCCGAGCACGTCGCGCTAGCGGCGCTGGCGGATGGCCTGGATCCGCGCACCGTCGTCGCCGCGCTGCGGGAGCGGGGGCTTCGCCGCCTGTTCGTGGAGGGGGGCGGGCTGACCGTCTCGCGGTTCCTCGACGCCGGGCAGCTCGACCGGCTCCAGGTCTGCGTCGCGCCGATGATCATCGGCTCCGGCCGGCCGGCGGTGACGCTGCCGCGGATCACGCGCCTCGACCACGCCCTGCGGCCGCCCTGCCGCATCCTGCCCATGGGCGAGGACGTGCTGTTCGATTTCGACCTGCGCGCGGAGCGGCCCGAAGCCTCGTAGCCGGCGCTCTCGAGCGGGAGCGCGGAAGTCGGGCTCGCTTCGCTCGGCCGACCTACAGGGTGTCGGGCAGGGCCAGAAGATCGATATGGCCGACCGTGAGCGAGAGCGTGCCGGCCAGCGCTGACTCGCGGCGCCGGTCGCGCCAGGCGGCGATCTCCCGCTCCGGGGCGACGGCCATCTCGGCGGCCGTGGCGGCGTAGCCCTCGACCAGCGCCGCGATCAGAGGTCCCTGGTCCGGGCCGAGGCGCCACGGTGTCGCCTCGGTCTCCACGTGCCAGCCGGCCTCGGCGAGCATCGCCGGCGCCCGGCTGGCGGCTGCCGGGCCCAGCGCCGGCCCGAAGCCCTTGTCGCCGTGCTGGTGGCCGTTGAACGCATCGCGCACCGGCCCGTCGAGCGGATCGGTCGGCGCGAAATCGATCAGCCCGTCGACCGTCAGCGCGACGAGGATCGGCCGCCCGGCCGCGGCCCGCGCCAGACGTGCGATCCAGGACTCGGAGACAAGGTCGAGCAGGGCCGCGCCCGTTGCCAGGTCGGCCTCGTCGAACGGCAAGGTCTCGAGGGCCGCGTTCAGGTCGTGGCGCCGGGTCTCGACCGTGACATCGAGACCCGGGCCGCTCAGGCGCAGCCCCGCCGAGGTTTCCGCCTCGAGTCCACGCGCCTCGGCCCAGCCGGCGAGGGCTCTCGGCGCCTCGGCGAGGAGCGCCGGATCATGGTCGACCAGCGTCCAGCGCTGCGGGCCCGGCAGCCGCGGGGCGAGCCAGCGCGGGCCCGAGCCGGTGCCGGCGCCGAGATCGAGGATGCGCAGCGGTCGCTCCGCGTCGAGGTGGCGGGCGGCGAGGTGGCTCGCCGCGCGATCGGCCAGCGCCACCGACCGGGCGGCGGCGTCCGCCGGCTCCCGCAAGGCCAGCCAGTCCGCGTCGAAACCCGTCATCCGGCGGTCTCCGGCAGGGCGTGCAG
Source organism: Azospirillaceae bacterium (assembly GCA_040220455.1). Lineage (GTDB taxonomy): Bacteria > Pseudomonadota > Alphaproteobacteria > DSM-16000 > Inquilinaceae > JAVJUS01. The sequence continues at coordinate 10,203 of JAVJUS010000095.1, forward strand.
GAGTTCGGCGAAGCGCCGGGCCTGGGCCGGCCAGTCGGGCAGCCGCCCGCGCGCGCTCCTGGCGCCGGCGGCCAGCCGGGCCCGGGCGCGCGGATCCTCGATCAGCGGGGCCAGCGCGGCGCGGAGCGCCTCGGCGTCGCCCGGCTCGACAAGCACGCCCGCATCGGCCGGTACCGTGTCCGGGATCGCCCCTGCCTTGGTCGAGACGATCGGCAGACCCCGGGCCAGGGCCTCGGCCAGGACCATGCCGTAGCCTTCCAGGTAGGAGGGCAGCACGAAGAGATCGGCCTCGGCGTAGCGTTTGTCGAGCGCCTCGCCCGAAAGCTCGCCGGTGAGCGTGATCCGATCGCCGAGCCCGGCGCGCGCGATCCGGTCCCCGATATCGGCGGCGCAGGCGGGATCGTGATGGTCGCCGCCGACGAGGACGAGCCGCCAGGGCCGGTCGGCGAGCCCCGACAGCGCCTCGATCAGGATCGCGTGGCCCTTGCGCGGCGTGAGGCTGGCGACGCACAGCAGGACCGGCGGGTCGCCGGTGCCGGGGGCGATCGGTGCCGGGTCCGTGCCGGGCTCGATCACTGCGATGCGCCCCGCCGGCACGCCGAAGGCGGTCTCCAGCCGCCGGCGCGTGGCCGGGGCGGTGACGACGATCCGGTGCGCGGCCTTCAGCGCGCGCCGCTCGCTGTCGACCAGTCGGTCGCGATCCGCCGGGGCGACCCCCGTCTCGTCGGCCAGCGCGTGGTGGCAGAGATAGACGACCGGCCCGCGCGCGGCGGCGGCGACGACGCCCTCGGGCAGCACGCCGCCGGCGAGCCCGTCGACGATCACCGGCACGCCTTCCGGCAGGGCGGCCAGACGGGCCGTCGCGCTTTCCCGGACGGCGGCGCCGGCGGCGGGAAAGCCGTCGCCGAGCCGGGCCAGATCGACCCGCCAGCCGGCGGCCTCCAGGCCTTGCCGGATGCGCCGGTCGTAGAGATAACCGCCCGTCCGCGTCTCCGGATCGCCGGGCAGGGCGAGGATCGCGCGCATCAGGCCCCGGCGCGGCCGGCGGCCACCGGGCCCTCGAACGCCGCCCAGGCGACATGGGATTCGCCGAGCGTGACCTTGAGCGCCGTCAGCCCCTTGGCCCCGGGGCCGAGATCGCCGGCATCGATCCGGGCGGCCAGGCGTTCGTGGATGACACGGGCCAGGAATTCCGTCGTCGTGTTCTGCCCGGCGAAGTCGGGCTCGTCGTCCAGATTGCGGTAGTTCATCGCGCCCAGGACATCGTGCAGGACTTTCGTTGCAAGGCCGATATCGACCACCAGCCCGTCGGCGTCGAGCTCCGGCCGTCGGAAATCCGCGTCGACCACGTAGGTCGCGCCGTGCAGCTTCTGCGCGGGGCCGAAGATCTCTCCCTTGAAGCTGTGCGCGATCATGAAGTGGTCGCGCACGATCAGGCTGAACATGGCTCAGGACTCCTCGGTGTCGGCGGCGGGATAGCGGATGCGGTGGGTGACCACGCCCCGGCCGTCGGCGGCCAGGCGGGCCAACGTCTCCGGCAGGTCGTCGAACGGGCTCTCGCCCGATATCAGGGCGTCGAAGGCCGGGTCGGCGAGCAGCTCCAGCGCCAGGGCCAGGCGGTCGGCGTGCGTGCGACGCGCCCGCCGGGGGCCGGCCACCTTGCCGACCTGGGACGACAGGAGCGTCAGCCGGCGGCTATGGAAGGCCTCGCCCAGCGGCAGCGGGACCGGGGCGTCGCCGTACCAGCCGAGCGCCACGACGGTCGCCTCGTCGCCGGCGATGCCGAGCGCGTCGGCCAGGGCGGCCGGTGCGCCGCTCGCCTCGAAGACCAGGTCGGCATCACCCAGACCCTCGGCCGAGTCGACGATCGCCAAGCCCAGAGCGTGGGCCGGGGCCGCCTTGGCCGGATCGGGGTCGACGAGGGTCACCCGGGACGCCGGCACCGCGGCGGCGAGCCGGGCGAGCGCCAGGCCGACGGTTCCGGCTCCCAGCACGACGACCCGGTCGCCCGGGCGCACCGGCGCGTCCCACAGCGCGTTGAGCGCGGTTTCCATGTTGGCGCCCAGCACGGCGCGACCGGCCGGCACCGAGGCGGGCACGGGCACCAGCGCGGTCGCCGGAACGACGAAGCGCGTCTGATGCGGGTAGAGGCAGAAGACAAGGCGGCCCAACAACTCGTCCAGGCCGTCCTCGACCCGGCCGACGGCGGCGTAGCCGTATTTGACGGGGAAGCCGAAGGCGCCCTCCTGGAACGGGGCGCGCATGGCCTCGTGTTGGCTCGGCGGGACCCGACCGTTGAAGACGAGGCTCTCGGTACCGCGGCTGATGGCGGAGAAGACGGTGCGCACGCGCACCAGACCCTCGGCGGGATCGGGCAGGGGAGTCTCGCGCAGAGCTGCTTCACCGGGAGCGAGCACCCAGAGCGCCCGGCCCGTGTCGGGCCGATCGGCAATGCCGCGAGTCACGAAATCATGATCGGTCATGGCGCACGAAGTGTAGGACCGGCGAACCGCCGGGCAAGCGCCCGGCGAGGGGCCGGGAGTGGGAACCGCGCGAATTGCGGCAAAGTGGTTTGATTGCTACATGAATGGTCAATAACGACCAATCGTCCGGCCGGGGGGAGACGACGCGGTCCGATGCTGCCCACAGAGACCGATCGCGAGCGGCTTGGCAAGCTTCTCGCACTCGCCGACTCCGATCGCGACGCCGAGGCGCTCGCCGCCCTTCGAGCGGCACGCGACCTGTTGTCGCGAAACGGGTTCAGTCTCGTGGATATCTGGCATGTCGCTTCGGCATCGAGCGGGGGCGCGAGGCACGGCGCGGCGATGGCCGAGGGCGACAGCCTCGGATGGGCGCTCGATACCGCACACGAGGAAGTGACCCGCCTCCACGGCGTGATCGCCGATCTGGAACGGCGCCTCGCCGACGCCCACGGCGAGCTGGCGGCGGTGAAGCGGCCCGCGCCAGCGGCCGCGTCCCCGACGGAGGACCTGCGGGCCGGGCCCGACGACGGCGTGGACCGGCTCCTCGAGCGGTTTCGCCGGCTTGAACAGCGTATCGCCGCCGACGGCAAGGCAGGTCGCCGGCAGGCGGATATCCGCGACGCCGTTCTCACCTATCTCGAGGATCCCGAGACGGCATCCCTGTCCAATCGGGAGATCGCGCGGCGCGTCGGCGTCTCGCCGCAGACGGTGTGCAACTGGCGTCGGCGCATGGCCGATTCCCTCGGCGCGCCGCCCGAGGAGACCTTGGTCGAGCGCAACGGCCGAACCTACCGCATGCGTGTGGGGCGCATCGGGCGGCGTGGATGAGGTGGACTGAACTCGTGATGTCGGCAACATCCTTTGTTTGCGAAGCAATATGTGATCGGAAAACCTCACTTTTCGGTTGGCCAAAGCCTTGCGCTCTTCAACGAATTACGCTTTGTTCAAATATGCGCCCTACAATGTTGAGTTCATAAAATTCATAGAGGCGATCATGCGTATCCTTCTGGCGGACGATCACGATCTTGTTCGCGACGCATTGAAGACATTCATAGAACGGGCAGAGCCCGAGACCGAAGTCCTGTGCGCCCATTCGGTCGAAAACGCAATCGAGATTCTGGAGGCCGACGGGCAGGCGAGGCCCGATCTGATCATTCTGGATTTCCTGATGCCGGGGATGCAGGGTCTCAACGGTCTCACGCGGGTCAAGGAGATCGCGAGCGACATCCCCGTGGCGATCATGTCGGGCAGCGCCGACCGGGCCGAAATCCAGGCCGCGATGCAGGCCGGCGCGGCCGGGTTCCTGCCCAAGACGCTGAGCGGCCGGGCGCTGGTCGGCGCCATCAACCTGATCATGACGGGCGAGCGGTTCATGCCGGTCTCCGTCTACGAGTCCGGCGGCGAGGAGGAGGACGGCGCCCAAGCGGCCTCGCCGCAGCCCCGCGCCCCGGTGACCTTCACCAAGCGCGAGCGCGACGTGCTCGCCTATCTCTTCAAGGGCTTCTCCAACAAGGAGATCGCGCGGGCGCTGGATCTGCAGGAAGTGACGGTCAAGCTCCATGTCCGGGGGCTGTGCCGCAAGCTCAACGCGAAGAATCGCACCCAGGCGGTGCTCAATGCCCGCGACATGGGGATCACCGCGCAGATCGAGCCCACGACCACGACCGGCTGAGCCGGGAGCGCTTCCGACCGGTAGGGCTGGCGCGGCGCGCGACGACCTGATACCTCCGCCCGGATGAACGGGACACACGACTCCGATACCGACATTCGGCCGCCGGCGGACGACGACCCGCTCGCGGTGCGGCTCCTGGAGATGGCGGCGACCGCCAGGGGCGTGGCGCCCGAGGCCGTGGCCCGCGCGATCGCGGCCGAGCGGGCGAAGCCCAAGGATCCGCCCGATCTCTGGCGGCGCTATCTCACGCCGGTCAAGCAGCAGGCCCTGCATCTGGCCCGCCAGGGTCGGCTCGAGGTTCTGAGGAAGGGCGTTGCCGTATCGCCCGATGCCGCGCGCGGCCTGGTGCGCTATCGGGTCCCGGGCGCGGCGGACTGACCGGAAAGATCCTGTTGTAACCGCGCGGGCAGGGCTCAGGACGTCTCCGGCGCCAGGCGCTTGCGCACCTCGTCGAAGCGGCCGCGCGGATTGGCGCGGGTGGGCAGGGCGGCGACGAAGGGGAAGAGCTCGCGCTTGGCGACCTCGAGCACGCGGCGCAGCTCGGCCACAGGCTCGGGATGGTCGTCCACCCGCAGGTCGACCAGGGCGTAGATCTCCGGCCCGCGGACGATCAAGGCGGCGGACTGCTTGCCCCGTCGGTCGCCGCCGGCGCCCTGGCCGGCCTCCAGCGCGGCCATAAGACGGTCTTCCAGCGACTCGCCGTCCGTCGCGCGGAAGCGCTCGGCCATCGCCTCGACGACGTCCCGGCCTGTCAGCATGTTGCCCTGAACGGTGAAGCCCTCGCCGGTGATGTGGCCGGCGAAGGCGTCGTTGGCGCTGCCCGTGTGGGCGGCGGCGCGGCCCTGGACGTCGACCACGCCGATCTGGCGCAGCTCCGGGTCCGGCTCCTCGATCATGACCTCGGCCAGCGCTGCGTCGGCCGAGGCGCCGGCCTCGATCCGGTCGAGCACCTTGGGTCCCAGATAGGGGTCTGTCCATGCCTGGGTCGACAGCGCGCCCACCCCGTGGCGCACGAAGGGGCAGATCGCGCCGACGCAAGGCACGCGCGTCGAGACGGCGACTCCCAGATTGCCCGTCGCCGGATCGAGCGCCGCGATCGAGAAGGTGTTCGCCTTGACGCCTGCCGTCATGCCGTCCCCCGCGCCCCCCCGCGCCGTTGCCGATGCGTCAGGCTTTAGCCCGCCGGCGGGGGGTCTGACCAGCCCCGACGAACCACGGCGGCCTCGGATCGGCGCGCGGCGAGATGGCCGGGCGACGTCAAGCGGCCGGTCGGGCCTTGGCTTCGCGCCGACGGCGGTGGAGCACCGGCTCGGTGTAGCCGGAAGGCTGGCGCGTGCCCTCGAAGACCAGGTCGCAGGCCGCCTTGAAGGCGACGCTCGCCTCGAAATCCGCGGCCATGGGTCGATAGGCCGGATCGCCCTCGTTCTGCTTGTCGACGACCGCCGCCATGCGCTTCATCGTCTCCAGAACGCGCGCCTCGTCGACGACGCCGTGGTGCAGCCAGTTGGCGATGTGCTGGGACGAGATGCGCAGCGTCGCGCGGTCCTCCATCAGCCCGATATCGTTGATGTCCGGCACCTTGGAGCAGCCGACCCCCTGGTCGATCCAGCGCACGACGTAGCCGAGGATGCCTTGGGCGTTGTTGTCGAGCTCGCGCTGGACATCCTCTTCCGACCAGTTGGGCCGGTCGGCGACCGGGATCGTCAGCAGCGCGTCGAGTCCCGCGCGCTCGCGGCCGGCCAGCTCCGCCTGCCGGTCGGCGACGGAGACCCGGTGGTAGTGCAGGGCGTGCAGGGTCGCGGCGGTCGGGGAGGGGACCCAGGCCGTGTTGGCGCCGGCCATGGGATGGCCGATCTTCTGCTCCAGCATGTCCGCCATCAGATCGGGCATGGCCCACATGCCCTTGCCGATCTGGGCCCGGCCGCGCAGGCCGCAGGCGAGACCGATATCCACGTTGCGATCCTCGTAGGCCTTGATCCAGGCCGAGCCCTTCATCTCGCCCTTGCGGATCATGGGGCCGGCTTCCATCGAGGTGTGGATCTCGTCGCCGGTCCGATCGAGGAAGCCGGTGTTGATGAAGACCACCCGGTCCTTCGCGGCGCGGATGCATTCCGCGAGGTTGGCGCTGGTCCGGCGCTCCTCGTCCATGATGCCCATCTTGAGGGTGTGGCGCTCGAGGCCGAGCGCGTCCTCGACCCGGGCGAAGAGCAGATCGGCGAAGGCGACCTCCTCCGGCCCGTGCATCTTCGGCTTGACGATGTAGACCGAGCCGGCGCGGCTGTTGCGCACCGGACCTTCGCCGCGCAGGTCGTGAATCGCGATAAGCGCGGTGATCATCGCATCGAGCAGGCCCTCGGGCACCTCCCGGCCGTCGGCGTCGAGCACGGCGTCCGTGGTCATCAGGTGGCCGACATTGCGCACCAGCATGAGGCTGCGCCCGGGCAGTGTCAGCGTCGAGCCGTCGGGGGCCGTGTACTGCCGATCCGGGTTCAGCCGCCGCTCGAAGCTGCGGTCGCCCTTGGCGACCTCGGCAGTGAGCGTGCCGCGCATGAGGCCCAGCCAGTTGCGGTAGACGGCCGTCTTGTCCTCGGCGTCGACGGCGGCCACGGAGTCCTCGCAGTCCTGGATGGTCGTGACGGCGGATTCCATCATCACGTCGGCGACGCCGGCCTTGTCGGTCTTGCCGATCGGATGGCCGGCGTCGATGACGATCTCCACATGCAGGCCGTTATGGACCAGCAGGACGCTCTGCGGTGCGTCGGGCGCGCCGCGCCAGCCCGCGAGCCGGGCGGGATCGGCGAGGCCGGTGGCGCCGCCTGCCCCGAGCGCGACTTCCAGCCGTCCGTCGGCGATGCGATAGGCCGTCGACTCCGCGTGGGAGCCCGTCTCCAGCGGCGCGACCTCGTCGAGCACGGCGCGCGCCGCGGCGATCACCTTGGCGCCGCGCGTCGGATTGAAGGCGGCCGTGCGTTCGGCGCCACCGTCCTCCGGCAGAGCGTCGGTGCCGTAGAAGGCGTCGTAAAGGCTGCCCCATCGGGCATTGGCGGCGTTGAGCGCGTAGCGCGCGTTGCTCACCGGCACGACGAGCTGGGGCCCGGCGATGGTCGAGATTTCCGGGTCGACGTTGCTCGTCGCCACCGAGAACGGCTCGCCTTCCGGCAGCAGGTAGCCGATCTCCTCCAGAAAGGCCGTGTAGGCCGCGGCGTCGTGGGGCTGGCCGCGGCGCTCCCGGTGCCAGGCGTCGATCGCGGCCTGGAGTTCCTCGCGCCGCTCGAGAAGGCGGCGGTTGACCGGTGCTAGGTCGCGCACGATCGCGGCAAAGGCGGCCCAGAACGGCTCGGCGGCGAGGCCGGTACCGGGCAGGGCCTCGTCGTTCACGAAGTCGTGGAGCACCGTCGCGACAGAGAGGTCGCCGGCCTGGGTACGGTCCGCCATGATCTGGATCCACCTTTCGCCCGAACACCGAATTCCGCGCGGCCGCAGCCTCGCCCGCGCCGGGGTCTCTGTCTTCTACACCTCGACCGGGATGTCAAACCCTCGGAGGGGGCCAAAGAAGGGCGACGACGGTGTACGGGGCGCTTCAACATTTCAAGCAGCAGCGTGCCGCGTTTTCTTGGGAAGGTCTCAAGGCCCGTGTGGCCGCGTAGAATGCGTCGACCCTCGAATCCGAGTGCACCCACTCGTAGTCGAATTCGCGTGGAACGAGTTTCAGCTTCTTGATAGTCTCGTTCGACAGGAGAGGAGAGCCTTTGTATAGATGAAGTCTGTTCGAGTACTGGCTCGGATCAATCTTGCGATCGAGGTCGTATCGCAATAGAAATTGATGAAGTATTTCAAAGTCCTCGAATTCGACCCAGGGATTGAATGGCGTAAAAGTAGGAATAAGGGTGATATCTGTGTTTTTGATCAATTCGAAAGCCGATTCGACCGTGGATATTCTGAGATTGCTATAGATCTGGTCGAGCACTTTCTGGGAAGGAAAATGAAGAGATGTTGTTATCATAATAGTACCTAGTCTGTCTAGTTTTTTAATTATTCTGTTATTTTGAGCAATGTTGTCAATTCGAGTCGTAAAATCATAGGTTATTCCTGGAAATGACGCATTTATTTGTTCGACGATCGCGAGACTCCTCTCTGCATGATTGAGGAAGTCCGCGTCCATGAACGTCAGGTGCTCCATGCCCTCCGCGATCATCGCCTGGACGTCAGCGAGAATCTTCTCGGCGCGCATGGCGACGGCAGCACCGCCATAGGCAGCATGGACGGAGCAGTAGGCACATCGTCGGCGGCAGCCTCGCGAGGTCTCCAGACCTCCGACCATCGCTTCGCGGCCCAGGACCCGTTCGAGCTGCCGTTGGGGGTAGGCGCCCAGCGGCGGAGCCAGGCGACGGTCAGGAACCTCGAAGAAGCCCCATGACCGCCATGGCCTCGCAGTCCGTCCGGCCTGGGCCATCGCCGGATCGAGCGTGCCGACGAGCTCGACCGATCCGGGCCGATGCACGTGCTCCATCAGCGTGACGAGCGGCCGTTCCCACTCGCCGACGATCACGAAATCGCAAAGTCGGCCGACCAGACTGGCCGCGTTGATCGTCGCGAATTGCCCGAAGAAGACCACTGTCGCTTCGGGGTTAACCGAGCGCACGGAGTCGACGACCGCCGGCGACGCCGACAGGGCCTCGAACAGCGGCACGGCAACCGCGACCACGTCGGCATCGACCAGGATTCCCGTATCCCCGAGACCGTCGACGGAGATGTCGCGCAGAGCGACGTCGTGGCCCGCCATGGCCAGGGCCGTGGCGGCCGTAATGGCTGTTATCGGCTGGTATCCGCCTTCGAAGATGGAAAGGACCACGATTCGCATTCGAGGGACTCGCCTTGTCACAGCGTGCCGATGCCGTCGGCGGGGCGCAGTTCGCGCTTCGGTAGTTGTTTCGAATATACTAGAAGTATAGTCTCGTGTGTACGGGCTCTCGTCCAAGGGGGCGGCTCGCCTCCATGGCTATGGCGCGAGGCGGGCCCCATCCACGTTCGGCCCGAGACCCTACAACCTCTAAGTTTGCCTTGTGAACCGCCAATATGCTGGATCTGGACAGGAGTTCCTTGGAATGACCGATGCCGCGATCGACAAGCCTTCAGAAGCGGGCGGAGCGCGGTCGGCGCTCGCGTCGCTCTGGAAGACGGTACCCCTGCCGGTCCTGCTCCTCGTGGGCACCGTCGTCGGCGCTCTGTTCCTCTACGATAGTGCCGAGCAGGTCGTCGGGCGCATCAATGAAGGGTTCGGTCTCGCCGTCGGCGACTTCGCGCTGCTGATCCTGCCGGCCTTCGTGATATCGAGTGCGCTCGCCGCGTTGAAGGTTCGCTCGAGCGAGCGTCTCGGGACCGGCATGGCGCCCTTCCTGGGTGGCGCCATGATCTGTCCCGACACGGCCTATGCGACGCTGGCGCCCTTCGCCGGCCGGCGCAACCTGGCGACCGCCTATGGTGCCTATACGGGGTTCAAGTTGCTCTATCCGGCCGGTCCGCTGATCATCGCCGCGGGCATGGGCGTCGCCTTCGACTGGCACATGCTGCTGTTCGGCGGGCTCGTCTTCGTGCCGGTCTGGATCGCCGGGCTCGCCTGGGCGCGCCTGACCAATCCGCCGCCCCTGCCCGACGGCCCGGAAACGGCGGCCGCGGCCGACGATCGCTCCGCTCTTCAGGCGTCGATGCCGGTCTTCGCCTGCCTGGGGCTACTCCTCGCCCTGATCGTGGCCGGGCTCGTCTTTTCCGTGGAAAACACGATCGGCAGCTACTTCCTGTCCGCGCACGGCGCGCTGCTCGTTTCGGCCTTGCTGGCGCTCTGGTTCGTGCGTGACCCGGAGCAGATCCGCGCCGTGCTCGAACGGGCCGTGCGCTTCACCGCGGGGCTGATCTTCGTGATCGGCATCGCGTCGGCGATGGGCGCGGTGCTTGTCGACGCCGTCGGGCTCGACATGGTGCTGGCGGGCGATCCGCACGGTATCGCGCTGATCCTGGTGGCGTTCCTGACGGCCGTGTTCTTCAAGGCCGTGCAGGGCTCCTCCATGGCCACCTTCGCGGCCGTCGCGCCGATCGTCGCGGTGATGGGGCCGGACCTCGGCGCGGCCAACGCGGCGCTGGTCGTCTATGCGGTCTGCGTCGGCTCGATGGTGGCGATCCTGCCCAATGACAGCTTCTTCTGGCTGGTCCGCGGCAATGCCTATGCCGGCGAACAGCGGGACTTCGTGCCGATCCGCGACTTGGCGATCGGCTCTTCGCTGCAAGCGGTGGTGGGCCTCGCGGTGGTCCTCGCCCTGGCGATCCTGGTGTGAAACGAACGCGCCCTGCGTCGCGACGGCGCGGGGCGGCGGCTGACGGAGCGAAACGATGAACACGAGAGCCAAGGATGTCCGCGCCGACTACGGCGCACTGGTCACCGGCACGGCCTCCGAGGAGCTGGCCGCGCAGCGCCAGGTCCTCGAACGGGGCGACGATTACGACTCGCTCTTCATGGGCCGGGTGCCGGAGGCCGTCGCCGCCGCCGAATTCGGCTGTGGCAACCCGACCCGTCATCTTCGCGCGGGCGACACGGTGCTGGATATCGGCTGCGGGGCAGGGATGAACTGCTACATCGCGGCCCAGGCGGTCGGTGCGACGGGCCGGGTGATCGGGGCGGATTTCACACCCGCCATGCTGGAGATCGCCCGCGGCAACCGGGAAGCGTTCGCCGCGCAGGTGCCCGACGCCGCGCCGATGGACTACGTTCTGGCCTCGGCCAACGACCTGACGCTCGATCTCGAATGGGCCAATGGCTGGCTTGCGGACAACCCGGTGCGCTCGACCGCGGAGATGGACGCCTACATGAACGCCGTGGCCGAGGCCCGGCGGACGCGGCCGGCCGTGGCCGACGCCAGCGTCGACATCGTCATCTCCAACTGCGTCATCAACCTGCTGGACGACACCGCGAAGGTCGACGTCTTCAAGGAGATGTTCCGCGTGCTCAAACCGGGGGGGCGGTTCGCGATCTCGGACAACGTGTCGAACCGGCCGGTTCCCGAGGAGCTCAAGGCGGACACGGTCCTGTGGTCGGCCTGCTATGCCGGTGTGCTGCAGGAGCAGGCGTTCTACGACGCCCTGGAGGCCGCGGGTTTCGTCAATATCCGAGTCGAGATGCGCAACCCCGAGCCGGCCAAGGTGGTCGACGACCTGCTCTTCTACGCCGTGACCGTGGTCGGCGAAAAGGCCGAGGCGCCGGCCTTCCGGGGAGCTCTACCCAAGGTGCTTTATCGGGGCCCGAACAAGGCGATCATCGGCGACAGCGGCAAGGTCTACCGCCGTGGCCGTGTCGAGCCGCTCGCGCCCCAGGATCGCCACATGGCCGACGACGCGGAAGGCTTCGGCCTGTTCGTGCTCGACGAGAGCGAAGTCACGATCGAGGCGCAGCAGGTGGCTCAAGCCTGCTGCGACTGAGCCGGTACAAGCCGGTGTGAAGGCGCGCCCTTTCGCCCCGGCGCCACCCTCGATTTCCTTCGTAAGGGCGTGCGAGCGAGGAGTATCTCGGGATGACCACCTCGATGCCGACCGCGGACACGATCCGCGCCTATTTCGACGACCGCTCGGAGTCCTGGAACGAAGAGAGGAGCCTGTACTACTCCGAGTCGATCCGGGACGAGGTCCTGAAGCTCGGGCATTTCGGCGCGGATGATCAGGTGCTCGATTTCGGCGCGGGCGCCGGCTTCCTGACGGACGCCCTGGTGTCCGCCGGGGTCGGCCGCGTCGTGGCGGTGGATATCAGCACGGCCATGCTCGACGGCATCGCGCGGCGGCACGGCTCGGCGGCCGTGGAGACCCGACTCGCGGTGGACGATCGCCTTCCGGTGGGCGACGGGGAGGTGAGCGGCGTCGTCACGAACATGGTCCTGCATCACCTCGAGGATCCGCTGGCCTTCCTCCGGGAGGCGCGGCGAGCGCTCGCGCCGCAGGGGAGGCTCGTGATCACCGACATGCTGCGGCACGACAATCTCGAATTCGCCCGCGCGCAACATGATGTCTGGCCCGGCTTCGATCGTCTCGTTCTGGAGGACTGGCTCCGCGAGGCCGGCTTCACGGACGGACGCACGGGCCTGGTCGGCGAGAAATGCTGCGGCAGCGTGGCGGCGGCGTCCGGCGGGTTCGAGATCCTCTACGCCGTTGCGACGCGGTAGGAGGAGTACGATCCATGGCAGTCGAGTCGATTCAACGCACGGACATGGTCAACCGGGACGTCCTGTCCGATGCATTCAAGGCGGATCCGTATCCGACCTATCGCTGGTGGCACGCCCATGAACGGACCTTCAAGGACCCGGAGCAGGGATACTGGCTGGCCTTCGACTATCAGCGGGTCCAGGCCCTGTTGCGCGATCCGGGGCTGACGGTCGAACGCTACGACTATCTGCCACGGGAGGAGGATCGGGAGTATGACGCCTATGTCCGGAACATGCTCTCGACCTGGATGCTCAACAATGACGGCGAAGCGCACAAGTCGGCGCGCAACACGCTGATGCCACTGTTCACCAGCCGAGCGATCCTCGGTTACGAACAGCTCGTCCGGCGCCAGGTCGCCAAAGTGCTCGACACGGTCGCCGACAAGGGCAATCCGGTCGAGGTCTATTCCGATATCGCCTTCCCGCTGCCCGCGCAGGTGGTCATGGCGATCATGGGCCTGACCCGATTGGGAGAGGAGCGGATCGACGATATCCAACGCTTCTCCGACCAGATTTCGACCTATGTCGGCAGTGCCGGTAGGGCGCCGGGCTGCATCAAGCCGACTCACGACACGATCCGCGAATTCGCCGACATGCTCCTGGAAGCGCTGAAGGACAGGGACGAGGGCTTCGAGCATTCCCTGACCGCGCGTCTGCTGGAAATCTACGGCGATGGCGACACCTACGAGGAGCTCGAGGACACGCTGTCGAACATGATCCTGTTCATCGTCTCGGGGTTCGAGACGACGACCAACCTGATCAACAACTCGTTCCTCGCCATTGGCCGTAATCCTGGATTGCAGGAGCGTCTACGGGCCGAGCCATCGTTGTTGGAAGACTTCATCGACGAAACGCTGCGCATCTATCCGCCGGTCAACCGGACCGCGCGCAAGGCGCGGCGGGATGTCGAGGTTGACGGCGCGACGATCCCCGCGGGCGACCTGGCGATCCTGTTCATCGGCGCCGCCAATCGGGATCCCAAGGTCTTTCCCGAGCCCGACCTGTTCAAATTGGAAAGGCCCGAGCGCAAGGAGTACCCGGTCCTGTCGTTCGGGTTCGGCCCTCATCTGTGCATCGGTCGGCTCTTGTCGATACTGGAGGTCAGGGTCTTCTACGAGGAACTGTTTCGTCGTTTTGACTCGATTGCCGTCGATGTCGACAATGTCGCCTTTCGCGACGGCTCGGTGCTCAAGGGGGTCAGCAAACTCGACGTGACGCTGTCGTGAACGTCGAAACGGCCGTCTTCACGACGAACGACGGTGTCGCGATCACCTACGACATCTGCGGCGGTATGGCGGGCGACAACAGACCGGTCGTCGCCCTGCATGGCTGGGGCACGGACGCTCGGATCTTCGACCGCCAATGCGATACCGCCCTGTCGGCGCGCAAGCCCTGGATCGTTCCGGATCAGCGCGGCCACGGACGCTCCGCGACCGTGCAGTGCGGCGGCCGGGTGGCCCGCTTGTCCAAGGATCTGGAAGAGCTTCTCGACCGGCTCGGGTCGCCGCGTGTCGATTTGTTGGGATGGTCGCTCGGATGCACCGTGATCTGGTCCCTGATCGATCTCTTCGGACAGGACCGGATCGGAAAGATCGTTCTGGTCGACGAGATCCCCTGGGTTCTGGGCAGCACGGAAATGGTCGGCGGGGCACCGGGTGTGATCGATGTGCGCCCGCTGGTCGCTCTTCATGACCGGCTGGCCGCTCCCGAAACCCGGCAGGCGCGGTCGAGGGAATTCATCGACGGCATGCTGTGCAGCGTGACACCGGAGGAGCGGGCCGAGATCCTGCGGCGCGTGGAGCCAGCGGCGACGTACATCGGCATCAAGGTACTGCTCGACGCGATCGCGACCGATTGGACGGATCTGCTGTCCCGGATCGAACGCCCGACCCTTGTCGTCGGCGGCACCGCGAGCTTCTTCGGCACCGACTTCCATCATCGAATGGCAGGGATCATCCCGGACTGCCGGCTCGAGATACTGGAGGGCGGCGGTCATTTCCTTCATTTCGAACGGCCCGACTGGCTCAATCCGATCCTGGCGGATTTCCTGGATCCATGAACCGATGAGCCGCGTGAACACGCGCTTGACACCGACGATCGACCTGGATGCCGCCGGCAAGCGGAACGGCTTCGTCAGGCTCCCATGGTCCTCCCATGAGTCCGCCTATGGCGGCCCGATGATTCCGATCTGCGTCGTCCGTGGTGGGCGCGGTCCGACCGTGCTGGCGGTCGCCGGCAATCATGGCGACGAGTACGAGGGCCAGATAGCTCTCATGCGTCTGATCCGGGAGATCGAGCCCGAAGAGGTCGCGGGGCGGCTGATCGTCCTTCCGGCGGCGAACTTCCCCGCGGTCCTCGCCGGATCGCGGGTCTCCCCGATGGACGGCGGCAACCTGAACCGGTCCTTCCCCGGGGATCCGGAGGGCGGGCCCACCTCGATGATCGCGCATTTCGTCGAAACCGAGCTGATCGCCCGGGCCGACGCCGTCATCGACCTGCATTCCGGGGGCACGTCGCTCCATTATCTGCCGTCCACGATCGTGGCCCGCAGTGCCGATCCCGGGCGGGATGCGGCGAACCGGGCGGCGCTCGAGGCGTTCGGCACGCCCTATGGCTTCCTGGTCGACCTCAAGGAGTCCCGCGTCCTGATCGGCGCCGCCGAGCGTCAGGGCGTCGTGGCCCTGAACGCGGAGCTGGGCGGCGGCGCGCATGTCACGCCGGCGAGCGTGGCGCGCACCGAAGGCTACCTGCGCAACCTGCTGATCCATTTCGGCCTCGTGGACCGGCGGCCGGAGGACGCGTTGTCCGGCGCGGTGCGGCTGATGACGATCAGCGGGCCGCGCTACTACGTCTACGCGCCGGAGGACGGGATCTTCGAGCCGGCCGTGGATTTGGGCGACACGGTCGGGGAGGGCGATCTCGCCGGGCTGGTCCACGACCCGTGATCGCCCTGGCGCGCGCCGGCCGAGGCCCGGTTCGCCCGCGACGGCCTGGTCGTGTGCAAGCGCGCGCTCGCCCGCACGGTGCGCGGCGATTGCCTGTTCCATCTGGCCAGCGATCTCGGCCTGGCAGGGTGACAATGCGGCCACGGTCGCCTACCTCTACGGGTCACGAGCCTCGCCACGCCACCGCCGATCGACCCGGATGACGAGTTCGCCGACCCACCGCTTCTGCGTCGCCCCGATGATGGACTGGACGGACCGGCACGACCGGTTCTTCCTGCGCCTGCTGTCGCGCCGCGCTCGGCTGTACACCGAGATGGTCACGGCCGATGCGGTGATCCATGGCGACCGGGACCGGCTGCTCGGGTTCTCGCAGGCCGAGCATCCGGTGGCCCTGCAGCTGGGCGGCGCCGATCCGGAGCGCATGGCCCGGGCCGCGGAGATCGGCGAGGCGTGGGGCTATGACGAGATCAACATCAATGTCGGCTGCCCGTCGGACCGGGTGAAGTCGGGCCGCTTCGGCGCCAGCCTGATGGCGGAGCCGGAGACCGTCGCGGCCTGCGTGGCGGCGATGCGGCGGGCCTGCGGCGTGCCGGTCACGGTCAAGACGCGCATCGGGATCGACGACCAGGACCCGGGCCCGGCGCTCGACCGCTTCGTCGATACCGTGGCGGAGGCCGGATGCACCGTCTTCGTCATCCATGCCCGCAAAGCCTGGCTCCAGGGGTTGAGCCCGAAGGAGAACCGGGATGTCCCGCCGCTCGACTACGGCCGCGTCCATGCGCTCAAGGCCCGGCGGCCCGAGCTGACGATCGTGCTCAACGGCGGGCTCGGCGACCTGGACGCGGCCGATCCGCATCTGTCCGACCTGGACGGGGTCATGTTCGGCCGGGCTGCCTACCAGACGCCCTACCTGCTGTCCGAAGTGGACACGCGCGTGTTCGGCGACACCGGTCCGGCGCCGACGCGGGAGGGTGTGGTCGCGGCGATGCGCCCCTACATCGCCGAGCGACTGGCCGAGGGCACCGGGCTCGCCGCGATCACCCGGCACATGCTGGGCCTGTTCCAAGGCTGCCCCGGCGCGCGCGCCTGGCGGCGTCACCTGTCCGAAACCGCCCACCGGACGGGGGCCGGGCTGGATGTGGTCGACGCCGCGCTCGACCAAGTGCTCGCCGCCCGCGCCGCGCACGAGGCCCGGCGGGCGGCTTGAGGTCCAGGTTAGTCGTGGTGCGAGCGGCGAATGGATCCCCGCTTTCGCGGGGGTGACGACTTATTCGCCTACCGTTTCGCAGCAATCGATGCTTGGCCGACAGTCAGCCGTCATTCCCGCGAAAGCGGGAATCCATGGTCACTGCCTGAAGCGCAAGGTAGTGACGCTCCGCCCCTCACCAGAGCCAATACCCGGCCACGACGATGGCGAAGGCGACGGCGAGGAAGAGCATGACCCGGACCGGGTTGCGCGGGTCCGGCGGGCTCTCGTCCTCGTCGATCTCGATCTCCTCGATCACCAGGCGCGGCTGGTTCGGGTCGATCGGCGTCGGCTCGTTGGCGGGTGGCGCGAAGTCGCGCTCGAATTCGGCATTGCGTGGGCGGCGGGCCATGGCCGGGCTCCCCCTTCGGATTCCCGGCCATGCTGGGCGACCGATGGTAAACGATCCGCTTACGTGCCTAGTGTGGCGATCCCGAAGTTCGGCATGCTTCGCATGACGATCTTCGGGATCTGAATCACACTAGATCCATCGAGTTAGTGTCCCGAGTCACGCGAAATGCGCTATCGCGCACTTCGCGATCGGGACACTGGCGCCGTCACGGGGAGACGAGCCCCGAATAGGTCTCCGGCCGGCGGTCGCGGAAGAACTGCCAGAGGTTCCGGACCTCGCGGACCATCTCCATGTCCATGTCGGCGGTGACGAGCTCGTCGCCGTCCTCGCTCGCCTCGCAGAGCAGGTTGCCGCGCGGATCGCAGACGTAGCTCGAGCCGTAGAACCGGCCGATGTTCCAGGGCGCCTCGGTGCCGACGCGGTTGACCGCGCCGATGAAGACGCCGTTGGCGACGGCCGCGGCCGGCTGCTCCAGCTTCCAGAGATACTGGCTGAGCCCGGCCACCGTGGCCGACGGATTGACGATGTATTCCGCGCCGTTGAGCGCCAGGGCGCGCCATCCTTCCGGGAAATGCCGATCGTAGCAGATGTAGACGCCGAGCTTGCAGTAGGCCGTCTCGAAGACCGGGTAGCCCATGTTTCCCGGCTTGAAGAAAAACTTTTCGTAGAATCCGGCGACTTGCGGGATATGGATCTTGCGGAACTTGCCGAGATAGCTGCCGTCGGCGTCGATCACCGCGCAGGTGTTGTAGTAGACGCCGGTCATGTCCTCCTCGTAGATCGGCACGACGATGACCATGGAATACTTCCTCGCGTATTCCTGCATCAGCTTGGTCGTCGGGCCGTCGGGGATGGCCTCCGTCGCCGCGTACCATTTCACGTCCTGGGACGGGCAGAAGTAGGGCTGGTTGAAGACCTCCTGCAGGCATAGGACCTGGACGCCCTTCTTGCCGGCCTCCTCGATCAACGGGATATGGGCCTCGATCATGGCCTGCTTGATCTGCTCCGGCGTCTGATCGGTGTCGGCCTTGAGGCCCATCTGGATCAGGCCGCCCTTCACGATGCTCATGGATCGCCTCTCCCGTCGGGGTTTCGCGCCATCGGGGCCGCGGGCCGGCGTGGACCGGCGGCTCGGTTTCGATCGGATGGCGGAGCATAAACCCGTCCGCGAAGGCCGGTAAATCGCCGGCGCGACGGGACGGTGGGCGAGGGATCGTGCGAGGCGACGGGATCAGGCGCGGCGGTCGGCTCCGCGTCGTCGGGGGCGCCACCGCGACTTGGCAGCCGGCGGCTCCGCCGGAGCAGTGGCGGGGCCGCCATTCGCCGCCGCGCGGGCGGCCGCCGCCCCGGGTCCCACCGGCACGCCCAGGACCTGGCAGGCGTCGAGGATGTCGGGCATGGCGTCCTCCGTCGCGCGGCGGCCGATCTCGATCATCTCCTCTGCCCGGTGGAACTCGGCGAGCCCGATACGGCCGAGCCGCGGGGTGATGTGCACGTCCGGCGGATCGCCGGCCAGCCGCGAGCGCGTCACCCGGTCGAGCACGATGCCGAGCGAGCCCATCATCACGCCGAACAGGCTGGGGCTGCCGGCCTCCCGGCGGAACACGCGGCGCACCACGCCGGAGAAGCCGCGCCCGACGCGCCCGCGCTCCTGCTCGGCGTCGGCCACGATGTCGAGCAAGTCGAACCCCGCCGCGATCGGGTAGTTCGCGCCCGGCTGGCGGGCCTTGCCCATGATGTCCGCGTTGAGGTTGACCGCGATGACGAGCTGGGCGCCCAGCGCGCGGCAGACGGAGACGGGCACCGGATTGACGATCGCGCCGTCGACCAGCAGCCGGTCGCCGATCTGGACCGGCGGGAAGACGCCAGGCATGGCGAAGGAGGCCCGCAGCCCGTCGACCAGCGAGCCCTCGCTGACCCAGACCTCGTGGCCGGAGAGCAGGTCGGCCGATATCGCGACGAAGGGCTTGGGCAGCCCCTCGAAGGTCCGGTCGCCCAGATGCGCGTGCAGGGTGCGGTGCAGCCGCTCGCCACCCAGCAGCCCCGGCGCGCGGACCTTGAAGTCGAGATAGGTGACGACCCGCATCTTGGTCAGCGCCCGGGCCCAGGCCTCCAGGGCGTCGAGCTCGTCGGCCAGATAGCAGCCGCCGACCACCGCGCCGATCGAGGTGCCGGCGATCACGTCCGGCTCGATCCCCGCTTCGGCCAGGGCGCGCAGGACGCCGATGTGGGCCCAGCCGCGCGCGACCCCGCCGCCCAGCGCCAGCCCCAGCCGCATGCCGTGAACACCGGTCATCGGCGTCTCCGCCTCCTCGCTCCGCCGAGCCCTCGACACCCGCTAGACCGCCCGCGCCAGGGCCGGGTAGGCCGCGGCGAGCGTCGCGCCCCGCGCCACCATGAATATGGCCAGTGCCAGCCACAGACCGTGATTGTCCATTGCGGGTACCGCCAGAAAAAGAGCGGCAAGGTAGATTGCCACGGATGCGAGCATGGCGTTGCGGATGGCCTTGGACCAGGTGGCGCCCAGGAAGATGCCGTCGAGCTGGAAGCTCCACACCGACAGGACGGGCAGGGCCGCCGCCCAGGGCAGGTAGGTCCGGGCCGTGGCGCGCACCTCCGGAATGCCGGTCAGCAGGTCGATGATCGCCGGCCCGGCCATGAGATAGGCGGCCACGAAGCCGGTCGAGACCAGCGCCGCCCAGACCGTCGAGGCGCGCACCGCCTGCGCAAGCTCCGCCCGCCGGCGCCGGCCGATCGTGCCGCCGACCAGGGTCTCGGCGGCGTGCGCGAAGCCGTCGAGCGCGAAGGAGGTGAACATCTGGAGCTGCCAGAGCACTGCGTTGGCGGCCAGGATCCGGTCGCCGAACCGGGCGCCCTGATTGGTGAAGACGGCGAAGGCGCCGATCAGGCAGAGCGTGCGGATCATGATGTCGGCGTTGAGCGCGACCAGCCGCCGGAACGCGGCGCGGTCGAGCAGCCGGGCGCGCGACCACGCGCCGCCGTGCGCCTTCAGGACCCGCGCGGCCAGGAAAAGGCCGAGGGCGAACGCCGTCCACTCGGCCAGCGCCGAGGCGATCGCCACGCCGGGTACGCCCAGGCCCATGACCGGCACGAACAGGAGGTCGAGCGCGATGTTCGTGGCGTTCAGCGCGATCTGCAGCGCGAGGGTCCACATCGGCCGCTGGAGCCCCAGCAGCCAGCCGATCAGCACATAGTTGCCGAGCGTCGCCGGCGCGCCCCACAGGCGCAGGGCGATATAGCCGGCGGCCTCGCCCTCGACCGCCGGCGAGGCGTCGAAGGCGGCCAGCGCTGCCCATCTGAGCGGCTCCCTCAGGGCGATCAGGGCGAGGCCGATAACCACCGCCAGGATCAGCGCGCGGCCCAGGATGGCACGCACCTCGTCGTCGTCGCCCCGTCCGAGCGCCTGCGCCGTCGGCCCGGTCGTGCCCATGCGCAGGAAGCTGAAGCCCCAGAACAGGAAGCTGAAGACCATGGCGCCGACGGCGACGGAGCCAAGATAGTGCGGCTCCGGCAGATGGCCGACCACCGCCGTGTCGACGGCGCCCAGCAGCGGCGTCGAGACGTTCGCGGCCATGATCGGCAGGGCGAGGCGCCAGACCCGGCGGTGCCAGTCGGCCGACCCGAAGCGCTCGGCGGTGATGAGGCTCACGCTGGCGGTCCGCGCGTTCCGGTGGACGTTGGACGGTCGGACGAAACGGGCGCCGCCGGCTCGACCGACGGCGCCCTTCGCCTACCGCGTGGCCGCGGCGTCCGGTCGCTTACTCGACCGCGACGATGCGACCCTCGACGGTCGGGGAGACCGCGCCGGCCTCCTCGATATGCTCGATGACCTGGGCGGCCATCAGCCGGCCGGCCATCTCGTCGATCACGCGCGGCGCGTCGGCGAAGACGGTGTAGCCGTCGCCGCCGCGGGCCATGAAGTCGTTGGTCGCGACGGTGTAGGTCGCCTCGGGATCCAGCGGCTCGCCGCCGATCGTCACGGCGACGACCCGATTGCCGGGCTCGGCCTCGGGATCCATCTCCACCGTCATGCCGGAGACCTGCGGGAAGCGACCGGCGACGTCCTCGATGCCGCCGAAGCCGTTCTCCAAAGCTTCCACGATCGCCGCGCCCGTCAGCTCGAGCGAGACGGTCTTGTTGCCGAAGGGCAACTCGCTCTGGATGTCGCGGCGGGTCAGCGTGGTGCCCGGGTCATAGACCTTGTCGGCCCGGATGCCGCCGCCGTTGGTGATCGCCGCGTCGGCGCCCGTCGCCGCGCGCATGGCGTCGGCGATCAGGTTGCCGATGGCGGTCTCGCCCGTGCGCACCGAGGCGCGCCGGCTGTCGAGCTCCGTCTCGGTCGTGCCGATCTCGACGTCGAGCTCGGCCGACAGGGTGTCCAGATAGCCCTGGACCTTCTCCTCGACCGCCGGGTCGGGCGCGACCGTCACGGTGTCGATCGTGCGGAAGGCGGGCGCCCAGATCGCCTGGCCGTCCTCGTCCCGGTCCAGGCGCAGCGTCACCTCGGTGACGTAGTCCGCCTGGGAGGCCGATTCCGCGAAGGCCACGCGCCCGTCGTAGAAGGCCGACAGGATGTGGTCGTCGCCGCCCAGGATCAGGTCGACGGCGGCCTGGTCGCGCAGGTCTTCGTCCTCGCCGAGATCGGTGTGGGCGAGCGCGACGACCAGGTCGGCGCCGTCCTCGCGGAGCTGGTCGGCCAGGGTCGCCGCGACCTCGGTCACCTCCAGCATGGAGAACGGTCCGGGGCTCGACTTCTCGGCGGTGCCCTCGCTGACGAGGCCGATGAAGGCGAGGGTGTAGCCCGCGACATCCATGGTCACGGTCTCGACCGTGCCCTCGATGCGTTCCCCGTTCGGGCCGACGACGTTGCTCGCCAGGATCGGATAGGCGGCCTCCGCGACCCGCTCGGCCAGAACCTCGGGGCCGAAGTCGAACTCGTGGTTGCCGGCGACCGCAATCTCGACTCCTGCGGCGTTGAGCAGGTCGATCATGTGGGCGCCCTGGTCGAAGCCCGACAGCAGCGAGGGCGAGATGTTGTCGCCGCCGTTGGTGACGATCACCTCCGGGCTGTCGCCGCCGTGCTCGGCCACCACCGCCGCGAACTTGGCCGCGCCGCCGCGGCCGTCGTCGGCCTCCATCCGGTCGATGTCGTTGACGTGCAGGAAGGTGATCGTCGCCGGCTCGGCGAAGGCGGGCGCGGCGGCCAGGATCGCGCCGATCGCGCCGCCGGTCAGGACCGCGCCGCGGATGCGGGGGCCGATCGTAAGGGTCATGTCGCCTCCTGTTCGCTGGGGCGCCGCGAGATGGGAGCGGGCGCCCGTCGAGTCTCTCTGCCGCGACGATAGCGCGGGGCCGGGGCGGACGGGAATGCGTCGCGGCGTGCCTGGCGATTTCGCCACGCCCGCCGATGCCCTAGGATCGGGGATGTCCAGCGCTATCGAGGGGGACCGGGCGATGCGTGCCGTGATCGCCATGCTCAAGCACGAGACCAATACCTTCTCGCCGGTGCCCACGCCGCTGGCACGCTTCGGCGAGGGCGGGCCGTTCCACGGCGCGGCGGCCCGGGCGCGCTACGCCGGCACGAACACGCCCATGGGCGCCTTCCTGGACCTCGCGGAAGCCGCGGGCTTCGAGATCGCCACGCCGCTCGCCGCCGAGGCCTGGCCGTCGGGACCGGTCGCCGACGACGCGTATGCCGCGATGACCGACGCGATCGCCGACGAGGTGGCGCGCGGTTGCGACGTCATTCTGCTCGACCTGCACGGCGCCATGGTGACGGAGAGCCAGGAGGACGGGGAGGGCGCGCTCGTCGCCCGCCTGCGGGAAATGGCGCCCGACGTGCCGATCGCGGTCGCCCTCGACCTGCACGCCAACCTGACCGGCCGGCTGGTCGAGGCGGCGACGGCGATCGCGGGCTTCAAGACCTATCCTCATGTCGACATGTACGAGACCGGCGCCCGGGTCGGCCGGGTCGTGCTCGACACGGTCGCTGGCCGCTGCCGGCCGACCATGGTCTGGGGCCACCGCCCGATGCTGCCCCACATCATGCGCCAGGGCACCGACGAGGCGCCGATGCGCGACCTCGTCGCCGCGGCCCGGGAGGCGGAGGCGGGCGGCGCGCTTGCCGCCAGCGTCTTCGGCGGCTTTCCCCATGCCGACATCCCGGACGCGGGGCTGAGCGCCGTGGTCGTCACCGACGGCGACACGGCCGGGGCCGAGGTCGCCTGCGCCGGCCTGCTCGACGAGGCCTGGCGCCGGCGGGAGGAGTTCGTCTACGAGGCCGAGCCGCTGGCGCGCGCCGTCGCCCGGGCCAAGGCGCTCGACGACGGGCCGGTTCTGCTCCTCGACCACTGCGACAACTGCGGCTCCGGCGGCACCCAGGACGTGATGACGGTGATCGCGGAGGTCCTGCGCCAGGGCTTGGAGGACGTGGCGATCTTCGCCGTCTGCGACCCGGCGGCCGTCGCGACGATGGTCGAGGCCGGCGTCGGCGCCCGGGTCACGCTGCCGGTCGGCGGTCACATGGCGATGCCGGCGATCGGCCTCGAGGGCGCGCCGCTGGAGGTCTCCGGCAGGGTGCGCCTGATCTCCGACGGCGGCTACATCATCCGGGGGCCGATGTATACCGGCGTTCGCGTTTCAATGGGGCGGGCGGTGGTCCTGGATACGGGGCCGGCGCGGCTCGTGGTCTGCGAGCACCAGCACGAGCCCTGGGACGTCGGATGCCTGACGAGCCTGGGAATCGACCCGGCCGCGACGCGCTACGTCCTGCTCAAGAGCCGGGTGCACTGGCGCGCCGGCTTCTGGCCGCTGGTGCGCCACGTGGTCGAGCTGTCGGGGGAAGGTGTGACGACATCGGACTATGGCCGGCTCGCCTTCCGGCGGGTCCGGCGGCCGGTCTTTCCGCTGGAAACGGATTTCGACATCGCGCCGGACGCTTGATCGTGTCTCGACGCTACGCGCCGTCTGTGTACCGCATTCGGTCGACCGTGATGAATATGTCCCTGTTTACCGAATTTTCGCAGGTTTTCCTCAAGAATGCCCTCCAGAGGGTTGAACCGATTTATCCGCGAACTAAACTGTACAAAACAGCGCGGCGACCGATTCGCAACAGTGTCGCCGTAGCGCAACGGACGTGGCGGGATGACGACGCTATTCGCGGCTCTCGCGATCGGCGTGGCGATCGGCCTTCTGGTCGTCGCGCGGGTCGTGGACATGATCGAACGCGGCGACGAGCACGGCGAGCAAGCCTGATCGAGCCAGCGGCTGTGAGGCTTCGGCCCCCGACGGGAAGATGATGCTCGCGACCACGCTCGTCTTCGCCTCGGATCCCGCCGACCGTCGCCCTGACATTACCCTCTCACCTCTTCTTCACCTCTGCGGACGCGTCACACCGATCGACCGCGGGCCTCGAAGCGTCTGACGGCACCGTCATCGGTCGTTCCGTCCGCAATACGCCCACGCAGTCCGCCATGCGGGCCGCCGTGTGCCATGCGCTCGCCAGGATCAGGCGCTCGTGCCAAGCGTGCAGGGGCAGGGTGTCCATCAGCGCGTAGAGCGCGTCCACATGACCCGGATCCACCGTCGCATGCGCCCGCAGGGTGCGGAAGCAGGCGTCCGGGAGGCCTGTCGCCGCCTGGAGACGGGCGATGCCTGGCAAGGTCGGTGCCGCGCCTTCCAGCACCGCCATGTAGCCGAGCACCGCCACCGGATGAGCGTGGCGGACCCAGTAGTGTTGCGCGCCGACAAGCGCGGCGACGGCCGGCATCGCCAAAGACATCCGAGCCTCGGTCGGGTCCACGCCGGCGGCGGCGAGATCCTCGAGCGCCCAGGCGTCATGGCCACGCTCTTCGGCCGCATGGCAACGCAGGTAGCGGGCGAGAGGCGGATCGATCGCCTCGACGCCGGCCTCGGCCCGACAGGCCGCTTCTTCCATCATCGGGACGCTGGCCCGCATGACCTGGTAGAGCATGATCATATGGTCACGCCACGCCTCGGCCGGGCGCGGCGCGCGGAGCATCACCTCGGTCGCCTGGCCGAGCAGCGCCGCGATGATCGCCGCGCGGCCGCGGATCTGGAGCGTGAAACCGCGCACGGGGTCCATCGGGACCTCTCGTTCCGGCACTCTGGCCGAAGGCGGTAGGTTCAGCCGGTCTATATACGAATTAAATCAATTCACTCCAAGTTGCGCAACCAAATTACACGGAGAATGGACAATTCGAAGCATTCGATATAATCTGCGTCGCGTCGTGGCCGTGGATGGGGAGGGCGAAATGGCGACTGAATCGACGAATATCGATCGTCTTCGCGACGCGGGGGTGATCGATGATCGCTACCTGACACCGGCCGGCCGCGAGATGGTCGAGAGCATCGACCTGACGGATGACGAGATCGCGGCGCTCCGCTCCCTGCAGGAGAAGGCGAAGCTCGCCCCCCTGCATCTCGGGGATCCGGACAATCCGGTCTGCCCGGTCTGGATGCTCTGAGGCGTCTTCGGCGCCGGTGCCCGACGGCGGCTCCGGTCGGCGCGCGCCGGTGCCCCGGTTCTCCCGGAGGCGGGCATGGACGTTCCGCGCGAGACCGATCTGCCGGCCGGCAGGGTGACGTTGCTCTTCTCCGACATCGAGGGATCGACCCACCTCGTCGAGGCGCTCGGCGAGCGCTACGGTGACGTCCTCGCCCGCCACTTCGAGGTGGTGGAACACGCGATCGGCGACGCCGGCGGCATCATCGTGGTGGCGCACTCCGACGCGGTCTTCGCGGTTTTCTCGGGCGCTCGGGAGGCGGTCGGCGCGGCGGTCGCGGCGCAGCGGGGCCTGGACCGCCAGGAGTGGCCGGCCGGCGTCATGGTGCGCGTGCGCATGGGCCTCCACACCGGCACGCCCCGCCCCGTCGAGGACCGCAAGATCGGCTATGTCGGTCTAGATGTCCATCGCGCCGCGCGGATCTGCGCCGCCGCTCACGGCGGCCAGGTCGTCCTTTCGGCGACGGCGAGTGAGGAGGTCGCCGACGTCCTGCCGCCCGGCGTTCGGGTCCGGCACCTCGGCACGCATCGCCTCAAGGACCTTCGCTTCCCGGAATCCCTGGCCGACCTCGTCATCGACGGACACGCCGACCGGTTCGAGCCGATCCGGTCCCTGGACAACCGACCCAACAACCTGCCGGCCCTGCTGTCACCGCTGATCGGGCGGGCGCGAGAACTGGTCCGCGTTCGGACTCTGCTCGATCGCCCCGAGAGCCGGCTCGTCTCCGTGACCGGGCCCGGCGGCGTGGGCAAGACACGCCTGGCCATCGAGGCCGCGCGGGAATCGCTCGAGCGCTTTCCGGACGGCGTTTTCCTCGTCGCGGTCTCGGCGGTCGGCGAGGCGGGGCTCGTCCTGCCCGCCATCGCGCAGACTCTGGCTCTGCCGGAGATGCCGGGACGCGGCCTGGCGGACAGCCTCCGGGCGGCGTTCCGGGGGCGACGGATTCTGCTGGTGATCGACGGCTTCGAGCATGTCATGGATGCCGCCGGCCAGATCCTCGATCTTCTGGAGGGCTGTCCGACCCTGGCGATCCTGCTGACCAGCCAAGAGGCCCTCGATGTCGGGGCCGAGCATGAGCTGCGTCTCGCGCCGATGCCGGTCCCGCCGGCGCGCCCCGGCGCCCTGGCGGATCTCTCGGCGAACGACAGCATTCACCTGTTCCTGGACCGGGTGCGGGACTTCAGACCCGATTTCGAGCTCACGGCCGACAACGCGGCGGCGATCGCCGCCATTTGCCGACGTTTGGAGGGTTTGCCCTTGGCGATCGAGCTGGCCGCACCCCGCCTTCGACTTCTCGAGCCCGCCGAGCTGGAGCGTCGCCTCGCCGGGCGCCTGGGCGCGCTGGCCGGATCCGGCCGCCCGCGGGAGGCGCGCCATCGCAGCCTCCACGCCACGATCGACTGGAGCTACTCGCTGCTCGACGCGGACGAGCGGGCGATGTTCGAGCGACTTTCCGTCTTTCGGGGAGGCGTCGACCTCGCCTTTGCGGAAGCCGTCGCTGCGGGCGCCGTCGATGTCGGCGAAGTCGAGCGGCTGCTCGACTCGCTCGTGCGTAAAAGCCTTCTGCGCCGGGAGGTGGTCGAGGGGGAGCCGCGCCTCTACATGCTCGACGCCGTTCGGGAGTTCGGGGAAGCGGCGCTCGACGGGGCCGGCGCCGGCGATCGGGCCCGATCGACCCATCGCGGTCTCTTTCTCGCGCTCGTTCGCACGGCGGCCCCCGATCTGCTCGGCGCCCGCCAGCGCGAGGCGACGAGCCGCCTCCTCGTCGAGCGCGATAATGTCCGCGCCGCGCTCGACCGCGCGATCGCCGAAGAGGCCACGGGCGACGTCGTCGGTTTCCTGCGCGGCCTTCTCTGGCTCTGGATCGCGCGGGGGCAGTTCACGGAGGGCAGGACCTGGACGACGCGCGCCCTGGCGATCGTTCCGTCGCGTGTCCCGCTGGCCGATCGCGCCGAGATGGTCGACGTGGACGCGTGGCTGTCGATGATCTCGGGCGACTATGCCGGTGCTCGCCCGCTCTTCGAGGCGTGCCACGCCCACTACGAGGCGCATGGTCCGGCCGACCGGGCCGCCATGAGCCTGATGGCGGTCGGCATCACGCGCCTGGCCGCGGCCGGCGAGGAGGAGGGGCTGGTCCAGATCGAGGAGGCCCTGCGGCGGTTCCGTGGGGCCGGCGACCGCTACGGGACCGGCATCTGCCTGATCGCGCTGGGCGAGGCGGCCCGGCTCGGCGGCGCCCCGGAGCCGGCGCGGCAGGCCTACGAAGAAGCGCTGGAGCACATGCGGGCCGTCGACGACATGTACTGGATCGCGGCGCTGCTCCTGAATATCTCCCATATCCACCTGGCGGGCGGGCGCTGGCGCGGGGCGTCGCGGACGCTCACGGAAGCGCTGGCCATCGGGCAGCGCTACGACTATCCGATGGTCGTGACCGTCTTCCTGTCGGCGTCGGCCAGGCTGGCCCTGGCTCTCGACCGACCGGAGGAGGCGGCGCGGCTGGGCGCGGCCGTGGAGACGTCGCTCGAGCGGATCGGCGCGCGGTTCGAGCCGACCGATCGTGCCGCCTTCGACGAGGTTGCCGCCGCCGTGGCAGAGCGTCTGCCCGCCCCCCGGCTGTCGGCCTGCCGATCGGACGGCGCCGGCTGGAGCCTGGCCGAAGCGGTTTCGTCGGCGGAGGCGCTGGTCGCGGCGGCCCGAGGCGACGTCCCGGCGCGCCGCGACGGCGTCGGTCCGGCGGCGGCGCGGTCGGCGGCCATTCGGGAGTGATTGTCCGGCGAGGCGGGTAGGGGGCCCTGCCGACGGCTCAGGCGGCCGGTTCGGCCGGCTCTCCGGCATCGGCCATGGCCTTGTCCAGGGCCTCGAAGGGCAGCAGCACGCATTCGTGCCGGCTCTTGGCCTCGTGGACCGGGGTGAAGGCGTCGAGCCCGGGCCAGCCCTCCGGCGTCGGTGCGCCCTCGCGGATCATGGCGTCGAAGGCCTGCGCCGCCGCGCGCAGCTCCGCCGGCGTATGGCCCGGCGCGTCCGCGCCCAGCACCGAGGCCGTCGCCGCGCACAGCACACAGCCGCGCACCGTGTGGCCGAGCGCCGTGACCCGGCCGTCCTCGCCGAGCGCGACCTCCACCGTCACCCGGTCTCCGCAGATGGGGTTGTCGACCGTCGCGCGGCCCTGGGCGGCCTCGAGCTTTCCGGCCCCGACGGCGGCCTTGGCGTGGTCGAGAATGGCCTTCTGGTACAGGGAGTCGGGCTCGCTCACCGTTGGGCTCCGTTGTATCGCGGGTCGGGATCGCTGCGGCGGGAGGCTCAGGTCGCCGGCGCCGTGCCGGCGGCGTCGCGCGCCCGGTCGAGCGCGTCCGGGGTGTCGATGTCGAGGAGAACGGCATCGCTGTCCATCTCCACCTCCGCGACCACGTCGTCATGGGCGCCGATCAGGTGCCGCGCGCCGACATCGCCCGCCAGCTCGCCCATCTCGGCGAAGAAGCGGCGGTCCCACAGGACCGGGTTGCCGCGCTTGCCGCGATGGGTCGGCACGACGATCGCCCGGCCCTCGACCGGGTTGTAGGCGGCGATCAGCGCGTCGATCGTCGCGGCATCGATGCCCGGCATGTCGGCGAGGCAGACCAGGGCGGCGTCGATGTCCCCCGGCACGGCCTCGACCCCGGCCTTGAGCGAGGTGCTGAGCCCCTGGTCGTAGGCCGGGTTGTGGACGAAGCGCACGCCCCGGTCGCCCAGCGCGGTGCGCACACGCTCGGGCTCGTGGCCGGTGACGACGATGACGGTCTGGACGCCGGAGGCGAGCGCCGCGTCGACCGTGCGCACGACCAGTGGCCGGCCGTCCAGATCCTCCAGCAGCTTGTTGCGCGCGCCCATGCGCCGGGACTGCCCGGCCGCCAGCACGATGGCGGCGACGTTCGGCCCGCCGCCGGTCTCGGCGCCGGCGGCCGCGTCGCCGCCGGTCGCCTCCGACCGGGGCAGAGGCCGCGTCGGGATCTCGGTCAGCAGGCCGCCGATGCCCATCGCGGTGATGTCCTTGCGGTTCACCGGCAGCCTAGCGGCGAGGCGCTGCAGAACCCAGTCGAAGCCGTTGAGCTTGGGCGAGCGCGCGCAGCCGGGCAGGCCCAGCACGTCGACGCCGTCGACCGTGCCGAGCAGCAGCAGGTTGCCCGGGTCGACGGGCATGCCGAAATGCTCGATCTCCCCGCCGGCGGCCTCGATCGCGGCGGGCAGCACGTCGCGCCGGTCAGTGATCGCGGAGGCGCCGGCGATCAGCACCATCTCAGCGCCGCCGCGGACCATGCTGCGCAGCTCGCCCGCCAGGGTCCGGGCCGCGTGCTCGCAGCGCCGCTCCCAGGCCAGCGTCTGGTGCAGCGCCTCCAGCCGGTTTCGCGTTACCTCGGCCGTCTTGTCGAGGACGCTCGCCTTGGTCGCGGGCAGGCGGGTCTGGATCAGGCCGACCTTGCGCGGCACGAAGGGCGCCAGGCGGACCACCGGGCCCATATGGCCGGTGCGATCGGCCTGGGCGGCGATCGCCTCGGTCAGGGCCAAGCTGCCCGACGGCGCGGCGAAGGGAATGATCTTGATCGTCGCGACCATCTGCTTCGGCGCGACCGGCGTGTACTGGTCGAGGGTCGCGATCGTGATCGCCTCGTCGACGCCGTTGATGCGGTCGAAGCGGTCGCGGTCGACCACCAGCAGTCCGGGCATGGAGGCGTAGAGATTGACCCGCCCCGTGGTCGCCTTGCTGGCGGTCAGCCGCTCGCCCTTGACGGCGGCGGCGAGGCGGGCCGCCGCCTCGTCCTCGTGCACGTCCTCGGCGCCGAGCCGCGCCGCCGTGATGCGCCGATAGTCGGCCGCCTTCAGCGCGGCGACATCGTCGGCCGACAGGATGCGGCCCTTCTTGAAGGACTGGCCGGCGAGCTTGACCGAATGCGCCAGGATCGCGCCCTCGGCCTCGCCGACGGGGATCTCGCCGAACTCCATCTAGGTCGCGCTCCCCCTCAGCACGGCGGTCATCTGCGCCATGATCGCAACCGCGATCTCGGCCGGGCTGACCGCGCCGATCGACAGGCCCGCCGGCCCGTGGATGCGGTCGAGCGCGGCCCGGTCGTGGCCCGCCTCCACCAGCCGCTCGATGCGCGAGGCATGGGTCTTCTTGCTGCCCAGGGCGGCGATGTAGAAGGCCTCCGACTTCAGCGCCACGTCGAGCGCCGGATCGTCGAGCTTCGGATCGTGGGTCAGGGTGACGACGGCCGTGCGGTGGTCGGGCTTCAGTTGCTCCAGCGCCTCGTCCGGCCAGTCGTCGCTCAACGCGACATCCGGAAAGCGCTCGTCGGTCGCGAAGGTGCGCCGCGGGTCGACGACCGTGACCTCGTAGCCGGCGATGCGCGCGATCGGCACGAGCGGTTGGGCGATGTGCACGGCGCCGACCACGATCAGGCGCAGCGGCGGGTTGAAGGGCTGGACGAAGACCTGCGCGCCCGCCACCTCCACCGTGCGGCCCTTGTCGGCGCTGCGCGCCGCGCCCGCCGCCTCGCGGATCGCCTCGGTCACCTCCAGCTCGCCCGTGACCGTGTCGCCCTCGATCAGGCTCTGCGCCCCGTCGCTCAGACGGGTGGCCAGCACGACGGCGCGCTTGTCCCGGCGCGCGGCGACGAGGGCGTCGAGGATCGGCTGCTTCATCGCCCGCTTCCCTGGTGGAACCGGTGCGCCGGGGCGGCGCGGCGGCTCACTGCACCGCCTCGACGAAGACCTGCACCTTGCCGCCGCAGGCGAGCCCGACCTCCCAGGCCTGCTCGTTGGTCACGCCGAAGTCGAGCAGGCGCGGCGGCGCGCCGGCCATGATCTCCTGCGCCTCGCGGATGACCGCGCCCTCGATGCAGCCGCCGGAGACCGAGCCGACCATCCGGCCGCTGTCGTCGACGGCGAGCTGGCTGCCCACCGGGCGGGGCGAGGAGCCCCAGGTCGTCACCACCGTCGCCAGGGCGACCTTGCGGCCGTCGCGGCGCCACTCGGCGGCCTGCTCCAGGATCGGTTCGGTCGTGCTCATGTCGCGCTCTCCCTCGGGCCGTGCTCGACGGCGGCATCCTCGCGGGCCAAGGCGCGCCAGTGCTTCATTGCCGCGCGCGGGGCCGCGCTGTCGGCGTCGAGCGCGTCGACCAGGTCCGCCAGGCTCCCCAGGCTGTGCACCGGCCGGAACTCGTCGACATGCGGCATGATCGCCCGCGCGCCCATGGATTTTGGCGCGTAGCCCTCCCAGCGCAATAGCGGGTTCAGCCAGACCAGCTTGCGGCAGCTCCGGTGCAGGCGGTCGATCTCGAAGCCGAGCTTCTCGCTGTCGTCGCGCTCCAGCCCGTCGGTGATCAGCAGCACCACGGCGCCCTGGCCGAGCACCCGGCGCGACCAATGGCGGTTGAACAGGTGCAGGCACTCCGCGATGCGGGTGCCGCCGGACCAGTCCTGGACGTCCTCGCCGATCCGGGCCAGCGCGTCGTCCACGTCGCGATGGCGCAGCAGGCGGGTCACGTTGGTCAGCCGCGTGCCGAAGACGAAGCTGTGCACCCGGTCGCGATCGCTCGTGACCGCGTGCATGAAGTGCAGCAGCATGCGCGAATACTGGCTCATCGAGCCCGAGATGTCGCACAGCACGACCAGCGGTGGCGGCCGCGTGCGCCGCTCCCGTCGCGCGAGTTCGATCGCGCCGCCGCCGTTGCGCATCGACCGGCGCAGGGTGCGGCGCATGTCCACCTGAATCGCCGTCGGCGCCGACCGGAACCGGCGGGTCGGGCGGTCGTCGAGCGGCAGGCGCATCTCCGATATGGCGCGCTTGGCCCTCTCGATCTCCTCCGCCGTCATCTGCTCGAAATCCATCGACTGCAGGCGCTCGCGCTCGGAGACGGTGAGCGAGGCGTCGAACTCGATCTCGGGCGGCGGCTCCTCCTCGTTCTCGCCCTGCTCGCCGGCGGCCTTGTCCCGGGTGATCGCCTCGGCGAGCCGGCGGTTGAGGGTCTGGCGCTGCTCCTCTTCCGCCTTGCCGGTGTCGATCGTCGGGAGCATCAGCGACATGGCGCGCTTGAGCATCTCCGGATTGCGCCAGAAGACGTGGAACGCCTGATCGAAGATCTCCCGCTGGTCGTAGCGGTTGACCAGCACGGCGTGGAGCGTCCAGTAGAAGTCGTCCCGGCTCTCGATGCCGACCTGGCGCACCGCCTCCAGCGCCGCCAGCGTGCGCCCGGGGCCGAGCGGCAGGCCGGCCGCGCGCAGCGTGCGGCAGAACAGCATGACGTTGATCGCCAGCCGGCCCTCGCCGTCGGAGGGCGAGCGGCCGGGCTCCTCCGGCGGCGGGGCTTGCGCGGTATCGTCGGGCATGGTCGGTCGTCCCGTGGCGGGCGCGGGCGGCGGCGAGCGGGGCCGACGCTCGGGCCGGCGTCCTCAGGCCTGGGCCGTGCGGGCCCGCTCGGCCTGGATCTCGGCGAGCAGGCGCCCGGCTTCCGAGCCCTGGATCTTCTCGATGTCGTCCTGGTACTTGAGCAGCACGCCCAGCGTGTCGTTGATCGTGGCCGGGTCGAGTTCCATGACGTCGAGCTGGGTCAGCGCCTGGGTCCAGTCCAGCGTCTCGGCCACGCCGGGCAGCTTGAACAGGTCGCCGTCGCGAAGCTTCTGGACGAAGGCGACGATCTGGGCCGACAGCGCCTCCGGCGTGCCCGGCGCCTTCTCCTGGATGATCCGGCGCTCGCGCTCGGCGTCGGGATAGTCGACCCAGTGATAGAAGCACCGCCGCTTGAGCGCGTCATGGATCTCGCGCGTGCGGTTGGAGGTGATGATCACGATCGGCGGCTGGCCCGCCTTGATCGTTCCGATTTCCGGGATCGTCACCTGGTAGTCGGACAGGACCTCCAGCAGATAGGCCTCGAACGGCTCGTCGGTCCGGTCGAGCTCGTCGATCAGCAGCACCGGCGGGCCGGCGATGTCGGGTTCCAGCGCCTGCAGCAGCGGCCGGCGGATCAGGAACTGCTCACCGAAGATGTCGGTCGCCAGGGCCTCCCGGTCCCGGTCGCCGGTCGCTTCCGACAGTCGGATCTCCAGCATCTGGCGGGGGTAGTTCCATTCGTAGACCGCCGAGGAGACGTCCAGGCCCTCGTAGCATTGCAGCCGGACCAGCGTGCGCCCCAGCGTCGCCGCCAGGACCTTGGCGATCTCCGTCTTGCCGACGCCGGCCTCCCCCTCGAGGAAGAGCGGGCGGCCGAGCGAGAGGGACAGGTAGAGCGCCGTGGCCAGCGCGCGGTCGCCGACATAGTGGCCGCGGGCCAGGATCTCCAGGGTCTCGTCGACGGAAGCGGGCAGCGCGTTCGTCATGGGCGCGTCTCTGGCCTTCGTTTTTCGGGCGCCCCGGTGGGCGTGGGGACGGGGCCTCTCTTCTAGTCGGCGGACACCCTAGGTCAGGCGCGCGGCGCCGCCAAGAGCCGGCCGCGCGGTCAGTCGCCGCCGGTGGCGCGCTCGTCGAGCAGGGGGACGAAAATCTCGTGCTCGCCGGCCAGCCCCTTGAGCGGAAAGCGGCCGATCGACTGCAGCCGGACCGGGCAGAGGTGGGCGAACTCTGCCGAGGTCAGAATGCGCTCCTCGACATTGCGGGTCAGTTCCTCGATCCGCGCGGCGCGGTTGACGGCCGGGCCCATGACGGTGAAGTCGAGCCGCGCGCCGGCGCCGATATTGCCGTAGAACATGTCGCCGAAATGCAGCGCCATGCCGGCCCGGGCGGTCGGCTTGCCCGCCGCGCGGCGCTCGGCCATCACCTGGTCCAGGTTCTGGAAGGTCTTCTGCGCCGCCATCAGGGCGCGCACGCAGGCGACCTCCTGGCCCTCGGCGGTCTCGACCGGGAAGATGGCGAGCAGCCCGTCGCCCATGAATTTCAGTACGTCGCCCTCGGCCTCGTGCACCGCCTCGACGACGCAGGCGAAGTAGTCGCGCATCAGCTCGCCCAGCTGGTCGCGGGGCAGCGTCTCCATCAACTGGGAGAAGTCGCGCATGTCGCAGAACAGGACGACCGCGTCGATGCGCATGCCGCGGCCCAGCATGATCTCGCCGTCGAGGATCCGCCGGGCCGCCTCGCGCCCGACATAGCTCGTCAGCAGGTCCTGGGTCATCAACCGGGAGAGGTGGAGCTCCAACACGGTGGCGATCGCCGGCATCAGGCGTTCGACCAGGGCGACCGCCGCGTCCTCGAAGCCGTCGGGCGCCTTGGTCGACAACCCCATGGCACCGGGGCGCGGCGAGGCGGCCAGTTCGATCGGCATCAGGGCGTAGTCGGTCGCGCCCTGGTCGGCAAGCTCGCGCACGATCGGATAGGAGAAATCCGCCTCCGGGCCGCAAAGCTTGCAGCGCACAGGTCGGTGGGTCTCGTGCACGGTCCGGATCGGGCTCTTGAGGTAGATCTCGCTCTCCGGCATGTCGTGGCCGACCTGGTTTTCGACCGTGCAGCCGTCGTCGGCGGTCCAGATATAGCCCACGCCGAACATCTGCGGATGCAGCTTGGGCATGTGGAAGGTCATCCGCCAGACCGGCACGCCGGCCGCCGTCAGGTGCTCGGCGAGGCCGGAGAGGACCTGGCCGGGCCCGTTCAGGCGCCGCGCCGGGCCCAGCAGCCAGTCGCGGATCGGCGCCTCGGCCCCGGCCACGCCGTCGGTCGCGAGCTCCGCACCCGGCGGGCGGCGCTCGGCTTCAGGCGGCGGGGAACGGCGCGCCTCGGCGTCCTCGGGCAGGGTGGTGAGTTCGGGCAAGGGACGGCACCGGATCAGGGCGACGGGGGAGGGAAGGCGGCCTTCCACGTTGAAGCTAAAGATGGCGCCGGACGTGTCGAAATCAAACCGTGGATCGGCTCGAAAGAAAAGGCCCTCTCCAGCGGGAGAGAGGGCCTTGACGCCGATGTCGAGTGCAACGCTCGGATCGCACTTGTCGGGCGCGCAACGCTCGACCGACCGACGAGGCCGAGTAGTTCGGTCGAGCCGAAGGCGAGCCCGACGTTGCTCGACCGCTCAGCCGCCGGCGGCTTTCACCGCCCGCTTGGCCATGACGGTGATCAGGTGCGAGCGGTAGTCGGCCGAGGCGTGGATGTCGGTGTTCAGCCCGTCGGCCGGGACCTTCACCGAGCCGACGGCGTCGGCCGAGAAGCCGCCCGACAGCGCGCTCTCCATCTCCGGCACGCGGAAGACGCACGGCCCCGCGCCGGTGACCGCGACGCGGACGCCGCCGCCGGTCTTGGCGACCATCACGCCGACCAGGGCGTAGCGGCTCGCCGGGTTCGGGAACTTGGCGTAGCCCGCCGCCTCCGGCTTGGGGAAGCTGACGGCCGTGATCACCTCGTCCTCGGCCAGCGCGGTCTCGAACATGCCGGTGAAGAAGTCGTCGGCCGCGATGGTGCGCTTGTCGGTGTGCACCGTCGCGCCCAGGCCGACCACCGCGCCCGGATAGTCCGCGGCCGGGTCGTTGTTGGCGATGGAGCCGCCGATCGTACCGCGATGGCGGACCTGCGGGTCGCCGATGCCCTCGGCGAGCGCCGCCAGCGCCGGGATCGCCTGCTTGACGAGGTCGGACTCCGCGACCTCGGCATGGGTCGTCATGGCGCCGACGACGATCGCCCCGCCGTCCTCGCGGATGCCCTTGAGTTCGGCGATCGCGCGCAGGTCGACCACGTCGGACGGCATCGCCAGGCGCTGCTTGAGCGTCGGGATCAGCGTCTGGCCGCCGGCGATGAGCTTCCCGTCCTCGGACTTGCCCAGCGCCGCCACGGCATCGGCGACGGAGGACGGCTTGTGATACTCGAACGCATGCATGGGTTGTCGTCCCCCCTGATTATTCGGCGGCGTGCGCGGTGCCGCGGGCGGCCAGCGCGCGCCAGATCTTCTCAGGCGTGGCGGGCATCTGGATGTCGGCGCCGATGGCGTCGGTCACCGCGTTCATGACGGCGGCCGGCGCCGCGATCGCCCCGGCCTCGCCGCAGCCCTTCACGCCCAGCGGGTTCGACGGATTCTCCGTCGTCGTGAAGCCTAGCCTGAAGCTGGGCAGGTTGTCCGCCCGGGGCATGCAGTAGTCCATGTAGGACCCGGTGACGAGCTGGCCCGATTCCAGGTCGTAGACGCAGCCCTCCAGCAGCGCCTGGCCGACGCCCTGGGCGATGCCGCCATGAACCTGGCCCTCGACGATCATCGGGTTGATCACCGTGCCGAAGTCGTCGACCGCCGTGAAGTTGACGATCTCGACCACGCCCGTGTCCGGATCGACCTCGACCTCGCAGATCTGGCAGCCGGCCGGGAAAGTGAAGTTGAGCGGGTCGTAGAAGGCGTTCTCCTCCAGCCCCGGCTCCAGGCCCGGCGGGAAGTTGTGCGGCACATAGGCGGCGAAGGCGATCTCCTGGATGGTCTTCGCCTTGTCGGTGCCGGCCACGGTGAACTTGCCGTCCTTGAACTCGATGTCGCCCTCGGACGCCTCGAGCAGATGGGCGGCGATCTTCTTGCCCTTCTCGATGATCTTCTCCGCCGCGCGGTAGATCGCCGAGCCGCCGACCGCCAGCGAGCGCGAGCCATAGGTGCCCATGCCCATCGGCGTCTTCTCGGTGTCGCCGTGGATGACCTCCACCTGGTCTTCCGGAATGCCGAGCCAGCTCTGGACGAGCTGGGCGAAGGTCGTCTCGTGGCCCTGGCCGTGACTGTGCGAGCCCGTGTAGACATAGACGTTGCCGGTCGCGTTGAAGCGGATCGACGCGCTCTCCCACAGGCCGACGCCGGCACCCAGCGAACCCACCGCCGCCGACGGCGCGATGCCGCAGGCCTCGATGTAGTTGGAGAAGCCGATGCCGCGCAGCTTGCCGCGGGCCTCGGACTCCTTGCGCCGCTCGGCGAAGCCGGCGTAGTCGCCCAGCTTCAGCGCCGCATCCAGGCTCGCTTCGTAGTCGCCGACGTCATAGGTCATGATCACCGGCGTCTGGTACGGGAACTCCCGCACGAAGTTCTTCCGGCGGAGCTCGGCCGGGTCCGCGCCCGTCTCGCGCGCCGCCGTCTCGACCAGCCGCTCGACGACATAGGTCGCCTCCGGCCGCCCGGCGCCACGATAGGCGTCGACCGGCGCGGTGTTGGTGTAGACCGCCTCGACATTGGCGTAGATCGCCGGGATGGCGTACTGGCCCGAGAGCAGCGTGGCGTAGAGATATGTCGGCACCGCCGTGGAGAACAGCGACGGGTAGCCGCCCAGATTGGCCAGCGTGTGCACGCGCAGGCCGGTGATCTTGCCGGCCTGATCGAGCGCCAGCTCGGCCTTGGTGACGTGGTCGCGGCCATGGGCGTCGGCCAGGAAGCTCTCCGTGCGCTCGGCCGTCCACTTGACCGGGCGCTTCAGGCGCTTGGACGCCCAGGCGCAGAGCACTTCCTCGTTGTAGACGTAGATCTTGGAGCCGAAGCCGCCGCCCACGTCCGGGGCGATGATGTGCAGCTTGTGCTCCGGCGCCAGCCCGACGAAGGCCGAGATCACCAGCCGCGCCACGTGCGGATTCTGGCTGGTGGTGTAGAGCGTGATGACGTCGGTGCCGGAGTCGTAGTCGCCGAGCGCCGCGCGCGGCTCGATCGCATTGGGGATCAGCCGGTTGTTGACGATGTCCATCGTCGTGACATGCGCCGCCTCGGAGAAGGCCTTCTCCGTCGCCGCCTTGTCACCCAGCTCCCAGTCGAAGCAGCGGTTGTCTGCGATGTCGTCGAAGACCTTCGGCGTGTCGGCTGCCGTCGCCTTGTCGAGCGCGACGTTGGCCGGCAGCTCCTCGTAGTCGACCATCAGCGCGTCGGCGGCGTCCTTCGCCTGGGCATAGGTCTCCGCCACGACGAGCGCCACCGGGTCGCCGACATAGCGGGCCTTGTCGTCCGCCAGGATCGGATGGACCGGCGCGTTCATCGGCGAGCCGTCGCGCGAATGGATCATCCAGCCCGCCGGCAGGCCGCCGAGCCCGTCGGCCTTGGCCTCGGCGCCGGTCAGCACGGCGAGCACGCCGGGCATCGCCTCCGCCCCGGCCGCGTCGATGCCCTTGATCCGCGCGTGTGGATGGGGCGAGCGGACCACGACCGCGAATGTCTGGCCGGCACGGTTCACATCGTCGGTGTAGCGGCCCTTGCCGGTCAGGAAGCGCTTGTCTTCCTTGCGCTGCAGGCGCGCGCCGATCCCTTCTGGTGCCATGACGTCGTCCTCCCTGAAGGGCCTACTCGGCCGCCTGAGCCTGGCCGCGCATCTTGCCGGCGGCGTCGAGCACCGCGCGGACGATGTTGTGATAGCCCGTGCACCGGCAGATGTTGCCCTCCAGCCAGTCGCGGACCTCTTCCTCGCTCGGATCCGGGTTGTGCTGGAGCAGGTCGACCGCGCTCATCACCATGCCGGGCGTGCAGAAGCCGCACTGCAGCCCGTGATGCTCGCGGAAGGCCTGCTGCATCGGGTGCAGCGTGCCGTCGGCCGCGGCGAGCCCCTCGATCGTGGTCACCGACGAGCCGTCGCACTGGGCGGCCAGCGCCGTGCAGGCCTTGACCGACGTGCCGTCGATCATGACCACGCAGGCGCCGCACTGGCTGGTGTCGCAGCCCACATGCGTGCCGGTCAGGCCGAGCTGTTCGCG
Organism: Azospirillaceae bacterium; assembly: GCA_040220455.1. GTDB lineage: Bacteria > Pseudomonadota > Alphaproteobacteria > DSM-16000 > Inquilinaceae > JAVJUS01. The sequence continues at coordinate 49,323 of JAVJUS010000095.1, forward strand.
CAGGAATTCGACGAGCAGCATGCGCGGCTCGACCTCCTTGGAAACGGCCTTGCCGTTGACCGTCATGGATACCGGAATCGACATCGGTTCCTCCCCGTTTCGGCGCCGCCGGGACTTCCCCGGTCAGTTCACCCGGTAAGACTGGAGCGTGTGACGAGCGCGGCGCGGGCAGGGCGCCGTCCGGCGCGCCCGCGGCGATGCGTGTCGACCCGCGTCGACCGCACGCTATGTGCGGTTTTCGGCAAGGTCAAGCGACCCCGACGCCGGTCGGGCGCGACCGATCGGAGCGCCCGGCGCGCGGGTTTTCCACGCGGCCGCCGAGGACACGGTCGTCACAACGCGAAGATCAGGATGATCAGGATGACCAGAGCCACGACGCCGCCGATCCAGACCGCCGGCGACAGCCCCTGCTTGGCCGGTCCCGGCGACGGGGCGGGGGCCGGAGACGGAGCCGGCGAAGGCGCGGGCGCCTTCGC
>JAVJUS010000096.1:0-24799 GCA_040220455.1 Azospirillaceae bacterium
TCAGCTGCCGGCGCATCAGCTTCAGCGCCGCGGTTCTGTTCCGTCGGCGCTGGACCAGGACATCGAGGACCTCGCCTTCGTCGTCGGCCGCGCACCACAGATAGAGCTGTTCTCCGCCGATCCGGACGACCATCTCGTCCACGTGCCAGCACGGGCTTGGGCGCGGGCGTTGCCGGCCCAGCCTTCTTGCGATCGCCGGCCCGAACTGCAGCACCCAGCGGCGGACCGTCTCGTAGCTGACCTCGAGGCCACGCTCGGCCAGCAGCTCCTCGACGTCGCGATAGCTCAGGGTGAACCGCAGATACAGCCGGACCGCCTCCTGGATGACCGAGGGCGGGAACTGATGGCAGGCGTAGGAGATCGGCTTCATCCAATCAGCCTACCGAGCCTCGACCCCGGCGACCAAGGTTCCCGTGACAAGGCCAGTCAGAGGGCTCAAGTTGATTGATTTTCCGGGCTCAGCACTCGCCTCAGATGATGGATGGCGCGTTCAGAACGCGCCTTTCGGGCGGCGTGGGACGGGCGGGGTTGCCGGCCGATCGCGCGTCGGATCTGCAGGTCGCCGATAAGCAGGTCGAGGTAGAGCCCCACGGCCTCGCCAGTCTCTTCGAAACTCAGTTGCTCCTCCTCGCGAGCGCGCAACAGGACCTGTTTGAGCAGCGGAAACACCGCTTCACGGCCGGCCTTGGAGAGCGTTGCGCCAAGCTCGCCGCTGCTGTCGGCGGCAGCGGCCCGATTCAGGGCGACGGCCCGGTCGCCGGTCAACAAATCGAGCAGTTTCGGGCCAAGCGTGCCCAGGATCGACAGCGCGTCGTGATCCGACTTCAGCTCCGCCTCGAGGTGTTCCTTCACCTCGGCAGCGTTCCGCGTGACCAAAGCCTGGAACAGGCCCTGCTTGTCGCCGTACCAGCTATAGAGCGTCTCGTTGGAGGCGCGCGCCTGCTTCGCGATCGCCAGCATGGAAGTGCCGCCATATCCATTCGCCTCGAGCACCTGATAGGCGGCTGCCTCGATCTGCTGCTGGCGTATGGCCCGATTTTCGTCGCGCATCCTTGTCTCCACCCAATTGACAGGATCCGTATTCTGGATTACGGATACCTGCAACCGTAATCACCGTTACGCATTTGGAGTGCTCTTCATGACCCTTTCCGACCGCACCGCCACCGCGGCGCTCGCGACACTGATCCTGCTCCAACTGGTCATGCTGACCGCGCTCTATGCAGGTGTCAGGCCACATCCCCCAGAGGCTATACCCCTCTTCGGGATCGCGCCGTTCCTCGGCGCTTCCGCCTCCCTCGCGGTCTCGGCTCTCATCCTTGGCCCACTGAACAACATCGCAGGCCGCACGCTGAGTGTCGTTTCTGCAATTGCCGCGCTCGTGTCCTTCGGTCCGCAGAAGTACCTGGATGCGCATTTCGGCTTGATCTGGCCAGCGGTCATCCTCGGCCAGGTGGCGACCCTCGTGCTTGTCGTTCGGGTGGTCCGCGCAGTCGGTCAGCAGGAGACCGGAGCGGCGGCCACGGCGGACTCGGAGTAGACATGATGGCACGAATTCTGCTTCCGATGTCGATGCTGTCGCTTCTAAGCATCGGCGCAATCTTCGGCTTTTTCTACGCCTGGGTGTGTTCAACCATGTGGGGTCTCGATGCGACGGACTCACGGGTCGCGATTTCCGCAATGCAGGCGATGAACGCCTCAGTGCGCAACGCGATTTTCTTCCCGGCCTTCTTCCTCACGCCTGTATTTCTGGCCCTGACGGCGCTGATCACTTGGTCCCAGGCATGCCGCATGTCGGCAACCCTCTTCGCGGCGAGTGCGGCAGTCTACTTCTGCGGCGCCTTCCTGATCACGGCGACGATAAACGTACCCATGAACGAGGCCCTCGCACAGGTGACCGTGCCCGCCGATGCGGAGTCGGCGCGGCGCATCTGGCAGGACTATTCACAGCCTTGGCAAACCTGGAACACGGTTCGAACCGTGTTCAGCGGCATCGCCGTGCTTCTTGCCGGAATGGCTATTCTCAAACTAAAGACGGAGACCCGCTGATGGACTTTTCGCTCCTGACTTTCACCATGATGGCTGCCGTCGTCGTGATGACCCCGGGGCCCACAGTCCTGCTGGCTTTGTCCAATGGCTCTCGTTTCGGGATGGGACGAGCGGGCTACGGGATCCTTGGGGCAGCGCTTTCCGACGCCGTCCTGATCGCCGCGGCCGCCCTTGGCCTAGGCGCCGTCCTCGCCGCCTCGGCGCTGCTTTTCACAGTCGTGAAATGGGTCGGCGTCGCCTACCTCGTGTGGATCGGGGTTCAGATGCTACGCTCATCGGGCAAGATTGGATCGATGTCCGACGCGGCCTTGATGCGACAGGCTGGACCTTTGCCGGTGTTCAGAAAGAGCCTCCTTGTGGCGGTGACCAATCCGAAGGGGTACCTGTTTTTCACGGCCTTCCTGCCCCAGTTCCTGACTCTGTCGGACCCGCTGCTCCCGCAATACGTCACGCTGGGATTGATCTTCATCGCGGTGGATGTCGCGGTCATGACCGCCTATGCGGGCCTCGGCGCCAAGGCGATGAGGTTTCTCAGTGCCCGAGGGGCACTGTGGATCGACCGCACCTGCGGTGGTCTGCTTGTTGTCATGGGCGCCGCCCTGTCGTTCATTCGTCGCGCTGACGCTTGATTGGCGGTAACTGAATAGCATTGTCACGGGAACCGTGGCCGAGAGGTCCGGTGGCCGATAGGCTCGGGTCAATGAAGCTGATCGGCATTGTCACAGGAACGGTGGCCGAGGGGTCCGGTGGCCGGTAAACTGGGTTGGCATTGTCTGGAGTTCCCCCGGTTTCGCGGACACACTGACCCTTGAGAGGAGAGTGTCCCGATGCCGAGAACGAGGAACCCGTATCCGACGGAGTTTCGTGAGCAGATTGTCGCTCTGGCACGAGCTGGCCGGAGCGTTGAAGACCTGTCCCGCGAGTTCGAACCGTGCGCCCACACGATCCACACATGGATCCGCCAGGCCGACCGCGACGATGGCCGTCATGACTATGGCCGGCGTGCAGACGGGCTGAGCAGCGAGGAGCGCGAGGAGCTGCGCCGCCTGCGCCGTGGGAATCGGCAGATCCGGCAGGAGAGAGATATTCTCTCAAAGGCCGCAGCATGGTTCGCTCAGGAGAGCGGCGCGACGCCGTCTCGGTCTTCGAATTCATGACGGCGAACCAGGCCATGTTCCCGATCCAGACGGTGTGTCGGACGCTCGGCGTCTCCCGTGCCGGCTACTATGCCTGGCTCGAGCGCGAGCCGAGCGACCGGGCCCGCAGCGACGTCGAGCTGAGCGCGCGCATCCGGGCGATCCACAAGGCCTCCAAGGAAACCTACGGGGCGCCGCGCAGCCATGCCGAGCTGGCCGACGAGGGCGCTCATGCCGGCCGCAAGCGAGTGGAGCGTCTGATGAAAGCGGCGGGCCTTGTCGGCGTCAGCCGTCGCAAAGGCACCCGCACCACCTTCCGCGACGAGCGGGTTCGTCCGGCGTGCGATCTCGTCGACCGCAACCTACGGGCCGACGAGCCCGATCGGCTCTGGGTCGCCGACATCACTTACGTGCCGACGTGGGCGGGCTTCCTCTACCTCGCCGTGGTGCTCGACGCCTTCAGCCGTCGCATCGTCGGCTGGGCGATGGGCCACGACCTGAAGGCCCGACTCGTCCTCGACGCGCTCGATATGGCGCTGGCGCAACGAAAGCCCGTCGACGTGATCCATCACAGCGATCAGGGATCGCAGTACACGTCCGTGGCCTTCGGCCTCAGGTGCAAGGAGGCCGCCGTCCGGCCCTCGATGGGATCGGTCGGCGACGCGTACGACAATGCGATGTGCGAGAGCTTCTTCGCCACGCTCGAGTGCGAGTTGCTCGACCGCCGGAAGTTCCAGACGAAGGTGGAGGCTCGAATGGCGATCTTCCAGTTCATCGAGGGCTGGTACAATCCCGGCCGACGCCACTCCGCCCTTGGCTACCTGTCACCCGTCAACTACGAAAAGGCCGCCCGCGACCGGCTGCAATGTGAAAGCCCGTAGCTGTCCGCGAAACCGGGGGAACTCCAACAACGCCTTCAATCTTCAGAGCCACCTGATCTCCCGGCTCACGCTTCGCCGCTTCCGAGCCGCGGCCTTCGACGCCTGGGAGAATGCGGCCGCAGCCGTGTGAGCTTGCCACGGCCCCGACACTACAGCGCTCGGGCCCAGTTCCCGTGACAATGCCTCCGGCGCTTCAAGTCGGCGGGATCGGCCCAGCGGTTCCTCGTTCTTCACGCCGCCTACAACGCCTTCAATCTCCAGCGCCAGCTGATCTCGCGACCGACGCTTCGCCGCTTCCGGGCCGCGGCCTTCGATGCGTCGGACACTGCGGTCGCTGCGGCGTGAGACATACGACGAGTCCGACATTGCGGCGCTCCTGCCGAGTTCCCGTGACAACGCCGCCTCGAGCCCGCGCTCGGCCAGCAGCTCTTCGACGTCGCGGTAGCTCAGCGTGAACGCAGATACAGACGGACGGCTTGGTGAATGACCGACGGTGGGAACTGGTGGCGGGCGTAGGTGATTGGCTTCATCGAACCAGCCTACCGAGCCCCGATCGCGGCGGCCACGGTTCCCGCGAGAAGGCTCATGCCCCGGCTCGCGCGTCCTCGAGGATCATGTCCGCGCCCTTCTCGCCGATCATGATCGTGGCGGCGTTGGTATTGCCGGAGACGATGCGCGGCATGATCGAGGCGTCGACCACGCGCAATCGCTCGATGCCGTGCACCCTGAGCCGGGTGTCGACGACCGCCCCGGCATCGCCGGCCGGCCCCATCCGGCAGGTGCCGACCGGGTGAAGCAGCGAGAGCCCCGAGGCGCGGCAATGCGCCAGCAGGTCCTCGTCACCGGTCTTGTCGGGGCCGGGATTGATCTCCGCCTCGACATAGCCCTTCATCGGCTCGGTCTCGGATATCCGGCGGGAATGGCGCAGACCGGCAAGCGCGGCCTGCTTGTCCGTCTCGCTCTGCAGGAAGTTGAACCGGATGCCCGGCGGCGCGGTCGCGTCGGGCCCGGTCAGCCGGACATGGCCACGGGACTCCGGCCGGATGTGCTCCGCCAGGATCGTGAAGCCGGAGAAGGGGCGCGGTTGCAGGTCCTCGCCGGTGCACCAGGCCATGAAGGTGATCATCATGTCCGGACGGTCGATCCGCGGCCCCGTCCGGATGAAGGTATTGGCATAGTTGCCGTTGCTCGCCATCGGGCCCGAGCGGAACAGCAAGTAGCGCGCCATGGCCGTGGTGCGCTTGACCAGGCTGTTGGCCAGATCGTTGACCGTGATCGGCGCATTGGAGCGGTATTCGAGCCCGATCCCGAAATGGTCCTGCAGGTTCTCGCCGACCCCCGGCAGGTCGCGCACAACCGGGATATCGAACGCGGCCAGCCGGTCGCCGGAGCCGATGCCGGAGAGCTGGAGGATCTGCGGCGAGGCGAAGGTGCCGCCGCACAGGATCACCTCCGCCCCGGCGCGCGCCGTGCGATCCCGCCCGCCGCGCACGGAATAGGTGACGCCGACGGCGCGGCCGCCCTCGACGTCGATGCGCTTGACGAGTGCGCGCAGCACCGTCTCGATGCGCTCGGCACGGGGCCCGCGCAGATAGGCCGCCGCCGTGCTCCAGCGCCGCGCCTTGCGCGTGGTCACCTGGACATAGCCCGTGCCCTCCTGCGTGGCGCCGTTGAAATCCTCGTTGCGCGGCGCGCCGAGCCTTTCCGAGGCGGCGCAGAACGCATCGGCGAGCGGGTGGCGCGACGGCAGGTCGGAGACCCAGACCGGCCCGCCCGTGCCGTGCCATTCGTCCGCGCCGCGCTGCTGGTGCTCGCATTTCTTGAAGACGGGCAGGACATCCTCGAACCCCCAGCCGATGCAGCCGGCATCGCGCCAGCCGTCGAAGTCCTCGGGCTGGCCCCGGACATAGATCATGCCGTTGATCGAGCCGGTGCCGCCCAGCACCTTGCCCCGCGGCTGGAACAGGCTGCGGCCGTCGAGGCCGGGCTCGGGCTCGCTGCGGAAGCACCAGTTGACCGCCGGATTGGCGTAGAGTTTGGCATAGCCCATGGGAATATGGATCCATGGGCTCCTGTCCCGCCCGCCGGCCTCCAGCAGCAGCACCGAATGACCGGCCCCGGCCAACCGGCCGGCCACGACGCACCCCGCCGAGCCGGCCCCGATCACGATGTAGTCGAACCGCGCCGCGTCCTCGGCCACGCGTCTCCTCCCCGCCCCTCGTTCTGCGCCCGGCCGGCACCCCGGGCCGTATTCGCAAAAGATCGTCGTCCCGCCAGGCACCGGGCGACAACAGCCCAGATGTCCAATCCCGACATCTTGGCCGCCCCGCCCGACGGCGAGCGCAGAGATCGCTTCTGCTGGCCGCACGTGCGGGAGTAGGCTCATCGGACGTCGTCGGCCTCCGGGCCGCGGCGGGGCGGGAGGCGACAAATGACCAAGGGCGAAATGCTCGCCGTCCTCGGCTTCGTCGAGCGTAGTCGCTCGCCCCTGCGCGACGACCTCGGCCTGGCCGAGCCCGATCCGATCTGGCGAATGGTGGTGTTCCTGGTCCGCCAGCACCTGGACGCCAAGCGGGTGACCATCACCAGCCTCGCGGACGCATCCGGCGCACCCTACGGCACCGCCATGCGGCGCATCCGCGAGATGATGACCGAGGGCCTGATCGAGCGGCATCCGTATTCGCGCACCGGCCGCTCGTTCTCCCTGCATCCGAGCGACGCCCTGATGGCCCGGGTCGAGCGCTATGCAGAGGATATCAAGCGACTGGTGGGCGAGGCGATCGGCGCACGTGCCGAAGCGACGACGGCTACCGAGGATTTCCACTTCGGACGGTCCTACATCGCCGCGCGGATCATCCCGCGCCCGGTGCCGCCGGTCGAGCCGCCCTTCCCCGGCCATACCGTCCGGATGCTGGCCTATGTCGACCCGGTTTTCGTGATCATCTCCGGGATGCGCACCCAGCTTGTCGAGATGACAGGCATCACCTTCGAGATCGAGCCCTTCAAGATCGAGCGCCTGCGCGAGAAGACCCTGGAGAACGCGGGCCACCCCGTCTCCCGCGTCGATGTCCTGGCGATCGATTTCCCGTGGATCGGCGAGTATTGCGCGAACGGCCTGCTGCACCCGCTCGACGACCTGATTGCGGGCAGTGGCATGAACCGCTTCGACTTCCACGGCGCGAGCTGGGAGGCCGGGACCGTCAAGGGAATCCAGTACGGCATCCCGATCCAGCCGACGGCCGATCTGCTCTGGTACCGCAAGGACCTTTTCCAGGTCTCGGGCCTGGCCCCGCCGGTCGACGTCGAGGGCGTGCTGCACGCCGCGCGCAATCTGCACCGACCGGTCGTGGACCTCAACGGCATCGCGTTCAGCGCCGCGCGCGGCACGCCCTTGGCGAACACCTTCATCCAGGTCATGGGCGCCTTCGGGCGGCCCCCCTTCAACCTGCGCCGGGTGGGCGCGCATTACGACCTCTCGGACCTGTCCGGCGAGGATCTGAGGCCGATGATCGACAGCGACGAGGGTCTGCAGACGGCCACCTATCTCAAGGAGCTCGTGCGCTTTTCGCCGCCCGGCATCCTGTCCATGGCCTGGGACGACTGTGCCCTCGCCTACGCCGACGGGGCGGTGGCGATGTGCTACAACTGGTCCTGCCGGGCGGGGCTGTTCGAGATGGATCCGCGCTCGCCGGCGCGCCGCAACACCGGCTTCCTGCCCCATCCCGCCGGGCGGCGCGGCCGGTCCTGGTCGCCGATCGGCGGCTCGCTCCTGGGTATTCCCGCCAATATCGACCCGGAGCGGATCGAACCCGCCTGGGCGCTGATCGAGCGGTTGACCTCGCCGGAGCTCATGAAGATCTACGTCGAGAACGGCAGTACGGTGAGCACGCGCTTCAGCGTGAGCGCCGACCCGGACGTCGCCGCCGCGAGCCCCATCATCGGCGTCGTCGACCGGCTCGCCCGGGCCGGCCAGCTCCAGACATGGCAGCGCCCGCCGGTACCGGAGTTCGCCGACGTCATCGCGGTCATCGGCAGCGAGATCCACGACATGCTGCGCGGCGAGATCACGCCGCGCGAAAGCGTCCAGCGCGCTCAGGGCCGCGCCGACGCGATCATGCGTGCGCATGGACGCTATTGATCAAGCAAGGATAATCCGATCCGGCCGTCTTATTCGTTCCCGACTTCCGCGTTTCATGGAATGTTCATTCCCATGATTTGGCGAAACTCGATTTCGCCCGATCCGAAATCAACAGAGAAGGGCCGCTTTCCGGGAAGCGGGCGCCCGAGGTCGCACCTCGGTCCCCGAACGGTCGAGCCGCGCCCTCGCGGGAGGAGACGTTCATGAGCGAGACCAATACTCTTCGCCGTCTGCGCGGGGCGCTCTGCACCGCCGCCGCCGGGGCAGCGCTTCTCGCCTCGGCACCGGCCGTTGCCCAGGGAGTGCTCGACGGCGAGACGATCCGCATCCTCGCGATCGGCGACCCGGTCTTCCAGGTGATGCAGCGCATTCACGGCGACCTGGAGGAGATGGCCGGCGGGAGCATCGAGCTCGACGTCCGGGCTTTCGACGTGCTGCGTCAGCAAGTACTGCTCAACGCCCAGAACGCGGAATCGAGCTACGACATCATTGCAGTCGATCTGCCGCAGTTCGGCGAATACAAGGACTTCCTCGTCGACCTTTCGCCATACGTCGAGGAAAGCGGCATGGACTGGCAGGATTTTCACGACGCCGCCTGGACCGGCGCGTATCACGACGACAAGCAGCTCGGTATCCCGATCCAGCCGCATCCCGAGATCTTCGCGTACCGCACCGACCTGTTCGAGGAGGCGGGGCTGGAGCCGCCGCGCACGACCGCCCAGGTCCTGGCGGCGGCCGAGGCGCTGCACGGCTCGAAGGACGGCCTTTCCGGCGTCTGCTGGAACGCCGCGCGGGGCACGCCGCTGGGCCAGACCGTGACGATGGTCATGGGCGCCCACGGCCTGCCCGTCATCGCCATGGCCCCGACCGACGGCGGCTTCGATCTGGGCAATATCGGCCCCGAGAACATGCACCCGCAGATGGACAGCGAGGCCGCCGCGGAGATGGCGGACTACCTGATGGCGCTGATGGCGTATTCGCCGCCGGGCATCCTCAACATGGCCTGGGACGAGCGCGTTCGCGTGTTCGCACAGGGCGGCTGCGCGATGACCTATATCTGGTCCGGCCGCTCGGCGATCTACGAGCTCGACGAGGAGGCCGAGGCGCGCGGCAACGTCTCCTACCTGCCGCATCCGGCCGGGCCGAACGGGCTCAACGTCTCGACGCTGGGTGGCTGGTACATGAGCATCCCGGACAACCTGCCCGAGGAGCGGCGCGATCTCGCCTGGTCGGTAATCGACTGGATGACGAGCCCGGAGATGATGGTCGAGTACACCAAGCACGGAAACTGCGTCGCACCACGCCACAGCGTCTCGATGGACGAGGGCGTGGTCGAGCGCTGCCCGGTCGTTCCCTACGTCGACGAGATGGCATCGAACGGGGAAATCGCCGGCTGGCAGCGCCCGCCCGTGCCGGAGATCCAGCAGATCTTCGACATCCTGGGCGCGGAGATGCACGAGGCCCTTGCGGGCGCCACCGCGCCCGACGACGCGCTCGCGAGCTCGCAGCAGCAACTCGATCGGGTCATGCGGCGGGCCGGCTACTACTGAGCCGCGTCCCTGGCGCCCCGAGCCCTCCACCTCCCTGAGGGTTCGGCTCCGGTTGCCCCGGTCCATTCACCGGGCCGGGGCAACCCTTCTCTCCGAGAGACGGCGCGCGCCCGATGGCGCGACAGGGTGGTCGTGACATGAACCTGCACCGGGAAAAGCGGCGCACGGCCTTCGGGCTGATCAGCCCCGCCGTGGCGGTGATCGTCGCCATAAACATCTTCCCGATTCTCTTTGCCCTCTACATCAGCCTTCACTTCTGGAGTTTCGGGCGAGGTGAACCACGGTTTGCCGGTTTCTTCAACTATGAGGAACTCTTCTACGACGACCGCTTTATCAATGCCATCCTGACTTCGGGGAAGTTCGTCTTCCTGGCCGTCGCGATCGAGTTCCTGATCGGCTTCGGCCTGGCCTTCCTGTTCAACCAGAAGGTCCGCGGCCTGGTCACCCTGCGCAAGATCGCGATCCTGCCGATCATGGTCATGCCACTCGTCGCCGGTCTGGTCTGGTTCTACCTGTTCAACGAGAATTTCGGTGCGATCAACTGGTTCATCACGATCCTGGGCTTCGACAAGGTCGCCTTCCTGACCGACCTGGACGTCGCACTGTGGTCGCTGGTCGCCGCGGATGTCTGGCAGTGGACGCCCTTCGTAATGCTGGTGATGTTCGCCGCGCTGCAGTCGCTGCCGGAATACGTCTACGAGGCGGCGCGCATGGACGGGCTCGACCGCTGGCAGACGTTCTGGCGGGTCACGGTGCCGATGCTCAAGCCGTCGATCATGATCGTGGTCCTTCTGCGCATCGTCGACTCGTTCAAGATGATCGAGCTCGTCTTCATGATGACCAAGGGCGGCCCGGCCGGGCGGACCGAAGTCCTGCCCTGGTACCTCTACGTTACCGGCTTCCAGTCCATGGATCTCGGCTACGCCGCGGCCATGGCGGTCGTGATGCTGATCATCATCACGCTGGTCACCCAGATCTTCGTGCGCGGCCTCGAATACCGGGAGGGCCAGGAATGAGCACGACCGCTGCCACCGAACCGGCGGGCGCGGCCGCGGGCGCCGCCGCCCTGCCCCGCCTGCGCTCGATCCTGATCCTGGGCACGGCCTGCCTGGTGACGGGCATCTCCCTGATCCCGCTCTACATCATGATCACCACGGCGCTGAAGTCGGAATCCGACATCTTCGCCTGGCCGCCGGTCTGGGCGTTCGAGCCGACGTTTCAAAGTTTCTACAACGCCTTCTTCCTGTTCGGCGGCCAGAACGTGCTGGTCTTCCTGTTCAACAGCGTGCTGATCACCGGCGCGTCGACGGCCTTCGCGGTCACCCTCGGCGCGATGGCGGCCTACGGTCTCGCGCGCTTCAAGTTCGCCGCGAACAAGCACCTCGCCTTCTTCATCCTGTCGACGCGCTTCGCCCCGCCGGTGGCGTTCATCGTGCCGATCTACCTGATGTTCAACGCGGTCGGGCTGATCGACAGCCAGCTCGCCCTGATCATTTTCTACACGAGCATGAACCTGTCCTTCGTCATCTGGGTGCTGCGCAGCTTCTTCGTCGAGATTCCGGTCGAGTTGGAGGAAGCCGCACTGGTCGACGGCTATACGCGCTGGCAGGTCTTTCGACGCGTCGCCCTGCCGCTGGTCAAGCCGGGCCTCGCCGCCACGGCCATCCTATCGGCCGTCTTCTCCTGGAACGAATTCCTGCTGGCGAGCATCCTGACCCAGCGCGACGCCGCGACGATCCCGGTCTATCTCTCCGGATTCTCGGCCTCGATGGGCATCGCCTGGGGCGAGTACATGGCCGTCGGGTTCTTCGCCGTGGCCCCGATCATGATCTTTACTCTGGTCCTGCAGCGCCATCTCGTGCGCGGCCTGACTTTCGGCGCGGTGAGGTAGCCATGCCCCGCATCGAGTTCGACCGCGTCACCAAGCGCTACACCGCCGACACGACGGCCGTCGACGCGCTGTCGCTGACCGTCGAGGACGGGTTGTTCCTGTGCATCCTTGGACCGTCGGGCTGCGGCAAGTCGTCGAGCCTGCGCATGCTGGCGGGGCTCGAATCGATCACCGAGGGTGAAATCCGCGTCGACGGCCGCCGCATCAACGAGCTGGAGGCCGGCACCCGTGACTTCGCCATGGTGTTCGAGAACTACGCCCTCTATCCGCATCTCGACGTCCAGGGCAATCTCGCCATGCCGCTGATCGCGCGCCGGATGCCCAGGCGCCGTATCGCCGAGCGCGTGGCGGAGGTCGCCCGGACCCTGCGGATCACCGAGCACCTGCGCAAGCGGCCGCGCCAACTCAGCGGCGGCCAGCGCCAGCGCGTCGGGCTCGGCCGGGCGATCATCCGCGACACGCGCACCTTCCTGATGGACGAGCCGCTCGGCCACCTGGAGGCCTATCTGCGTGTCCAGCTCCGCTCCGAGATCAGGCGCCTGCACGAGCGCCTGGGCGCCACCACCGTCTACATTACCCACGACCAGGAGGAGGCGGCCGCCGTCTCCGACCGGATCGCGGTGATGTCCGACGGCCGGCTCCAGCAGCTCGGCACGCTGCTCGCCCTGATCGACAATCCGGTCAACCGGTTCGTCGCCGAGTTCATCGGCGACCTGCCGATCGTCATCCTACCGGCGGCACTGTCGAGCGACGGCCTCACGACGGTCCTGGCCGTCGGCGAATCCCGCCTCCCGCTCACGCCGGAGCAGGCCCACCGCCTCAACGGCGCGACAGGCGACAGGCGGGCGGTCGATCTCGGCATCCGGCCGCGCGACGTGGCCCTGCACGCCGAACCCGCGCCCGACCGGATCGCCGCAACGGTCTCGGTCACCGAGCCCCAGGGCGACGCGACCGTGATCATCGCGGAGAGTCCGATCGGCCGGATCAGCGCGCGGGTGCCGTCGCATGGCGCGCCGAAGGCCGGCGACGCCGTACATGCCGCGATCGAGATCGAACGACTGCACGTCTTCGACGGCGACGGCCGGAACCTTCTGCACCGGGAGGCGGGCTGAGCCATGTCGGAGATCCGGTTCGAGGGCGTCACGAAACGCTTCGGCGCTGTCACGGTGTTCGAGGACATCGACCTGACCTGTCCGGAGCACGCCTATCTCTGCCTGCTCGGCCCGTCGGGCTGCGGCAAGACCACGCTCATGCGCATGGTGGCCGGGCTGGAAAGCCCGGATGCCGGCGACGTGCTGATCGGCGGCGAGCGGGTCAACGACCTGTCGCCCGCGTGGCGCAATGTCGGCATGGCGTTCCAGAACTATGCGCTCTATCCGCATCTCTCGGTGTCCGAGAACCTCGCCTTCCCCCTGCGTGCGCCGATCCGCAAGGGGCAGATGAGCGAGGCGGAGATCACCCGGCGGACCGACGAGGTCGCCGGCCTCTTGCGCATCGCCTGGCTGCTCGACCGGCCGGTCGGCGCACTTTCGGGCGGCCAGCAGCAGCGTGTGGCCCTGGGCAGGGCATTGATCCGCAATCCGCCGGTCCTGCTGCTCGACGAGCCGGTCACGCATCTCGATGCGCGCCTGCGCTACGAGATGCGCGCCGAGCTCAAGACCCTTCACGCCCGGCTCGGAACGACAACCATCCATGTGACCCACGATCAGAGCGAGGCGCTCGCCGTGGCCGATCTGATCGCCGTCATGAACTCGGGAGAGATCGAGCAGGTGGGACCGCCCATGGCCGTCTACGACGACCCGCGGACGGCCTTCGTCGCCGGCTTCGTCGGCGACCCGCCCATGAGCGTGATCGAGGTGCCGGTCCACCCCGGCGGCGACGGGCCGCGCCTGACGCTGGGCGACTCCGCGCTGACCCCGCCAGCGGCGATGTCGGGGCTTCTCGACGGCCGGGACCGGGTCCTGCTGGGGCTGCGCCCCGCGGCGGTCGACCTGGTCGCGCCCGATGCGCCCGGAGCCATCGCCGCGACCGTCTACGCCCACGAGATGGTCGGTCGGGAGCTTCAGATCATGCTGTCGATCGGAGAGGGTCAGGTGCGCTACCGCACGCCGGAGATCCGTGCGGTCGCGGTCGGCGAGGCCGTCGCCTGCGCGATCGACCTCGACGGCGCCCGGCTGTTCGACGCGCAGACGGGCATCGCGCTTACGGCCGGGTCGGATCCCGCGCCAGGGCGGGCCGGAGCGGCAATGCCCGAGACGCCGCGGCCATGACCGGCTTTTGCCTGCTCGGAGCAGGCCGGATCGGTCGTGTCCATGCCGCCAATATCATCGCCCACCCGACCGCGAGTCTGAGATACGTGGTCGACGCCGATTTCGCCGCGGCCGAGGCGCTCGCCCGGCGCCACAGCGCCGTACCCCTGGACGATCCGGCGACAGCGCTGGCCGACGACGCGGTCCGCGCGGTCGTCATCGGCACGCCGACGGACACCCATCTCGACATGGTCGCGGCCGCGGCGGCGGCCGGCAAGGCGATCCTGTGCGAAAAGCCGATCGACCTCGACATTGACAGGGTCGATCGGTGCCTCGACATCGTCGCTCGGCACGGGATTCCGTTCGCCGTCGGCTTCAACAGGCGCTTCGACCCCACCCTGGCCGCCCTGCGCCGCGCCGTGCGCGCGGGCGAGATCGGCGAGCCGGAGATGATGATCATCACCAGTCGCGATCCCGCACCACCCCCGGCACGCTATTTCGCCGCCTCGGGCGGGTATTTCTGCGACAGCACGATTCACGACCTGGACCTCGCTCGATGGGTCCTCGGCGAGGAACCGATCGAGGTCTTCGCCATGGCGAGCTGTCTGATCGATCCGGCGATCGGGGCGACCGGCGATGTCGACACGGCGATGACGGTCCTGCGCACGGCCTCGGGCCGGCTGTGCCACATCAACAACAGCCGAAGAGCCGTTTACGGCTTCGACCAGCGGGTCGAAGTGTTCGGCGCCAAGGGCATGCTTCAGACGGAAAACCAGCGCGAGATCGGTCTGACCCGGGCCACGGCCACCGGCACCGACAGCCGGCCTCCGCTCAAGCACTTTTACCTGGAACGATACGCCGAATCCTTCGCTCGCGAGCTCGATGATTTCGTCGAGGCCATCGGGAACGGCCGGGCGCCCGCGGTCACGCCCGAGGATGGCCGCCGGGCGCTGACCCTGGCGCTAGCGTGCGAACGCTCCCGCCGCGAGGGCCGCGCCGTCGCGCCGTAAGTCATCCGGCCGCCGAAGAGCGCACCGAATCAACTGCGATCAGCGAGGCACGCCATGAAGACGATCAAGGGACCGGGCATCTTTCTCGCCCAGTTCGCCGACGACACCGCGCCCTTCGACACGCTCGACGGGCTCGCCGGCTGGGTCGCGAGGCTCGGCTTCGCGGGCGTGCAGATCCCGACCTGGGACGACCGGCTGATCGACATCCAGCGGGCGGCGGAGAGCCAGGACTACTGCGACGAGATCAAGGGAATCCTGGCGGCCCAGGGGCTCGAGCTGACCGAGCTGTGCAGCCACCCGATCGGGCACATGGTGGCGGTGCATCCGGCCTATGACAGGGCGATGGACCATATCGCCCCGCCGGCGGTGCGCGGCGATCCGGCAGCGCGGCAGGCCTGGGCGGTGCGCCACATGGAACAGTGCGCCGAGGCCTCGCATCGGCTCGGCCTGACGGCGCACGTGACCTTTTCCGGCTCGCTGCTGTGGCCCTATCTCTACCCCGGCATGTGGCGGCCGGCAGGCATCATCGACGAAGGCTTCGCCGAGCTCACGCGGCGCTGGCGGCCCCTGCTCGACAGATTCGACGTGGCCGGAGTCGATGTCTGCTACGAAGTCCATGCCGGCGAGGATATCCACGACGGCAGGACCTTCGAGCGCTTCCTTGACGGGGTGAACGAACACTCGCGTTGTCGGATCCTGTTCGACCCGAGCCATTTCGTCCTGCAGCAACTCGATTATCTCGAATACATCGATCTCTATCACGAGTTCATCCGCGTCTTTCACGTCAAGGACGCGGAGTTCGCGCCGACCGGCCGTCAAGGGACTTATGGCGGTTATGCGAACTGGGTCGACCGGGCCGCCCGATTCCGGTCGCTGGGCGACGGCGACGTCGACTTCGCCAAGATCTTCTCCAAGCTGACCGCCTACGGCTACGACGGCTGGGCGACCCTGGAGTGGGAGTGCTGTTTGAAGCATCCCGAACAGGGCGCGGCGGAGGGCGCGGCCTTCATCCGCAACCACGTCATCCGTGTCGCCGACCGGGTCTTCGCCTCGGACGCCACGCCGGAGCCCTATCCCGGCCAGAATCGCGCCGATCTGGGCCTGACGGCGCCGCGGCAGCGTTGAGCGCCGCGCCCTTCCCCATATCCGCCTGCCGATCTCGCGCGGCGGCGAGCGCGCCGTCGAAGGCGGCGCCCAGGGCCGCGAAGTCGGCGGCGACCGTGAACATCCGATAGCCGACGGCCCGCGCGGCGGCGAAGACGCCGGGCACCGGCGGCAAACCGCAGCAAATCGGCCGGCCGGCGGCGGCCTTGGCGAGGATCGTCGCAATCGCCTCGGCGACCTCCGGATGATCGTGCCGGGCTTTGTCACGGGAACCGTGGCCGCCGGGGTTGGGGCTCGGTAGGCTCGTTGAATGAAGCCGATCTCGTTTGCCCACCACCATTTCCCGCCGTAAGTCATCCAGCACGCCGTTCGGCTTCGCCTTCGGTTCACCCCGAGCTACCGAGACGTCGAGGAGCTGCTGGTCGAGCGCGGCCTGGAGGTCAGCTACGAGACGGTCCGGCGGTGGGTGCTGAAGTTTGGACCGGCGATCGCGCGACGCTTCGCTCCGCGTCCCGCGCTCGCTCCCACACCACCAGCCGGGACGTGACCTGGATGACCGGCGGCGAGAACTGACGGCGGGCGTAAGAAATCGGTTTCATCCAATCACCCTACAGAGCGTCGATCCCGCTGGCCACGGTACCTGTGATAATCCCCCCACCGTACCTCTCGGCCACGGTTCCCGTGACAATGCCATCCCTCGTCATGACGATGGCTCGCCGGGCGCGACCTCGGTCGCGAACTCCGAAGGAATGCCCCTGCCGAGAACGAAGAATCCCGTCGACAGGATCGTTTGCCGGAACAGGGCTTCCGCGGCTCCGGGGTCGTCCGCCAGGACCGCATCCCCCAGCATTTGATGCGTCTTCAGGAACCGCTCGGCATGGAGGTCGTAAAGCGGGTTGACGTGCATGACGTAGACTCGCAGCAAGCGGCCTAGGGTTCTCCAGGATTGCATCAGGAACCGGTTGCCGCTGCCGAGAAGAACGGCCTCATGAAACTGCCAGTCGAGCTCCCGCCAGTCGCGCGATCGCGACTCGCCTCCGGCCGACGCCATCGCCCGGAGAATGGCGCGAACCCGATCACGCTGTTCGGGGAGCGCGCGGGTCACGAACAGGCGGGCTGCCATCCCTTCGGTCATGGCGCGCACCACGATCATCTGCTCTATGTCCTCAGGACTGTGCGTCGCCACGAATGCTCCGCGATCCTGGAGGATCTCGACGAGGCCGTCGGCGGCCAGAATCTTGAACGCCTCTCGGAGCGGGCCCCGGCTGATACCGAGCTTCCTTGCCATCTCGGTCTCGACCAGGTGCTGACCCTGCTTCAGCGTCCCGTCTTCGATCGCTTCGATGAGCCGCTCCGCCGCGGATCTTGCCAGGGACGGCCGGCGATCCAGCCGGAACGGCGATCGGCCGGCCTCGGGGCGAATCGGGGTCGAAAGGGTGTCAGGCGTGTTGGTCACCACAGCTCCGGGCGAGCCTTGTGAAAATCCGTGACGTCCTGGAAGGCAGATCCCAGGGCGAACAGGGTTGCCTCCTCGAAGTGGCGACCGACCAATTGCATGCCGATCGGCAGGCCTGCTTCGGAAAAGCCGCAGGGTATGGAAAGCGCGGGCACCTGTGCAAAGGACCAGGGGAAGGTGAGCCGTGTGAGGTGGCGGGTTGCCTCGATCATCTGCTGGGCATCGGACACCTCCGGGGCCCCGAATCCGACCGTCGGCGTGACAACGACGTCGACGTCCTCGAACAGCCCCTCGATCTGGCGCCGCCAGGCCGCCTGCGCCCGCAGACCGGCAGCATGGTCGATCCCGCTCGTTCGGTAGCCGATCATCATCCGCTCGTAGACATCTGGTCCGAACAGATCGGGCTGCGTTTCGAGACGGTGCCGATGATACGACGCTGCATCGCACAGCAGCACGAACGTCATCAACTCATGCACCTGATCGACGTTCGGCAGCTCGATCTCCTGAGGTGCGCCGCCGATTTCCTCAAGGACCGAGATCGCCTGACGCACAGCCCGATCGACCTCCGGATCGACGTGCTCGAAGAAGAAGTTGCGAGGTACCGCGATCCGCAGCCCCTGGAAGCCCCTGGCACGCCGCGACCGCCAGCTCTCGATGGGCCGGTCGACACTGTGGTCGTCAGACGGATCGTAGCCCGCTATCGCCTCATAGACGTCGGCTGCATCGACGACGGTGTGGGCCAGTGGCCCGATCGTGTCGAACATCGGGCTGACAGGAACGCTGCCGGCATTCGAAATGCGGCCGACCGTGGGACGAAGGCCGACCAAACCGTTTAGGGCCGCTGGAATGCGGATCGAGCCTCCCGTATCGGTGCCCAGCGAGACGTCGCACATTCCCGCAGCGACGCTCGCTCCGGATCCGCCAGACGACCCCCCAGGGATGGCGTCGAGATTCCAAGGGTTGCGGCACGACCCGTGATGCGGGTTCTGCGTGGTGCCGCCGAACGCGAACTCGTGCAGGTTCGCCTTGGCCACAATGATGGCCTGAGCCTCGGTCAGCCGGCGCACCACCGTGGCATCCCGGTTGGCAACCCGGTCGGCGAAGAACTTCGATCCGGCAGTCGATCGAACACCGGCGACATCGATGTTGTCCTTGATCGACAAGCTGAGACCGCGCAGCGCCCCCGGAGGGGCGCCGCGATCGTCATTCGCCTCACGGCCGCGCGCGGCCGCCCATGCCTTGTCCGCCATCGGCGTGATGACGGCCCGCACTCGTGGGTTAAGCTCTTCGATGCGGGCAAGTTGACCCTCGATCTTTTCACAGATCGTCATCTCACACTTTCCTTGCCATGGCCGAGTTGTGTGGCGCCGATCCTTCCGAATCGAGCAGCGCTACCAAGCGGCCGGCCAGCGTCAACTCACCGATTCGGTCGTAGAATCGTTCCACTCCGTCGAGAGCGGCCCGTCGATCGAAGGTGGCGGCGCCAGGAACCGCGACCGGGCGGCGCCGCGCCAGTTCATCCGCCCTCGAGCGCAGCCTGTCGTAGGCGCGACGGAACAAACGACCGCCAAGCAGCGGAGTCACTGCGCCTGCAACCTGTTCGATTCCTCCGGGAACGACGGCCAGGTGGCGCCACAGACTTGGCGGGATCCCCGTGTCAGACGCCGGCCCGGCTGCGCCGAGGCGCTCGATGCAGGCTGCATCGCCGTCGCCAAGTTGCTCGGCCGATGGCAAGGGTGGGATTCGCGACCGGTCCTGAGGCGGCGCAGCAGGCCCACAGGGGACGGCGCCCTCCAAGACGTCGGCCGCTCCCGTCAAAGCAGCCTTGATCACGGCCATCCGGAATAGATTGGCGGCGTTGTTGCGGTTATAGATTTCGACGATTATCCGACCTTCTCTGCCTAGGTCGAGCGGTGCCACTCCCGTTGCGCGCTCGACGATCGACTGGGCCTCACCGTCCGCCGTCTCCGAGACGCTGCTGATGCTCTCCTCATCGCCGTTCAGGCGCGCCACCGACCAGCCCCATTCTGCGGCTCCATCGATCGTGGCGAGATGCCGCCAGACGAAATTAACGAGCGACGAGCCGCTCTCGGCACGAATTCGATCGTAGAGAGCGGCGACCCGCCCCGTCGCTTGATCCTCCGGAATCTCGGCCAGCATGTCAGTCCAACTCTATCATCATCAGCGGAACATGTTGCTGTGCCCCATAGACATCGGTGTCGGCCGCCGAGCCCGATGGATGGGGGCGGCGAATGGAGAACTTCACGGCATTCGCGAAAGGATAGTAGTCGAAGTCGATGATCTCATTCGGAGAAACGCCATAGGCCGCCGCGACCGAATCGCGTGTCAGCCGTCCCGCCGTGCGGACCCGTTCGAGAGTCTCGATGCTGTCGAACAGGACATCGAAAGTTAGCAGGTAGGGTCCGGCGTTCTTGCTCCGAACGACCCGCGCCATATCAGACAGACGCATCAGCCCAGCTCCGTCATGTGATGAGGAAAGAGGGCTACCGGATCGTCGACGTCCATCAGGTGGTAGACGTTGAACTCGTAGACCTCGCCGCCCGCCATGTCCGCAGGGGAAAAGGGGAAGGCCAGATTTCCGGCCGTTGCTTTGCGGCCCTGGTAGCCCCAGTGGAGAAGCAGTGCACGCGCCATTGCGCAGACGGTTTCGGCGATTTCGGGTGTTTCGCCGACGATGTCGACGAGCATGCCGATCTCGTGCGGTGGGTCCTTGACCGGTTCCAGGGGCCCCATGACACCGTCGCGTCCGTACCGCCGGAAGCTGACCCGGAACTGTTCCGGGGCGATGTCGGCGCCGAGGTGGCTCTTCAGTCGGTCGAGGATGGCCGGCTCGATGGCGTCGATCTGCTCGATCATCCGCGGATCGCGGATCCCGCCGATGAAGAAATGCCGATAGCCGGCCAACCGGGCGCCCTCGAGCTTTACCGTATATTGTGATGCTGGCGTATAGGCGCTGTCGCGCACCTCGACGCGCGTGTCGTCGATCTGGGTGAACCGGGCGGCCCGCAGGTCGACGGTCCCACCAGGTCCTGGCAACAGCACTGGATTGGTCTTCTCATACAGCGTATGAGCGGCGATCGATTCAGTGGTACAGGCCTTGTTGGGATGCGGGCTCTCGACGATGAAGCGGTCCGGGTAGAGCCGCCCCATCAAAAGGTCCGAACCCTCGACGGGCAGAGCGGCCTGTCCACCGCATTCGAGGATCTTTCCCAGGTGCAGCGCGAGGCCTCTAGGAAAGCCAGCCTTTACCGGCAGGGCGGCGACGTTCGAGACGTCCCAAGCCCGTCCGCTGACGACGATGTCGGGATTGTCATCCAAAGCTGCCATGATCGGCTCGAGGCCGATCTGGGCGACCACATGGGTCGACGCGTCGATGTCCTGGGGCGTCAAGTCGCGCTCGGTCTCGAAGACATGGATCCGCTTGTTGGTCAAGGCGCCATGGAGCGTCGCCTTGTCGAGCTCGGTCCGAATCACGGCGACTTTCTTCCTTAGGCCCTTGGCCTTTAGGACACTCGTCAGCGTATCGAGGAGGAAGTCGACCTGAACATCGGTGCCGGCACCTCCCGCGGAGCCGATGACGATCTTGGCGCCAGTCCGGTCCTGGGCGTCGATGATGAGGTCGAGATCGCGCGCCACCATGGATCGGCTGACGAAGGGCCGACCGCTGCCCAGGTAATACGGGCCCATATCCGTGCTGCCGGCATCCACCGCGATCAGTTGGGCCCCCCGAGCCACGGCTTCATCCAGAGATGCCTTGGGAAAGCCGTAACCGAGCATCCCGTGCGATACGATGACGAATTCCTGATCCAAGGTCATGCCTCGGTCTTCTCCCTGGCCTAGACGGCTTGCGCCAGCCACAGCGTCATTGCCGGGACCGCGATGACGGCGGCAAGCATGGCGAGCAGCGGAATGAGAAACGGCAGCGCTGCTCGGATGACGGACCGGACGGGCGTCTCGGCGATCGATGCGGTCACGAAGAGACAGAACCCGACTGGCGGGGTGATCACGCCGATCATCAAGTTCATCACGACTATCACTCCGAATTGAACCGGGGAGACGCCAAGGTCGAGGGCGATCGGCGCGAAGACCGGCACGAAGACGAGCATGGCGGCCGTCGAATCCATGAACATGCCGATCACAAGGAGCGACATGTTGATGACCAGCATGACGACGATGAAGTTGGCCGCGTTGCCTCCCAGCAGTTCGCCAAGCCCCGCCGCAACGCCTTCGAGCGTGATGATCCAGCCGAGCACGGCTGCGATTCCCAGCAGCATCATGACGGCGGCTGCCTGGATCATGGCGCGGGTGATGCCGTCGAACAGGTCGCGAAGGTTGGCGGTCTGATAAACGAACAGGCCGAGGCCCGCGGCATAGAGCGCTGCGACCGCTCCCGCCTCGGTGGGTGTCATGAAGCCGAAGAAGATGCCCGAGAGAATGATGGCAGGGGTCGCCAGCGGCAGGGCGGCATCGGCCAGGGCGGCAAGGATCCGCCCCGGGCTTGGACGTTCGACCGCACCCTTCAGCGGCATCGAGCGCGTCGCGAGATGGGTCCAGACCATCAGCGCCACCGTCATCGCGATACCTGGTATCACGCCGGCGAGAAACAGGGCACCGACCGAGGTGCCGGTGATCGCTCCATAAACGATCATCGGAATGCTCGGCGGAAAGATCGGCCCAACGGTGGACGACGCAGCAGTCACCGCTGCCGAGAAGGCCGGGTCATAGCCACGGTCCTTCATCGAGGGAATCATGACCTTGCCGATGCCGGCCGAATCCGCGAGCGCCGACCCTGACATGCCGGCGAAGATCAGAGATGAGAAGATGTTGGTCTGCGCCAGACCGCCCTTAAGCCAGGACAAGCAGGCCTGGGCGGCGGCGATCAGTCGCCTGGTGGCGCCGCTGATGTTCATGAACTCGCCGGCAATCAGATAGAGCGGAATCGCGATCAGCACCGAAGAGTCGATCGCGCCCGTCATTCGCACGGCGATATTTCCCGCCGGCAGACCCGATCCGATGAAATACAGACAAACCGCCACCATGATCGCGAAGATCACTGGCAGCCTCAGCAGGATGAGGGCGATGAAGGCAAGGATCACAAGACCGGTCGACGACAGGGCTTCCATCGTCCCTCATCCTCTCGGGAATGATGACGGCCGCCAGAGCGACACCAGGATCTCGACTAGCCGCCAGACATGGGCCCCAAGCATGCCCGCCAAGCCGACGACGATTGCGAGGCGCATCACGCCGTAGTCCAGCGGCAGCGAAGCGAACATCTGCATGCCTGCTTTGGCGATGGTTGGCGCCGCATGGATCAGAACGAAGCCCAGTGCGGCAATGGCCATGACCTGCAGCACCGCGTCCCACCAACCAGGCGCCAGAGGGTCGTCTCTTCCGGCAAGCCGAAGGTCAACCCGAAAATGCAGGTCTGACAGAGAAACCGCGATCGCCCCGAGGGCAACGCCCCAGACGAACAACAGCCGGGCCGTCTCTGAAACCCAGATGATGTTCACGTCGATCATTCGGGCCAGGACGTTAAATCCAAGGAGTAGAAGTAGCCCAAGACCGAGGAGACCGGCAATCGCGGCGACAAGCGCCGCGATTGCCCGCCTTGCAGTACGCAGTCGCTCCAGCATCTAAGCGAACAACTCGGGCCGCATGACACGATCAGTCCGACAGATCGACGATCGTGCTATAGGTTTCCTCGCCAAGATATTCCGGTCCGAGCTCCTCAAGTGCCGGCATTGCCGCCTCCCGCAGCGCGTCAATATCCGCTTCCACGACTTCGGTGCCCGAGGCTTCCAGTTCAGCGATCAGCTCTTCCTGAACGCTCGCAGTGGCCTCCGCCGCGCGCTCACGTCCCTCTTCGAGCAGATCCACCATCAGATCCTGCAGGTTCTCCGGGAGCCCGCCCCACCACTCTGCATTGACGTAGATGTATTCGGGCGCATAGCTGTGATAGGTAAGACTGACGTATTCTTGCACCTCTTGAAGGGAAAAGCCGACGATAGTCGGCAGCGGATTCTCCTGGGCCTCGATCGTCCCCGTCTGCAGCGCCGTGTAGACCTCAGCGAAGCTCATCGCCACGGCGTCGGTGCCAACCTCGCGGAAAACGTTGAACATCACTGGGATCTCGGGGACCCGCATGCGCAATCCGTCAAGGTCGTCGGGCCCTTCGATCGGGTGCCCGTTGCTGCTAATATGACGCGGCGCCCGCGGATAAGCGGTCAATACGATGACACCGCGTTCCTCGACAAGTTCGTCGTTCCATTGCTGAGCAAGATCACTTTGCAATACGCGCTGGACATGATCAAACCCGGTAAGCAACCACGGCGCATAGAATGAGTTGTAATTTGCGTTGATCCCGAATCCTGATGCATGCATTTGCACCGTGTTGTTCGAGAGCTGCTCGAAGACCTCCAGGTCCTGCCCCAGCTGACCTGACGGGAAAAAATCGACCGCCACATTTCCACCAGTCTCCTCGGCGAGCCGATCGATGAAGTGCCTGACACCGACTCCTAGTGGCTCCTCCTCCGAGACCGTCATGGTAATCCGGAACGAGGTCTCCGGGTATTCTTGTGACAGCCCTGGGGTTGCAAGAGCAGTTGTCACGAACAGGCCAGCCACAAAGGGTATAGCGCGCAAGGAAAGTGAGGCCTGCGAGGGGCCGCTCTGATCCGTACCCCGGGAATGTCCTGCGAATGCGCTTCCGATCATGCTGTCCTCCCAACTGTTGATACTGACACCCTTCTTATTGTTCTGGCTGATCCGATCACGTAGACAGCCAGATGACGTAACTCTGTTTCCACGTTGCCCCTAATGAGGACATGTTGAAACGTACATTGTCAACAGTCCGACGATAAGCTGCGGCCACTGAAGCTCTTTCATCAGCTGCTGGCACTGTCGCGGGAACTGCGGCGTTCGGGATATCGGGCCGGCAGCGTGACGGTATGCGGCCGATCTCGGATGCCCGCCATCAGTTCCCGCCCTCGGTCATCCAGGAGGCGGTCCGTCTGTATCTGCGGTTCACGCTGAGCTACCGCGACGTCGAGGAGCTGCTGGCCGAGCGCGGACTCGAGGTCAGCTACGAGACCGCTCGGCGCTGGGTGCTGAAGTTCGGACCGGCGATCGCACGACGGCTCCGTCGGCAGCGACCGCGCCCAAGCCCGTGCTGGCACCTGGACGAGATGGTCGTCCGGATCGGCGGAGAACAGCTCTATCTGTGGTGCGCGGCCGACGACGAAGGCGAGGTCCTCGATGTCCTGGTCCAGCGCCGACGGAACAGAACCGCGGCGCTGAAGCTGATGCGCCGGCAGCTGA
>JAVJUS010000097.1:0-15884 GCA_040220455.1 Azospirillaceae bacterium
CGAGCGAAGCGAGCCCGACAGGCAGGGACCGGGCCGATCGCCGGAGACGTCGGGGCGGTTTGGGTGTTCGATGTGAAGGGGCCCCGGTGGTGTACCACCGGGGCCCGATCGTGCGGCAGCGCGGAGACCCGTCGGAGGGGGGTCGCGGGTCCGGGAATGCCTTCGGATGGCCGCAGTCTCCGGCATTCCCCGGCGGCGGGAGGGGGATCCGCTCGCCGACCGCGCAGCCTCAGAATTGTGGAAAGCGGATCAGCCGTCAAGCCCTTGGTGTGCTCTCGATCACGGAATGCAGCACGCCGCTGGCGGCAGGGCACGCCAGCGGGGCGGGCCGCCCTTGCGCCCCGTGGTGGTTCGGCTAGGCTCGCGCCCCAGGTCGCGCTTTCGCCCAGAACCCCGATGGCGCGGGGTCATGGCGCGACAACGTTTGACAGGGAGGAGTCGCCGATGCGCCGCCGTGGATTCCTGGCCGGAGCCGCCACCGGAGCCGCCGTCACAGCCGGAGGGGTCGCCGCCCCAGCCATCGCCCAGGACACCGTGCGCTGGACCATGGTCAGCCCGTGGCCCAAGGGCGCGCCGGGCGTCGGCGTCAACGCCCAGCGCGTGGCCGACCGCATCACCGAGATGAGCGGCGGCCGGCTGGAGGTGACGCACTACGCCGCCGGGGAGCTGGTGCCGCCGTTCGAGAGCCTGGACGCCGTCATCTCGGGCGACGCCCATATCATGCACGCCACGCCGTACTACTGGGTCGGCCGCTCGCCGGCGCTCAACTACTTCACCGGTGTGCCCTACGGCCTGACCGCCACGGAGCTGTCGGGCTGGCTCGAGTTCGGCGACGGCCAGGCGCTGTGGGACGAGGCCTACGCCGATTTCGGGGTCAAGCCGTTCTATGCGGGCTCGTCCGGCACCCAGGCCGGCGGCTGGTTCCGGCAGGAGATCGACAGCCTCGACGACATCAAGGGCCTGCGTATCCGCATCGCCGGGCTCGGCGGCGAGGTCTTCCGGCGGCTGGGCGCCGCGGTGACGATGCTGCCGCCGGGCGAGATCTTCCCGGCGATGGAGGCCGGCACGGTCGACGCGGCCGAATGGGTGGGCCCGTGGAACGACCTGGCCTTCGGCCTGCACCGGGTCGCCGACTACTACTACGTCCCGGCCTTCCACGAGCCGGGGCCGGGGCTGGAGGTCACCGTCAACCGGGCGGCCTACGAGTCGCTGCCCGCCGACCTGCAGGCGATCGTGCGCTACGCGGTCGGCTCGGTCGCCAAGACGACCGACGGCGACTTCAACTACCACAACATCATGTCCCTGCCGGTTCTCCTGGAGGAGCACGGCGTGGCGCTGCGCGAGTTTCCGCCGGAGGTGGTCCAGGCGCTCGGCGACCTGTCGCTCGAGGTCCTGGCCGAGATCGGCGAGTCCGATCCGCTGACCAAGCGCGTGCACGAGAGTTACATGACCTTCCTGCGCAACGCCGCGCAATACACGTCGCGCATGGAAGGGGCGATCATCCGCCAGCGCGCGACCGTGCTCGGCGGCTGACGCGGCGCGACAGACGGGCGGGGGCCGGCCCGGGTGGCGTCAGCCCCGGGCCGGGCCGCCCGCCCGCGCCTCCTCGCCCCAGAAGAAGCTGATCAGCACGTGGCGCCGGCCGGCGGTCACCGGCCGGGCGACGTGCATGTGGCCGCAGGAGAAGACGATCGCCCCGCCCGCCGGCGGCCTGTACTCGGCCGGCCCGAATTCCGGAAAGGCGAGCGTGCCCCCGTCGTAGCCGTCGTCCAGGTTCAGGCTGAGCGCGAAGCGCCGGTGCCGGGCGTCGGGTGTCGTGTTGTCCCGATGGGCGGCGAAGTGCCCGCCCTCGGCGGCGTCGTAGGCGGCGATCTTGAACCGCTCGAACCGGGTCACGGGGTAGTGGAAGGACCGCGCGATCTCCGGCAGGACGCGCCGGCCCAGCCGCTCGGTCACCATGGCCACGAGGTCCGGATCGTCGAGCGTGTGATCGCGCCGCCGCTTGGCGACGGCATCGGCGGCGAGCACGGTGTCGTCGCCCTGCGCGCGCAGCATGCCGCTCTCGACGTTGTCGGCCGCGTGGGCGGCGATCAGGCGGGCGCATTGGTCGGGGTCGAGCACGCCGGGCACGATCAGCACGGGCGCCGCCGTGGCGAACACCGGCGCGGCCTCGACCCGCCCGCCCTGGCCGAGGTCCGTCACGGCGTCGGCGAGCGCGCCGGGCTCGGGCGAGTCGAGCCGCGCGGCCAGCCGGCCGGTCGCGTCGACGACCAGCGCCACCGCACCGGCCGCGCCCGTCTCGCCGATCAGGGCGCGCGCCAGGCGGCCGTCGTCGAGCTGGTCGGCGACGCCCGTCGGGTCGGCCGCACCGGGCTCGCCCTCGCTTTTGCCGGCGGGTCGCAGGCGGTGGACGCCGGCCCCGGCCTGCCGCGCCGCGGTCGCCAGCGCCGCCGCGTCGTCGCCCGACCCGGCGATCAGCAGGAGGACCACCGGCGCGCCCAGGAACCGCTCGTTGAAGGTCGGCCGGCGCCCGTCGGCGGACGGCAGCAGGAAATCCGGCAGACGCTCGCCCGGCTCGGGCGGCGACGGGATCCGGGACGCCATGGCGGGCCTCCACGAAATTCGGTCGCCGAGGCGGCGGCGATGCATTGGACGGATGGCACCGACGCCCTACCTCAGTGCTGCACAGAGCTCAAAGACTAGAGCATGCTGCGCCCGAACGGGCGCAGACAAGATGCTCTAGGTTGTTGAAGATAGGGCAATTCTTTCCGAACTGATAATTCCATCAGTTCGCAAATCGCCCGAGGGCGTTCGCCTTTCGCGGGCCACCGCTCGCCGTCTTTCCGGTCTCTCGGAGGCGGCGCCGGCGGCCAGGGACAGACCGGGATGATCCGACCATGTCGATGCGCACATCGCTTCACCGGCCGAGCGTTCCGAAGACGGGGCGCCGGCCCGTTCTCGCCGGCCTGGGCGCCGCGGCCCTCGGCGCCGCGCTGCCGTTCGGCCTTTCCCGTTCCGCGACGGCCTCGGTTCCCATGAACGGCATTCCGCCCGCCGGGCTGATCCCCTTCGACATCCGCCGCGGCGACTCGGTCATCGGGGCGCACACCCTGCGCTTCTCCGGCGACGCGAGCCGACTGACCGTGGATATCGCGATCGACATCGAGGTCAAGGCGGCCTTCATCACCGTCTACCGCTACACCCACCGCAACACGGAGACCTGGGCCGACGGCAGGCTCCAGGCGATCCAGACGCGGACCGACGACAACGGCGACACGCTGTCGGTCTCCGGCCGGGCGACGGCGGACGGCTTCCGGGTCGAGGGATCGCAGGGCACTGTGGCCGCACCCGCCGATATCCTGCCGACGAGCTACTGGAACATCGGCACGGTGGAGGCGACGCGCCTGCTCGACACCCAGAAGGGCACGATTCGGGAGGTCTCGATCGCGCCGGCGGGGCGGGAGACGGTGACGGCCGCCGGCCGCCAGGTGCAGGCGACGCGATACGCCGTGACCGGGGACCTGACGCTGGACGTCTGGTATTCCGATCCCGGGCAGTGGGTGAAGATGTACTTCCAGGCCCGGGGCGCGACCATCGACTACACCCTCAATCCGGGCGAGGCGGGGGCCTCCACGCTGGTCGAGCGGGCTTGATGGCGGCAACGCTGCGTTTCGTCCTTGGCGACCAGTTGACCCGCGGCGTGGCCGCCCTGCGCGATCTCGACTCGGACGTCGACACGGTGCTGATGGCGGAGGTCGCCGAGGAGGCGACTTACGTCCCCCATCACCCCAAGAAGATCGCCTTTTGTCTCTCGGCCATGCGCCACTTCGCCGAGGCGCTGCGGGCCGAGGGAATAGCCGTCGACTACGTGACGCTCGACGATCCGGCGAACACCGGCAGCCTCGGCGGCGAGGTGGCGCGCGCGGTCGCCCGGCACGGCCCGGACCGCGTCGTCGTCACCGAGGCCGGAGAGTGGCGCCTGGCCGCCGACATGGCGCGCTGGGGCGAGCGCTGCGGCGTGCCGGTGGAGATCCGCGACGACAACCGGTTCCTCGCCTCGCACGACGACTTCGCTGGCTGGGCCGAGGGCCGCAAGGTGCTGCGCATGGAATATTTCTACCGCGAGATGCGCCGGCGCCACGACGTCCTGATGACGCCGGACGGCGAGCCCGAGGGCGGCCGCTGGAACTTCGATTCCGACAACCGCAAGGCCCTGCCCGACGATAACCATCCGCCGGCCCCGCCGGCCTTCGAGCCGGACCGCATCACCGAAGAGGTGCTGGATCTGGTCGAACGGCGCTTCGCCTCGGGCGAGGGCCGGCATTTCGGCGATCTCCGGCCGTTCCGCTTCGCCGTGACGCGGGACGACGCGCTGGCGGCGCTCGACCGGTTCATCGCCGAGGGATTGCCGAAATTCGGCGACTACCAGGACGCCATGGCCGAGGGGCAGGACTGGCTCTACCACTCCGTCCTGGCGGTCTACCTTAACGCCGGGCTGATCGATCCGCGCGAGGCGATCGCCAAGGCGGAGGCCGCGTGGCGCGCGGACCGCGCGCCGCTCAACGCGGTCGAGGGCTATATCCGCCAGATCCTGGGCTGGCGGGAGTATGTCCGCGGCATCTACTGGCGCGAGATGCCGGACTATGCGGAGACCAACGCGCTCGACGCCCGCCGCTCGCTGCCCGATTTCTACTGGACCGGCGAGACGGCGATGAACTGCCTGGCGCGGGTCGTCGACCAGACCCGGCGGGAGGCCTATGCCCACCATATCCAGCGCCTGATGGTCACCGGCAACTTCGCCCTGCTGCTGGGCGTCGACCCGCGCGAGATCAACGAATGGTACCTGGCGGTCTACGCCGACGCCTACGAATGGGTCGAGTTGCCCAATGTCCAGGGCATGGTGATGTACGCCGACGGCGGCCTGCTCGCCTCCAAGCCCTACGCGGCGAGCGGCGCCTATATCGACCGGATGTCGGACTACTGCCGCGGCTGCCGCTATTCGGTGAAGGCCAAGACCGGCGAGGACGCGTGCCCGTTCAATTACCTCTACTGGAATTTCGTCATGGAGAACCACGACCGGCTCTCCGGCAACCCGCGCATGGGGCCGATCCTGCGCACGCTGGCGAAGATGACCGACGACCGGAAGCAGGCGATCCGCGCCGACACGCGCCGCTTCCTGGCCGAGCTCTACGGCGAGCGGTCCGCCGGCGCGGCGGCCGAGTGACCGGCCAGCGAGCGATTGGGAGGCCCGCATGATCCCCGTTCCCCAGGAAGGCTGTGCCTGGATCACCGGCGCCTCTTCGGGCATCGGCCGGGCGCTCGCGCTGCGCATGGCGCGGGCCGGCTGGACCGTCGGCGTGACCGCGCGCCGGGTCGAGGTGCTGGAGGAGTTGGCCCGCGAGGCCGACGGCGCGCGCGGCCGCATCGTGCCCGCGCCCTGCGACGTCACCGATCGGGCGGCGGTCATCGAGGCGCTGGCCGCGTTGGAGAAGGAGGCCGGCCCGGTGCGTCTGGCCGTCCTCAACGCTGGCATCTACGAGCCCGACCGGGCGGACACGCTCGACCCGGACACCTTCGCCAAGACGGTCAACCTGAACCTGATCGGCACGGTCGGCTGCCTCGCCGCGCTCATGCCCGACTGGATCGAGCGCAAGCAGGGCCATCTGGTGGTGGTCTCCTCGGTCGCCGGCTACAGCGGGCTGCCGCGCTCCCTGTCCTACGGGGCGACCAAGGCGGCGTTGATCAACTTCTGCGAAGGGCTGAAGTTCGATTTCGACCGGCTGGACCTGGCGGTGCAGGTGGTCTGCCCCGGCTTCGTGCGCACCCCGGCGACCGACCGGAACGACTTCAAGATGCCCGCGCTGATGGAGGTCGAGGACGCCGCCGAGGCGATCTATCGCGGCCTCGACCCGAAGCGGTTCGAGATCACCTTTCCCAAGCGCTTCACCTATGTCCTCAAGGTGCTGCGCTGTCTGCCGCACCGGCTCTACTTCCCCCTCGTCAAACGGATGACCGGCCAGTGACAGCTCCCCCCGACGCATCCCCCGACGCCGCGACCGCGCCGGCCGACATGGCCGCCGCCGTCGACCGCTATGTGGTGTTCATGCAAGGCCTCGGGCCCGACGCGCTCGACCGGCTCGACGAGGGGCTGACCGAGGACGCGCGGTTCTGCGATCCCTTCAACGACGTCACCGGCCTGCCGGCGATGCGCCGGGTCTTCGCCCATACCTACCGCATGCTCCGCGACGTGGAGATCGAGGTGACCGACCGGGCGATCGTGGACGACCGGTGCTATCTGCGCTGGGTCTTCCACTATCGCATGGCGCGCTCGCCCAAGCGCTGGTCGGTCGTCGGCATCAGCGAGCTGCACTTCGCGCCCGATGGGCGGGTCAGCGCGCATATCGACTACTGGGACGCCGCGGGGCAGATCTACGAGAAGCTGCCGGTCCTCGGGCCGATCCTGCGCCGGATCCGCCGCCGCCTGCAGCCCTGACCCCCGCCGGACGCAGGGCTGGGCGGGGGGCGGCGGCTGCGCTCGGCCTATCTGCGGCTCCTGGCGCGGCGGGCCTGGCGGGTCCTGCTCGGACGCCCGTCGCCGGTGGCGCCGTTCCAGGCGCCGGTGGCGATCGTGCCGGCCGACGACGTTGCGGGCCTGCTCGCCCGCAACGACAACGAGCTCGATCGCCTGGGCATCCGCCGCGCCGACCTGGAGGCGTTTCGCGACGGCCGGCTGAAGGTGGTGCGCCGCCGGCCGTCCTGACCGTCGTCCTGAGGGAGGGGTCAGGTCCCCGGGGGCAGCGCCTCGCGATGGGGGTCGTCGAGCATGTCGGCGACCGCCGCCGCGGTCGTGTAGCGCAGGTCCAGGGCCACCGGCTCCGCCTCGGCGGGGTAGGGGACGGCCGGCAGCCGGCCGCCGCTCAGCCGCTCGACGATGCGCGAGGCCTCGCCCCGGTCCATGCCGGTCATCGCGACCGAGATGGCCATGCCCTGTTCCAGGATGCCGCGCGGCATCGCGCGGCCGTCCTGCAGCACCGGCTCTTTGCCGGCCTCGGTCCCGCCGCAGCCGGTCAGGCATTCCTTGGTGTCATGGACGAAGATGGCGTAGCAGGACTCGCCCTCGCAGGTGATCTTGCAGCTCTCGCCCGCGTCGCAGGTAACGCTCATCGACCGGCCTCCCGTCGGCTTCGGACGGATACCGCTATCCGTCTCCGCCGAGCAGTGAAGCCGATCGACGCCGCCCCTGGCAACCGTCCATCTTCGGCAGCGGCAGCGGGGTCGCCGTCACTGGGCGGCGAGGACGGAGTCGTCCTCTTCGCCGCTCTGCGCCCGCTCCGCCTCGCTCGGCTGGCGGCGGAAGACGATCGTCGCGCTGCCGAGGCGGATGCCGAACTTGGACACCGTCGCGCGGTTGATCATGACCTCGTCGTCCTGCAGGAACATCCAGTCCTCGAAGCGCACGCGCAGGGTCCGCTCCTGCATCTTCAGGTCGAAGTCGTAGGCGAAGTTGACCGCGTTGCCATAGGCCTTCATCAGCGCGGTGCCGATGACCCCGTCCTCCGAGCGCCCCTCGTAGGTGTGCTCGTCGATCTTCTCGATGACCCAGGTTCGCCGCTCGGTCTCGCCGTCTTCGTAGACGAAGTCCTCGACCAGGGTCAGCGTCCGGCCATCCCAGTCGCCCGTGATGTCGACGGTGAACTGTCGGCGCAGGGTGCCGAAGCGATCCTGGAAAATGCCCCAGGCCTTGGTCTTGCCCGCGAAATATTCCTCGAGAACGAAGCGGGGCTCGCGGCCCTCGAAATCCTCGGGTTTCATCATGCTGCATCCCGTAACTGACAACAGTGTCACGACCAGCAGGCCGAGCAGGGCCGCGGTTCGCCGTCTCATCCTGGGGCTCCTCCGACGCTTCGGGTTCCGTCCTCGATCGCGCGCCGGACCTCCGCCTGCCGCTCGGCCGTGATCGGATATCCGAACATCAGTACGATGGACGCGGCCTTGAAGATCACCGGCGCGAGCGCATAGAGCGCGGAAAGGGCGAAGAGCGCCGACGTCGAGTTGCGCGCCCCGTCCTCGAATCCGGCCAGATCGAGCAGCGGAAAGGCGAGCCCGACCGCCCCGGCAAGCGCGAGCTTCGTGACCATGCCCCAGATCGCGAAATAGACCCCGGTGCGCTGTTCTCCGGTCTCCAGCGTGTCGAGATCGACCACGTCGGCCTGCATGGCGGCGGGCAGCACCAGGTCTGCGCCCAGCGCGATGCCGGTGGTCACGCAGACCGCGACGAACAGCCACAGATCCCCCGGCCCGAGCAGCGGCACCCAGACGAAGATCGCGCAAGCCCAGACCATCGCCGCCGACCAGACCCGGTGCTTGCCGAACCGGTAGGACAGCCGCACCCAGAACGGCACGGCGACGATGCCGCTCAGGAAGTAGACGAAGAGCAGGATTCCGGCCCGGCTCGATTCCTCGAGGACGTTCGAGACGTACAGCAGAAACAGGGTCGCCGGCAGGCCGTTGGCGACGCCGTTGAGGAGGTAGGCGGTCACCAGCCGACGCATCGGCGCGTTGCGCGCCAGCACGCGGACGCCCTCGCGCCAGGAGACCCGGTGGCGCAGGACCGGCGGCGGCTCCGGCGTGCGCAGCAGCAGCGCGCCGACGCTCAGTGGCAGCAGCACGATCACGACGATGGCGACCACGCGCAGCGCCGGCCCCGCCTCGTCGGCGTCGACGTAGCCGAGCGCGGCCGGGATCGCCAGCGCCATCAGCGTGCCGGCGACGACGAACCCCTCCCGGAAGGCGGAGATCCGGCTGCGCTCGTCGTAGTCGGGGGAGAGCTCCGCCCCCCAGGCCGACAGGGGCAGGATCATCATCGTCCAGCCGGTGTAGAGCAGCAGGCTCCAGACCAGGAGATAGGCCGGCCCGGCGCCGTCGGGCGGCACGAACAGGTGCCAGACGGCGAGCATGACGACCGGCGTTCCCGCCACCACCCAGGGCCGGCGCCGGCCGAAGCGGGTGTTCAGCCGGTCGCTGGCGATGCCGATCATCGGGTCGGTGACGACGTCCCAGAGCCTCGCCAGCACGAGCAGCGTGCCGACCGCCGACAGGCCGAGGCCGACCTGCGTGGCGTAGAACTGGGGCAGGAAGACATAGACCGGCAGCACCAGCGCCGCCAGCGGCAGGGCCGGGGCGCCGTAGGCGACGAGGGTCAGGGTGGCGTGGCGGCCGGCGGGCATTCCTGGGCGGGCGATCGGCGGCGGGTGATCAGGGCCGGTGCACGGCCATCTGGCGGACGTCGATCGTCCCGACGCCGAAGCCGGCCGCGCAATAGGCGAGGTACTGCTCCCACAGCCGCTTGAACCGGTCGTCGAAGCCCATGGCGCGGATGCCGGGCCAGGCGGCCTGGAAGCGGCGGTTCCAGGCCCGCAGGGTGGCGGCGTAGTCGCCGCCGAAGGTCTCGATCCGCCCGGTCGTCAGGCCGGCCGCCGCCACCTCCCGGTCGAGCGCGGCCGGCGAGGGCAGCATGCCGCCGGGAAAGACGTAGCGCTGGATGTAGTCCGCGCCGCGGCGATAGTCGTCGAAGTACCGGTCGGCGATCGTGATCACCTGCAGCCCCGCGACGCCGCCGGGCGTCAGCCGGTCGCGCAGGCCGGCGAAGAAGCGCGCCCAATACTCGGCGCCGACCGCCTCGAACATCTCGATCGAGGCGATCCGGTCGAATCGGCCCTCGACGTCGCGATAGTCCTGCAGCCGCACCTCGACCCGGTCGGCGAGGCCGGCCTCGTGGACGCGCTTGCGGGCGTAGTCGTGCTGCTCCCGGCTGATCGTGATCGCGGTGACCCGGGCGTCGTATTCGCGCGCCGCGTGCTCGGCGAAGCCGCCCCAGCCGCAGCCGATCTCCAGCACGCTCTGCCCGCGCTCCAGCCCCATCACCTCGCACAGCCGCTGGTATTTGAGCTCTTGCGCGGCCGCCAGGGGGCCACCGAGGTCCCGCGCCGCGCCGGCGTCGTCCGGCGTCGGGGCGAAGGCGATCGCGTCGCCCGCCCCGTCGTCGAACACCGCCGAAGAATAGGTCATCGTCGGGTCGAGCCAGGCTTCGTAGAAGGCGTTGCCCAGGTCGTAATGCTTGGCGATGTTGCGCTTGGCGCCGGCGCGCGTGTTGGCGCGGAACGCGTGCGCGATCCGGCCGGCGAGCCGGACCCAGGGCCGGCCCGCCATCTCCCCGGCGATGTGGTCGCGGTTGACCAGGAAGAAGACGAACAGCGCCTCGGGATCCGGGCTCGACCAGTCGCCGTCCAGATACGCCTCGCAGAAGCCGAGATTGCCCCCGGTCAGGAAGCGCCGGGCCAGCCGGTCGCGATGGATCTCCAGCCGTGCGGCCGGGCCGGCGGAGCGCCCGCCGAAGCGCCGCGTCTCGCCGTCGGGCAGCACGACGTCCAGGGTGCCGATCTCCAGGCGATGGCCGAGGGAGAGCATCAGCCGCATCGTGCGCGACGGGCGATAGGCGCCGTCGCTGCGGCGGTGGGGCAGGGAGCGGGTCGCGTCGCTCTGGCGATCGGTCTCGACGGTCATGGCCGGGTCGCTGTCGTCTCGTCGGAGGGAAGGGGGGAGGGCGGGATCGGCACCAGGCGCCTCACGATCGCGCGGCGGCGCGGCCGCGCGCCCGGGGCCGGCGGGGATGGTAGGTCGCGCCCTTGAGCCAGAGCTTGAGCGCCTGCCAGTGGATCGCGGCGACGACCTTGAAGGTCATCAGCGGGTGGGTGGCGAAGGCGGCGGCCAGCGACCGGTCGTCGAGCGGTCGGCGGCGCCCGTCCAGCGTCGCGATCAGCAACTCGCCCGACGGCACCGACTGGCGGATCAGGAAGGACAGCCGCTCGCCGGGCTCCTTCAGGCGGAAGCGGTAGGTCGACTCCATGCCGATGAAGGGCGAGACATAGAACCGCTTGGCGCATTCCTGGAGCACGGGGCGGGACCGGGCGGATCGCCGCGTCGCGTCGGGCGCGGGGCTCAATGACCGGCCGTCGCCGCCTGCGTTGCCCCCCGTGGGAGAGGGACAGGGCGAGGGGTTGCAGGCTTCCGGATCCGGTCCCGAGGCCTGCAACCCCTCGCCCTCCCGCGGCCTGCCGGCCGCGGGCCCCTGCCTCTCCCCATGGGAGTGAGGGGCATCCCCGTCGCCGGAGCCCTGCACCGGCAGGACATAGGCGTGGCCCTCGCCGAAGGTGTTGTGCACCTCGTAGATCATCGCGACCAGGCGGCCCTCGGCGTCTCGGCAGAAATACAAGCTGATCGGGTTGAAGACGTAACCGAGCACGCGCGGAAAGCAAAGCAGTTCGATGCGCGCCGCGCCGGCCGACAGCCCGTGCTCGGCCAGTCGCGCCTCGACCCAGGGCCTGAGCGCGGAGCCGTCGCGCGCGCCATGGTCGCGGCTCCTGAGCGCGATCAGGTTGGCGCGGTCGTGGGAGAATAGCCGCAGCCGCCGGTCGAGATCGGGCAGCCGGTCGATATCCACCAGCAGGCAGAACACCCGGTAAGCGAAACGGTGCCGCACCTCACCCAGCCGGCGATGCATCACCCGGCCGACATAGAGCGCGCCGTCGAGCGGCTGCGGCGCCTCGGCGTCGGCACCGGTCTCGGTCACGGAACGGTCGGTGGTCGGCGGCATGGCGCGATCGTCGGCTCGGCTCACTCGGCGGCGTCCTGAAGGGCGGTCCCGGCGGGGGTCGCGTTGCGCCCGGCGGGGGAGACCTCCTCGATCGACCAGGGGCGCCGGGCCCCCAGCGCCTCGGCCACGGCAAGGCCGGCCGAAAGCCCGTCCTCGTGGAAGCCGTAGCCGCACCAGGCCCCGCAGAACCACAGCCGGTCCGCGCCCTGGATCCGGCCCAGCCGGTCCTGCGCCGCGACGGCGGCGGCGTCGAACTGCGGGTGGTCGTAGTCGAAGGCGGCGTGGGTCCGCGCCGGGTCCGGCTCGCGCAGGGGGTTGAGCGAGACGAACAGCTCGACCGCCGGATCGATGCCCTGGAGGCTGTTCATCCAGTAGGTAACGGAGGTCTTCGGCGGCGCGTCGCCGGCCCCCGTCAGCGAGGCGTCGCGGCCCGTCATGTAGTTCCAGCTCGCCCAGGCCCGGCGCCGGCGCGGCATCAGCGACGGGTCGGCGTGGAGCACGGCGCGGTTCGCCTCGAACCGGACGGCGCCGAGGATGTCGGCCTCCTCGGGCAGCGGCGCGGTCATCATCGCCAGCGCCTGGTCGGCGTGGCAGGCCAGCACCACGTGGTCGAAGCGATCGGCGTGGCCGTCGGCGTCGCGCACGACCACGCCGTCCGCGCGCCGTGCGACGGCCGTGACGCCTGCGCCGGTGCGCAGCCGGTCGCCCAGCGGCGCGGTCAGCTTCGCGACATATGCGCGGCTGCCGCCGGCGACGGTGCGCCAGCGCGGCCGGTCGTCGAGGCTCAACAGGCCGTGATTGGCGAAGAAGCGCACGAAGCTCGCCGCCGGGAAGCGCATCATCTCCGCCACCGTCGCCGACCAGATCGCAGCACCCATGGGCAGCAGGTGGTCGTCGACGAAGGCCCGGCCGTAGCGCCCGGCGCGCAGGTAGTCGCCCAGGCTCGGCCCCTCGGCCGCCGGCACCGTCCCGTCCAGCAGGGTCGGCGCTTCGCGGTAGAAGCGCAGCACGTCGCGGATCATGCCCCAATGTCCGGGCCGCGCCAGGTTCCGGCGCTGGGCGAACAGGCCCGTCAGCCCGGTGCCGCTGTACTCGAGCGCGCCATCGCGGGCGGAGACGGCGAAGGACATGGTCGACGGCCGGCTCTCGACCCCCAGCATGTCGAACAGGGCGCAGAGATTGGGGTAGGTCCGGTCGTTGAAGACGATGAAGCCGGTGTCGACCGGCACCGTGCCGGACCCGTCGGGCCGGGGCGCCTCGACCGTGTTGGAATGGCCGCCGGGCCGCCCCGCCTTCTCGTAGACCACGACCTCGTGGCCCGCCCGGTCCAGCGCCCAGGCGCAGCCCAGCCCGGTGATGCCGGCGCCGACGACGGCGATCCTCATGCGCGGGCGTCCTGCGTCGGGCGGACGTCCGGTCGGCGGCGGGCGTCCGGTCGGGGGCGGGCGTCTCGGCTCATGTCTGTCGGATTCCGGTCGGGGGCGCGGGGCGTCGGGGCCTCATGCGCCGGTCTTGATGGTCTCGAACGCGTCGAGCGCGCGTCGGCGGGCCTGCTTGTGATCGACGACGGGCGCCGGATAGGTCTCGCCCAGGATCACCCCCGCCCGGTCGAGCGCCGCGCTCGGCGCCTCCCACGGCTTGTGGAGATACTTGTCGGGCAAGGCGGCGATCTCCGGCACCCAGTGTCGGACATAGGTGCCGTCGGGGTCGAACTTCTCCCCCTGCAGCACCGGGTTGAAGATGCGAAAGTAGGGCGCGGCGTCCGCCCCGCAACCCGCCACCCATTGCCAGCTCGCCGAATTGCTCGCCAGGTCGGCGTCGACCAGCGTGTCCCAGAACCAGGCCTCGCCCGCCTGCCAGGGCTGGAGCAGGTGCTTGACCAGGAAGCTGGCGGTGATCATCCGCACGCGATTGTGCATCCAGCCGGTGGTCCAGAGCTCCCGCATCCCGGCGTCGACCACCGGATAGCCGGTTCGGCCGCGCTGCCAGGCCCGCACCAGCCGGCCGTCCGGATCGTCGGCCCAGGGGAAGCCGGCGAAGCGGTCGTCCAGGGGTTCGTCGGGCAGGTCGGGGAAGTGGTAGAGCAGGTGGTAGGAGAATTCCCGCCACACGATTTCCTGCAGGAAGGCTTCCATCGCCTCGCCGGCCGCGCCGCCGGCCTCCGCCCGGGCGTGCTCGACCGCGTGCCATACCCGGCGCGGCCCGATCTCGCCCCAGTGCAAGTGCGGAGAGAGGCCGGAGGTGCCGGGCAGGTCGGGCCGGTTGCGCCGGTCGTCGTAGCGCGCCGCCGCCTCGTCGAGGAACCGGTCGAGCCGCGCCCTGGCGCCCGCTTCGCCCGGCGTCCAGGTCTCACGCAGGCCGCCCGCCCAATCGGGCTTCGTCGGCCGCAGGCCCCAGTTCTCCAGCGCCTCGCTCGCCGGCGCCGGGTCGAGCCCGGGGACCGCGCGCGGCGCGGCGGCGGGGCGGGCGATCTCCTCCGCCCGGGCCCGGCAGGCCCGCCAGAAGGGGGTGTAGACCTTGTAGGGTCCGCCGGTCTTGGTCTCGACCGTCCAGGGCTCGAACAGCAGCGCGGCGTCGTGGCTGGCCACATCGAGCCCGCGATCCTTGAGCGCGGCCTTGATCTCCTTGTCGCGGGCGATGGCCCAGGGCTCGTAGCGGCGATTCCAGGCCACCGCGCCCGCGCCCGTCTCCTCGATCAGGGTGTCGAGCACGTCCGCCGCCTTGCCCGCCCGCAGGACCAGCGGCGCCCCGCGCTCGGCCAGGTCGGCGGCCAGACGCTCGAGACTGCCGTGCAGCCACCAGCGCGTGGCGCCGCCCGGCTTCCACGGCCCCGCGTCGGCGTCGTCGAGTATGAAGAGCGGCACGACCCTCCGGCCGCTGTCGACCGCCGCGCGCAGCGCCGGGTTGTCGGCGAGGCGGAGATCGAGGCGGAACCAGACGATGATCGGGGAGTCGGGCGGTCTCGAATCAGGGGAAGACGCGTCGTCGGCCATGTCCGGGATGTATCACGCCAGGGGTGGGCCGTCGCTACCGGTCACACGCAGCGTGCGACATTCGCGCGCGCCCGCTGGCCGCCCGGGCCGGTGCGAGCGCGTCTCTGCCGCGGGAGTCAGGCGGCGCGGCCTCGGGTCAGTCGAACCGCGCGGCACGCCAGACAGAGTCCCGTGAAGCCGATGACGAGAACGGTGCGATCGAGCATTCCCAAGCGGTGGCGTCCAGAGCGCATCGATTTCTCTCCTGTCCGAGGAAAAAGAAGTCATTGGCTTGATGGCCGAGTATTTATTACGCGAGCGATTTTCGTTCGGATCATGCGCGGCCTAGAAAAATTTTTCACGCTGACGAGCGTTGAAGCTCGTTCGGCGCGGTCTACTTCCACCGTCACTCGGCCGGGACGACCGTATGCGGGTGGACATCTCCCCCTCCGCTCGGGAGCGGTACGCCGGCCTTCGCATCCGATCTCCCCACCCCATGAAGGAGTCACCCATGTCCAAGCTGACCGCCGCCGCGCTCGCCGGGGCCGTCGCCCTGCCGCTGGCGCTGGGCGCGACCGGCGCCACCGCCGCCGATATCGTCGATACCGCCGTCGAGGCGGGCTCGTTCGAGACCCTGGTGACGGCCGTCCAGGCCGCCGGCCTGGTCGAGACCCTGAAGGGCGAGGGGCCGTTCACCGTCTTCGCCCCGACCGACGAGGCCTTCGCCGCGCTGCCGGAAGGCACCCTCGAGGCCCTGCTCGAGGATACCGAGCAGCTCACGGCCGTCCTGACCTACCACGTGGTCGCGGGCGAGGTGATGGCGGCCGACGTCGTCGGGCTCGACACGGCGGAGACCGTCAACGGCGACACCATCGACATCACCGTCGACGGCGACACCGTGATGGTCGACCAGGCGACCGTGATCCAGGCCGACGTGATGGCCGACAACGGCGTCATCCACGTCATCGATCAGGTCATCCTGCCGGACTGATCCGACCGGGTGACCTCGGCCCGGCCGCCGCTTCTCCCCCTCCGCGGCGGCCGGGCCTTTCCCCTCCCGCTTCCCGGGAGCCTCCGACCTCTCCCGCCGGCCCCCCGCCGGCGGGGTCTTCTTTGGCATGGTTATGCGCCAGGGATGTCGCGCGCTTTCGGCAACATCGTAGGTCGGCCGAGCGAAGCCAGCCCCACGGAGCCGGCCCCGGCCAATAGCCCGGGATGTCGGGCTCGCGTCGCGAGAACCACCAACCGCCCCGCCACCA
>JAVJUS010000098.1:0-5631 GCA_040220455.1 Azospirillaceae bacterium
CACCGTTGGCGGCGGCGCGCGGCCGCGCGGCGACCGGCTCGACAGACTCGCGGCGGCGGTCGTGTCCTATGCCGGCGGGCGCGCCGACGCGCTCGGCGGGGGCCGGACGCTGGCCGGCTGCCGCATTCTGCCGCGCGACCGGGGCGCGCGGCTGGCGATCTGTCGCGAGCTCGCCGCCGTCGCCCCGCCCGTGCCCGTCGCGCCGGGCGCGGCGGTGCGATGGGACGGGCGTTTCCGCGTCACCCTGTCGCGAGACGCGCGCATGCCGCCGGGCGCGACGATCGGCGCCGCGGGATCGGGCGCGCGTGCCCGCCCGGGCGTGCCGATCGCCGTTCTGCGTACGCTGCCCGCGCTTTCGACGCCCGACGGGGCGCTCGTGTCCGCCGAAATCGACACTCGGCAAGCCCCCGCCGCGTCGGTTAGCATGCGGTCCGCGTGCGTCGTCTTCGCGCCGGACGTGCCCTTGGCCGCGGCCGCGTTCGGCATTGTTTGACGAATGTCGCGCATTATGTCTTCGAGAGCGGACGACAGAGACCGCGCGTGTGAGTATGGCGAGTTCCGGCCCCATCGTCGGCAGGCGGCCTTGGCGGCCCCGGTCGGCCGGACGAGGAAAGGCTTTGGCCCGTGAACAATTTCGGTAAGAACCTGGCGCTTTGGATCATCATCGGGCTGCTGCTCGTCGCTCTGTTCAACCTGTTCCAGAGCTCGAGCTCCCCGGGTCCCCAGGCGTCGGTGCCCTACAGCGAGTTCGTCGGCGCGGTCGAATCCGGCCGCGTCAACGACGTGACCATCAAGGGCAACCAGATCACCGGCCACTACAGTGACGGGCGGACGTTCTCGACCTATGCGCCCGAGGACGCGCAGCTCGTCCAGCGGCTGACGGAATCCGGCGTGCGCATCAGCGCGCAGCCCGACGACAGCAACGTGCCGTCGCTGTTCTCGATCCTGTTGAGCTGGTTCCCGATGCTGCTGCTGATCGGCGTGTGGATCTTCTTCATGCGCCAGATGCAGGGCGGCGGCGGCAAGGCGATGGGCTTCGGCAAGTCCAAGGCCAAGCTGCTGACCGAGCGCACGGGCCGCGTCACCTTCGACGACGTCGCCGGCATCGACGAGGCCAAGCAGGAGCTCCAGGAAATCGTGGAGTTCCTCAAGGATCCGCAGAAGTTCCAGCGCCTGGGCGGCAAGATCCCCAAGGGCGTGCTGCTGGTCGGCCCGCCGGGCACCGGCAAGACGCTGATCGCGCGCGCCGTGGCGGGCGAGGCGAACGTG
This sequence comes from Azospirillaceae bacterium, assembly GCA_040220455.1. GTDB lineage: Bacteria > Pseudomonadota > Alphaproteobacteria > DSM-16000 > Inquilinaceae > JAVJUS01. The sequence goes on from JAVJUS010000098.1 coordinate 1,270, forward strand.
CCCTTCTTCACGATTTCCGGCTCGGACTTCGTGGAGATGTTCGTCGGCGTCGGCGCCAGCCGCGTGCGCGACATGTTCGAGCAGGGCAAGAAGAACGCGCCCTGCATCATTTTCATCGACGAGATCGACGCGGTCGGCCGCCATCGCGGCGCCGGCCTGGGTGGCGGCAACGACGAGCGCGAGCAGACGCTCAACCAGTTGCTGGTCGAGATGGACGGCTTCGAGGCCAACGAGGGCGTCATCCTGATCGCCGCCACCAACCGGCCGGACGTGCTCGACCCCGCGCTGCTGCGCCCGGGCCGCTTCGACCGGCAGGTCGTCGTGCCGAACCCTGACGTGCTGGGCCGCGAGAAGATCCTCAAGGTCCACATGCGCAAGGTCCCGCTGGCGCCGGACGTCGACGCCAAGACCATCGCGCGCGGCACGCCGGGCTTCTCGGGCGCCGATCTCGCCAACTTGGTCAACGAGGCCGCGCTGCTCGCCGCGCGGGCCGGCAAGCGCGTCGTCGGCCAGGCGGAGTTCGAGGGCGCGAAGGACAAGGTCATGATGGGCGCGGAGCGCCGCTCCATGGTCATGACCGACGAGGAGAAGCAGATCACCGCCTATCACGAGGCGGGCCACGCCATCCTCGCGCTCCACGAGCCGGCCTCCGACCCGATCCACAAAGCCACGATCATCCCGCGCGGCCGCGCGCTCGGCATGGTCATGCGTCTGCCGGAGGGCGACCGGCTGAGCCTGCGCCGCAACAAGTGCATGGCCGACCTGGTGGTCGCCATGGGCGGGCGCATCGGCGAGGAGATGAAGTTCGGCGTCGACATGGTATCCTCCGGCGCGTCCGGGGACATCAAGATGGCCACCGACCTCGCCACGCGCATGGTGTCCGAGTGGGGCATGTCCGAGAAGCTGGGCATGCTGCAGTACGGTGCGCCGGAGCAGGAAGTCTTCCTGGGCCACGCGGTGACCCAGCACAAGCAGATGTCGGAGTACACCCAGCAGCAGGTCGACCAGGAAATCCGCCGCATCGTCGACGAGGCCTACGACCGCGCCAAGCACACGCTGGAGGAGCATCGCGACGAGTGGGAGGCCCTGGCCAAGGGACTGCTGGAGTACGAGACCCTGAGCGGCGACGACATCCGGGCGCTGCTGCGCGGCGAACAGATCGTGCGCGACGATCCGGACCTTTCCGAGCCGCCGCCGCCGCCGAAGAAGGCGTCCGGCAAGCGGGCCTCGGTGCCGACCGGCGGAACGACCGGGGGCCTCGACCCGACGCCGCAGCCGGGCACCTGACGGGTCGCATCCGCGCCCGACCGAGCGTGTCGACGCCTCGTCGCCCCACCCGGGCGGCGAGGCGTCGCCGTTTCAGGGGACTCCTTTCGCGTTTCGAGCGCCCGATCCGCCGGCCTGCTTGATCCACCTCAAGGCCCCCCGTCCGGCCGCATCCCAGGATCGGGAGCGCACGACGCCCGCGGCCCGGGCGCGCTCGGGGGGAGCGCGCGGCCGCCGGCCCGGCGCATCCGGCGGGAGCGAGGGGGGCGCGCCATGGTCGATCCGGTGCCGGCCGACCGGCTTTATCGGCGTTGCGATCCGGCGGCGCTGGGTTTCGCCACGACCGAGGAGCTGGCGGATCTCGACCGGGTGATCGGTCAGGACCGGGCGATGGCCGCGCTCGACTTCGGCACCGGCATCCGCCACGACGGCTACAACCTGTTCTGCCTGGGCCCGTCGGGCCTCGGCCGCCATACCTTGACCCTCCACCTGCTGGAGCGGAAGGGCCGCGGCGCGCCGGTGCCGCCGGACTGGTGCTATATCCACAATTTCGACCGCCCGCACGAGCCGCGGTCCCTGCGCTTGCCGGCGGGCCGCGGGGCGGCACTGCGCGACGCGATGAACGCGCTGATCGACGAATTGCAGGCGGCCATCCGGGCGACGCTCGAAAGCGAGGGTTTCCGTCGCCGCCGCGAGACGATCGAGGAGGCCGCCAAGAAGCGCGGCGAGGAGGCCTTCTCCGCCCTTCAGGAGGAGGCCGAAGGGCGTGGCGTCGGGCTGGTGCGCACGCCGGTCGGCATGATCATCGCGCCGATCCGCGACGGCCGTCCGATGGAGCCGGACGCCTTCCACGCCTTGCCCGAGGAGGAGCAGGCCACAACCCGGGCCGCGATCGAGGAGCTGCAGGGCAAGCTGGAGGCGATCCTGCGCGAGATCCCGCGCTGGAGCCGCGAGGCCCGGCGCGAGATGGAGGCGCTGGTCCGCGACAGTGTCGGCTTCGCCGTCGGCCAACTCGTCGAGGACGCCGGGCGCCCTTTCGCCGACCTGCCGGCGGTGCTCGCCCATCTGGACGCGGTGCGCGCCGACGTTATCGAGAACGTCTCGGCCTCGCTCGAGGCCGGGGAGACCGGCGGCGAGGCGCCGGCGGTCGGCGTCGCCCTGATGCGCGAGCGCGGCGGCCGTGACGATCTCGGGCCGGCGCTCGACCGCTATCGGGTCAACCTGCTGGTCGACAATGCCGACACCCGGGGCGCGCCGGTGGTCACCGAGGACCATCCGACCTACGAGAACCTGATCGGCCGGGCCGAGCACGTCCAGCGCATGGGCGTGCTCTCGACCGATTTCACGCTGATCAAGCCGGGCGCCCTGCACCGGGCAAATGGCGGCTACCTGGTGCTCGACGCCCGGCGCGTGCTGATGCAGCCCTTCGCCTGGGAGGCGCTCAAGCGCGCCTTGCGGGCGCGCCAGATCCGCCTGGAATCCCTGGGCCAGATGGTCGGGCTGATCGCGACCGTCTCGTTGGAGCCGGAACCGATCCCCCTCGACGTCCGCATCGTGCTGGTCGGCGAGCGCGCGCTCTACTACCTGCTCGCCGAGTACGACCCGGACTTCCAGGATCTCTTCAAGGTGCCGGTCGATTTCGCCGAGGAGATGGGCCGCGCCGACGCCTCGGTCGGCGACTTCGCCCGGCTGGTCGCCACGCTCGCGCGGCGCGAGTCCCTGCGCCCGCTGGACGCCGGCGCGGTCGCCCGGATCGTCGAGCATGCCGCCCGCGTGGCCGAGGACGCAGAGAAGCTCTCCCTGCACCGGCGGGCGCTGACGGACCTGCTGCGGGAGGCCGACTACTGGACAGGGCAGGCGGGCGCGGCGGCGATCGGGGCCGATCATGTCCAGCAAGCGCTCGACACCGGCATACACCGCGCCGACCGGGTGCGCGAGCGCATCCAGGAGATGATCCGGCGCGGCACGATCATGATCGATACCACCGGCGCCGCGGTCGGCCGGATCAACGGGCTGGCGGTCAGCCGGCTGGGCGCCTTCTCCTTCGCCCGGCCGAGCCGCATCACCGCGCGCACGCGGCTGGGGTCCGGCAAGGTCGTCGACATCGAGCGCGAGGCGGAGACCGGCGGGCCGCTGCATTCCAAGGGCGTGCTGATCCTGCAGGGCTTCCTGGCCGCACGCTACGCCCTGGACAAGCCGCTGGCGCTGGGCGCGAGCCTGGTCTTCGAGCAGTCCTATGGCGGCGTCGACGGCGACAGCGCCTCCTCGGCCGAGCTCTACGCCCTGCTGTCGGCCCTGGCCGACGCGCCGATCCGCCAGGGCGTCGCGGTCACCGGCTCGGTCAACCAGCAGGGCGAGGTCCAGGCCATCGGCGGCGTGAACGAGAAGATCGAGGGCTTCTTCGATGTCTGCGCCGCCGGTGGGCTGACCGGCGACCAGGGCGTGATGATCCCGGCCACCAACCTGCCCCACCTGATGCTGCGCGCCGACGTGGTGGAGGCGGTGCGCGCCGGGCGCTTCGCCGTGTGGGCGGTGCGCACGATCGACGAGGGGATCGCCCTGCTGACCGGCCTGCCGGCCGGCGAGCGCGTGGCCGACGGCGCCTTTCCGGAGGGCACGATCAATCGCCGGGTCGACGATCGGCTGGCCGCCTTCGCCGAGGCCGCGCGCGCCTTCGCCCGCCCGCCACGCGAGGTGGGGCGTGAGGAGGGGGCGTCATGACCGGCCCGGGCGCGCCGTCGGGTCCGCCGAGGCCCGCCACGCGCCGGCTGGTGGTCGGTCTCGACCCCGGCAGCGGCGGCGTCGAGGCGCTGGAGCTGGCGGTCGCCGTCGCCCAGGGCCTGGAGGCCGAGATCGAGGGGCTGTATGTCGAGGATGTCGACCTGATCGCGCTGGGCGGGTTCACCTTTCTTCGCCATACCAGCCTCGCCACCGGGCGGACCACGCCGCTCGATCCCGCGCGGCTGGCGGTCGAGGTCGAGGTCATGGGCCGGGAGCTGCGACGGACCCTGGCGGAGATCGCGGGCCGGCGGGCGCTGGCCTGGTCCTTCCGCACGGTGCGCGAGCGGCGCGCCGCCGCGCTGGCCGCGGCCGCCG
>JAVJUS010000099.1:0-39685 GCA_040220455.1 Azospirillaceae bacterium
CGGCGGACGCCGGCCGCGCGGCCACCGGCGCCGGTGTTTCCGGCGTGGCGGGCCGGGGCGGAGGCTCGGCACCGGCCGGCGGGGCGTCCTCGGCCGCGGCCGCCGGCTGGAAGCGGCCGCGCAGGCGCGCGCGGACTTCCGGCTCGGCGCCGGCGGCGCGGTCGAGCAGGCGGTCGAGCACGCCGGTCATCGCCGCACCATCCCGAGATAGGCCGCCCGGCGCGCCGGGCTCAACGCCAGGATCGCCGCCTCGCCCCAGTGATAGGCGCGGGCCAGGTCGTGGATGTCGTGCATCAGGTGCCGGGCGGCGTTGTCGATCTCGGCCCAGACCAGCGCCGGCAGGTCGAGCGGCGCGCGCCCGTCGGCGCCGCAGTCCGGGCAGGCGAAGCCGATCTCCGGGTCGATCAGCGGGTCGGCCTCGGCGAGCGCCCGTGCGCAGGCCGGCAGCATGGCATCCGAGAGGGCGCCGTCCCCCGCTGGAGCTGCCAGTCGGGCGACCAGCCGCGCGCGCGCCGCCTCGGCCGGGCCGGGACCGGCGAGCGCGGCGAAGAGGTCGGCGCTGGTCGGCAGGCGTAGGCGAATCGGGCCAGCAGCGTTTCCGACGTCCGATGCCACCGTGACGGTCGCCTCCTCCTCGTCCGATGCCACGTCACCTCCGGTCGCTTCGTCGAGCGCGGAGAGGTCGAGCGCGGTCTCCAGCCGCGCCCCGCAGGCCGGACAGGCGCAGTCGACCGGCAGCCGGTTGCCGAACAGGCGCCGGCGCAGGTCCAGGATCGCGCGGTCGCGGCGCGGCAGCGGCAGGTCCCAGGGAGCGGCATCGCCGGTCGCCGCGGCGGCGAGCAGCACCGCGCGCGCCAGCGGCGTCCGTCCGGCCCCGGACTCCCACAGCCGCAGGAGGTCGGCCCCGTTCATCGGCGATGCCTATCAGCCGGGGGGTTCGTCGTATTGCGGCGGCGTCGGCTCGGTGGTGTCGACGTCGCGCTCGAAGCCCTCGTGCTGGAGCACCAGGCTCTCGATCGCCACCGCGTTGGCGTTGGCGTCGAGCTCGGGCACGGCGGTGTATTCCGAGACCCAGGCCCGGTAGATCTTGTAGGCGAGCGCGGTCTGCCCGGCCTCGTTGAGCACCTCCAGGACCAGATCCTTGCGGAAGTCCTTCAGCGAGACCTCGCGGCCCGGCTGGGCGCCGTAGAACCAGACCTTGTTGGCCCAGCGCTCGAACTCGACGTCGTGGGTCAGCCCGCGCTCCAGGGTCAGCGGCTCGAACTTGGCCTGGCCGGGCGAGCGGCGGACGGAGGAGACGTCGCCGCCCTCGCGATGCTCGATCACCTCGACCGTCTTCTTCAGCCCGCTCGCCTTGGAGATGCCGGCCACCACGCGGCCGTCCCAGCGGATCAGGAACTTGAAGTTCGGGTACGGGTTGAGCCGTCCGGCGTTCACGGTGAAGGTCGCCATGGGTCGAACTCCGGATCGGGGGTCAGGCCTGCGAGCGGCCGGCTTCCTGGCGCAGGCGCAGAACGACGAATTCGGCCGGCTTCAGCGGCGCGAAGCCGACCAGGATGTTGACGATGCCGCGGTCGATGTCGGCCTGGGTCGTCGTTTCGGCGTCGGACTTGACCAGATAGGCCTCGCGCGGGCTCGTGCCCTGGAAGGCGCCGCGCAGGAACAGGTTCTGCATGAAGCTCGTCACGTTGAGCCGGATCTGGCCCCAGAGCGGGGCGTCGTTGGGCTCGAACGTCACCCAGATCAGGCCTTCCGACAGGCTCTGCTCCAGGAACAGCGCCATGCGGCGCACGGGGACGTATTTCCATTCGGAGGCCAGCCGGTCGGCCCCGGCCAGCGTGCGCGCGCCCCAGTTGACCGTACCGATCGCCGGGAAGGAGCGCAGCACGTTGATGCCCAGCTTGTTCAGCCGGCCCTGCTGCAGGTCGGTCAGCACGCGCGACGGCCGGGCGCCGGCGATGCTCGCCTCGGTGCCCGCCGGCGCCTTCCAGACGCCGCGCCGGGCGTCGATCCGCGCCATCACGCCGGCCATCGCGCCGCTGGTCGGGATCTGGCGGTCGCGGTTGCCGTTGAGGACGTCCGGGACGACCAGGCGCGGATAGCAGATCGCCGCGCTGCGCCCCCGCGCCGCGCCGAGCGCCAGGTCGTTCACCCAGCCGTCGATCGCGTCGGCCGGATCGGCCGTGGCCGGGTGGTCGACCAGCAGGAAGGCCATTTCGCGCAGGCAGTAGTCCGATGCCGCGGCGTAGACCGCCTGCGCCCCGCCGGTGGTCAGCCGCGCCGCTTCCGGGATCGCCATGATGTTGAAGACGTCGGGCGCGATGCCGTCGAGCGCGGCGATGCCCACGGCGCCGTCCGCCGCGCCGGTGATGAAGGCCGGCGCGTTGGCGGGCCAGTCGGGGGAGTCGGGCATCATCCCGTCCTCGCCGCCCGACAGGACATGCATCGCGTCGAGGGCCAGATCGTCGACCGGCACCGGCGCGCCGCCGGCATCGGTCGCCGTCGGCGCCGGCTCGGCCTGCAGATCCGTGATACGCACCAGGCGCGACAGGGCATTGACCAGCTCCGCCGCGTTGCGCGGATGGCCGTCGGCCGCCGACAGGCGAGGGAAGACCTCCTCCTCCGCGACCTCGCCGCCGCGATACTCCACGACGCGCAGCTCGAACCCGCCATCCGGGTCCGGCGCCACGCCGACGCGCAGGGCATTGCCCCACTCCCCGGCGCTCGCCGCCGCCAGCGTCACCGCCGCCGCGCCGCCGCCCGTGCCGAGGGCGACCGAGGCCGCCGGCACCGGCTCGCCGCCGCCGGCGAAGGGCGCGGCGGCGGGCATGTCGTCGGGCCGGCCGGCGATCTCCAGCGCGCGCACGGCGTCGGTCTGCGCCGCGATGGCCGCCTGCACGGCGGCGCGGCCGGCGGCGGGGTCCAGGTTCTCCACCGTCACCGCGCCGCCGGCGCCGTCGGGGAGCTCCAGGTTGAAATGGGCCGCGTCGGCGTCGGTGGCTTGGCGGACCCGCGCGGTGAAGCCGGCCGCCGGCCCCGTCGCCCGCGAAGCCAGCACCAGGGCCGGCACGGTCACGTCGGGCTGCAGGTTCAGGCGCGAGGCCTCCGCGTCGGCGCCGTTTTCCAGCGGCAACTCGTTGGCCGCCGGCGGCAGGCCGTCGAGCCGGGTCGCCTCGACATGGGCGCTGGCGTTGACCTGGGCGAGCCCGGCGGCGTCCGGCGTGACTCCGTCGAACTGCTCGGCATCCCCGACCGGCGGCGTGACCGTCAGGGAGAAGGTGCCGGCGCCGCCGTCGGGCACGGTCGTCACCGTGATCGCCTCGCCCCGGGCGCCCGGGTTGCGGGCCCTCAGCGCAAGGCCCGTGCCGCCGTCGTCGAGCGCAAGGGTCGCGGCGACCGCAACGGCGCCGTCGACGAGCGGCGCCAGGTCCCCCGGCGCCAGGGCGTCGAGCGGCGTGCCGGGATTGCTCTCCGTCGGCCGGGCGCGGGCGGCGCGGATGGCGATCGGGCTGTCCGGCGTGGTGTTGACCACGGTGGCGACGTGGCGGTCGGAGTCCGGATCGGACGAGACGTTGCGGAAATCGACCGGCGGCGCGCCGCCCGGCGGCTGGACGCGCAGGTCGAACCGCGCGGCGCCGTTGTGCGCCACGCCGATCCGGATGCCGTCGCCCGCCACGCCCGGCGTCGCCGCCACGATCTCCAGCGCGGGGGCGTCGCGGCCGAGGGTGACGCGCGCGGTGCTGAATGCGACGCGGACCACGTAGGCGATACGCCCGCCCTGCAGGAAGAACTGCTGGAGCGCGTAGGTCGCGTCGGAGCGCCGGTCGAGCCCGCCGAAGCGCCGCTCGAAATCCGACAGGCTGGTGACGCGCACCGCCTCGTCCACCGGGCCGCGCGCGAAGCTGCCGATCAGGGCCAGCGTCGATGTGGAGGCCTCGGCGATCGGCCGGACCCCGCTGGGCACCTCGACGACGTGAACGCCGGGATAACCATCCTGCACCGCCATGGGAAAGCGCCTCCCTTAATAATTATTAACCATAACGGGCCCTTAGCTGATACAAAGCTATCATGGAGAGACGAGAAAGATAAAGATCATATCGAATTCGTGTATCGGATATTTCCTTCATCGGTATGCGGGCATCGGCATGCGGGCATCGGCGTGCGGGCCGATCCCTCGCCGCCCCGCCCCTCGCCGCCGCACGCGACCCGGACCCTAATCGCCGGTCCCGCTCTCCGCGGCGGCCTCGACGGCCGGGCGGACCCAAAGCCGGTAGGCCGCGGCGGCGCCCAGCGCGACGGCGGCGACGGCGAGCGCCATGGGCAGGCCGGCGCGGCCGGTGTCGGCGCCGGCGCCGTCGGCGGCGCCTGCCGCCAGGTCCGCGAAGACGCGCTCGGTACCCCGGCCCACCGCGACGCCCACCAGCGCCGCGACGCCCATCTGGAAGAAGCCCAGCAGCGCGGAGGCGAGGCCGGCCATCGTCGGGAACGGGCCGACCGCGCCGGCCATGGCGTTGGGCAGGGTCAGCCCGGCGCCGACCATGAAGACGAAGAACGGCCCGACCACCGGCACCACGCCCAGCCACCCCGCCGCCGCGCAGCCGGCCATGGCGAGCCCGCCGGCGACCTGGAAGGCCGTGCCGAGCGCGATCATGCGCTCGATGCCGAGCCGCGTCGTCAGCCGCCCGGCGGCGAAGCTGCCGACCATGTAGCCGACCACGATCGCGGTGAAGCACAGGCCGTAGAGATCCGGGCTCAGCCCGATCACCTCGACGAACAGGAAGCTGGAGCCCGAGATGAAGCAGAAGATGCCGGAATAGCTGAACGCCACGACCGCCACATAGCCGCGATAGGCCCGGTGGCCGAACAGGGTGGCGTAGTTGCGCGCCAGCCGGGCCGGGCGCACCGCCTCGGGATCGCGGTGGCGGTTCGATTCGGCCAGCAGCGCCAGCGTCGCCGCCAGCACGACCGCGCCGAAGCCGACCAGGAACCAGAAATTCGCCCGCCAGCCGAAGGCGACGGTGAGCTGGCCGCCCAGGATCGGCCCGACCGCCGGCGCCAGCGCCATGGCCATGGCCATGTAGGCGAGCACCCTGGCCGCGCCCTCGCGCCCCCACAGGTCGCGCACCACCGCCCGCGCGATCACCGGCCCGGCGCAGGCCCCCAGCGCCTGCAGGAAGCGGAAGCCGATCAGCGCCTCGATCGTCGGCGCGAGCGCGCAGGCGACGCCCGCGGCGACATAGATCGCCACGCCGGCCAGCAGCACCGGGCGCCGCCCGAACCGGTCGCTCAAGGGCCCGTAGAAGAGCTGGCTGACCGCGAAGCCCGCCAGGAAGACGCTGAGCGTGAGCTGCCCGGTCGCCACGTCCGCGCCCAGCGCCCGGGTCATGCCCGGCAGCGCGGGGAGGTAGAGATCCGTCGACATCGGCCCGAAGGCGACCAGCGCCGTCAGCAACACGGCCAGCGCCGGCCCGCGCCGATCGGAGGAGCCGGTGTCGGGCACGGGGCTCAGAATTCGGTCTCGATGACGCGGTCCGGCGGCGTGTGGCCGTCGACGAAGGTGCGGATGTTGACGATGACCTTCTGGCCCATCTCGATCCGGCCCTCGAAGGTCGCCGAGCCCATATGCGGCAGCAGCACCACGCCCGGCGCCTTCATCAGCTTGCGGTCGATCGTCGGCTCGCGCTCGAAGACGTCGAGGCCGGCGCCGCCCAGATCGCCGTCGATCAGCCGTTCGGCCAGGGCGCGCTCGTCGATGACCTCGCCGCGCGAGGTGTTGACGATCATCGCCTCGCGCCCCATCAGCGCCAGCCGGCGGGCGTTGAGCAGGTGATAGGTGGCCGGCGTGTGCGGGCAGTTGACCGAAACGATGTCCATGCGCGCGACCATCTGGTCGAGCGAATCCCAATAGGTCGCCTCGACCTCCTCCTCGATCTCCGGCGCGGCGCGGCGGCGGTTGTGATAGTGCACCGACAGCCCGAAGCCCCGGGCCCGGCGGGCGACGGCGGTGCCGATCCGGCCCATGCCGATGATGCCCAGGCGCTTGCCGTTGATCCGGTGGCCGAGCATGGAGGTCGGCGCCCAGCCGCGCCATTCCCCGGCGCGGACCATGCGCTCGCCCTCCACCAGCCGGCGGGAGACGGCGAGGATCAGCGCCATGGTCATGTCGGCGGTGTCCTCGGTCAGCACGCCGGGCGTGTTGGTGACCGTGATGCCCTTCGCCTTGGCGGCCGCCAGGTCGATATGGTCGACGCCGGTGCCGAAGCTGGCGATCAGGCGCAGCCGCGGGCCCGCGGCCTCGATCACCGCGCGGTCGATCCGGTCGGTGACCGTGGGGACGAGCACGTCCGCCTCGGCGACCATGGCCTTCAGTTCGTCCTTGGACGGCGTGGCGTCCTCGAGGTTCAGTCGCGGGTCGAAGAGCTCCATCATCCGCGTCTCGACCACGTCGGGCAGCTTGCGCGTGACGACGACGCGGGGCTTCTTGCGGCCGGTCTCCGGCATGACGGCGAGGCTCCTGACAGACGCCCGGAACGGCGCGACGGATCAGGCGATTAGCAGCGCCCCATGGCGCTTGTCTATAGCGGCGCTTGTCCAGCCCGGCGCTTGTCCAGCCCTTGGGGGCGGGAGGGCCGATCCCCTACCGCGCCGCCATCTGCTGGGGCAGCCAGGTGGCGAGGCCGGGGAAGGCGACGAGCAGGACCACCGCGACGATCATCAGGCAGAAGAACGGCAGCGCGGCCTTGGCGATGGTCAGGATGTTCTTTCCGGTCAGCCCCTGCAGGACGAACAGGTTGAAGCCGACCGGCGGGGTGATCTGGCTCATCTCCACGACCAGGACCAGGTAGATACCGAACCAGATCCGGTCGATGCCCGCGGCCTCGACCATGGGCAGGATCACCGCGGTGGTCAGGACGACGACGGAGATGCCGTCGAGGAAGCAGCCCAGCGCGATGAAGAACACCGTCAGCACGGCCAGCAGCAGCCCGGGCGACAGCCCCATCGCCCCGATCCATTCGGCGAGCGCCCTGGGAATGCCGGTGAAGCCCATCGCCGTGGTCAGGAATGCCGCGCCGCCCAGGATGAAGGCGATCATGCACGACGTCCGGGTCGCGCCCATCAGGCTGTCGCGGAAGGTCGCCCAGGTCAGCGACCCGCTGGCCCAGGAGATGACCAGCGCCAGCGCCACGCCGACCGCCGCGGCGTCCGTCGGGCTCGCCAAGCCGGTGTAGATCGAGCCGATCACGCCGATGATGAGCGCCATCACGGGGATCAGCCGGCGTGCCCCGATCAGCCGGCGGATCAGCGGGACCGGCGGCTCGGGCGGCGGAACCCGGTCCGGGTGGAGCCAGGACCACGCCGCGACATAGCCCATGAACAGCGCCATCAGGACGATCCCCGGGATCACCCCGGCGACGAACAGCCGGGCGATCGACTCCTCGATCGCCACGCCGTAGACGATCAGGATGATCGAGGGTGGGATCAGCAGGCCCAGCGTGCCCGAGCCGGCCAGCGTGCCGATCGTCAGCCGCTCGTCGTAGCCGCGCCTGGCGAGCTCCGGCAGGGCCATCTTGCCGACCGTCGCGCAGGTCGCGGCCGAGGAGCCGGAGACCGCGGCGAACAGCCCGCAGCCGACGATGTTGACATGCACCAGCCGGCCCGGCAGCCGCGCCATCCAGGGCGCCAGCCCCTCGAACAGGTCGTCGGACAGGCGCGAGCGGAACAGGATCTCGCCCATCCAGATGAACATCGGCAGGGCGGCCAGCGCCCATTGCGACGACGCGCTCCACAGCGAGCTCGCCAGCACGCGGCCGACCGGCGCGCCGGCGAAGGCGGCGACCCCGATCGCCGCGACGCCGATCAGCGAGACCGCGACCCAGAGGCCGCTGGCCAGCAGGCCCAGCAGGACGACGACCAGGACGACGGCGGCGAGAAGTTCCATGGCTCCGGCCTCAGTCGTCTTCGCCGTCGGACGGCAGCGTGCCGCCCCGCGCCGCGGCGAGCCCGGAATCGACGAAGGCGATCGTGAGCAGGCCCAGCCCCACGGTCATGGCGATCTGGGGCAGGAAGATCGGGATCGGCACGAGGCCGTAGCTGACGTCGCCGTAGCTCCAGGACTCCCAGGTCAGCCGCCCGGCGGTCAGCGTGGCGATGCCGGCCAGCACGGCGCCGGCGGCGCAGCACCAGACCTCCGCCACCCGGCGGGCGCCCGGGGGGAGGTTGCGGACCAGCAGCGTGACCCGGATATGGCTGCCCGACCGGAAGGTGTAGGCGAGCGCGAAGAAGGTCGAGGCGGCCAGGAAGTACCCCGCGAACTCCGCGTAGGAGGGCAGCAGCAGCCCGAGCGGCGCGCCGGTCACCACCGACAGCGCCGCGTCGAGCGTGTTGAGCACGACCTGCGCCAGCACGACCGCGAAGATCGCCACCAGGAAGGCGGCCGCGACGACCCCGCTGCCGGCATAAAGCCGGTCGAGCGTCCGCCGCGCCCAGCCCCCGGTCACGGGCGCGTGCCCGGGATGTCCGGCAGGGCGATCGGAGTCTTGATCGCGCGCAGGCGTTCGTAGGCCCTCTTGGCCTTCGCGAGCCGCCCGTCGGCCGCTTTCTGCGGCTTGCGCCGGCGCGTCTCCGCCCAGGGATCGGGATATCCCCTCGCGACATGGAGATATGCAGCGGTCGCCGCCAGTTCGAGCTCGATCGGGCTGGTCCGGGCCGCGGCCTGAACGAAACGATTGCGTGCCGGGTCGGGATGGGCCGGCACCGTGAGGCGGAATATCGAATAGAGGCCCCCCCAGTCGGAGACACGCTCCTCTTCCTCGACGAGACCGAACACGTCGGCGGACCGCATCGCCTGGGTCAGGTCATCCGAATAGGGGCCATAGTGCTTGTAGGCATAGCGAAAACCGCTGCCGAGGCCGGCCAGCTCGAGAAGATAGCCGATCTTCTGCACCCGGGTGCGGCCCACGATCTCGCCGCCCGCGTCACGCACGATCGCGGCAGCGAGTTCCCGAGCCTCACGGCCCCGAGGGCGCGCCGCCGTCCGTTCGCCCGCCCGGGCCGTCGTCCGGGCCGTCGTCGCCTGTTCAGCCATCGCCCGCTCCCACCCGATCGAGTGCCGCCGTGACGAATCGGTCCACGGCATCTTTCGCATCCTGATCGCCCTCGTCCACATAAGCGCGCAGGAACCGGAACCGCTCGATGCCATCGACGACCGGCGAATGATCGCGGATATCGCCGACCTCGCCATCCGGCAGCCGGATCCGGATCTGGTCCAGCGGTCCCTTGGAATCCTCGACGCCTTTGTATGGCGCACGCTTGCCCTCGTCGGTAAGGAGCAGCCGCACACCGTCGTGACCGCCCGCTCGCCACTCCTCGATCTCCTCCTTGAAGACCTCGCAGGCTTGATCGATCTTCGCCGTCGCCCGCTGTCGATCCTCGCGGGATGCGCCCGCCGGGGCGCGCAATTCCGCCTGGAGTCGCGTCCTGATATCGATGCACTTGGGCAGTCGGCGCCGGCGCAAGCGCGTGGCCATCTCCGCGACGGTCCGGTCCGGCGCCGCCTCGAGCATCGCCAACGAGCCCCAGAGGACGGTGTCGTCGAGCGCCAGCGCGGCATCCAGACTGTCGGGCGCACTGGCGAAACGGATCAACGGATGCGCCTTGCCGAGACCGGTTCGTCGCACGGCATCCTCCCGGACCAGCTCCACGATGCGGATCATCAGGGCGGAGAAGACCTTCTCCGCGGCCCGCGTCGTCTTGTGGAAATAGATCGTCGGATAAAGCTGGAACAACGCCAGGACGAAATCCTCGGCCGCATGAATCGCCTTCGGTCCCAGAACGAAAGTCTCGACGCTCTTGCCTCCTTCATAGTCCGTGCCTGTCGGGACCTCGCCGATTTCCAGGTTGGCGACCAGCCATTCGAAGTCGATCGCGCCGTTCTCGACCCCGGTCATCAGGCGGTCCCGACGCATGTAATCCAGCCGGTCGGCGTCGAACTGGCTCGATACGACGGCGTCGTAGAAGCTGGTCGGCGACCCGCCGATCAGCGTCGCGACGTCGTCGGCGAATCCGCTGCCCAGAGCGTTCAGCTCCTCGGCGATCTCGCTGTCCCGGATCAGCTTCTCGCTGACCGTCTCGTGCGCGGCCATAGGAAGGTCCAGCTCCTCGCCCACCGGCTCGAAGCCGTGGCTGAACATGCCGTGGCCGACATCGTGGACGAGCGCGGCCGCGAGCGCCCGGTGCGCGCGGCTTTCGAGATACCGGCGCGGCCGACCCGCGCGGATTCGGGTCTCGATCACGTCCATCAGGCGCCGGGCGGTATGGAAGACGCCGATGCTGTGATTGAACCGGGTATGGGTCGCGCCCGGATAGACGAATTCGGAGAATCCCAGCTGGCGGATGCGGCGCAGGCGCTGGAACGGGGGCGTCTGGATCACCCGCCATATGGTGTGCTCGAACTCGTCGGAGAGATCGAACGCGATGATGTCGTGGACCGGGTCCCGCAGGCGCTGCGGCTTGTCGTCATGGACGGCCGGCGCCACGACTCCCGTCCTCGCAGCCGGCCCGGCCCAACCACGCCCCAGGCTATTCGTTCCCTTGCCCATTCGTGCATCCCCGCCGATGACGACGGGGATGCACTATCAGAAAACGACTCTTCTATCCTAGGGGTTGTACGCGTCGAGGATCGCCTGGCCGGCGTCGCCGGCGCGCTCGGCCCATTCCTCGGTCATGGTCGCGCCGATCTCGGCCAGGCCCTCGGCCAGGGCGTCGCTCGGCTCGGAGACGGTGATGCCGTTGTCGGCGAGCGCTTGCGTCTGCGCCTCGGCCTCGGCCATGGAGGACTCCCAGCCGCGCGTCTCGGCCGCCGCCGCGGCGTCGAGCACCGCCTGCTGCGTGGCCTCGTCGAGGGCGTCGAAGGCGCGCTGGTTCACCACCACGATGTTCTTCGGCAGGAAGGCCTGGGTGTCGTAGTAGTGGCTCAGGAAATCCCAGGCCTTGGAGTTCACGCCCGTCGAGGCCGAGGTGATCATCGCCTCGACCCGGCCGGTGGCGAAGGCCTGCGGGATGTCCGGCACCTCGACCTGGGTCGGCACGGCGCCGGCGAGCTGGGCCAGCCGCTCGGTGGCGGCGTTGTAGGTGCGGAAGCGCAGGCCCGCCATGTCCTCGACCGAGGCGATCTCCTGGTTGGCGTAGAGCCCCTGCGGCGGCCACGGCACGGCGTAGAGCACCATCAGGTTCTCGCGCGCCAGCAGCTCGCCCACCTGGTCGCGCGAGGCGGCCCACAGCGCCTCGGCGTCGGAATAGGAATCGGCCAGGAACGGCACCGCGTCGGCCTCGAAGACCGGGTCCTCGTTCGACAGGCGGGAGAGCAGGAATTCGCCGATCGGCACCTGCTGCGAGCGCACGGCGTTCTTGATCTCCGGATGGGGGATCAGCGAGCCGGCGCTGTGCACCGTGATCTCCAGCCCGCCGTCGGTGGCCGCGGCCACGTCGTCGGCGAATTGCAGGATGTTCTGCGTATGGAAGTTGCCTTCCGGATAGGGGGTGGGCATGTCCCAGCTCTGCGCCGCGGCGGGGGCGGCGCCGGCGAAGAGCAGCCCGGCGGCCACCGCCCCGGCGGCCAGGGCGGTCCGCGCTCGCGCGGCGGCGGGGTGAGTGGCTGCGGGGTGATCGGTCATGATAGCCTCCTCGTCCGGGGCGGCCTCGCGGACCGGTATTCGCCCCGAGCGGGCGGTCCGGTCGCGACGCTCGTTGGAAAGGAGAGCCTAGCCCGTGCGCCGCCCCGGGGCAAATCCCCGAGGGCGCGCCGCCGCCGCGGCGGTCGCGCCCCGGTCTTCGCCCGGCTCAGTTCATCGCGCGGTCGCCGTGGGGCGGCGGCGCGAATTGGGCGATGCGCTCGTTCAGCTTGCGCTCGATCACCGCCCCGGCCTTGGTGCGCAGCGCCCGGATATCCGCGCGCAGCTCGTCCAGGGTCTCGTCGAGCACCCGGGCGGCCAGCGCCGGGCCCATATGGCGCAGGGCCTCGGCATAGGCCTCGTTGAGCGCGTCGCCGCCCGGCTCGAGCGCGTCGATGGAACCGTCCCGGCTACGATCCTCGATCATGACGGAGCCTCCCCTGTCCCGGTCCTGGTGTGATGATCCCGAAGTGCGGCATACTGCGCATGACGATCTTCGGGATCTGAATCACACGAGAGTCATGGATTCAGTTTCCCGCGTGCCGGCGAGCCGCCGCCGGGAGACCGTCTCCCGGACTGGACCACGGCGCCGGCCGCGTCATTGACATTGGTCAACTTCGGTTGACGTCAACTCCCCTTGAATCGGATGAACAAGATCGGGTGAGTGGGGGAGATCGCGTGTGCTAGGCTCCGGACATGCGCGTGACCTACGACATACTCGTTCCGGGCAGCAATCTGAAGCTCAAGGGCGGCTTTCTGGGCCTGTCGAGCATCGTGCTCGTCAGCGCCGGGCGGCATCGCATCCTCGTCGACACGGGCCACGCGGTGACCCGACCGATGCTGCGCGCGGCGCTGGCCGAGCGCGGGCTGGAGCCCGGGTCGATCGACACGGTCTTCCTGACCCATTCCCATTTCGACCATGTCGGCAATGTCGACCTGTTCGCGCACGCGCGATTCCTGATGACCGCACGGGAACGGGCCTATGCCGCCGAGCCCCATGCGCAGGACGACTTCGTGCCCGCCTGGATCGCCGGCTGGCTGGACCGCGCCCCGGTCGAGACGCTGGAGGGCGAGCCGGAGATCGCGCCGGGGGTCCGCGCCCTGGCCGCGCCCGGGCACACGCCGGGCAGCGCGGCGCTGCTGCTCGCCACGGAGGATCGCGGCAGGGTCGTCGTGGCCGGCGACGCGGTCAAATACCCCAAAGAAGCGATTGCCGAGCGCTGCGACCTCGCGTTCGATACGCCCGCCGCCGGCGCCCGGACGATCGGGCGCCTGCTGGGGCTCGCCGACCGGATCGTGCCGGGCCATTTCCCGGAGATGGTCCGGATGGGCAACGGCCGGTTCGGCTGGGAGGACGGCGCGGCCTTCGACCTGGTCGTGCGCTGACAGGCGCCGCATCCGGCGTCTTGGCCCGGCCCGGCGGGGCAGCATCGTGGGCGACCGTGGGGAGGGGGAATGGAGCGCATCGACGCGGTGGTGATCGGCGCCGGCGTGATCGGCCTGGCGGTCGCCCGCGCCCTGGCGACGGCCGGGCGGGAGGTGATCGTCGTCGAGCGCGCCGAGGCCATCGGCACCGGCACCTCCTCGCGCAACAGCGAGGTGATCCATGGCGGGCTCTACTACCCGACCGGCAGCCTGAAGGCGCGGACCTGCGTCGAGGGTCGGCGCCGGCTCTACGCCTATCTCGACAGCCGCAAGGTCGCCCATCGCCGCTGCGGCAAGCTGGTGGTGGCGACCGCCGAGGACCAGGTGCCGGCCCTCGACGCCCTGGCGGCGAAGGCGCGGGCCAACGGTGTGGAGGGCCTCCACCGCCTGACCGTGGCCGAGGCCCGGACGCTGGAGCCGAACCTGGCCTGCGTCGCCGCGCTCCTGTCGCCCGAGACGGGCATCCTCGACAGCCACGGCTTCATGCTGGCGCTCCAGGGCGATGCGGAGGCGGCGGGCGCCATGGTCGCCTTCGACGCGCCGGTGGAGGCCGGCCGCGTGACCGGCGGCGGGCTTGTGCTGGAAGTCGGCGGGGCCGAGCCGATGACGCTCGCCGCCGGCCTCGTGGTCAACGCCGCCGGCCTGCACGCGCCGGCGCTCGCCCGCCGGATCGAGGGGCTGCCGGCGGCGACGATCCCCGTGCCGCACTACGCCAAGGGCACCTATTTCGGGCTGTCGGGCCGGTCGCCCTTCGACCGGCTGATCTACCCCATGCCGGACGCCGCCGGGCTCGGCGTGCACCTGACGCTCGACCTGGGGGGCCAGGCGCGGTTCGGCCCGGATGTGGAGTGGCTGGACGACGCCACGGACCCGGACGCGCCGGGCGCCTACGACGTGGATCCGGGCCGGGCCGAGGGCTTCTACGCGGCGATCCGCGCGTACTGGCCGGGCCTGCCCGACGGGGCGCTGGTGCCGGGCTATACCGGCATCCGGCCCAAGCTCCAGGCGCCGGGCGAGCCGGCGGCGGATTTCGTGGTCCAGGGCCCGACGGAGCACGGCGTCGCCGGGCTGGTCAACCTCTACGGTATCGAGAGCCCGGGACTCACCGGCTCGCTGGCGCTGGCCGACATCGCACTCGACCGCCTGGGCCTCGCCGCCGCCCCGCCCTTGGCCGCGACCGGGTAGGTCGGTCGATCCAAGCGAACCCCACGGGCTCGAGCCCGCCCCATCGCCGCAGCCGTCGGGCTCGCTGACGCTCGACCGACCTACGGGGCGACCTACCGGACGAAGACGCGGACCTCGTTGCTGCGCACGTCGGCCGACTGGCTGGCGGCGAGATAGACCCGGTCCGGCGGCAGGCCGAGGCTGATCAGCGTGCGCATCACCGCCTCCGCCCGGTCGCGGGCGTCGTTGGCGGCGAGCGCCGACTCGGCGGGGTTGCCGGTGTTTCGGCTGACGGCGACGAGCTCGAAGGCGGCGCCAGGCCGGGCGTCGAGGGCCTGGCTGACGGCGTCGTAGAGCGGCTGCTCGTAGGCGACGTTCGGATCGTCGAAGCGGATCACGACCAGCGGGCGGTCCGGCGCCGGCGCGGCGGGCGCGACGGCGGCCGTCCGGATCGGCAGGCCGCCGCCGGCGCGGTTGGCGAGGCTGGTGCCGTAGAGCTCCCCGTTGGCGATGGCGAGCTGCAGGGTCTGCAGATTCGACCGTTCGGAATTGACGTAGCGGGTCTGCCGGTTGATGTCCTCCGACAGCTCGGAGAGCAGGCGGTCGAGCAGGACGAGCGTGCGGTTGACCTCGTCCTCCAGGATCGCGAGCTGGCGGTGGTCCTCCTCGACCGCGCCGGAGAGCCGGAAGGTCGCGCGGACCGATTCGAGCAGGTAGCCCGCCAGCGAGTTGTCGCCGGCGACCTGGCTCGACAGGTTGTTCATGCGCGTGATCGCCGAGGACAGGTCCTCGAGCTGGAGCGCCGCCTCGCCCCATTGCTGTTCCAGGATCGGGTTGCCGGGCGTCGTGCCGGCCTGCAGGCGGGCCTGGATCGCGGCGACCAGGGCGAAATACTCCTGCGCTTCCGCGATCGCCTCGGCCCGGACGTCCTGGAGACGGGAATTGTGGCCGCTGACCCGGTCGCGCAGGCCGGAGAGATCGCCCGCCAGCCCGCGCACGCGGCGCCCGACCTCGGTGCCGGTCTGCGGGCCGAGCGTGATCGGCCGGGGCTCGAACTCCCCGGTGCCGAGGGACAGCCCGCCGGTGCCCAGGACCGTCGCGGCATCGCCGCCCGTGCCGGCCGAGGCCGGCAGGGCGTTCATCCCCGCCCCCGACGCCCCCGGCGCCGAGGACCCGGCCGGTTCCCCGTCCGCCCCGGATGGCCAGGGGCCGTTGCCCTGACCGCTGCAGGCGCTCAGGAGGCCGCCGGCCACCAGGGCAGCGACAAAGAACCGTGGTGTCCGCATGGGCACCGCCAAACCCCGTCCGTCATGGCTCTTGCCGCGACCCGTCGCCGCCGGGCCGCGGTATGGCTTTTTGCCGGTGGGACGCCGATGGACGGTCCCCCCGAAATCCGGCGGATAGTACTTTGGGGATTCCGGCACGACAAGGCGGGATTGCCCGCAAGCGCCGCCCGATCCCCGCCGCGTGCCCGTCGGGCGCCGTCCGGGGGCTATTCGGGGCCGCTCGAGGGCCGGCAGGCGCGGCTGTCGACCCCACGGCGCGCTCCCTGGACCCCGCGCCGGAACCCACCCACATGCCGGTGGCGAGGACGCGGCCGGGACGCGATCCGGCCCGGCGCGGGCGGGTCCACTTCCGCGCTTGCCATGCCGGAACGCTTCGATTAGCTTCCCGCAGCCTCGCCGACGCCCGCACGGGAGGGCCGTCGCCGACAGCGCGCCCGTAGCTCAATTGGATAGAGCACCTGACTACGGATCAGGAGGTTGGGAGTTCGAATCTTCCCGGGCGCGCCAATCTTCTCAAGGACTTAACACCCTGCCGCAGCGTCGCTCACTTCTCGGGCGTCGCGCAGGCGTCGCGCCAACTTCGCCGACCTCTGCAACGGTGTCTCGTCCCGAAGGAGAGTGATCCCCTTTCAACTCAAAGGGGATTCGACTTATCCACAGAGTCCCGATAGGTTCCTCGGTCGGTCGACTTTTCGAGTCGGAGTTCACGAGGAGGGCAGCGGTAACGTCGGTGCGCCCGCGCGTCGCACGCTCGCGTCACGGGATATGGAGATACAAGACCTCTTCGACTTGCTCCAGGGGCGGAGATCGGAAGTACGCCTTGCCCGCGCCCCGGAGGAAGTCGTGCGGCGACTCGGGGCTCATGAGGCCGCCGTGCGCCTGTCGGCCGAGACGCTGAAGAAGCAGCTGTCGAAGCACAAGAACATCAAACCCGAAGACTACCGCTTCGTGCAGGACGTCCTCGACAGCGGGGACTTCTTCATCGAAGCGCACCGACCGAACACGGCCGTGTTCGTCCACTGGGACGGCGACGAAAGCCTTCCGCTGAAGCTGGCGATCAAGAGGACCAGGAGCGGCGATCGTCTCTATATCACGTCGTTCCACCGCCTGACCCGCACGGCAGCGCGACGGCTTCTCCGGAAGCGGGATAGAGAGAAGACGAAGGAGAGGGTGTGAGGTGGGGCCTCCCCGTAACCCCACATCGCGCGCATCCGTCGACGTCTATCGCGGGATGGCTACGGCCGGGAGATTCATCACCGTGTCGCCCACACCCGGAACCAATATAGTACGATGTTCCGATTCTTTCCTTGCAAAGACGGCCGCCGCTTGATTCCAGATGGAATCCGCCCCGCTGGCTAGACCACGTTCTCCGTGCTGCCCTCGGCGTGGCGGTATCGCAGCTCCAGGGTGACCACGAGCTGCCCGACCGGGTCGCCCTCGAAGTCGAGGATCATCTCGTTGCGGCGCTCGCGGACCCAGATCACGGCGCCGCCCAGGGTCGAGTCGACCAGCAGGGCGTCGACCACCTGACGCAGCACGTCGTTGAGCTCCGCGGCGAGCTCGGCCTCGCGCGGTCGGTACCAGAAGATCACCAGGTCGACCGGCAGGGTGCAGTCCCAGCACGCCGTGCCGGGCTGCTTGGTCTCGGCGCCCTCGGCGATCGAGCAGGTGTTGCGCACGTCGGAGCGGCCCGGCATGGGCTCGCGGTCGACCAGGTCGAACAGGTCGAGGCCCTCGATCTTCGTGCGCAGGGCGCGCACGGCCTCCTCGCGGATACTGGTCATCTGGGGCCTCCGGCTAGTCGGGCGTCCACGGCCTGGGCGATCAGCTGCTCCACGGCCGGCAGGGCGTCCTCGGCGGCGTCGCGCAGGCCGAGTCGGGCCGGCACGTAGACCCGGCTCTTGAGCACGTAGAGCGGGACCACGTCGCCGCCGGGACGCCGCTGGAAGATGATCAGGTTGCCGCGCCGGGAGCGCCGCACGAAGGTGTTCTCGGCGTCCCTCGGCGACCGGTAGACCTTCTCGCCGCGGGGCGTCAGGGCGTCGCGCAGCGGGACGGCGAGGTATTTTCCCGCCCGCGGCACCACCGCGCCGCCGAGCTCCTGGATCGCGCCGTAGGGCGTCGAGGGCGCCCAGGCGATGTCGGCGCCGTCGCCGCGCTCGATCACCGCGAGGTTGGCGTCGATGTCGCGCAAGAGCGCCCCGGAGCGGCGGGAGAGGGTCCGGTCGGTGGTGCCCTGGGGCCAGGGCCGCGAGTGCCGGCGGGTCATCTCGGCGGCCAGCAGGTCGCGGAAGCGCCGGGCGCCGCGCAGGATGGCGTCGTCGAGGATGCCCTTGACGTCGCCCGCCGCGGCCTCGCCCAGGCGCGACAGGTCGCGCACGCGCCTGCCGTCGACCCGGACGCTCACGGTCATCGAGACGGCCATCAGGGCACCATCCGTGCGGAGAAGTCGCTCTTGGGCAGCCGGATGTAGGGGCGGATCAGGTCGACCACGCCCAGGTCGCGCATGGTCCGCTCGACCGGCCGGTCGCCCTTGGTGTGGGCGAGCAGATGGGCCTTGGCGGTCGACACGACGGCCTGCACCAGGGCCGCCGGCACGTCGTCGGTGGGGTCGGTCGAGACGCCGTAGCCGGCCGTGCCGATCACGCGCACGCGGGCCGGCTCGACCACGCCCGGCGCCGGCAGGGTCTCGCCGTCGTGGGCGTAGACCCGCGTCTCCTCGTCGCCCAGGTCGGCCGACCACTTGGCGGCGTCGAAGACCGTCCAGGTGCGGTCGGCGGCGCGGTAGGCGACCTCGGTCACCTCGATGCACGGCGCTATGTCCACCACGTGCACCCGGGCGCGGTCCTGGTCGGCCACCGGCACGCGGCGCCACCAGCGGTCGTCCGCATCGGTGCGGAAGCCGGCGGGCCCGAGCGGGTCCCAGTCGTCGTCGTAGGCCGTGAAGCCGCGGACGGTCATCACACGCCGGGTCTGGCGCTCGACGTAGTCCTGGGCGGCGCGCGCGGCGAGCTCGACCAGGTCGCGGGCGATGCGCCCGCTGTCGAGCCGCTGGATCAGCTCGTCGTAGGCGAACAGCGGCTCGGACGGGCCGTCCCAGTCGACGCGCTGGCGGAGGTACTGGTGCAAGGGGCCGCGCTCCCGGGAGGATAGGACCGCGGGCGACGTCTCCGGGGGGAACCCGCCGCCCGCGGCGCCCCGCTACCGCAGCGCGGGAGCGAGGAAGGCGTTGAAGGCGACGTCCTCGCCGGCGTTGCCGCCGAGGTCGACGTCGAGGCGCACCTTGGTCGCCGCGAAGCCGATCGCCTTGCGGGCCGACTCCCCGTCGACCACGAGGTGGAGCTGGTCGCCGTCCACCGCGTCCAGGTCGCCGTTGCGGTTGGTCACGGTGAGCCGGGCGATCTCCTCGACCGTCGACTGGTCGTCGTTCGTCGCCTGGAGCTTGAAGACGTAGGTCGCCTCGTCGGACGCGTCGGCGATCGCCTCGATGTTGATCACTGCCGCGAACAGGCCCGCCTCGGCGAGGTCGAGGGCGACGGCGTCGCCGACCGACGTGCCGTCGGAGTCGATGGTGCCCGCGCCCTCGGCGACCAGGATCGCCTGGGCGTCGCGCGGGCCGAAGAACCGCTTGGTCATGGTCGTGTCTCCTTCCGGCCCGGCCTAGGTGAGGCTCGCGTTGGTGAGCCGGCCGACCGCCCGGGGGGCGGCGAAGACCGGTGCGGCGTTCCACTCGACGCGGATCACGTCCTGGGGCGTGGTGCGGGACTCGCCGAGCTCGCGCACCTGGAGCTCCCCGAGCTGGGCGCCGTAGTGGCTGTCGAGGCCGAAGGACAGGGCGTAGATGTCGCCGTCGGAGAGCATCGCGCTGCCCGCCTCGTCCTTGTCGACGATGGCGATCGGGTAGCCGGCGTAGCTCAGCATGGTCCGGCCGAGCTCGTCGCGGCTCACCTGCACGGCGTTCTTGTTCTCCGCGAGGTTCCGGATCTTCGAGCGGGTCGCCTTGTTCATGACGAGCACGGTCGGCTCGACGTCCAGGCTGTCGATCACCTCGTGGATCGCGTCCAGGGTCAGCGTGGCGCCGCCCTTGTCGATCTCCTGGGGCGTGCCCTGGACCCGCTTGTTGACGCCGTCGAAGCCCTCGGGGTCGGACGACACGTCGCCCTCGAAGTACTCCCGCTGCCAGCGCAGGGAGACGGCCTTGACCCGGCGGCGCACCTCGGCCGCCGACATGGCGGCGCCGGCGTCGGTCGCGGCGATCGCCCGGTCGACCTTGATGTCGCAGCCGATCAGCGAGAGGTTCTGCGACTCTCGGCTGACCTTGCCCTGGCCCGACGGGAACGCCTCGTTGACCGAGCGGAACCCGACCGAGCCGAGCTCCTTCTCGACGTTGAAGCTGTGCGTCAGCGAGCCGATCGTCACCATCGGCAGCCGCTCCAGCGTCGGGGCGAACTCCATGATGGTCTCGATCACGCCCGCGCGGAGGTTGTCGCGCTCGTACTTGTAGAGCTCAAGAAGTGTGGCAACCACGGCCCTAGCTCCTCTTCGCGAGGCCCTGCGAGATCAGGGACATGCCCTGCATCCGGCCGGTCTCGCGCACGGGTTGGTCCTGGGGCGGCGGCTGGTCGTCGGTCCTGGGCACCGGCTTGGCGCCGACCACGCCGGCCTCGCGGGCCTTGCGTATCCAGTCCAGGCGCTGCTTCGGGGTGCCCTCGGGCACCAGGGCCCGCAGGGTCTCCGGCAGGACCTCGACCTCCGCGTCCACCGCCTCGGAGAACTCCTTCTCGACGGCCTCGCGCTTCTCCCGCTCCTGGCGGAGCCGGTAGGAGGGTACGGAGGCGTCGCCCGTCTTCTCGGAGCCGGGACCGTCGGCACCCTTGTCGGAGGTGCCCCCCGCGTCGCCCGGAGTGGGCGTGGTCTTGTCGTCGCTGCGGCCGTCGGCGCCGTCCCCCGAGGTGAAATTGCTTGCACCTCCGGGGGTCCCGTCGCCGGTCGCGTCCGACTTCGTCTCTTCCGTCATCCGGTCAGTCCCCATGTCGCCGGGCGCGCCTTGCCGGTCGGCGCCGCCGGGTTGCGGTCGGTCCGGTCGCGGTGCTCCGGCCAGGCGTCGTTCACCAGGTGCCGGCGCCGCCACAGGTCGCCCTCCAGGCTGACGTGCGTCTCGGTGCCGGTGTTGATGCGCAGGCCCGTCACCAGGTCGCGGACGTCGCCCTCGCGGTTGACCAGCAGGCCGCGGAACAGCTGGGCCTCGCGCCACACCTCGGTCGCCGGCGCCGGGCGGTCGGCCTGGAGCGCCGCCTCCAGCACGTCGGTCGGGGCGAGCAGGCGGGGCTGGGGCTGACGCGCGGCGCTCGACACCGTGCCGTCCCGGGAGCGGTCGACCAGCCCGAACCGGTCCATCGTCACCACGTGCTGTAGGACGGCGTCCGGCCGCAGGCCGCGGGCCCGCGCCATGCCGGCGATCGAGAAGCGCAGCCAGCGGCGCCCCTCGCGGGTCACCGCCTCGAAGCCGGGCACCCGGCCGGCGAGGCCGTCGAGCGCCAGGGCGAGGGTGACCGCCGCGTCCGGGTGGTCGGGCAGCAGCATCGCCGTCTTGCAGTAGAGCGGGGTCACGGCGCGCCCCCGATGGTCATGTCGCGCTCGGCGGCGTTGCGCTGGACCCGCTCCAGGGCCTCGTCCCGGTCGGTGACGTCCGGGTTCTGCGCCATGTAGGCGTCGACCGGGCTCCAGACGCCGAGCTCCAGGCGCTTCCGGGCGTTGTCGAGGCGGTCGCTCTCGGAGACGGACGTCGAGGGGTCGGCGAAGTCCACCGAGATGGTCGCGTCCTCGGGCACGGCGCCCGGCTCGAAGGTGTTGACCACCGTCCGCACCACGTCGAACAGCCGGCGCTCGACGTGGCGGAAGTTGCTGACGTCCTGGCGGCGGAGCTCGATCAGGTCGCGCCTCTCCGACTCCTTGGCCGATCCCGACTTGACCCGCGGGTCGACCTGGAGGACCTCGCCGCTCAAGTTGTAGGAGACGGCCATCTTCGAGATAAGGAACTCGATCGCCTCGATGTGCTCGGAGATCGGCGCCCGGGGCGCGACGATGTCGAACTTCGCGCCGTCCGGCAGGGTCAGCACCCGGTCGACGCCGGTGCGCACCGCGGTCTCCGCGGCGAGGCCGGTCACGACCGGCTGGCCGAAGCCCTGGAGCTCCAGGGTCTTGGCGAGGTGGACCAGCTGGACGTCGATCGCGAGCTGGAGCTCGGCGAGGTCGTCGCCGCCCGGCTGCCAGAAGGAGTCGTCGCCCGGCCGCGGGATGCCGTCGTGCACCGGGATGAAGGGCAGGACGCCGAAGGGGTTGGTCGCCTCGGGGTTGGCGTCGCTCGCCACCGGCCGGCCGTGGGCGCTGCGCCACGTGAAGGTCTCCGGCGTCCAGTCGGCGTAGATGACGTGGTCGGCCTGCGGGCGCGTCGGCCGGCGGTGGTCGGGGACGACGTGGTGCAACACCACGCGGCGAAGGTGCCCGCCCTCGGCTACGACGTCGGCGCGGTCGGGCGTCCAGACCTCCAGGGTCGGGTGGCCGAGCTCCCGGTCGTATCCGACCTTGATCAGCACCGTCCGGCACAGGCGCGCCATGCGGTGGGCGTGGCGCAAAACGTCGTCGGCCCGCATCGCCTCGTAGAGGTCGCGGCCGGCGCCGTCGTCCCAGCCCGCGAACCGGCGCGTCGGCTCCTCGCTGTAGACCCAACTGATGCTGTCGACGATCCGCTTGACGAAGTTCGCCCAGAAGGGCCGGAAACTTCCGGGGTCGGACCACCGGCGGGCGATCGCCTCGGCCAGCGCCTCGCCGTGCCGGCCCTCGTAGAGCGCGACGCGGCGCGCGGCGTCCTCGCGGCGGGGCCGCCCGGTCTGGATCAGCCGGTCGAACACCTTGTCGGTCTCGCCGATGGTGAACCGGCTGCGGAGCGGGAGCGGGACTATGGCCACGAGGTCCTCGGCGTCGAGACGGGGCCGTTGATCCTCAGCTTGTGCCGGCGGAAGGAGACCGCGTCCAGTGCCGCTACCTCCACGTTCTGCCGGTAACGTGCGTAGAGGTGCTCGAACTCTTGGTAAGAGCCGCAGTCGTCGGCGCACAGGGGGCGCGTCGTCCCGCCGAGCAGCAGGCACGACTTGATCGCCTGGGCGCTCGCCGCGGCCGAGCACTCGATGCCGCTCATCTGGTAGTTGGCGAGCTCCTGGTCGCGGCCGGCGAAGAACGCCCACAGCAGGGCGTAGACCATGTCGTCGTGGCCCTTGGCCGCCTGGAACCGGCCGATCGGCGTGCCGCCGCTGTTGCCGGTGATGCGGTAGGACATCTGCCGCATCTCGGAGAGCAGCCTGTCGAACGACTTGTGCACGTGCAGGCGGCCCTCGCGGGCGGCGCTGGCCAGGGCCGAGAACGCCGTGGTCTGGCGCGGCGCCGACGGGTGGATCAGCTCCGACTCCCACCGCTGGACCGAGGCCCACTCCTGGATGTCGGTCGCCTGGAACGCCTCGATGGCGGCCTTCGCCATGCCGAACCGGTCGTGGTACTCGGCGAGCGTGTTCTTGATCGTCCGCGCGAGGCTGAACGGCGCGTGGCGGGCGTCGAGCACGTAGTACTCGGGCTCGTCGTCTGTCGCGACCTTGAGCACGCAGGCGAGCGCCGTCTTGTCGCCGTGCCCGGCGAAGGGCTGGGCCCGGTCGAGCCCCGCCGTCACCACGAAGGGGCGGCCCTCGGTCAGCGCCGGCAGGTCGAGCGGGTAGTCGTCTTCGACCACCCTCTCCATCACGTCGTCGGGGAACAGGCTGGAGTCCGACGAGGCGAAGTGGTTGAGGTGCTGGACCCGCCAGACCTGGGGCAGCACCGTCGCCTCGGTCGATCGGATCGCCTTGACCGTGATCCAGGGCGGCCGGCGGTCCTCGTAGTCCGCGGCGTCCCGGTACCAGCGGTGGCAGAACGCGACGCCGCTCTCCGGGTCGGCGGCCTTCTCCTTGAGGGCGTAGAGCGGATGATCCCGGGCCGTGGCGGTACTGTCGATGATCACGAGGCCTGTCCGCTCGGCCATCGTGCCGCCGACCAGGGCGTCGAGGATCTCGAAGTCGTGGCTCGCGTGGTACTCGGTCAGCGAGCCGGTGGTGACCCGCCGGCCGACGATCGTGCCGGAGTTCGCCGGCAGGGCCTCGAGCTCCGAGGCCATGCGCGGGAAGCGCAGGCCGCTGGCGTGGAGCTCGATGGCGCCCTGCTTCTTCATCCCGGCGAGCAGGCGCGTGTGGTTGACCATCAGGCGGATCTGCTTGAACTGCGTTCCGATCGACTGGTTGGCCGAGTTCGACACCAGGAGGGTCTGCGAGGCCGGGATGGTCAGGAACCGCCACATCACCAGGGCCGAGGCCATCAGAGTCTTGCCGTGACGCCTCGGCCAGCTGATCACCAAGAGGCGGGGGCGCCGGTCGAGCGCCGCGCAGACCTGGTCGAGGCCGTCCTGATCCGGCACCAACGGCACGACCTCGTGCTTGTCGTTGACGACGGCCGGCTCGACGTCGGCCAGGAACCTGGCGAACGCCTCGCCCCCGCCTCCCTGCCAGCGGTCGACCGACGGCTTGTCCGCCGGCTCAGGCAGCTGGGCGAATTGCGTCGGCATTCAGCGTACGGATCTGACTGAGGCGGAGCGGTCGGGCGCGCGTCGCCATCCCGGCGGCGCGTACGCCCCGGTCGAAGAGCCGGGCGCGCGCGGGGCCCAGGATCGTCTCCCGGAACCCGGCCGACCGGCTTCGGAGCCACAGGTCCGCGGCGTTCTCCCGGCGCTCCCCCTCGACCAGCTGCTCGCCGGGCAGCAGGGCGCCCTCGCCGCGGCGGGCGCGGGCCAGGGCGGCGTCGTACCAGGGCTCGCCGAAGAACGTGTCGGGCCCGACGGGCATCAGGATCGACCGGCACGACGGATGCAGAGGGGGACGCTCGGACGGCTGCCCGGGCAGGAACCAGACCTTGCCGGCGGTCCCCAAGCACATGGCGCTGGTCCGCTCGTCCAGCACCGCGTAGTAGAGCGTGCCCTCCAGGCCGACGCGCTCGGCGATGCCGGCGTTGGCGTCGGCGGCCAGGCGGGCGTGCTCGGTGCGCGGGGCGCCGCGGGCGCGGCCGATCGCGAACTGCCGGGCCGCCGCCCCGTCGCGCAGCACCCGCTGTTCGACCTGCCTCGCGGCGCGCACCACGGGTTGCTCGTCGGGGGTCTGGAGCGGCGGGTCGACGTCGAGGGCGCGGGCGAGGTCGGCGTGGTGCTGGCGTAGGTCCTCGACCAGCGACCAGTAGGCCGAGACCATCGCTGCGGAGGGCTGCTCGCGCCGGAGGGCCCGCTCGACCGTCGCCCCCGCGTCGACCCGGTCGAGGGCGCGCGCCCAGGCGGCGGCGCCGGCCTCGGCGGCGGTCTCGGCCAGGGCCTCCCCCAGCACGTAGGCCCGGAAGACGCGCTCCGTCGTGGCGTCCATCTACTCGGCCGCCTCGGCCTCGGTCCAGGCGCTCACGAGCTTCTTCACGTCGACCTGCGGGGGCTCGCCGGGCTCGGCGGTCAGGTCGATCGTGTTCGTCGGCACGCTCACCCCGAGCTCGCGCGAGATGGCCCTGATCTGACTGGCCACCATTGCGAGGGACTTGCCCCCGACGTTGGCGTCGCCGCGCACGATCTGGCCGTTGGCGATGTCCGAGTAGAGCACCAGCCCGGCGAGGCACCGGATCGTGATGAGCTCGGTCTCGGCGACCGCCCCGTACCCGCCGCGCTGGCGGACGACGGCGTCCTGGACCTCGATGAACCGGCGGGCGCGCTCGGAGCGCGGGTCGATCCCGCTCTCGCGCAGGAAGTAAGAGGCCCGGTTACCGAGCCGGGTGCCGGTGATGTTCTTGCCGCGGTACTTGACCTGAACGGGCACGGGCGGGGCTCGCGAGTTCGTTTCGCTCTCGCAATGATGCCGCGCTCTGGGTGCAGGGGGAAAGTGCCGCTATGTACGCCGTTGTCCGCCTGCACACCCTACTGGCTATACTGGGCGCCGCCTCCGGCATTTCAGGACGCCGTACTTGAGACGGGAGAGTTCGGTGGAGCCACAGGGCGTCCGGCGGTGGCCTCGGCTTCCCCAGCCGCGGAGGGGTGTTTCGGATAGAAGTAAGTCATAGCCTTGGCGAAGCAGGACGTCAGGGCCGTATCGTGATCCATCGCCCGCCGCAGGTCGTTCACGCCGGCGAAGACGTCCCGCGCGAACGGTGGCAAACTGACGTGAAGCGTCCAGTCCTTCTTGAGTTGGTCTCCCCACGGCGGGAGCGGATGGTGAAGCGGCTTGCTGCGATCCGGCTCGATCGCGACCCACTTCACCGGAACATCCTCTTCGACCTCAGTGAACTCGAAGCCAAGGTGCAGCACCTCGCCGCTATCGCCCGGTTTCCTAACCTCGGTAGGTATGTAGGGGTGCCCCGAATGGGCGATCTTGTGACGGTAAGCTTTGTAGATGTAGTAGAGAGCCCCGTCAGGGTAGCGGGTTTCGAAGCACGGTACGAACCGGCGACCGAAGTCCGCCATGTCCCGCGTGCGTACGCGGTCCACTTCCCCGAGCTTGCCCGTCATCATGCCGGCGGCGAGTTCCCAGTGCGCGACGATGGTCACAAGCGCGGGCATGTAGGCGTGCTTGCCGGTGAGCGGGTCGTCGCGCAGACAGATGCGGACGTCGCGGCAGAACCGGTTGAAGTAGTGGTCCACGAAGAACAGGGCGAACTGGCGGATCTCCTCGAACGATCCGAAGCCGTGGAGTTCGTGTTCATCAGGCATTCCCGGGTACCTCGCGTCGTGATTCCGGAGAGATCAGTCAATACCGCGCTCGAAGCTCGGTATGGTTTCACTGTGCGACCCAATGTGGTGCAACCAATTGCACGAAATTTGGTGCGATTTCGACCGACTTTCGGCGCGAATCCTGAGGTGTCACGAGGCGGGGTCGCCGCCGGAGGTCAGCGAGATGCCGGATTGAGACTCCGCGCCCAAATTTTCAGGCTAGGGGCCCCTCCCTCCCCGCGGCGACCCTCGGACCCTGTTGACTTCCGGGGGGAACGCGCGACGCCGGCGCGACGCCCACGGATAGGCACGGCCCGAAGGCCGCGCGTTCCGCGGGTCTCAGGGTGTCGGGCGATTGATCGGGGGTCAGTCGGTCGAGGCGGAAGGGGCCCTCTGGGCGCGCTGGGGTTCCCTACCTGTGACTAGGATCGTCAACGCGGGTTGGTGAAGCCGCGGAGCGTCGGGGTGGGCTCGTCTGCCGCGGTACGCCTGGGTTCGGAGGCGAGGGGCCTGGGGGCGCGGCGGACGTGGACGGCTCCGCGCGGCCGCGGTGTCCGCCGAGGTGACGCGGAGTGTCGGAGTAGGTCCGGATCGGCCCTATTCGCCGCCGTCGGGCGGGTCGGACGACGGCTTCCCTCGGCTCTCCGCGCGCCCGCGCGTCAGGGCGTCCAGGGCGTCGTCCACGTCTCTCGCGCCGCCGTCGACGATCGCTCGGTCGGCCTGCTCGTCGTCGAGCACGGGGTCGGGCTCCGCGCGCTTTGTCTCGTCGACGGGCGGGTAGCGGAGCCTCCCGCTCTCCCGGGCGATCCGGTCGTGGTTGCCCCGGTGTCGGCGGACGGGGCCGCGTCGCGCGTCGCTCACGGTCTCGCCTCCCGGCGCACTCGCTCCGCCCGCTCGGCGCTCCTGACCCGGCGCTTGCGGTCGGCCTCGGCGTACCGCTTGACCTCGGCGAAGCCCGGGTCGACGTGATAGTGCACGCAGGCTTGGGATCGGTTCGACAGGCGCGCGATCTCCCGCAGGCTGTAGCCCTGGGCCCTGAGGACCCGCATGTCCGCGCGCTCGGCGTCGGTCACCGGCCTCCCCCTCGGGACCCTCTCCGCGGGCTTCCTAGGCGCCGGTGCCGGACGGGCCCTCGACGTCGGCGGGCTAGCCGGGGCGCCGTCCAGGGCGTCGAGCAGGGCGTAGCCGCTGAGTCCCGTCGTGGTGTCGACGATCTCGGTTCGCGGGGCGTCGTCGGCCCGGCTCGCCCTCGCGGTCCTCGATCGCTCGCGGTCCACGCTGCGCTTGCGCGCGGCGTAGCGGTCGTCCAGGTGGTACTTCACCACGCTCTCGTCGCGGGCCAGTCGGGCGGCGATCGCCCTCACGGACCAGCCGTCGGCGCGGAGGTCGCGCATCAGGTCGGCCTCCCTCGGCCGTACGCGGCGGCGGGCCGGTGGCTTGCTCGGCATCGTCGTGCTCCTTCTTACGTGTCCTCTCTTCGCAGGGGGATAGGTTCGGTTCCCTACTGTTCCTCCCCTCCTCCCTTCGAGATCTACCTCCGGCTCTCGGCGGTACGCGGGCCGTCGGCGCTAGCCGTCGGTTCGCGCGCTTCTTCTACTAACGTTAGTTAGTAATAGAAGCTGATATTCCCTCGATCTGCTTTCCTCGAAATACTTCCCTCTATTATGGACTGCCGCCGACGGCGGAGGTCCGGGGGTACCGCTAACAGCGGAGGTCCTGGGGTGCCGATTTACGGTGCCGAGGCGACGGTCCGGCGCGCCGCTCACTTGAACCGCCCCCGGCCGTCTCGGGCCTGCTTCTCGTGGCCGAATACCCTGACCGTCCCCGACCGGGCGTCGAGCGTCATGCGGTGTTGTTGGAGAGCGTCGAGCGACACCTCGGCGGGTCCGCCGACGATCGTCGCGCACCACCTGTTCGGGCCGCCGGGCCACATCGGGCGCATCTTGAAGGCGATCGGCGACCGGCGGTTCAGGTACCGATACGCGCGGCGGAAGGACGGGACGTCGATCATCCCGGCGCACTCCATCCAGTGGGCGCGGTGATGCGCCACCGAGCGCCGCGTCACGCCGGGCGGGTCGAAGCTCCAGTGCAGGTCTACGAGCTTGTCGGCGTTCAGGCGCCAGACGACGGCCTCCATCAGCGGCACCGCCATGTAGTAGTCCGTCGAGCGCTCGTCGGGTCCCGGGAGGCCGAGGTACTCCAGCATGTGCCGGGCCAGAGGCGACCGGGTTTTAAGGGCCAGGAGCGAGTCTGGGCTCCATCTCGCGGCCGCCTCGGCGGACACCTTGCCGGCGGCGGCCTCCTCGGCCTCGTTCATTGCATCGTAGAGCGCGGCCTTGGCCGCGGACTCGTCGGGCGGTATCTTCGACTTCGCCATGGGGGACCTCCCATGTAACCGGCGCGGGTCTGCTCCGCCCGCGCTGGTGGCGATGATCTAGGCGATGAAGACGGCGCCCCCGGGCCACGCGCTCGGGGGCGTTTCGTTGCTCAGCGCCAGTTCTGAGGGTCGCCGTACAACCTTCGGTGAAACAGCCGGGCGACGTCGACGAGGCGCACGGCCACGGTCCGGCCGTGCGCGCGCTTCGGCAGGCCGTGGGCGTCGAACTGGCGGCTCAAGGTCCGGATGTTGGGGGAACCTCCGGCCCAGGCGACCACGTCGTTGAGCAGGGCCCAGCCGCTCGCGCGCGGGGTCTGCGGGATGGCGGCGATTGACCGGCGAAACTGGTCCAGGTCCTCGCGGACGACGGCCGGCAGGCGGTCGAGGGGCGCGGGCGTCCAGTCGAGGACTCGCGCGTCGAGCTCGTGGACGTCGTGAACGATCGTGTCGGGCATGCGCGCACTCTCCAGGGATTGACGGTCCAGCGCGTCCCTTCCCTGGGTGGCGCGTGACGATATTGGACGTGTGCGGCCGCGGAAGTCAACGAGAACTTGGCGACGTACCCCGTCGGCCGCCTCGAATAGTTGACAAACCGGGTCTATCGAGGGTGTCGATGTCACGATTACCCGCGACGTCGAGGAGAGGGCCGTGACCCGGTTTGTCAACTACTTTGGCAGGTGCAAGTGCTTGCTACAACGGCGTTTTCGGGACATTCTCGACTCTCGATGGACACCCGAGACCTCGCCCTGAGATGCGCCGAGCTCTACGAGTCCGGCATGACCCTCGCCCGGGTCGCCGACGCGCTCGGCCTGCGGCACGCCGCCCGAGTCGGCGAGCTCCTGGAGTCGATCGGCGTGCCGCGGCGTCGGGGGAAGGCGCCGCCCAGGTACCCGACGCATCCGAGTGCCTACGATCCTCGGGATCAGGTCGCGGCGGAGGTGGTCGAGCTCTACACGCTCTCGTACCCGTTCCGCCTGATCGGCGAGCGGGTCGGGCTAAGCGAGCCGACCGTCCTTCGGATCATCCGGGCGTCGCGCCGGCACCTCCCCGAGGCCGAGGTCGAGCCGGCCCGACGAGCGGTCGAGATGTTCGACGGCGGCCTGACCGCGCGGGAGGTGGCCCGCGCGCTGGGGGTCCATCGGGGTCGGGTGGACGCGTGGCTGGCGCGCGAAGGCAGGGCGCTGGCGCTGCGCGGTCCGCGCGACGACCGCCTGGAGCCCGCCACCGACCTGGAGCGCGCCGTGGTCGAGCGCCGGCGGGCCGGGATGGCATGCAAGGCGATCGCGGCGGAGCTGGGCCGGACGCCCCGGTCGGTCAGCGACACGCTGTGGCGGTGCAGGAGGCGCGCCGACCAGCGGGCTCGATTATCGAACGCTTAAGGTGAGCATCCTAGCATGGTCGCCCCCAGACGACGTGGAGGGCGCCATGCGGTTCCTCGTATTCGCCGGCTTCATCGTGGTCGGTCTCGCCGTCATAGGCGGCGGGGACGACGACCAGGTCGCCGATCGGCCGGCCGCGACCTCTGCCTCGGTGGCGAGCCCGTCGGAGCAAGAGTCGGATGTCACCGGAGTCGGAGGGCTCGCCGACGAGACAGCTCCGGGTCTCCGGGTCGCCGGCGCACCCGTCGGCTTCGAGTACCTGCCCAGGCCGGACCGACGCCCGGAGCCAGACCTGGTGGCGAAGGTCCGGGCGGCGCTCGTGCGACTGGAGCGGAGCAGCTGGCGCGCGGGCCCCGTCTCGGAGCGCGTCGACATGCCCTGGAGCAAGTGCGTCGCCCTCGATCGCTTCCTCGACCGAGTGCTCGGGACAGGTCTGATAATCGTCCGCACCGACATCATGCGCATGGAGCGCTACGCGTTCAGCGACGAGGCCACCCTGCTGATGACGTGCTCGCGGCCGGACGTGGCGGCGGTCCTCACATTATCTCCAACTTGATGGGCGCGCACGGCCTAGACGCCGGATGTCAGAACTCGCGGCCGTCGAGCTTGGCCACCACGACTTCGAAGAGGTCGGACCGGCTGGCGTCGAGCCGTGCCGGGTCGCCGCAGAAGTCGAAGTTGGGCTTCAGCATCGCGAACGCCGTCCCGAAGGCGCCGTCCTCGACGAGCATCACGAGATACTCGCCCGCGTGATCGCCGGCCACCTGGAACGAGGCGTCGATCTTCGGGTCGACGAACGCGGCGCTGGGATTGCGAGCCATCGCGTACTCGTCGGCCGTGCGCACGGCGTTGTTCTCGATCCACTGCCAGTACTCGTACTGGTCGGCAGCTTGCCCCTCCGGACACTGCCGGTCGAACACGTCGTCGGCCATAGCTGCCTGCGCCCCGCAGGCGGTCACGACGGCCATCAAGATGGCCAGAGATCGAAGCATCCCACCCTCCGTTCAGATGGACACGGAAGGGTAGTGCCGCACAGGTAAACGACGGACTAAGAAATGGCCCGGTCCCCGCGATCGAAGACCGGCCCCGGGCCCGTCAAGCACGGTGCTCTCGTCCATGTCGGCTGGCGGCGAAATCACCCGACCGGGCGGCGATGGTCGAGTCCAGCGCGAGTCAGATGGGATATCTCGATTCCGAACGGGGTACTCCGACAGAGATCGAGGTTGACTGTCGTTCCGCGACGCCGGCTAGATGCGCCGGTGTCCACCGACGTCGGGAGATCGCCGCCATGAGCACTTACCCGTTCACTGTGTCCGGCATCCGCAAGTGGACCAAGGAGCAGGTCCGCACCGCGCCGCCGGGCAAGATGCTCCGCTTGTCCCACCCCCGCGTGCCGGGCCTGTCGGTCCGGGCCAAGACCCCGAACGGCAACCCCTACTTCGCCGTCGAGTACGTGGCGGCGGGCGGCAGGCGGAAGCTGATGACCCTGGGCCGCGCCGGCGACGCCGCCGAGGGCGGCGAGATGACGATCGCCGAGGCCGAGGAGAGAGCGGCTCAGATCCGCTACAGCGCCCGGGACGGCGCCGACCCGGCCGCCGAGCGGAGGGCCCGCCGCGAGGCGCCCACGGTGGCGGACCTCGCCGCGGAGTTCCTGGAGAAGGAGATCGGCCGACTGCGGGAGCGCACGTCGCCCGAGTACAAGCGCTACATCGCGCAGGAGATCGTGCCCGAGTTCGGCGACCGGCGCGTGGTCGACCTGACCCGCGCGGAGGTGGCCGCGTGGCACAAGCGGATCAGCGAGAGGGGCGCCCGCCGGAAGGACGGCACGCGGTCGGGCAAGGGGACGCCGGTGAGCGCCAACCGTGCCCTCTCGATCCTGTCGGGCCTGCTCTCCTACGGCGTCCGCACGGGCGCGGTGCAGGACAACGTCGCGCGAGTCGCCCGGCTCCGGAACAAGGAGAAGGATCGCACGGCCGAGCGGCCGATCGAGCCCGAGGAGTGGACCCGCATTCGAGACTACCTGCTCGCCCGCGTCGACGACCCCCGCTTCGCCGCGCTGTGGACCATGGCCGCGACCGGCTGCCGGATGGCCCACGTCGAGTCGATGCCCTGGTCGGAGATCGACCTCGACAAGGCGCTGTGGCGGCTCGCGGGCGACCGGGCCAAGAACGGCGTGGAGCAGAAGATCGGCCTGGACCCCGTCACGGTCGGCGTGCTGCGGCGCCAGGAGGGACGCGGGGTCGGCACCTACGTCTTCCCGCCCCTGCGCGTCTCCGGAAGGCCCCACATGGGGCGTCGGGCCACGCAGGACGCCTGGGAGGAGCTCCGGGAGGCCCTCGGGCTGGACGGCCTGCGGATGTACTCGCTCCGCTCGATGACGATCACGCTGCTCTACGCGGCCGGGGCCAGCTTCGCGGAAGTTCACGAAGCCGCCGGCCACCGGTCGATGGAGGTGACGCAGCGGTACATCAGGAACCTGGAGGCCCTGCACGAGACGGTCGCGAAGAAGCGCGCCGCGGCTCTGGGGCTGGGCGACTGACGCGGGGCGTGATGCAGCGCGACTCCCGGTGCGACGCCGACGCGACGCCGGGGTTTGGTCTGGATTGTCCCGTCAGCGACACGGTCAGAATGCCTCCGGCGTCGCGCAGGCGTCGCGCTCGACTCGGCATTCCGAGTCCGTCCGGGCAAACCGACGTCCGCGGTCCGGTCCGAGAAACCCCGCATTTCCGGGGACTTGGCGGACCGTCGGCGGATACGCGCGAACGCCGGAGGACCGGTCCCCACGGCCTACGGATCAGGAGGTTGGGAGTTCGAATCTTCCCGGGCGCGCCATCTTCCGTTCGATGATTTCTCACTCATGACCTGATTGACGGCGGCTCCTTCGCGACGAGGGAGTCGAAATCCGTCGGCCGCGTGAACAAGTCGTCGGCCGCGAGAATGGGACCCGACCAGGGCGCCCGCCGCCGCCCATGCGCCCGACGCATGGCTGCTGCCGCCCCGCCGCCATGCGGTGGCATGCCGTCCTTCGACGTCTATGCTCGGCGCCGAACGCGACCGGATGCCCGAAGGCGGACCCCGAGCGAGCATGGCGGAGACGGAGACGACAGCACCGGCGGCCGGCGCGTCGGCGCGGGCCGGGGCGCCCGCGGCCGTGGACCCGGCGATCGCGGGCCCGGCGGGCGTGCCGCGGTTCGGCGAGTTCGTGGCGATGATGGCGGGGCTGATGGCGCTGACGGCGTTGTCGATCGACATCATGCTGCCCGCCCTGCCGCGCATCGGCGCCGATTTCCGAGCCATCGGGGAGAACGCGCCCCAGCTCGTCGTCACCGCCTATGTCCTGGGATTCGCCGCCGGGCAGATCGTCTACGGCCCCCTGTCGGACCGGTACGGGCGCAAGCCGGTGCTGTTCGTCGGCCTGATTCTCTACGCCGCCGCGTCGTTCCTGTGCCTGGTCGCCGGCACCTTCGAGACCCTGCTGGCCGCCCGCGCGCTCCAGGGCGTGGCCAACGCCGCGCCGCGCGTCATCGCCATCGCCGTCGTGCGCGACGTCTATGGCGGCCGGCGGATGGCCGAGGTCATGTCCTTCGTCATGATGGTCTTCATCATCGTGCCGATCCTGGCCCCCACCGTCGGCGGCGGGTTCCTGCTGGTGGGAAGCTGGCACCTGATCTTCGCCTTCCTGGGCGTGGTCGCGATCGCGATCCTGGCCTGGGTCGGCCTGCGCCTGCCCGAGACCCGGCCGCAGGATCTGCGCGAGCCGCTGTCGCTCGCCTGGCTCGCCGGCGCCTTCGGCACGACGATCCGCACGCCCCAGACGCTCGGCTACACGCTCGCCACCGGCGGCCTCTTCGGCTGCCTGATGGGATACATCAATTCGTCGGAGCAAATATTCACCGACATCTACGGCGTGGGGGGCTGGTTCCCGATCCTGTTCGGCGGCGTCGCGGCGGCGCTGGCGCTCGCGTCCTTCCTCAACAGCCGGCTGGTCATGCGGGTGGGCATGCGCCGGCTGTCCCACGGCGCGCTGATCGGCTTCGTCGTCACGGGTCTGGCCCATCTCGCGATACGAGCGGTGTTCGGGCCGCCGCCCCTGGTCGTCTTCGTCGCGCTGCTGGCGCTCGCCCTGTTCTTCTTCGGCATCGTCATGCCGAACTTCAACGCGCTGGCCATGGAGCCGATGGGCCGGATCGCCGGCACCGCCTCGTCCTTCGTCGGCGCCATGACCACCGGCCTCGGCGCCACGCTGGGCTGGTATATCGGCCAGCACTACGACGGCACCGCCGCGCCGCTGGTCGCCGGCTTCGCCGCGTGCGGCACGGCGAGCCTCGCCCTCGCCCTGGCAACCGAACGCGGCCGGCTGTTCCGCGCGACGCGATAAGGCGACGCCGCCGGGCCCGCGGGGCGGCGGTTCGGCCGATGCGTCGTCATTCTTCGCACCCGCGCCTTGGCCTGCCGGGATGGACCCCCTCGTTTTCGTCCTCGGACATGCAATGGACGAAGGCGGCTCGCCTCGAGAACGGCGTCCCTCCCCCGCCGGCGATGTCGACAACCGACTCCCCGGCGGGCAGCCCCCCGGCGGGCGCAACCCTGGTATCCGGGGCGGCGCCCTGGCCGGGGCGGGCCGGGCGGGTTATCGTCCGACGAAACTAGAGCTACGCATGAGATCCCTTTCCGCGATAGCGGCGGGCATCCCGGCGCCGGTCCAGGGCGCGCTGTGGATGACGGGCGCGGCCGTGGCCTTTTCGGGCATGATCGGCCTGCTCCGCCTCGCCACCGACGCCCTGCACCCCTTCGAGGTCGCGTTCTTCCGCAACGCCTTCGGCCTGCTCTTCATGCTGCCCTGGCTGGCGCGCACCCGCTTCCACGGCCTGGCGACCCGGCGCCAGGGCCTCTATTTCTGGCGCGCGGCGACCGGACTGGTCGCCATGCTGTCCTGGTTCTACGGCCTGTCCCTGCTGCCGTTGGGCGAGGCCGTGGCGCTCAGCTTCACCACGCCGCTCTTCGTCACCCTCGGCGCCGCCCTCTTCCTGGGCGAGATCGTGCGCGCCCGGCGGCTGACCGCCACTGCCGTCGGCTTCGCCGGCGCGCTGATCATCATCCGCCCGGGCGTCGAGGCGGTCTCCCCGGCCGCGCTGATCATCCTGATGTCGGCGGTCTTCGCCGCGTGCTCGGCGCTCATGATCAAGGCCCTGTCGCGGACCGAGGGCGCCAACGCCATCGTCACCTACATGGTGGTCTACCTCACGCCGCTGTCGCTGGTGCCGGCGCTGTTCGTCTGGCAATGGCCGGACCCGGCGACGCTGGCCGTGCTGGCCGGCGTCGGCGGCTTCGCCACGCTCGGCCACGTCATGCTGACCCGGGCGATGAAGGCGGCCGACATCTCGGTCGTCCTACCCTTCGAATACCTGCGCCTGCCCATGGTCGCGCTGATCGGCTTCGTCGCCTTCGGCGAGGTGATCGACGCCTGGACCTGGGTCGGCGCGGTGGTCATCACCGCCTCGGCGGTCTACATCGCCCATCGCGAGACCGTCGTCGCCCGCCAGCGCGCGGCGGCCGACGCCGCGACACCGGCCGCCCTGCCGGCCCCGCCCGCCAGCGCCGGCGCCACGCGGCACAAGTTCTGAGGCCCCATGAGCGCGATCCCCGACAGCGAGGAGCCGGGCGCCGCCACGGTCGCGAAGGCCGGCTCCCGGGCGGGCGGCGCGGCAGGCACGCTGGGCCGGCGCTTCGCGCTCCTGCCAGCCAATCTGCGCGGCGTCGCCTGGGTGCTCGCCGGCTCGCTCGGCTTCTCGATCATGGCGGTGCTGATCAAGCTGCTGGGCCGCACCCTCGACCCGTTCCAGATCGTCCTGTTCCGCACCGCCGTCGGCCTGATCGTCCTGCTGCCGCTGGTCGCCCGGGCCGGCGTGGCGAGCCTGCGCACCACCGCCCCGCTGCTGCATGTCGGCCGGGCCATGGCCGGGCTGACGGCGATGTTCTGCGGCTTCTACGCCTTCACCCACCTGCCGCTGGCGACCGCGACCGCCGTGTCCTTCGCCAAGCCGCTGTTCATGATCCTGGTCGCCTTCCTGGCGCTGGGCGAGGTCGTGCGCTGGCGGCGCTGGACCGCCACGGTGGTCGGCTTCGGCGGCGTGCTGATCATGCTGCGGCCCGGCGCCGGCCCCTTCGACCCGGCGATGCTGGTCGCCCTGATGCAGGCCGCGGCGATCGCCGTCGCCGTCGCCTTCGTCAAGAAGTTCCCGGCCGAGGAGCGCCACCTGACGATCCTGTTCTGGTTCGCCGTGGTCTCGACGACGGTCGCGCTCGCCCCCGCCATCGCGGTCTGGCGCTGGCCGGACGCGCAGGGCTGGGCGCTCGGCGTCGGGGTCGGCGTGGTCGGCGTGGCGAGCCAGGCCTGCATCGTGCGCGGCTACCGCATCGGCGAGGCGACCGCCCTGTCGCCGTTCGACTACTCCCGCCTGATCTTCGCCACGCTGGCGGGGCTGGTGATCTTCGCCGAGGTGCCCGACCTCTGGACCTTCGCCGGCGCGGCGGTGATCGTCGGCTCGACCCTCTATATCGCCCGGCGCGAGGCCCGGCTGGCCCGGGCACCCGCGCCGCCGCCCCGCCTGCCGCCGCCGGCCGAGGTCGGCTGA
Source organism: Azospirillaceae bacterium (assembly GCA_040220455.1). Taxonomy (GTDB): domain Bacteria; phylum Pseudomonadota; class Alphaproteobacteria; order DSM-16000; family Inquilinaceae; genus JAVJUS01. Next base: position 36,746 of record JAVJUS010000099.1, read on the forward strand.
CCGGCGGCACCGACCGTTCGAAGCGGCCCCTCGTGCTCGCAACCGCGTGCGCTCAGAACCAGGCGAAGACGGTCACGCCGAGGGCGACGAGGACGCCGATCGTGAGCACCTTGCGCAGCTCCAGGTACCATTCCGGACCCAGGCCGTAGCGCACCGCGTTGCGGTCGGCGGCGAAGGCGGCGACGAACAGGATCATCATGATCACGAGCTCGACCCAGCCGATGCGCAGGAACTGGAAGACCAGCACGTCGGCCCAGCCGAACAGGGCGGGCACGACGCTCCACAGGAACTGCCGCGTCGCGCCCTCCAGCCGCGGCTGGCCGTCGCCGCCGTCGTTGATCCGGGTGGAGACCGGCTGGCGCTGGACCTCCCAGCCGAGATTGGCCATGGCGAGGCCCCACTGCACCGCGCCGATGAAGGAGACGACGACGGCGGCGTAGAGGAGCTGGCTGAACACCAGGAAGCCGGCCCATTGCAGCGCGACCGGACCCGGCCCGGCGCCGTCCGGCCCCTCGCCGCTGACCAGGATCCAGATGGCCAGCGCCTGGAGATAAAAGGGCAGCAGCCCGGCAAGGCCGAGCCATCGGGCGGCGGGCGGGACGGTGCTCAGGGTCATGGGGCGGAAAGTATGGCGCGGGCGCCGGTTCGGCAACGCCGCGCACGCGGATCGGCCGTGAGGGACGGGTCGCGCGCCGGGCGGCGATCTGCTAGCACCGTCCCGGCAGCGAGGGGGATCGCACGGCATCCGGGGGCCGGACGGCAGGGAAGCGACGGCGATGAAGCTCGACGGATTGACGGCCGCGGTCACCGGCGGCGGCTCGGGCATGGGCAAGGCGACGGCCGAGGCGCTGGCGGAGGCCGGCATGCGGGTCCTGGTGCTCGACCGCGACGGCCCGGCCGCCGAGGCGACGGCGGCGGCGATCGACGGCCGGTCGGCGGCGCTCGACGTGACCGACGCCTCGGCGGTGGACGCGGCGCTGCAAGAGGTGGTGGAGGACTTCGGGCCGCTGCGCCTGGTGGTCAACTGCGCCGGCATCGCGACGGCCGGGCGGATCGTCGGGCGCGAGGGGCCGCACGACCTGGACGCCTTCCGCCGGACGATCGAGGTCAACCTGATCGGCACCTTCAACGTCCTGCGCCTGGCCGCCGCGCGGATGGCCGGCAACGAGCCCATGCCCGACGCGGACGGCGAGCGCGGGGTGATCGTCAACACCGCCTCGATCGCCGCCTTCGAGGGCCAGGTCGGTCAGGCCGCCTACGCCGCCTCCAAGGGCGGGGTGGCGGCGCTGACCCTGCCGGCTGCGCGCGAGCTGGCGCGCCACGCCATCCGCGTGGTCACCGTCGCGCCGGGGCTGATCGGCACGCCGATGCTGGGCGGCATGGACGACAAGGTGCGCGAGAGCCTGGAGGCCCAGACCGTCTTCCCGCGCCGCCTGGGCCGGCCGGAGGAGTTCGCCCGCCTGGTGCGGGAAATCGCCGGCAACCCGCTGATCAACGGCGAGACGATCCGCCTGGACGGCGCGGTGCGCCTCGCCGCCAAATGAGCGCGCCGGCTCCCCGACGCGCGCGAGACCAAGGAGAGACGGCGCTGCCGGGCGCCGGCGCGACGCCATGACCGCCAAGCCATGACCATCGTCAACCCCTTCGACCTGCCCCGGCTCGACCGCAAGGCCGAGCGGCGCACCGAGCCCGGCTGGCTCGACGGCCTGCTGGCCGATCCGGCGACCCGCATCGTTCCGGTCTGGCACGGCCGCAGCCTGGTCACCGGCCCGCGCGAGGCGCCGCGCGCCTGGATGCCCCGGGCCGGCGACGACTGGTGGCGCGCGGCGGCGGGCGACATGGCGGTGCTGGGCGTGCTCGACGGCCGGGCCTATCTGGGCGTCGACGTCAGCGCCCTGGAGGACCCGGAAAGCCATCCCGAGCTGGGCGGCCGGGGCGCCTTCGTCGACCTGCGCGGCATCGGCTCGCTGATGGATCCGGTGGAGGGCGCGCTGCTGGCCCACGCCAAGGCTTTGGCCTGGTTCCATGCCCGCCACCGCTTCTGCGGCGCCTGCGGCGCGCCGACGACGGCGATCGAGGCCGGCAATGCCCGGATCTGCGGGCGGGAGGCCTGCGCCGTGCAGGTCTTCCCGCGCATGGACCCGGCGGTCATCGTGCTGGTCCACGACCCGGATCGCGACCGCTGCCTGCTGGCCCGCAGCCCGCGCTTTCCCGAAGGCATGCATTCGGTGCTGGCCGGCTTCGTCGAGGCGGGGGAAAGCCTGGAGGCGACCATCGCCCGCGAGATCCGCGAGGAGTCGGGCATCGAGGTCACCGACATCGCCTATCACTCGAGCCAGCCCTGGCCCTTTCCGCAGTCGCTGATGCTGGGATTCTTCGCACGGGCCGCAACGACGGAGATCGCCTTCGACGGCGAGGAGCTGGTCGAGGGCGGCTGGTACGACCGGGCGTTCCTGGAGAGCCTGGACCGCGACGCCCGCCCCGGCGAGGTCCCCTTCGCCGTCCCACCCCGCCAGTCCATCGCCCGCCGCCTGATCGAGGACTGGCTGGCCGGGTAGGAATCAGGGTCCCGGCATCGGTCTGTCCGCGGACATCGAGAGGGGTCTCACCACCAAGGCCACCAAGATCACCAAGACGCGTCAGCGGCGGGGCCCGGAGGGGGTATTTCCACCACGAAGGCCACGAAGGCACGAAGGGGCCTGGCGCGGTTCGGCGACCGTGCCGCCCGGGGCCGAAAGTTATTTGATTACAGGCGCCTGACGGCGCCGGGCGATGGGGTAGAAGGCGCGCCGCATCCGCCCTGGTCTGCACCCCTGATTTGAGACAGTGGTAAAAGGACACAGTCGTCACATCAGGGGAGGCGATGGATGGGACGGCACAGATCGGTGTCGGAGAAGCTTGCGGTGGTGGCTCGAATGGAGTCGGGCGAGACGGGCCGCA
>JAVJUS010000100.1:0-14296 GCA_040220455.1 Azospirillaceae bacterium
CCGCGCCGTCGCCTCTCCCGGCAAGGGAATGCTCGGCCGCGATGGGCCCGTCGCGGCCGGGTCGCGCGGATCGTCGTGGGTGCCGTCCTCGGGCGTCGTGCCCGGGTCGGCCGGCGCTGCGGGCGGCACCGGCGCGCCGAGCGCCGCGTTGTCGCGGCCCTCGGTCTCCTCCAGGCGAGGGGGCTCAGGCGTGACGGTCACGGCAACTCGTCCGGCCCTCGGCGTCCGCATGGCGGTCGGCGTGCTGCAAGATCCCACTCCCCGTCGGATCGCGCTCGCGGGGTCGCGGCGCGACCCTGCTCGGCATGGCGCTGCGGGATGACCCCGATTGACGGACTTCCGGCCCGGTCGTCCGCCGATGTCCGGGCAGACCCCGGGCCCGCGACCTCCCCGCCGCGGTTGGAGTGCGAAATAGCGTGTGAATCTTACCTAATCTTGAACTTTTATTAGAGGTCTACGGGTTTGACCGCCCGAGGCGAGAGGTGCGCCCGCTCCGTCACCGGCGCGGTGCCCGCGATCGCGCCCAGGACCCGACCCGCCAGCGCGACGCCGCTCAGCCAGGCGTCCTCGATTCGCGGCCCGCGGCACCAGTCTCCCGCGGCGCCCAGGCCGAGCGCGGGGTCGAACAGGGCGTCGGGGCCGGGCGCCGGCCCGATCACCCGGGCATGACGCCAGCGGTGGCCGCGCGCTCCCACCGCCGGTGGCAAGCTGCCTCCCACCGCGTCGGCGAAGGCGTCGAGCAGCGCCGGCACGATTTCCTCCGGCGTTTCCTCCAGATGCTCGGCGCTCCAGGCCGGCGTGGCGTGGAGCACCCAGCATTCGCCCGCGGGCCGGCCGGGCTTGGCCGAATCGCGGGCGATCCAGGCGAGCGGCGAGTCCTCGACGAAGGCCGCCTGCGGCGGCGGGTCGCCGGGCAGGGCGACCGCGTCGCCGAACCAGGCCATCACCGCCCAGCACGGCGCCATCGACGCCGCGCCGGCCGCGCGCGCCAGCTCGGGCGCGGGGGCGAGCAGGGGGCCGGCCTGCGGCGCGGGCGTGCAGACCAGCACGATCTCCGCCTGCTCGGCCGGCTCGTCGCCGTCGCCCTCGTCCGCCGCCGCGACGAGTCGCCAGCCGCCATCCGGCGCGGCCTCGACCGACCCGATCCGGCGGCCGAAGGCGACGTCGAGATCGCCGGCCAGGTGGCGGATCACCGCGCTCATCCCCGGCGTGCCGACGAAGCGGCGGCGCGGCGGCGCGGGCTCGGCCCGGCCGGCCGCCAGCCGCGCGACCGGCGCCTCCCAGCGGGCGGCGACGCCGTCGTCGACCCAGCTTTCGACGAATCGGGCGAAGCGCGGATCGTCGGCGGTGAAGTACTGGGCGCCATGGTCGAAGGCGGTGCCGTCCTGGCCGCGCCGCGTCGACAGCCGGCCGCCCGGCCCGCGCCCCTTGTCGTGGACGCGCACCGCGTAGCCGTGGTCGGCGAGCGTACGGGCGGCGGCGAGCCCTGCGATGCCGGCGCCGATGACGGCGATCGGGGGCGCCCGGCCGGCGGCCTCGACGATCGCCGGGGCGGCGACCGAGGCGCGGAAGGCCTCCGGGTCGAGGCGTCGGGCATGCACCGCCGCCGAGCGTGCGCGCACCCGGCCGAAGACCGGCTTCGGCGGGTCGAACGGCCGGTCGAAGGCGCCGAGGCACCACAGCAGCCCGCCATAGGAGTTCGGGTCGCGACCGTCGAGCGCGTAGCGGTGGTTGAGATCGACCAGCCGGTCGAGCGCCGTCGCGGCGTCCGGCGTCCAGGCCAGGATCTCCTTGCCCCAGGTCATGCGCAGGTTGTTGTGCAGCTCGCCCTGGCGGAGCAGGGAGAGCTGGGCGGCGTCCCACAGCGGCTCGCCGGTGCGCGCCCGGGCCAGCGTCTCCCAGGAGGCGAGCGCGTCGCGGCGGTCGAACTCGGCCCGCGCCAGGCTCTCCCGCGCCCAGTCCGGGATCGCGTCCAGGCTGTCCGGGTCGGGCGTGAAGCGGCAGAAGACATGGGCCAGCTCGCGCCAGACCAGCATCTCGTCGAGGACCTTCTCCGCCCCGTCGCCGCCCTTGGCCATCGCCTCGCGCGCGAGCCGGAAGGGCGAGACCTGGCCGTAGTGCAGATAGGCCGACATCCGGCTGACCGCGGTCCGGTCCAGGGCGTCGTTGCGCCGCCTGGCGTAGCGCGCCAGGCGGGTGTCGCGGAAATCCGCCCAGCGGGCATAGCCGGCGCGGCTGCCGCCCGGCGTGTGCGGCACCGGGCCGACGCCGTGGTCGATTTCGCACTCGGCGACCAGGGCCGGGATGTCGGCGCTCGCCAGGTCCATCGGCGCGAACGGCAGGTCGGGCAGGAAGGCGGGGCCGGGCGGCGCGACGTCGCTCCAGCCCTCCTCCAGCCGCAGGGCGCGCGCCTCCTTCGTCGCCTTGCGGAAGGCGAAGGCCCGGTCATGGGCCCGGCCGACGAGGCGCATCGGCAGGGTGCAGGCGGTGTCGAGCGCCAGCACCGGCCCGGGCGCCGCGCCGGCCAGGGCCTCGGCCCAGCGGCGCATGGGTGCCGTCGGCATGTCCTCGGTGACGGTGCAGGCCGCCGCCCCGGCCAGGGTCTTCAGGTGCGGACCGCGATGGCCCGGCCGCGACAGGTGGAAGGCGTAACCGATGCCGCGCGCCGCCAGCTCCGCCGCCACGTCGCGCGCGCCCTCCAGGATGAAGGTGTGGTGCCGGTCGGAGGCGTAAGGGTAGCGCTCGTCCAGCGCGTGATAGACGAAGGCCGGCAGCCCCAGCGCCCGGGCCAGGGCCAGCGCCGCGTCGAGCGCCGGGTTGTCGTGCCCGCGCACGGCCGTGCGCATCCAGTAGAGGACGTAGCGCCCGTCCGCCGCGACCGGCCGGTCGTTGAGCGGCGTCACCCGCTCGGCCAGCCGGGGCGGCAGGGCCGGCAGGCCGTCGTTCAGGCGGGGCGGGTCGAAGAGCGGCAGGTCGGGCATAAGCCGGGAGTTAGCGCGCCCGGTAGCCGCGACCAGGGTCGGCCAGCGACTTGCGTCGCCGGCCGGTGCGGGGCGAGACTCCGCCATGCCCCCCGCCCGCCCCGAGTCGCCCGATCTGCTGCCCGCCCGCGCGGACGTCCTCGACGCGCTCGCGGGCTGGCGGCGGTGGCTGGCGGTGGAGCGGCGGTGTTCGCCGCGCACGCTGGAGGCTTATGACGGCGATGTGCGGGCCTTCCTGCGCTTCTTCGCCGAGCATGCCGGCGGGCCGCCCGGGCTCGACGCCCTGTCGCGGGCGACGCTGGCGGATTTCCGCGCCTTCCAGGCGGCGCGCGCGGCCTCCGGAGCGGGGTCGGCGAGCCGGGCGCGGGGGCTGTCGGGGCTGCGCAGCTTCTTCGGCTGGCTCGACCGGTCTGGGCGGATGCACAACCCGGCGCTCGCCCTGCTGGGATCGCCCAAGGTCGCCCGCCGCCTGCCGCGTCCCTTGACGGAGGCCGACGCCCGCGCGGTGATCGACAGTGCCGAGGCGGAGGCCGACGAGACCGGCCGGCCGGCCTGGATCGGCCTGCGCGACCGGGCGCTGATGGCGCTGCTCTACGGCGCCGGGCTGCGGCTGGGCGAGGCGCTGGCGCTCGATCTCGGCGACTGGCCGAAGCCCGGGACGCCGGCCCTGACGGTCGACGGCAAGGGCAACAAGCAGCGCCGCGTGCCGCTGCTCGACGCCGTGCGCGCGCCGGTGGAGGCCTATCGCGCCGCCTGCCCCTGGCCTGAGGCGGCCGACGCGCCCCTGTTCCGCGGCGCCCGCGGGGCGCGGCTGAGCCCGACCGTGGCCGAGCGCGCCATGGCGGCTCTGCGCCGCCGCCTGGGCCTGCCCGACAGCGCCACGCCGCACGCCCTGCGCCACAGCTTCGCCACGCACCTGCTGGCCGGCGGCGCGGATCTGCGCGCGATCCAGGAGTTGCTGGGCCATGCCGACCTGGGCACGACCCAGCGCTATGCGGAGATCGACGAGGCGCGGCTGATGGCGGTCTACGACGAGGCCCATCCGCGCGCGCGGGCTCGGGCGCGGGACGCGGCCATCGACGACGGCGGCGACGGGCCGGGACCGCGCGAGTAGCCGGTCGGCGCCGGCGGCGGTCCTCACGGATCGCGCAGGCCCAGGCGGGAGAGCCAGAGCCGCACGCGCTGCTCCGCCCGGGCGTAGTTCCGGTCGAGGCTCGGCCAGCGCTTGCGCGCGCGCCGGAGCAGCAGGCGGACCCGGGGATCGACGCGGGACAGGATCGCCGCGGCCATCAGCAGGAACAGGATGCCCTGGAGCACCGGCAGGACGAGCCCGGCGAGCCCGAGGGGCACCAGGCTCCAGCCGAGCACGCGCAGATAGAGCCGACGCCGGCGCCGCCGGGCGGTCCGTCGCTCCGCGTCCCGGCCGGTCCCCTCGGGCGGCGGGGTGGGGGCCGGGCCGGACCCCGGGGCGGGGGCGCTCTCGGGAGCGGTCACTCTGCCCGGCCGGGATTGGCGCCGGCGGCGGGGTCGGTGATCTCCAGGACCCGGCGGGCGGCGCCCGGCAGCCGGGGCGCCATCGCGGCCAGCCGGCGCGACAGGCCCGGATGGGCCGCCCGACGCCGGCGCAGCCAGCCCTGCAGCGTCCGGCTGCGCGGCGCCACGAGGGCGAGGCCGACGATCACCATGACCAGCCCGATCGGCACCGGTGTCGGCAGGATCACCGTACCGACCCCGATCAGCAGCCATCCGGCCGTCAGCCTGACCAGCAGCATCGCCCACGCCTCCGCGTCCCGCGGGGCGCCGTGCCCCGGCGGGCTCGCGGGGCGGACTATAGCGTGGGCGTGAGTCGGTTCCATGACAGCCCCGCCACCGATGTCGGCCGGCCCGGCCCGGCGTTCCGGTCGCGCTACATGTGCAGCGGCAGGCCGTTCGTGGCGTCGAGCGCGGCTTCCTTGACGATCTCAGACAGGGTCGGGTGGGCGTGGCTGGTCCGGCCGATATCCTCGGCCGAGGCGCCGAACTCGACCGCCACGGCGCATTCGGCGATCAGCGTGCCGGCATCCGCGCCCAGGATGTGGACGCCCAGGATGCGGTCGGTCCTCTCGTCGGCGAGGATCTTGACGAAGCCGTCGGTCGCCCGCATCGCCCGGGCGCGCCCGTTGGCGGTGTAGGGAAACTTGCCGACCTTGTAGGCGACGCCGGCCTCTTTCAGCTGCTCCTCGGTCCGGCCGACCTGGGCGACCTCCGGCGCGGTGTAGACCACGCCCGGGATCGCGTCGTAGGTGACGTGCCCCGCCTGGCCGGCCAGGATCTCGGCCAGCGCCACGCCCTCTTCCTCCGCCTTGTGGGCCAGCATCGGGCCGGCGATCACGTCGCCGATGGCGTAGATGCCGTCGACCGAGGACGTGTAGTGGCCGTCGACCTCGACCCGGCCGCGGTCGTCGGTCTTCACGCCGACATCCTCGAGGCCCAGCCCCTCGGTGTAGGCGTAGCGGCCGATGGCGACGAGCACCACGTCGGCCTCCAGCGTCTCGGCGTCGCCGCCGGCGGCGGGCTCGAGCGTCAGGTTCACACCCGACTTCGAGGCCTTGGCGCCGGTCACCTTGGTCTTCAGCTTGAAGTCCAGGCCCTGGCGCTTGAGGATGCGCTGCATCTGCTTGGAGACCTCGCCGTCCATACCCGGCAGGATGCGGTCGAGGAACTCCACCACGGTCACCTTGGCACCCAGCCGCGACCAGACCGAGCCCATCTCCAGCCCGATATAGCCGCCGCCGATCACGACCATCGACTTGGGCACCTCCGGCAGGGCGAGCGCGCCTGTCGAGCTGACGATGCGCGTCTCGTCGACCTCCACGCCCTTCAGCGGGGTCGAGCCGGAGCCGGTGGCGATGACGATCGACTTCGCCTTGTGGCTCTTCGCCTTGCCGTCGGCGCCGGTCACTTCCACGGTGTCCTTGGCGGTGATCTTGCCGGTGCCCTTCAGCCAGTCGATCTTGTTCTTCTTGAACAGGTACTCCACGCCCTGGACGTTCGACTTGACCGTGTCGTCCTTGTGCTCGAGGAGGGTCTTCAGGTCGAGCTCGACCTTGCCGACCTTGACGCCGAAGTCGCCCAGGTGCTTCGACGCCTCCTCGAATTTCTCCGAGGACTGGAGCATCGCCTTGGACGGGATGCAGCCGACATTGAGGCAGGTGCCGCCCAGCGTCTCGCGCTTCTCGACGCAGGCGACCTTCAGGCCGAGCTGCGCCGCCTTGATGGCGCAGACATAGCCGCCCGGGCCGCTGCCGATGACGATCACGTCGTAGGAGCTCTCTGCCATTGTCGACCGTATCCTCTTGCCGGCGGGCCGCACCCGCGCTCTCGCACGTGGTAACGCGGCCCCGGTTTTAGCGGAGGCGGCGGCGCGCGGCTAGAGGGGCGGCGGCGGGGCGCGGTCGGGCCGGTTCCCGCTCGTGTTGAACCGCCCCGCGCCACGCCCTAGAGTGCCCGGCGTCGGCGCCCGCAGGCGCGCCGGTCGAAGGGGGACGGGGCGATGGCCAAGACCGGTACCGGCAAGGCCGGCACGGGCAGGACGGGAACAGGCAAGACCGCGGGCGGCAAGAGCGCCGACAAGGCGCTGCGCAAGGCGGTCATCGCCGCGTGCCGGGAGATGAACGCGCTCGGCATCAACCAGGGCACCTCGGGCAATGTCAGCGCCCGGACCGCCGATCCCGAGCGCTTCGTCATCACGCCGTCGGGCATGCCCTATGACGCGCTGTCGGCCTCCGACATGGTGGAGATGGACCTGGGCGGCGGCTATCGCGGCGACCGGCTGCCGTCGAGCGAATGGCGCATGCATCTCGACATCTACCGCGCCCGGCCCGAGGCGGGGGCCGTGGTCCACACCCACGCGCCCTACGCCACGGCGCTGAGCTGCCTGCGCGTCGACATCCCGGCCTTTCACTACATGATCGCGGTCGCCGGCGGCACGACCATCCGCTGCGCCGACTACGCCACCTTCGGCACGGCCGAGCTCAGCCGCGCGATGGTCGCGGCGCTGGAGGGGCGGTCGGCCTGCCTGCTGGCCAATCACGGGATGATCGCCTTCGGCCCGACGCTCGCCAAGGCCCTGGCCCTGGCGGTCGAGGTGGAGACGCTGGCCCGGCAGTATTGGATGGCGCGCCAGATGGGCGAGCCGGTGATCCTGGACGACGCCGAGATGCAGCGGGTGCTGGCCCGCTTCAAGACCTACGGCAAGCAGGCCGACGAGCTCGCCGGGACCGACGCCCCGGCGGTCGAGGCGCCGGTGCGCCGCGACGCGCCGGCGACGGGGACCGGCGAGGCGGCGGCGACGTCGAAGGCGGCAGCGGCACGCTCGGACGCCCGGGCCTCAGCGAAGGCGCCCGGCAAGGCGCCGGCGAAGGACGCGGCCACGACCGGGAGCAAGGCCGGCGCCGCGCGCAAGGTGGGGGGCAAGGCTGCCGCGAAGGGCGGCGGCAAGGCGTCGGGCAAGCGCGCGGCGGCGTCGCGCGGCGCCGGATGAGGTCGCGCCGCCGATGATGCCGGACCCCGCCGGCGCGGGCGCGGCGGGCCTGCGCCTCTATCTCGACAGCGCCGAGCCGGATGACTGGCGCCGCATCGTGCCGACGGGTCTGGTCTATGGCGTGACCACCGATCCCGTGCTGCTGCGCCGGGCCGGCCAGCCCTGCACGCCCGACCACCTGCTCCGGCTGGCCGAGCTGGCGACCGCGCTCGGCGCCGAGGAGATCCATCTCCAGACCTGGGGCACCACCCCCGACGCGGCCGAGGCGACGGCGCGCACGCTGGCCGCGCTCGACGCGCGGGTCGTCGTCGCGGTGCCCGCCCTGCCCGACGCGGCGGGGATCGTCAGCCGGTTGATCGCCGACGGCGTGCGGGTCAGCCTGGGCGGCATCCACGCGGCGGGCCAGGTGCTCGCGGCGCGCGCGCTGGGCGTCGCCTATGCCGCGCCGCGCCTGGGCCGCCTCACCGACGCGGGCCGGGACGGCCTGGGCGAGGTCGCGGCGATGCGTGAGATCCTGTCCGCCGCGCCCGGGCCGGGACCGCGCCTCCTCGTAGCCTCGGTGCGGGCGGTCGAGGACGCGGTGGCGCTGGCCCGCCGGGGCATCGACACCATGGCGCTGCCGCCGGCGGTGGCGGAAGCGCTCCTGGCCGAGCCGTCGAGCGCCAGGGCGGCGGCGGAACACCAGGCCGCGGCGGCGGCCATGGGCGGGGAGGACGGGTAGCGATGATCGTGAGCTGCGGCGAGGCCCTGATCGACTTCGTGCCGATGGCCGGTGGGGCCGGGGAGTCCGGCTACCGCCCGCTGGTCGGCGGCTCGCCGCTCAACGTCGCCGTGGCGGTGGCGCGCCTGGACCGCTCGGCGGGCTTCCTGGCGAGGCTGTCGACCGACCTCTTCGGCGACATGATCGTCGACCACATGGCGGCGAACGGCGTCGACACGCGCCATGTCCGCCGCGCCGACCAGCCGACGACGCTCGCCTTCGTCAGCCTGGCCGAGGGCGAGGAGCCGCAATACGCCTTCTTCGCCGAGAACTCGGCCGACCGCAATCTGGCCCCGGGCGACATCGCCGCCGATCTGGGCGACGACGTCACCTGCCTGCATTTCGGCTCCTTCTCCCTGGCGATCGAGCCCTCGGGCTCGACCCTGGGCGGCTTGATGGCGAGCGAGCACGGCCGGCGGGTCATCGCGCTCGATCCCAACATCCGCCCGACCCTGATCCCGGACAAGGCGGCGTTCACGCGGCGGCTGGAGGGCTGGCTGCCCCTGGTCGACATCGTCAAGGTCAGCCGGGCCGACCTGGACTGGCTCTATCCGGGAGAGGACTGGCGGGCTATCGCCGCGCGCTGGCGGGAGGCCGGGCCGGCACTGGTCGTCGTCACCCTCGGCGCCGACGGCGCCCACGCCCTGGGTGGCTTCGGCGAGACCGCGGTGGCCGGCCGCCCGGTCGAGGTGGTCGACACCGTCGGCGCGGGAGACACCTTCCATGCAGGCCTGCTCGCGGCGCTCGACGAGGCGGGCCTGCTGACGCCCGCGCGGCTGCACGAGACCACCGCCGAGGCGGCGGCCGCGGCGCTCGATTGGGGAGTCCGGGCCTCCGCCCTGACCTGCGCGCGGGCCGGCGCCGACCCGCCCGAGCGGGCCGCGGTCGCCGCGCTTTCCGATTGAGACTAATCGATACGCAGCATCCAGAAGTAGAAAATTGACGCCGGGCTGGCGATTGACCGGCCGCGCCGGCCCTGCTACCGGAAAACGAGACGGGTGCCTGCGGTTCCGATGCCGGCGCAATCGGGCCGCTGGCGCCGCGGTCCCGGCCGGCGCCGCCGTCGGGCCTCCGGAGCGGTCGAAGGGCCTCGCGTTATCGGTGTGGTAACTTTCCCTGGTCAGCATTCCCGTTCCGGTCCGAGTCCGGAAAGCGCCGGCCTGTACGGCGCCGCCGAGCCGGTCCGCCCGGCCCGTGCCTCGCCGAGGAGACGTCGCCGCGTGTCGCGTGAGGGCCTGAACCCGCTGGTCGCCGGGATCGTCGTGCTGATGCTCGGTCTCGGCGTGACGGCCGCGCTCTTCGACAGCGCCCGGCACCGCCAGGAGGAGCGCCTGGAGCGGGAGTTCGAGGCCACCGTCGACCAGTTCCACAACCTGCTGGTTCGCACGATCGAGGGCTATGTCGACGCTCTCTACGCGCTTGCCGGCCTGTTCGAGGCCTCGGAAACGGTGACCTCCGGCGAGTTCGCGCATTACGCCCGGACGACGCTCGACCGCAATCCGGGGATGCTGGCGATCGGCTGGGCACCGGCCTATGACGACACCGCGCTGGCCGCCGCCAACGCCCTGGTCCGTGCCTACGGGGCGGAGGGGGTGCGCGATCCGGCGACGCTGGAGCCGCTGTCGGGCCGGCAGGATCACGACATCGTGCCGATGCTCTATGTCGCGCCGGAGGAACTCCAGGGCCTGATCGGTCTCGACCTGGCGGGCGACCTGGAGCGGCGCACGGCCTTGAGCTGGGCGCGCGACAGCGGCGGCCCGGCGGCGACCGCGCCGGTCCGGCTGCTGGAGCCGGTCTCCGACGCCTTCGGCGTGCTGATGTACCATCCGGTGATCCGGGGGCCGTCGCCCGCCTACAGCGTGGTCGAGCGGCGCGCCCGGCTCGCCGGCTATGTCGGGGTCGGGCTCGACATCGCGACGGTGATGCGCCTGCAGATGGCCGACTTCGCGGCCGGCAAGCTCAATATCCGGATCATGGACGCGGGCGTGCCGGCGCGGGACGGGCTGCTCTACGCCGACCCCGAAGGCTTCGACCCCGCCGCGCTCGGGCCCGGGGCACCGGACGGGCTGCGCGTCGAGCGCCGCCAGCTCGCCGTGCCGGCGCGCGGCTGGTCGGTGACCTATGCGCCGTCGGAGGCGTTCGTCGGCGGCCTGAGCTCCAACGAAGCGCGGATGATCCTCGTCGTCGGCACTCTGCTCTCGGCGATGGCGGCGGTCTACATCATGCGCGAGGGCCATCGCCGCGCCCGCGTCGAGGCGGAGGTGCGCGAGCGCACGGCCGCCCTGCGCCGCGCCAACGCCGCGCTGCGCGAGGGCGAGCAGCGGTTCCGCTCGCTCTTCGACAACATGCGCGACATCATCTTCTGCCGCGGTGCCGAGGGCGGCGGGCGCTTCGGCTACGACACGGAGGGCACCTACATCTACGGGCGCGACGCGCGGGCCATCTCCGGCGCCGTGGACGGCGACCGCATCGACCTGGACCTGTGGTACCGCAGCATCCACGCCGACGACCGCGCCGCCTACGAGCAGGCCGAGCGGCGGCGCAAGGCCGAGGGGCGGGACTTCACCCTCGAATACCGCCTGCACCACCCGGAAACGGGAGAGCTCCGCTGGATCCGGGAGACCGCCTGGCTGGTCGCCGATACGGAGTCCGGGCGGACCTTCTTCGACAGCTACATCATCGACGTCACGGAAGAGCGCCGGCTGCAGGAACAGCTCCGCCAGGCCAAGACCCAGGCCGAGGAGGCGAACCGCGCGAAGTCGGAGTTCCTGGCCAACATGAGCCACGAGATCCGTACGCCGCTCAACGCCATCCTCGGTTTCTCCGAGGCGATGAAGCTCGGCATCTTCGGCTCGCTCGGCAACGACCGCTACGGCGAGTACGCCGAGCACATCTATGCCAGCGCCGAGCACCTGCTCAGCCTGATCAACGATCTGCTCGACCTCTCCAAGGTCGAGGCCGGCAAGCTGGAGCTCGACGCGGAGCCGATCGACCTGACCGACGCGATCGCGGAGGCCCTGCGCCTCGTCGCGCCGCGCGCCCAGGCCGAGGAGGTCGACCTGCACCAGGCCGTGCCACGCGCCCTGCCCCGCCTGCTGGCGGACCGGCGGATCGTGCGCCAGGTGCTGCTCAATCTCCTGACCAACAGCGTCAAGTTCACGCCGTCGGGTGGGCGCGTGCGCGTCTCCGCCGGCATGACCCATGACGGGGCGCTGTGGATCGCCGTCGGCGATACCGGCGTCGGCATCGCCGAGCGCGACATCCCGAAGGTGCTCGAGCCGTTCGGCCAGGCCGCCTACAACCGCGGCAGCAACGAGCGGGGGACCGGGCTCGGCCTGCCGCTCGCCCGCAGCCTCGTCGAGGCCCATGACGGCACCCTGTCGCTGACCAGCCAGGTCGGCCGCGGGACCATCGTCACGGTCACGTTTCCGGCGGCCCGGGTGGTCGATGCCGGGATGGAGCTTGTCTCCTCGGGCGACTGATCGGGCGAGCGACGCGGGCGACCCGACGCCGGCGCCGTGCCCGCTCGCCCCCGCCGCCGGCGAGCCCGCCCGCCGTCCGGGCCACGACGCCACCCCCCAGGAGCCCGAGCGCCACCGTCGCGTGCCAGGCCGCCCATGCCGCCAGCCCGGCCGCCAGCGCGTAGCCCGCCCCGCCCGGATCGAGGGGCACGGACGGGCTGTAGCCCCGCGCCGCGGCCCGGGCGATGTCCGGGTCCAGGCCGCGCAGGAACACCACCGGCCGGTCGATCGGTCCGGCTTCGGCAAGGGCCGTTCGTGTCGCCGTCAGCGCCTCGGCACGCGCCACCTGCCGGGCAAGCGCGGCGCCCTCGCGACGGAAGACCGGGTTCTCGTCGGTCACGAAGGTGCGGACATAGGCGTCCAGCGTCAGGTCGACCGCCGCGGCCCGGTCGCGGATGCGCTCGACCTGCCGGCGCGCCTCGGCGGCGCGGCCGTCCAGGTTCTGGGCATAGGCGTCGATGAACGGCCCGGCCTGGGAGCCGACGGCGGCGGCGACCAGGAAGACGATCGCCGCGGCCAGCCGGTTGGCGCGGGCCAGGGCCGCGGCGGCGAGGGAGCGGGATCGGACGGCAGTGTCGGGCACGGCCGGCGGCTCCGGCGGGACGGCGGGTCGGGTCGCGTGGCAGCGGGGCGCCGGCCGCGACCCCGGCGGTGGCCGTGCCGGGCGACCCGTCGCCGCGACCCTCGGACGGCAATGCGGCGGATTCGCGGCGGGGCGTCGGTAACGTCCCGTTCATCGTCACGGCCTAGGGTTGTCGAATCGGCGGCGACGGCGCGCGGGGCGCCGGACGGCAAGCGGCCGCCGGAGTGGGAGCCGACGTCCATGGGTCAGATCTATCGCGGCAATCTCAGGCGCGATGTCCGCCACGACCATCCGGTCCTGTTGGTGACCGTGGGGGAGACCACCTATCGCACGACGGACTGGTCGCTGGGCGGTGTCGCCCTGGTCGGCGTCGATCCCGGCCTGGCGGTGGACCAGGACGTCCAGGGCTTCCTGGCGGCGGAATCCGCGCAAGACCGCATCGTCGCCTTCATGGCCACGGTCGTCCGGGTCGATACGGAGTCCGGGCTGACGGCGCTGAGGTTCCGCGACCTCTCGGCGTCGGGCTTCGCCTTCCTGGAGGGGCTGCTCGCCTCCGCCCAGCGCCGGCGGGCGATGTCCGGCACCTGACGCCGGGCGGCGTCCGCCGCCGACGGCCCGGGCCTCTTGGCGCAGGGGGCGCGGCCGGCGTATGAGGCGGGCCCATGAACTACCGCCACGCCTATCACGCCGGCAACCCGGCCGACGTGGTCAAGCACCTCCTGGTCGTCCTGCTGGTCGAGGCGCTGACCCGCAAGCCGAAGTCGATCGCCGTGCTCGACGCCTTCGCCGGGCTGGGCGACTACGACCTGACCGCCGAGGCGCCGCAACGCACGCGCGAGTTCGAGGCCGGGATCGCCCGGCTGCTGGCGGCGGCCGACCCGCCCGCCGGCGCGGCTGCCTATCTCGCCGCCGTGCGTCGGGCCAATCCGGGCGGCGGGCTCGCGATCTATCCCGGCTCGCCGGTGCTGGTGCGCGACCTGCTGCGGCCGGGCGACCGGCTGATTTGCGTGGAGAAGCACCCCGACGACGTCGCCGTCCTGCGCCGACGCTTCGCCGGCGACGCCGCGGTCTCGGTCCATCACCGCGACGGCTACGAGGCGCTCAAGGCCCTGCTGCCGCCGGCCGAGCGGCGCGGCCTCGTCCTGGTCGACCCGCCCTACGAGGTGAACGACGAGTTCGCCCGCGCCGTCCGCGCGCTGGAGGCCGCGAACCGGCGCTGGCCGACCGGGGTCTACGCGGTGTGGTACCCGATCAAGCTGCGCGCGCCGGTCGACGCTTTCCTGGGCGACCTCGCCGCCGCCGGGCTTCGCCGGATCGCGGTGGCGGAATTCCTGTGGGCCCGGCCCGACGATCCGGGCCGGCTGTCGGGCTGCGGCCTGGTCGTGATCAACCCGCCCTATGGCTGGGACGAGGCGGCTCGCGCCGCGCTCGAGCGCCTTGGGCCGGTGCTGTCCGGCGCGGGCGGGGAGGAAGGCGCCGCGGCCTCGGTCGCCTGGCTCGTGGGGGAATGACCGTTCCGCGCGGCCGGCAGGCGGCGGCGTTGGCCGAGACCCGGGCCGGCCGGGAAGTCGACCGTGTCGGGCACGTCTTCCGGCCGGCGCTTGCGGCCGATCTCGTCGGTCAGCAGGATCCAGAGGGCGTAGAAATTGACCGCGGCGGCAAGCGCGAAGCCGCCGACATAGATCGCGATCACCAGGGGCTGCGGGTCGTTCATCGCCCGGGAGACTACCACGGCCGGCCGTCCGGCGCGCCCCGACCGGGCGTCGCCTCGCGACCAACGCCGCGCCGACCCGTAGATCGGTCGAGCGTGAGCGAGCCCGACGTCTCGGACATCCGGCCCGTCCGTGCGTGTCGGGTTCGCTTCGCTCAGCCGACCTACTTTTCACCGTCCCCGTAGGTCGGTCGATCGTGAGCGAGCCCGACGTCTCG
>JAVJUS010000101.1:0-54461 GCA_040220455.1 Azospirillaceae bacterium
GCACTGCGCCTCCCGGCCCGCCAGGTTCACCGCCCCGTGGCCGTGATGCGTCGCCCCCGGAAACCGGCCCGCGTGACGCTCCAGCTCCGCGAACATCCGGTACCGGCCGTCGGCCTTCAGGGCCTCGATCGACTGGCGGAACAGGCCATCGTAGTCCATCGTCATCTCCAATCGCTCGGCGCGGCCGGCCCCGGCACGGGGCGCGGAAAGGCGGAGGCGGTCTTGAAACGCCCCGGAGCCTTGTCGAGGGGGGTGGGCATCGGATGGGGCGTCGCCGGCGCGGCGTCGCCCTCGGGTCGGTGGGTATCGGCGGCAGCAGCGGTCCGGGCCGTCGCGCGCAGCGCGTCGCGCCCCTTGAGCGCCCAGCGCCAGAGCGCCGCGTCGCGGATCGGCAGGACCATGAAGCCGTGCTCGATCAGCCCGAGCGCGGCCAGGGTGGCGACCAGAGCGTAGCCCGTGCGCTCATAGGCGTCGGCACCGGCGCCCAGCGCCAGGCTCGCCAGAACCGCGGTCAGCGCGGCGGCGCCGGCGACCGAGGCGGGGAAGAGCAGTGTCGGCCGGGCCTTGCGGAAATAGGTCTCGAGATAGCGCAGCCGGGCCGGCAGGAACTCGTCGGTGAGCGCCGGGACACCCAGGAAGATGTTGAACTTGGTGCTCAGCCGCATGATCCAGAGGATCGCGAAGGTCCAGGCGGCGATCCGGTTCGGCGCGCCCCAGGTCGCCGCGACCAGCCCCGCCGCGGTCAGCGCCAGCGCGATCTCGTGATGGATCACCGTGGCCGTCGCCGCGCGGAATCGGGCCCAGCCGGCGAGGCCGGGCGGGCAGGGGGTGCGCCGGGGGCCGGTCAGCACGCCCATCAGGAAGCTCGCCTCGTGCCAGCCCCAGAGCACGAGCGCGCAGCCGAAGCCGACATAGGCCCCGGCCGGCGTCGCCTCGCCCCGCGCCGCGACGATCCCGGCGACCGCCCCGCCGGCGAACAGCGAGGCGACGACCAGGCCCGTCCGCCGGCTGCTCCGCGGCAGGCCGTCGGCGAGCAGGATCGCCCCTGTGCCGAACCACCACAGGAACACCGCGACCAGCAGGGGCGGGGCGAGCTCGATCATCGGCCGGCGATTCCGACGCCTACCAGGCGGGCTGGCGGCGGCTGACCGCCGGCAGGGTGTTGCGCCGGCCGCGCATCAGGTAGAGCCCGGCGAACGCGGAGGCGACGCGCGCCGTTGCGATCCCGCGCTTGACGAGCCCGGCGACGCCGCCCTGCGCCTTGGCCGCGTCGATCGCGTCGGAGCCCTTGCGCAGGCGCTCCATGCCCTCGAGGAAGCGCGGGTTGTCGATGTCGAGCAGGACCGGGAACACCTGGCGCGAGATGTCGCGCGTGATCTCGAACACGGTCATGTCGTATTCGGTCGGATCCAGCTTCAGCTCCCGGTGAAAGGCCGGCCGCGAATGGTCGCGGACATACATCGTGGCGTAGACGGCGAGCTGGAAGAACTTGACCCAGAGCTTGTTGAGCCCGCTCAGCGTCTTCGGATCGGCGCGCATCAGCAGGGCGAAGGCCTCGCCGTGGCGGAACTCGTCGTTGCACCACTGCTCGAACCACTTGAAGATCGGGTGGAAGCGCAGCTCCGGGTGCTTCTCCAGGTGCCGGTAGATCGTGATGTAGCGCGCGTAGCCGATCTTCTCCGACAGATAGACCGCGTAGAAGATGAACTTCGGCTTGAAGAAGGTGTACTTCTTCGCCTTGGTCAGGAAGCGCAGGTCGATGCCGATGCCGATGTCCTTCAGGGCATCGTTGATGAACCCGGCATGGCGCGCCTCGTCGCGGCTCATCAGCTTGAACAGCTCGATGATGTCCTTGTTGGTGCCGCGCTTGCGCATCTCGGCGTAGAGGACGCAGCCCGAGAACTCCGCCGTCAGCGAGCTGACCAGGAAGTCGACCAGCTCCTTCTGCAGGTCCTCCGGCAGGTCGTCGATGTCGAAGTCCCATTCGCCTTGGCGCGTGAAGTGCCGCTTGTTGCGGTCCTCGCGCATCTCGGCGATCAGCGCGTCCCATTCCTCGCGCACGGGCGACACGTCGATGCGGTCGAGCGCGTCGAAGTCGGTCGTGTAGAAGCGTGGCGCCAGAACCGTGTTGGTGCGCGCCACCGTGAGCGTCGTCTCGTTCGGCGCCGCGTCCGCCTTGTGCGGGCGCGCCGGGACGTCGTCGGCCATTACCGCGGTCATAGCGCTCTCCTGTCGGTGAAGCTGAGATCGACCAGCTCCATGAATTCCAGATCGCCGGTCAGCCGCGTCCACAGCCGCTCAAGCGGCCGCGCGCGGATCACCGTGGCCCGCCGGCGCTCGACCACCGTCTCCCCGAAATCCGGGTGGATCGGATCGCCGTGGACCGTGACCTCGTCGCCCGGATGGATCGGCAGGTCGCCGTCGAGCTCCACATGGGCGTGCAGGCTCTCGAAGGTGTTGGCCACCTCGACGCGGCAGGCCACGTCGATGCGCTCGCGAGGGCCGAAGAGGGCGGCGATCATCTGGGCGTGCTCCCCGTGACGGCGGCCGGATCGACCGCGTTGGCCGCGGTCTCCGTGCCGGCCGGGCCCGCCGACAACAGGGTGGCGAAGGCCTCGATCTGGGTCCGGCCGAAGGCGTTGATCTCCACCTCGCGGCCGGTCGTGGGATCTTCGAGCGTCAGCCGGCCGTCGTCCCAGTTGGTCAGGACGAAGGGCGGCGCCGTGCCCACCCCCTCGAGCTTGCGGTGCCGGGCCATCCCGCGCATCACGCCGCGCACGAAGCCGTTGGTGCCGGGATCGAGGACGGCGACCGGCGCGGCCTGGGCGATCTCGACGTCATAGACCGCGACGGAGCCGTCGGCCCGGTCCTCGAAGGCCAGCTCGCGCACCACCCTGGGCTCCGCGTCGGGCGGCGTCACCGTGCCGAAGTCGGTCAGCCGGCCGATGCCCGCGGTGACGATCGAGAACCCGATCAGGGCCGCCGCACCAAGCAGCGCGCCCTTCGGGAAGGGGCGGTCGCCGAACGGATCGCTCATGCCGTCCTCCTGTCGAATCCGCCGGCATGGGCCATGCCGGCGACACCGGCCGGAACCGGCGCCGGCTCGGCGGCGGCCGCCGGGCGGTCCGTCGTCGCCGCGAGGCGGGCGCCCCGCCCGGCCGGCGACTGGGACTCGGTCACGGCGCTTGCCAGGATCTCGGCCACGTGCGAGGCGTCGGGCACCCCACGCAGCATCGGCTCGGTGCGCGAGAAGCGCCACGGCCGGACATGCGGCCACAGGTGCAGGTAGGCAATCCGGTCGGCGCCGGCGAGGCGCAGCGGGATGTCGCCGCTGCCGTCCCGGTGATGCTTGACCGAGGCGCCGTCGACGCGCCGGAAGGGCAGGTTGATGGTCATCGGCAGGGCGATGCCGAAGCGCATCACGACCCGGCGGTTGGTGATCGTGTAGACCGTCGTGCGCGCCGTCAGCCAGGCGAAGAGCCCGACCAGCGCCAGGGCGACCAAGGCCACCGCTCCCAGCCGGGCGGCGCCGGTCGCCGCGGCGGCGGCGCTCGCGCCGTCGTACAGCGCCGCGATCACGCCCCAGCCGACCAGGATGGCGAAGTAGATCGCGAGCGCGCGAAGGTGGAAGGCGTTGCGGGCCAGCGAACGCCAGGCCGGCGCGCCCTGCCAGAGGATCCGCTCGCCCTCGGGAAGCTCCTCGGGCAGGCCGCGGACCGGCTCGAAGGCGAAGTCGTCGTGTCCGCTCACAGCACCGGTCCAATCCGATCGGGGGTGGCATAGAGGTGACCCGCGCAGTAGTAGGCGCAGATCTTGTCTTCCTCGAGCAGGGTCACCTGGTCGGGCTTGGCCAGCGTCGGCACGTTGGCGAAGTGCTGGCCGCGGATCGAGTCGACCTTGACGTTGCCGTTCCAGCGGCTGACCCGGGCCATGGTCATGGGCAGCAGCACCCGGCCGCCCTTGGCCGACTTCCCCCTGCGCGACCGCTTGGTGCCCGCGCCTTCGGACGCCGCCGCGCTCTCGCTGTCGCCGGCGGCCTCGCTCTCGGCCGGAGCAGGGGCCGAATTGCCGCCGCCACCGGCCAGCTCGACCTCGAGGTAGCGGATGAGCTGCTCGCCCCGGTCGACCCAGAGGTCGACCACCGTGCCGCCGGTCTCGCCGTCGCAGCCGACCACGTCGAGGCCGCGCGGATCGACGTCGCTCGCCGCCACCGAGAACTCCGGCAGCACGCGCATCGGCACGATCTTGGGATGGCCCTCGTGGGTCAGGTCGGGCTCGTCCGAGCGCTCGGCCCAGGCGCCCGGGCCCATGCCGGAGAGCATCGGGTCGCCCTCGGGCTCGAACGGCGAGCCGGACCAGGCTTCGGTCGCCGTGCCCTTGATCGGGCGCGTGTCGGGCTTGCCGCTGTCGCCGGTCCCGCCATGGGGCTTGTAGAACAGCTTCTTGCCCGGCAGCAGGACCGACGTGGTGTCGACCGGCTCGCCCGAGACTTCCGAGACGAGGGGATAGCCTTCCCGCCGGTCCTCCCGGCGAAGGTAGAAGATCAGCCCCGCGAAGAAGAGCCAGAAGGTGTAGAGCACCACCTGGGCGACATCGATGTGTTGGGTCAGGCCGGCTGTCATGTCGAGGCTCCTTCGGAAGAGCGGGTCAGCCCGGGAACTCGGCCAGGCCGAATTTGGCCGGCCGCCGCGCCGCGGACGGTGTGTCGGAAGCACGCCGCCTCGGGCGTACCAGCGGGCCGATCGCGGCGATCGTCGCGAACAGCAACAGGATTTCGAAGTGGTAGACGACGCCGTAGCCGGTCGCCTTGCCGGTCAGCGCCGGGCCGAGGGCGCCGGAAGCCGCCAGGTCGGCGACGATGTCGCGCACCGCGCCGCCCGCCGCGATGGCCAGGCCCGCGGCGCTCGCCTGCACCGCGCCCCAGGCGCCCAGCGCCAGGCCGCTGGCGCCGCCCTCGGCCAGGTCCATGGCCGCGGTCAGCGTGCCGACCGCGAACAGTCCGCCGCCAAAGCCGATCAGCAGCGTGCCGATCCGGAACAGCAGCGCCGAGTCGAGCGGTGCCGCGAAGATCACCCCGGAAAAGGCGAAGACGCCGACCAGAGCGCCCGCCGCCGCCAGGCGGTGCGGGTCGCTGCCCCGGCTCAGGCCGCGGGCGGCGAGCGCGAAGCCCGCCAGCGAGCCGCCGGCGAGCAGCGCCGTCAACGCCGTCGTCGCGCTCACCGACAGGCCCAGGATTTCGCCGCCATAGGGCTCCAGCAGGATGTCCTGCATGCTGAACCCGGCGGTGCCCAGCCCGACCGCGACCAGCAGCCGGCTCGACCGGCCGCCCGCCATGAATCGGCGCCAGGCCTCGCGGAAGGGCGGGCGCGGGGCCGCACGCTCGGCCTTCGGCGTCGGGCGCCGGGCCTCCTGCTTCCACAGGGCGATGGCGTTGAGCACGAGGGTGACCACGGCGGCGCCCTGGATCACCTGGATCAGCTTGGTATGGGCGTAGTCGGCCAGCAGCAGCCCGAAGGCGAGTGCCGCGGCGACCATACCGGCCAGCAGCATGACGTAGAGCAATGCTACCACCCGCGGCCGCGTCTCCGCCGGCGCCACATCGGTCGCCAGGGCGAGGCCGGCCGTCTGGGTCGTGTGCAGCCCGGCCCCGACCAGCAGGAAGGCGAGCGCCGCGCCGATCTGGCCGTAGACCGCGGGCCCGTTGCCCTGGCCCGACAGCACCAGCAGCGCGAAGGGCATGATCGCGAGCCCGCCGAACTGCATCAGCGTGCCCATCCAGATATAGGGTACGCGTCGCCAGCCCAGCGCCGAGCGGTGCGTGTCGGAGCGGAAGCCGATCAGCGCCCGGAACGGCGCGAAGACCAGCGGCAGGGAGACCATCGAGGCGACCAGCCAGGCCGGCACGCCCAGCTCCAGGATCATGACCCGGTTGAGCGTGCCCGTGAGCAGCACGATCGCGATGCCGACCGACACCTGGAACAGCGACAGCCTGAGGAGCCGCCCGAGGGGCAGGTCCTCGGACGCCGCGTCGGCGAAGGGCAGGAACCTGGGCGCCAGCTCCATCCAGCCGCGCCGGAAAGTGTCGGACAGGCGGGTCATCGCCGGCACACCTCCAGGCCCTGGGAGATGTAGAAGCCGCTCGACACACGCTCGGTACGGCCCGACGTCCAGCCGGTGAGGCGGTCCGACGCCGCCATGCGGCGGTCGAGCGCGCGCGGGCTCACCGGCTCGATCAGCGGCGCCCGGTCGCCGCGCGGGAAGGCGCGGCCGACCGTGTGCATCACCGTCAGCGCCGCAGTGCGCGGCGCGAAGGTGACGACCATGGAGTGCTCGGTGCGCTCGCCCAGCCGTTCGAGCACGCGCACCATGTCGGCGGTGTCGTAGTGGATCAGGGAGTCCATGGCGACGACGTGGTCGAACCGGCCGAGCCCCTCGTCGAGCATGTCGCCGACGCGGAAGTCGATGCTGCCCGGCCCGCTGGCCCCGGCCGCAAGATCGGCCGGCAGGCGCTCGCGCGCCAAGCCGACGAGCGTGCCCGAGAGGTCGATCGCGACCACCTCGGCCCCGCGCCGCGCGGCCTCGACCGACAGCGCGCCGGTGCCGCAGCCGGCATCGAGCACGCGCCGGCCGGTCAGGTCCTCCGGCAGCCAGGAGAGCAGCGTCGCGCGCATCCGGTCACGCCCGGCGCGCACCGTCGCGCGGATCCGGCTGACCGGGCCGTCGGCGGTCAGCCGAGACCAGGCCTCGGCCGCCGTGCGGTCGAAGTAGAGCTCGAGCTGGCCGCGGCGGCGCTGATAGGTGGCGGTCGGCATCGCGGGCGTCCTCAGTCGAAGCCCAGGAGTTCGAAGATGTCGCGGTCGCGAAGGGGCTCGGCGACCAGCGGGTCGGTACCGGCCCACAGGGTCTCGGCCAGGCGCATGTACTCGGCCTGGACCGCCTCGACCTCCGGGGTCGGGTCCATCTCGAACAGGGTGGATTTCTTCAGCCGGCTCTGCCGGATGACGTCGAGATCCGGCAGATGGGCCATGGTCTTGAGGCCGATGGCCTCGTTGAACCGGTCGATCTGGTCGGTCGCCTTGGACCGGTTGGCGATCACGCCGCCCAGGCGGACCTCGTAGTTCTTCGACTTGGCGTTGATCGCCGCGACGATCCGGTTCATCGCGTAGAGCGAGTCGAAGTCGTTGGCGGTGACGATCATCGCCCGGTCGGCGTATTGCAGCGGCGCGGCGAAGCCGCCGCAGACCACGTCGCCCAGCACGTCGAAGATCACCACGTCGGTGTCCTCGAGCAGGTGGTGCTCCTTGAGCAGCTTGACCGTCTGGCCGACGACGTAGCCGCCGCAGCCCGTGCCCGCGGGCGGGCCGCCGGCCTCGACGCACATGACGCCGTTGTAGCCTTCGTAGACGAAGTCCTCGACCCGCAGCTCCTCGGGGTGGAAGTTCACCTGCTCCAGCACGTCGATGACCGTCGGCACCAGCGACTTGGTCAGCGTGAAGGTCGAGTCGTGCTTCGGATCGCAGCCGATCTGCAGGACCCGCTTGCCGAGCTTGGAGAAGGCCACCGACAGGTTCGACGAGGTGGTCGACTTGCCGATACCGCCCTTGCCGTACATGGCGAAGACCTTCGCGCCCTCGATGCGGGCGTTGGGGTCGGTGTGGACCTGGACGCTGCCTTCGCCGTCGCCGCGCGTCTTGCTGGGCTTGGGCCGGTCGAGGGTGACGGTCATCGGGGTACTCTCCTTGGCGATCCGGGCCGGGCGGAGGAAGGCCCGGTCCTGTCGGCATTCAGTGGCTCGCTGGCGATCAGGCGGCGACGCCTTCCGTCACGCCCTCGAGGCGGTCTTCGAGTTCCTCGCCGGCGCGGCGCAGCGCGTCGAGTGTCGCGTCGTCCGGCGTCCAGTACTTGCGTTCGTGGGCTTCCAGCAGGCGGTTGGCGACCCGCGCCGAGGCCTTCGGATTGAGCTCCGCGAGCCGGGCGCGCATCTCCGGGTCGAGCACGAAGGTCTGGGTGAGCTGGCGGTAGACCCAGGGCGAGACCTGCCCGGTGGTCGCCGACCAGCCCATGGTGTTGGTGACCGTCGCCTCGATCTGGCGCACGCCCTCGTAGCCGTGCTTGAGCATGCCCTCGTACCAGCGCGGATTGAGGATCCGCGTCCGGGTTTCGAGCGCGACCTGCTCGCCCAGCGTGCGCACCGTTCCCTCGCCGCGGGTCTGGTCGCCGATATAGACCGGCACGCCCTTGCCCTGGGCACGCTGGACCGCGCGGCCGATCCCGCCCAGCGTGTCGAAGTAGTGATCGACCGTGGTGATCCCGACCTCGACCGACTCCAGGTTCTGGTAGGCCAGCGAGACGTCGCCCAGCATGGACTGCAGCAGCTCGGTCTGCTTGACCGGCTGGCCGGAGCGGCCGTAGGCGAAGCACTTGCGCTTGGTGTAGGCGTCGGCGAGCTCATCCTCGTCGGACCAGGCGCCGCTCTCGATCAGCTGGTTGACGTTGGAGCCGTAGGCGCCGTCGGCGTTGGAGAAGACGCGCAGCGCAGCGGCCTCCAGGTCGCAGCCGTGCTCGGCCTGATAGGCCAGCGCGTGGCGGCGCACGAAGTTGTGCTCGACCGGCTCGTCGGCCGAGGCGGCGAGCCAGGTGGCCTCGGCCAGCAGCTTGGTCTGGAGCGGCAGCAGGTCGCGGAAGATGCCCGAGAGTGTGACCACCACGTCGATGCGCGGCCGGCCCAGCTCCTCCAGCGGGATCAGGTTCGCGCCGCATAGCCGGCCGTAGCCGTCGAAGCGCGGGCGCGCGCCCAGCAGGGCCAGGACCTGGCCGATCGGGCCGCCCTCGCTCTTCAGGTTGTCGGTGCCCCAGAGCACGAAGGCGATCGACTCCGGCAGGGCGTTGCCTTCCGCCGTGTGGCGGGCGAGCAGCCGCTCGGCCTGGCGCGCGCCGTCGGCCACGGCGAAGGCGCTGGGAATGCGGAACGGGTCGAAGCCGTGCAGGTTCCGGCCCGTCGGCAGGATGTCCGGCGTGCGCAGCAGGTCGCCGCCCGGCGCCGGCGCGATGAAGCCGCCGTCGAGCGCGTGCAGGATGCCGGCGAGCTCGCTGTCCTGGCCCATCCGGTCGTTGGCGCGGGCGAGGCCGTCGAGGATCGCGATGCGGGCCTCGTCCTCGCCGTGGCCGTCGAGCCGGGCCGCCTCTGCCGGCGACCCGCCGGCGACCAGCGCCTCGACCGCCGCGCGCGAGGGCGCCGTGGCGGGCTCGAGCTCGGCCATCGCGAACAGCAGGTCGGCGCGCTCGGCGACATCCGGCGGCGTGCCGACCACATGCAGGCCGTGCGGGATCAGCGAGCGCTCGATCTCGTCGAGCTCGCTCGCCATTGCCGTGACGCGCGCCTCGGCCTCGCCGTCCCAGGCGGGCTCGGCCGGGGCCAGATCGATCTCCGCGGCCTGGGCCTGGATCAGCGCGGCGAGGTCCGCGCGCTCCTGGCCCGCGTCGGGCGGCAGGCGGCGCCAGTGGTCGAGCGAGGCGCGCAGGTCCTTCAGCCCGCGATAGAGCCCGGCATGGGTCACCGGCGGCGTCATGTAGCTCAGCAGCGTCGCCCCCGACCGGCGCTTGGCGATCGTGCCCTCTGACGGGTTGTTGGCGGCGTAGAGGTAGAAGTTCGGCAGGTCGCCGATCAGCCGGTCGGGCCAGCAGGCGCCGGACATGCCGGCCTGCTTGCCCGGCATGAACTCCAGCGCGCCGTGGGTGCCGAAATGCAGGACCGCGTGGGCGCCGTAGTCCTCCCGCAGCCAGCGATAGAAAGCGCTGAAGGCGTGGGTCGGCGCGAAGCCCTGCTCGAAGAGCAGGCGCATCGGGTCGCCCTCGTAGCCGAAGCCCGGCTGGACGCCGACGAAGACGTTGCCGAACTCGGCCCCCAGGACGAACAGGCCGCGGCCGTCGGTCTGCTGCCGGCCAGGCGCCGGGCCCCAGGCGGCCTCGATATCGGCCAGCCAGCGCTCGCGCCGGACATGGTCGTCGACCGGGACGACCGCGTGGACATTGGCGTCGGCGCCGTGCTCGGCGGCGTTGCCCTCCAGCAGGCGCGCGCGCAGGGCGTCCACGCTCTCCGGCACCTCGACCGCGTAGCCCTCGGCCTTCATCGCCGTCAGCGTGGCGTGGAGCGAGGCGAAGACGTCGAGATAGGCGGCCGTGCCCGTCGCCCCGCTGTTGGGCGGGAAGTTGAACAGGACCACGGCGACCTTGCGTTCGGCCCGCTCGGCCCGGCGCAGGGAGACGAGGCGCGCCACCCGATCGGCCAGCGCC
Source organism: Azospirillaceae bacterium (assembly GCA_040220455.1). Taxonomy (GTDB): domain Bacteria; phylum Pseudomonadota; class Alphaproteobacteria; order DSM-16000; family Inquilinaceae; genus JAVJUS01. Next base: position 10,294 of record JAVJUS010000101.1, read on the forward strand.
TCGGCCCGGTCGGCGCAGACCTGCATGTCCTGGGCGGTGTCGGTCGGGAAGACGCAAGACCGGTGGCAGCCCGTGCACGCGACGGCGGCGCCCGAGGACCGGCCGCCGAAGACGGTCGAGCCGGTCGCGCCGTCGAGCTCGGGGATGGCGATCTGGATGGTCGATTCGACCGGCATCAGGCCGCGGGTCGAGGCGCCCCACTGCTCCAGGCTCTGGAACTCCACCGCCTGGGCGGCGATGTAGGGCACGTCGAGCCGGCTCAGCATCGCCTCGGCGGCGGCGGCGTCGTTGTAGGCGGGTCCGCCGACCAGCGAGAAGCCGGTCAGGGACACCACGGCGTCGATCGTCGGCCGGCCGTCCTCGAGGAAGTAGCGCTCGATCGCCGGGCGCTGGTCGAGGCCCATGGCGAAGGCCGGCACGACCTCCAGCCCGCGCGCCTCCAGCGTCTCGATCACGCCGTCGTAGTGGCGCGTGTCGCCGGCCAGGACGTAGGAGCGCATGAGCAGGAGCCCGACCCGCCCCGTCGTCGGGCGGCCGTCGGCGCCGGCGCGCGCTGGCAGGCCGTCGAGCGTCTCGACGATGCCGGCGCCCGCGCCGGGGTGGTAGAGGCCCAGATCGGGATACTCGACCGGCGAGCGGGCGGGCAGGGCGCCGCGCAGGGCGCGCCGGTCGCCGTCGGCGTAGCGGTCGATCAGGAAGCGCACGAGCTGGGCGATGTTGCGCTCCGAACCCGCCAGCCAGTACTGCAGCGTCAGGAAATAGGCCCGGACGTCCTGCGCCGTGCCGGGCACGAACCGCAGGATCTTGGGCAGCCGCTTGAGCATCGCGACCTGCTGCGCGCCCGCGCTCTCGCCCGGCTTCTTCTTCTGGCCGCGCAGCCGCTTGAGCAGGGAGGTCATGCCACCCTGGTTGCGCCCGTCCATGGAGAACCGGCCGAGCCGCGTCAGCTTCACGATCTCGCCGGCGGAGATGCAGCCGACCATCGCGTCGCAGTGATCCCGCCGCGCCTGGAGGTCGGGCAGCACCGCCTGGATATGCTCCTCGACGAACAGCATCGTCGCGATGACGATGTCGCCGGTGGCGATATCCGCCTTGCAGCGCGCCAGCGAGTCGGGATCGTTCGCCCAGTCGGTCGCGGCGTGGAAGGACAGCTCCAGCGCGGGCAGGTCGCGCTTCAGCGTCTTGGCCGCGCGATGGGTCGCGCTGGCCAGATGGCGGTCGAGCGTGATCAGGACGACCCGCACGGGCGTCCCGGCGTCTTGCGCCGTGGCGGTCTCAGCGGCCGAAATGCGCTTTGGCATCGTAGAGCGTCTCGACTGTGATCGTGGCGAGCCCCTGGTCCCGGGCGAATCGCTCGGTGTTCCGGCGAGCCTTGCCGCGGACGAAGAACGGGATCTTGCGCAGCTCTTTCTCGGCGTCGGCCGCCCAGGGCGGCGCCGCATCGGTACCGTCTGCCGCCGGCTCGTCGGCGATCGCGGTCGGATCGACCCCACCGACCTCGGCGTCGACCGCGACGTCCGCGAGCGCGGAGCCGGCCGGCGCCTCCGGCGCCCGGGCGTCCGGCCGGTGGCCGGGCGCGGTCGCCAGATGGGAGGCCTTGGCGTCGTCGTGGAACTCGAAGTCCTCCCGGAACATGCCCAGGAGGTGCTCCTCCAGGCCCATCATCAGCGGGTGGACCCAGGTGTCGAACAGGACATTGGCGCCCTCGACCCCCATCTGCGGGGCGTAGCGGGCGGGGAAGTCCTGGACGTGGACGGGGGCGGAGATCACCGCGCAGCCGATGCCCAGCCGCTTGGCGATGTGGCGTTCCATCTGCGTGCCCAGCACGAGCTCCGGCTCGGCCGCCTGGATCGCCTCCTCGACCTCCAGATAGTCGTCGGTGATCAGCGGCTCGACGCCGTAGTCCGCCGCGGCGGCGCGGATGTCGCGGGCGAATTCGCGCGAATACGTGCCCAGGCCCACGACCGTGAAGCCGAATTCCTCGATCGCCACCCGGGCGGCGGCCAGCGCGTGGGTCGCGTCGGCGAAGATGAAGACCCGCTTGCCGGTCAGGTAGGTCGAGTCGACCGACCGCGAGTACCAGGGCAGGCGCGGCTCCAGGTCGGCGAGCACCGGGGCGGCGTCGACCCCGGCATGGGCGGCGACCTCCTCGACGAAGTCGCGGGTCGCGCCGACGCCGATCGGTACCGTGCGCACCGTCTTCTGCTTGAAGGTGCGCTCCAGCCACCGCGCCGCGGTCTCGCCGGTCTCCGGGTAGAGCACGATGTTCATGTCGGCTTCGCCCAGCCGCGCGATGTCGGCGGGCGTGGCGTCGAGCGGGGCGATGACGTTGATCTCCACGCCCAGGCGGTCGAGCAGGCGGCGCACTTCGGCGATGTCGTCGCGGTGGCGGAAGCCCAGCGCGGTCGGGCCCAGCAGGTTGCAGCGCGGCGGGCCGGGGGCGCGCTCTTGCGGCTGGCCGGGGGCCGGGGCGTGCGGGCCGGCCAGCGCCCGGACCAGATGGTAGAAGGTCTCCGCCGCGCCCCAGTTCTCCTTGCGCTGGTAGGAGGGCAGCTCCAGCGGGACGACCGGCACCGGCAGGTTCAGAGCACGGGCGAGGCCGCCCGGGTCGTCCTGGATCAGCTCCGCCGTGCAGGAGGCGCCGACCAGCATCGCGTCGGGGCGGAAGCGCTCGAAGGCGTCCTTCGCGGCGGTCTTGAACAGCTCCGCCGTGTCGCCGCCCAGGTCGCGCGCCTGGAAGGTGGTGTAGGTCACCGGCGGCCGCGCCTGGCGCCGCTCGATCATCGTGAACAGCAGATCGGCGTAGGTGTCGCCCTGCGGCGCGTGCAGCACGTAGTGCACGCCCTTCATCGCCGTGGCGACGCGCATGGCGCCGACATGCGGCGGGCCTTCGTATGTCCAGACGGTCAGCTGCATCGCGTCAGACCCGCAGTTTCGTGCGCCGGACCAGCGGCCGGGCGAAGAGCTCGGCCAGGTCGGCGGCCTGGTCGAAGCCCTGGATCGGCGTGAAGACGAGCTCGATCGACCACTTCGTGGTCATGCCGTCGGCCTCCAGCGGATTGGCGAGGCCGAGGCCGCAGACCACCAGGTCGGGATGCGCCTCGCGGCAGCGGTCGAGCTGGCGCTCGACGTCCTGGCCCTCGCTGAGCCCGGTGCCCTCGGGCAGCAGGGCCAGCTCCTCGGCCAGATGGGCCTTGTGCAGATAGGGCGTGCCGACCTCGACCAGCCGGACGCCCGCCTCGCGCGCCAGGAAGCGCGCGATCGGGATCTCGAGCTGGGAGTCGGGGAAGAAGAAGAGGCTCTTGCCCTCCAGCGTCTCGCGATAGCGCGTCAGCGCGTGGCGCGCCCGGTCGCGGGCCGGCGCGATCGCGCTCTCGAAGCGCTCGGCCGGCACGCCCCAGGCGTCGGCCGCGGCGCGCAGCCAGCCGGTCGTGCCCTCGACGCCGAGCGGAAAGGGCGCGGCCAGCCGGCGACAGCCCCGATCCTCCAGCGCCTTGCCGGTATCGCCCAGGAAGGGCTGGGCCAGGAGAAGGGAGGTGTTCGGCCCGACCGGCGGCAGCTCGGCCGACCGGCGCGGCGGCAGGAACCGGACCGGCCCGACGCCCATCGCCTCGAACTGGCGGCGGAACTGGTCCTCGACCACGTCTGCCAGGGCGCCGACGACCAGGAGCGACGGCTCCGCCGTGGGCGACTCGGCCGGCAGCTCCGGCACCAGCGAGGCGAGGCAGGCGTCCTCGCCCTGGGTGAAGGTCGTCTCGATGCCGCTGCCGGAGTAGTTGAGGATCCGCACGTCGGGCGAATACTGCCGGGACAGGCGCAGCGCCGCGCGCGACAGGTCGAGCTTGATGACCTCCGACGGGCAGGAGCCCACCAGGAAGAGCATCTTGATGTCCGGCCGGCGCTCCAGCAGCCGCGCGACCACGCGGTCGAGCTCGTCGTTGGCGTCGTTGAGGCCGGCCAGATCGCGCTCCTCGATGATCGCCGTGGCGAAGCGGGGCTCGGCGAAGATCATGACGCCGGCGGCCGACTGGATCAGGTGCGCGCAGGTGCGCGAGCCGACCACCAGGAAGAAGGCGTCCTGGATCTTGCGGTGCAGCCAGACGATGCCCGTCAGCCCGCAGAACACCTCGCGCTGGCCGCGCTCGCGCAGGACCGGGGCGTCGGTGCAGCCCGGACCGGCCGTCGGCACGGGGGCGTCGGCGAGTGTCGACTCGGCGCTCATGCCGCGCCCTCCAGGAGATCGGCGCCGGCCGGCCGGGCATCGCCCTCGCGCCGGGCGGCACGCAGTTTGATCAGGAATTGCGCGGCGTTGACGACGTAGGTCGCGTAGGCCGCCAGGGCCAGGAGCATGAGCGCGGTATCGCCCATGAGGCCGCCCGCCAGCGCCACGAGATAGGCGGTGTGCAGGGCCAGCACGAGCATGCTGACCACGTCCTCCCAGAAGAAGGCCGGGGCGAAGAGATAGCGCCCGAAGACGTCCTTCTCCCAGATCGAGCCGGTGATCATGATCGCGTAGAGCACCAGCGTCTTGACGACGATCGAGATCGTGGCCGCGCCGTAGCCCTCGCCGGTCGCGAGATAGCGCGCCACCAGCGCCAGGCTCACCAGGAAGACGAGGAACTGCGCCGGGGCGAGCAGGCCCTGGACGAGCGTCCAGGGCGAGGCGTCGCGTCGACGTCGCTGCTCGTCGGTATAGAGCGGTCGGCTTCGAACGGACCCTTGCACGTGATTCCCCATCGCCCCTTTTTCCCTGACGGGATGCCGGTTTTTCGGACTCTACGTACGGTCCCGGAGAGTGTCAACATAACTCGACGTCAGTTCCAGTTGACACTCCGGGCCGGGGCGTTCCCGCTGCACTGCCGCAATAACGTTTTGATGGAAATTCGCGCGGCGGGGGGTCCTTAAGGGGTGGGCAGGGTCGCTTGCCCGCGATACGATGCTTCAAGGTTCGCCGAAGTCAGGTGGAACCATGTCCTCCGCGCGTAGTCCGCGCGGCCCGACCCGAGCATCTGCTCCCGAGCGCGAGCTCCCGAGCCGCCTGCCATGGCCGGGGCAGCGACCTCCGACAAGGAGGCCGTCAAGAAGAACCGGCAACCCGGACCGTCAACATCGAATGACGTCAACGGGCGTTGACAACCGCGTGTAGGGGCGCTGAGATAGAGCGATCGAACAGGGATCGTCACCGGATGCCCGGCGGTCAGGCCGGGCCCCATCGTGGCGATCCGGGTCCCTGGCCCTTGGGAGGGCCTCTCGATGGGCGATCGCTCCGGTCTCTTGGCCAGCGCTCCTACAGTCAAGGGAGGCCCCCGATGGCTGGCTACAGGCGACCTGCGGCAGGTGACCGTCTCGACGATCCGGCGCAGGACGACGGATCGTCGCTCCGGGGGGCGTCACTCCGGCTGCCAGCGGACGACGTGCCGGGCGACGCTCCCGGCCCGGCGGTCGGCGGGGGCTTGACGCCATGGGTCGCGCGCGCGCCCTCGTCGATCCACGAGCCGTTCGAGGCCCGTCGGCCCGAATCGCCGGCCGGACCCTCGGCGCTCGGCCAGTCCGGCCTGACGCGACTGGCCCACACCATCGAGACCGAGATCGTGCCGAATCTCGTGCGCGCCGGGCGGGCGAACCGGCGCGAAACGGCGCGGCGTGGGGCGCCGGACTGGCAGCCCGACTCCGGCGACGTGAAGGAGTTCGCGGGGCTGGTCCTGACGCGCGGCGATCGCGTGGCGGCATCCTATATCGACTGGCTGCGCCTGCGCGGCACCTCGATGGAATCGATCTACCTCGACCTGCTCGCGCCGTCGGCCCAACATCTCGGAACCCTGTGGGAGGAGGACCACGCGGACTTCGCCCAGGTCACGGTGGGGCTGGGACGGCTGCAGCAGATCATGCGGGAAATGAGCCCCGCCTTCCTCAACGAGGCCGATCCGCCGCTCAGCGGCCGGCGCGCCCTGATCGCCCCGGTGGCGGGCGAACATCACACCTTCGGCGCGCTCATGGTCGGCGACTTCTTCGCGCGTGCCGGCTGGACCGTGAAGGCTCCGCCGTCGGCCACGCGCCGACAGCTTACCGATCTCGTCCGGCGGGAGTGGTTCTGCATCGTCGGCCTGTCGCTGAACAACGAGCGTCTGCTCGGCGTCTTGGAGGAGGAGATCGCGACCATCCGCGCCATCTCGTGCAACCGCGAGATCCGCGTGATGGCCGGCGGCAATGTCTTCGTCGAGAATCCGGATCTGGCGATGCGCCTCGGGGCCGACTTCTCGGCGACCGACGCCCGCAGCGCGACGCAGGCCGCGGACTCGGCACTGGCCGCCCTGGCCGAAGCCTGATCGCGGCCGGTGTCCCGGCCGTGCGCCGGGCGCCCGCGGCCTCGCGGGGGTGGTGGCTCCCGTGAAACACTTCGTCGCCTCTCATGACAGCCTTCGCCATCTCGACCCGGCGGTGGCCAGCCGGGTCATCGCCTCGGCGGCCGACATGGTCCTCGTCCTCGATCCCGAAGGCCGCATCGTCGATCTGGCGGTCGACGACGACGATCCGGAGCTGGGCGCTCGCCGCGACTGGATCGGCCGGCCCTGGATCGAGACGGTGACCCCGGAGAGCCGGGAGAAGATCCGCCAGATTCATGAGACCGCCGCCGCGGGGGAGGAGCCCCGCTGGCGCCAGGTCAATCACCCCTCCGATCACGGCGCCGACATTCCGGTAATGTATTCGGCCCTGCGGCTGAGCGAGGACGGCGGCACCATCGCGGTGGGCCGGGACCTGCGCACGGTCGCCGAGCTGCAGCAGCGCCTGATCGAGGCGCAGCAGTCGCTCGAGCGCGACTACGCGCGCCTGCGCCATATCGAGACGCGCTACCGCCTGCTGTTCCAGATGTCGTCGGAGGCGGTGCTCATCGTCGACGCGCTGACCTACAAGGTGCTCGAGGCCAACCCGGCGGCGACCAAGCTGTTGGGCGACTCGGCGCGCCGGCTGATCGGCCGCGTCTTCCCGCAGGGCGTGGACGCCGAGGGCAACCGGTCGGTCCAGCACCTCCTGGCCGCCGTCGGCGCCACCGGCCGCGGCGACGAGGCGACGGTCCGCCTGGGCGATGCGGGCGAGGAGGTGGCCGTCGCCGCGACCCTGTTCCGGCAGGAGAGCACGGCGCTGTTCCTGGTCCGGCTGACGCCGACCGCGGCGGCGGCATCGGAGATTCCCGAGTCCCAGCGCAAGCTGCTCGAGCTGGTCGACGCCGCGGCCGACGGGGTGGTCGTCACCGATTCCGACGGTCGGGTGGAGACGGCGAACTCGGCGTTCCTCGACATGGTGCAGCTGGCCACCGAGGAGCAGGCGCGAGGCCAGTCGCTCGACGTCTGGCTCGGCCGGCCGGGTGTCGATCTCAACGTCCTCCTGGCGAGCCTGCGCGAGCGCGGCACGCTGAGGCTCTTCGCGACGACGCTGCGCGGGTCGTATGGCGCGGTCGACGAGGTCGAGATCTCGGCGGTCTCGCTCGACCGGGGCGGGCGACCGGGGCTCGGCTTCATGGTGCGCAGCGTCGGCCGGCGGCTCATGGCCGGCGCCCGCGGCACGGGCGGCGAATTGCCACGCTCGGTGGAGCAGCTCACCGAGCTGGTCGGCCGCGTGTCGCTCAAGGAAATCGTGCGCGAGACGACCGAGGTGATCGAGCGCCTGTGCATCGAGGCGGCGCTGGAACTGACCGGCGACAACCGCGCCTCGGCGGCGGAGATGCTCGGGCTCAGCCGTCAGAGCCTCTATGTCAAGCTGCGGCGCTACGGTTTCGGTGACCTCGCCGAGGAAGGCGGCGCCTGAGATGCCGAAGGACGATCCCCCGGACATGGCCACGCCGACTCGCGCCGACATTCCGGCTCGCGCACGGCTCGGCGCCATGGTCGAGCTGCTCAAGCCGATCACCTGGTTCGCCCCGATGTGGGCGTTCGGCTGCGGCGTCGTCTCCGCCGGCGTGCCGATCGGCGAGCGCTGGGCGGTCATGGCCGCCGGCATCCTGCTCGCCGGCCCGATGGTCTGCGGCACCAGCCAGGCGGTCAACGACTGGTTCGACCGCCATGTCGACGCGATCAACGAGCCCGGCCGCCCGATTCCCTCCGGACGCGCCCCGGGGCGCACCGGGCTCTGGCTGGCGATCGGCTGGACGATCCTGTCCCTGCTCGTGGCGACGGTGCTGGGGCCGTGGGGCTTTGGCGCGGCGGTCTTCGGGCTGGCGCTGGCCTGGGCCTACAGCGCGCCGCCGTTCCGGCTCAAGCGCAACGGCTGGTGGGGCAACAGCGCCGTCGCGCTGGCCTACGAGGGGCTGCCCTGGTTCACCGCCGCGGCGGTGATGCTCGCCGGCCGCCCGTCATGGGAGATCATCGCGGCCGCCGTTCTCTACAGCGTCGGCGCTCACGGCATCATGACGCTCAACGACTTCAAGTCGGTGGAGGGCGACCGGGCGATGGGCCTGCGCTCGCTGCCCGCCATGCTCGGCGTCGACCGGGCGGTGCGTGTCGCCTGCTGGGTGATGGCGGTGCCGCAGGTCGTGGTCATCGTGCTGCTCCTCGCCTGGGGCCAGCAGCTCCACGCCGCGATCGTCGTGGCGCTGCTGACCGCCCAGCTCGTCCTCATGTCGCGGCTTCTGGCCGCGCCGAAGGACCGGGCGCCCTGGTACAACGCCACCGGAACCTCGCTCTACGTCCTGGGCATGCTGGCCACGGCCTTCGCCCTGCGCGGCCTGCCGGCGGGGGCCGGGGCATGAGCGCGGGCGCGCCCGCCGCCGGGCTCTCCTGGCTCGGCATCCTGCGCCTGGGGCTGGTGCAGACGGCCCTGGGCGCGATCGTGGTGCTGACCACCTCGACCATGAACCGGGTCATGGTGGTCGAGCTCGCCCTGCCGGCCATGCTGCCGGGCGCGCTCGTCGCCTTCCACTACGCCATCCAGATCCTCCGGCCGCGCATGGGCCATGGCTCCGATGTCGGCGGCCGGCGCACGCCCTGGATCGTCGGCGGCATGGCCGTGCTCGGCGCGGGCGCGGTACTCGCGGCGCTGGCCATCGCGGTGATGGAGGCCTCGCTCGCCGCCGGCATCGCGCTCGCCGTCGTCGGCTTCGCGCTGATCGGGCTCGGCGTCGGCGCGGCGGGGACGACCCTGCTGGTCCTCCTGGCCAAGAAGGTGGCGCCGGAGCGGCGCGCGGCCGCGGCGACCATCGTCTGGATCATGATGATCGCCGGCTTCGCGGTGACGGCCGGCGTCGCCGGACAGATCCTCGATCCGTTCTCGGCCGGTCGGCTCGTCGCGGTGACGGCGGCGGTCTCGATCGCGGCGCTCGCCCTTACCGTGGTCGCGGTGCGCGGCGTCGAACGGCGCGTGGCGACGGTCGGCGCGCCCGCGCCCGCGTCGGAGGCAGCCGATGGCGCCGTCGCGCAACACGGCTCCCGGCCCGCCTTCCGCGAGGCGCTGGCGGCGACCTGGGCCGATCCGAAGGCGCGGCATTTCACGGTCTTCGTGTTCGTCTCGATGCTCGCCTACAGCGCCCAGGACTTGATCCTGGAGCCCTTCGCCGGCCTCGTCTTCGGCATGACGCCGGGCGAGTCGACGGCGCTGGCGGGCCTGCAGCACGGTGGTGTCGTGCTCGGCATGCTGACCGTGGCGGTGGCGTGCAGCGCCTTCGGCCGGCGCACCCGGGCAGGCGCGCTGCAGGCCTGGACGATCGGCGGCTGCGTCGCGTCGGCGATCGCGCTGGGTGCGCTGACCTTCGGCGGGCTGGTCGGGCCCGGATTTCCACTGCGGCCCGTGGTCTTCGCGCTGGGCGTGGCCAACGGTGCCTTCGCCGTCGCGGCGATCGGCTCGATGATGGCGCTCGCCGGTGCCGACGGCGGATCGCGCGAGGGCGTGCGCATGGGCCTCTGGGGCGCGGCGCAGGCCATCGCCTTCGGCCTCGGCGGCTTCCTCGGCACGGTCGCGGTCGACGCCATGCGGGCCGTCTTCGGCCCGCCCGCGATTTCCTACGGCACGGTCTTCGCGGCCGAGGGGCTGATGTTCCTGGTCGCGGCCGGGCTCGCCCTCAGGGTGGCCCGGACCGGTCCGTCCCCGTTCCCCCGACGGCCCGCCGCCCCGGCGGTGCCGTCGCGCCCGGAGCCGCTGGCCGCCGGGTTTGCCGGAGACTGACGCCATGACCCGAAACACCGATATCGTCGATGCCGTGGTGGTCGGCGGTGGGCCCGCGGGCGCCACCGCGGCCGCCGACCTCGCCCGTGCCGGGCATTCCGTGGTGCTGCTCGACAAGGCGGGGCGGATCAAGCCCTGCGGCGGCGCGATCCCGCCGCGCGCGATCGAGGAGTTCGGCATCCCGGACTCCCAGCTCGTCGCGCGCATCGATACCGCGCGCATCGTCTCGCCCAAGAACCGCCATGTCGATATCCCGATCGAGGGTGGATTCGTCGGCATGGTCGACCGGGCGCATTTCGACGAGTGGCTGCGCGAGCGCGCCGCCGCCAACGGGGCCGAGCGGGTCACCGGCAGCTTCGATCGTGTCGAACGGGGCGCCGACGGCGTCGCAACGGTCCATTACCGGCCGCCGGGCGCATCGCGCCGGGACGAGACCGAGCAGGTGCGCGCCCGGCTCGTGGTCGGCGCCGACGGGGCCCGCTCCGCGGTCGCCCGCCAGGAGGTGCCGGGCTCGGAGGCCATGCGCTCGGTCTTCGCGTATCACGAGATCGTCCGCCCGCCCGAGAGAGAGGCGGCCGCCGCGGCGGACTATGACGGCGCGCGCTGCGACGTGATCTACCGCGGCGAGCTCTCGCCGGACTTCTACGGCTGGGTCTTCCCGCACGGCGATACGGTCAGCGTCGGGCTCGGCACGGCGGTCAAGGGCCTCAACCTGCGCGAGGCGACCGGCGTCCTGCGCGAGGCAGCCGGGCTGGCCGACACCGAGACGGTGCGCTGCGAGGGCGCGCCGATCCCGCTCCAGGTCCTGCCGCGCTGGGACAACGGCCGAGACGTGGTGCTCGCCGGCGACGCGGCGGGGGTCGTCGCGCCGTCCTCGGGGGAGGGGATCTTCTACGCCATGACCGGCGGTCGGCTGGCGGCCGAGGCGGCCGAGGCCTTCTTCGCCACCGGCGACGCCAAGGCCCTGCGCCGGGCGCGGCGCAAGTTCATGCGCACCCATGGCCAAGTGTTCTGGATCCTCGGCGTGATGCAGCGCTACTGGTACACCTCCGACTCCCGGCGGGAGCGGTTCGTGAGCATCTGCCGGGACAAGGACGTCCAGCAGCTCACCTTCGACGCCTACATGAACAAGGAGCTCGTGCGCGCCCGCCCGCTCGCGCATGTGCGCATCTTCTTCAAGAACATCGCCCATCTGACCGGGGTCGTTTCCGCCTGAGGGCCGGGCCCGGTCCGCGCTCGCGCTTCCGCTCCGAGCAAAAATCCCTCTTTCCGACATGCTGCAGGGCTGTCGGGCGGCGGAGTCGCGCCCTATCTAGTCCGAGAATGGCGGCGCGCCTCGGTGCGCCGTCTTCCGCCTCCGCGCGACCGCCGGTCCCCCGGCCGGCGGCAGGGGCGCCGCGCCGCTCCCGACCGGGGGCGGGCTCGTGACATGTCAGGACTGCGGGAGCCATCGGCGATGTGGCGTTGGGGTATCGGCGGAATCGCGGCCTTGGTCGGCCTGGGCGGACTGGCGCTGGCCGCGTCCTCGGGGTCCGGCGGCGGCACCGGGTTCGGCCTCGTGGTGGCCATCGCCGCGGTGCTCGCCATCTTCTATCTGATCAAGAACCACTTCGACGCGCGGGAGGCGGGCGATGATGCCGTCGTCCGGCGCGCCCCCCAGGCTGGCGAGACCCGGGCCGGCGCGCCCCAGGTCGGTGTGCCGTTTACCGAGATGGAGGCCCTGATGCCAAAGAACCCCATGGATGCCCTCGCGATCGCGATGATCTTCGGGATCCTCAGCCTCGGCGGCATTCCGGTCGCCACCTATGCCGCGGGTTTCGGGTCGTGGTTCGGCATCGCGATGTTCCTGGGCTGCGGCGCCGTCGCCGGCCTGGCCGCGCTGTCCTGGTGGCGGATGACCTTCGACGCCGACAAGGGTTGATCGCCCGGGCGCCCCGACACGCCACGGGGCGTCTTCCGATCTCCGGCGAAATGAGGCGCGGTGCGCCGCCGTATGCGTCTTGCGCGCCGGACTCCGGCGCGCGATCCTGACCGACACGGTCCCGGCAAAAGGGCCGCCGGCATCCGTCGGGTCAGAGGAGACGCCATGCAGCTCACCGCCGACCAGCGCGCGGACTTCGACGCGCAAGGCTACCTGTTCCTGCCCGGCTGCTTCGCCGAGGCGGAGATGGCCGTCCTGCGCGCGGAAGCGGCGCGCGTCTACGCCTCGGATCGCCAGGAAGTCTGGCGTGAGAGCTCCGGCGCGCCGCGCACGGCCTTCGCGGCGCACACCTACAACGAGGCCTTCTCGGTCCTCGGCCGTCATCCCCGGCTGATCGAGCCAGTCGCCGGGCTGTTCGGCGAGCCGGTCTACATGCACCAGTACAAGGTCAACGCCAAGGCGGCCTTCGAGGGCGAGCTCTGGCAGTGGCACCAGGACTACGGCACCTGGGCGCGGGACGACGGCATGCCCGAGCCCCGGGCGATGAACATCGCGGTGTTCCTCGATCCCGTGATGGCGATCAACGGGCCGCTGATGCTCATCCCGAAGAGCCACAAGCAGGGCGTGCTGGAGGCCGGGCACGACGTGACCACGACCTCCTATCCGCTCTGGACGCTCGACCAGGCGACCGTCACGCGGCTCGCCGACGAGGGCGGGATCGTCGCGCCGACCGGCCCGGCCGGCTCCGTCCTGATGTTCCACGGCAATCTGGTCCACGCCAGCCCGCCGAACATGACGCCCTATCCGCGCACGATCGTCTATCTGACGCTGTGCGCCGTCTCCAACCACATCACCCGGTTCACCCGGCCGGAGTGGATCGCCCATCGCGACTTCACGCCGATCGAGCCGGTGGCCGACGACGCGCTCGCGCGCTTGGCCGAGGCCCGCAACGCGGCGGCGGAATAGGAGACGGGGGATGGATATCCGCGATCGCGAGGGCGCGTCGAAGGCCCGCGCCCCGGCGGCAGGCCTCGCCGGCAGCCTCTCGGCCCGGCTGGCCGAGCGGGCGGCGGCGGGCCGACCGGTGCGCGTCGGCCTGATCGGCGCCGGCAAGTTCGGCGCCATGTTCCTCAACCAGGCGGCCTTCACCGACGGGCTCGAGGTTCCGGTGATCGGCGACCTGGACCCGGTGCGCGCGCGCAAGACCGTCAGGACGCTGGGTTGGCCCGATGCCCGGGTGGCGGCGGCCGATTTCGTCGAGGACGGGGTCGCGCTCTGCCGCCGGCCGGATATCGAGGTCGTGGTCGAGGCGACCGGCGATCCGGCCGCCGGCATCGCCCACGCGCTGGCGGCGATCGCCCACGGCAAGCACGTCGTGATGGTCACCGTGGAGGCCGATGTCCTGGCCGGCGTCGCGCTTGCCCGCCGCGCCCGCGAGGCCGGCGTGGTCTACACCCAGGCCTATGGCGACCAGCCGGCGCTGACCGCCGAGCTGGTCGAGTGGGCGCGGCTGTGCGGCTTCGAGGTCGTCGCGGCGGGCAAGGGGACGAAGTACCTGCCGGCCTATCACGAGGTCACGCCGGACGACGTCTGGACCCATTACGGTCTGACGCCGGAGGAGGCGAAGGCGGCGGGCATGAACCCGCAGATGTTCAATTCCTTTCTCGACGGCACGAAGTCGGCGATCGAGATGGCGGCGATCGCCAACGCCTGCGATCTGGCCGTGCCGGCCGACGGGCTCGCCTTCCCGCCCTGCGGGGTGGACGACCTGGCCCATGTCCTGCGCCCGGTGGCGGAGGGCGGCGTGCTGTCCGGCACCGGGATGGTGGAGGTCGTCTCCTCGCTGGAGCGCGACGGACGACCGGTCTTCCGCGACCTGCGGTGGGGGGTGTACGTCGTCCTGCGCGCCCCCAACGCGTACGCCGCGGCCTGCTTCAAGCAGTACGGCCTGAAGACCGATGCCAGCGGGCGGTACGCGGCGATGTACAAGCCCTACCACCTGATCGGCCTCGAGCTCGGCATGTCGGTCCTCAACGCGGCGCTGCGCGGCGAGGCCACCGGCACGACCCGGCGCTTCGCGGGCGACGTCGTCGCGGTGGCGAAGCGGCCGCTCGCGGCGGGGGAGCCGCTCGACGGGGAGGGCGGGTACACGGTCTGGGGCAAGCTTGTGCCGGCGGCGGACAGCGTGGAGCGGGGCCTCCTGCCGATCGGCCTCGCCCACCGCGTACGCCTGGCCCGCGACGTGCCGAAGGGGGCGCCGCTGTCCTGGTCGGATCTGGAGGCGGCGCCCGACAATCAGGCCGTCGCCCTGCGCCGGGAGGCCGAGGCGATGCTCGACAGGTAGGTCGGGAGAGCGCCAGCGATCCCGTCGGCCTGTCGCGGGTCAGGGCGTGGCGGCGAGGCAGTCGGCGAGCGCCCCGGCGTTGCGGCGCATCAGGTCGAAATAGAGGTCGGGGCCAGGCTCCAGATCCGCGCCCAGGGGATCGAGCACGCCGATCGTCACGTCGGCGCCCTCGGCGACGACCTCGGCGATGCGCGGCTCGAACTGGGGCTCGCGGAAGAGGCAGCGCACGCCGACCTCTTGCACCCGCTCGCGGATCTCGGCGACGCGCCGCGCGCCGGGCGGGGCGGCGGGGTTGAGCGTCACCGCGCCGGCGACGGCCAGGTCGAAGCGCGTCTCCAGGTACTGGTAGGCGTCGTGGAAGACCAGGAACGGCCGGTCGCGCACCGGCGCCAGCGTCGCCTCCATCTCCGCGGACAGGGCGTCCAGGCGCCGGGCCAGTGCCGCGCCGTTCTCCGCATAGACCGATGCGTTTGCCGGATCGGCCTCGGACACCGTGTCGACGATCGCGGCGACCCAGCTGAGGGCGTTGGCCGGATCGAGCCAGAGATGGGCGTCGATGCCGCCCTCCGCCCCATGGTCGTGGCCAAGATCCTGGGCGTGCTCGTGCCCGTGGTCATGCTCCGCCTCGTCGCCATGGTCGTGACCGTGGTCGTGCCCGTGATCTGCGGCCTCGTCGGTGTGGTGGTCGGCCTCGCCCTCGCCCCCATGCTCATGCCCGTGGTCGTCGCCATGGTCGTGGGCCTCGAAGGCCGCGTCGTCGCGCAGGGCCAGCCGGCGGGTACCGGGGGCGTCCTGGAGCGCGACGATGCGGGCGTCGCCGGCCAGGGTCTCGATCGGATCGGCGAGGAACGTCTCCAGCGCCGGGCCGACCCAGAAGACGACATCGGCGCCGTCGAGCGCGCGCGCCTCGGACGGACGCATGGTGTAGGCGTGGGGCGAACCGCCGCCCTCGACGATCAGGGCGGGCGTCGCGACCTCCTCCGTCACGCCGGCGACCAGCGAATGCACCGGCTTGATCGAGGCGACGACCGCCAACCCGTCGTCGGCCGTCTGGGCGGCGGCCGGCGCGACGACGGCCGTGATGCCGAGCGCGCTCGCGGTGGCGAGTCCGAGCCGGAGTCCGGCGACTGGCCGGGCAGGGGTGGGCAGCGGCATGGTCGATCCTTTCCTCGATTGTCGCGTCGGGACTTGTCAGTCGGCTTGGCGGCCGGCTTCGGGGCGATCGCGGCCGGTCGTGGTGCAGGGGGTTCCCGAGATCGGCGGCGCCGGGGTACGATGATGGGCGAATGTGTTACACTATAACATCACAGCCACGCAACCGCCGGAGCCGGACGGCGGCGTTGCATCCGTCGATACCCGGCCGATCGCGCCTCCAGCGCCAGGGAACCGCCCGCGAGCCATGAGCGCCTTGCTTCGTCCCTCCTCCCGCGTCGAGCCGGCCGCGGCGTCCGCGCTCACCCCACGGCGCGGCGGCTCCGACGCGTCGCCCGAGCGCCTGGTCGCCGCCGAGGGGCTGGGCGTGCGCCGCTCCGGCCACTGGCTGATCCGCGATGTCGACATCGAGGTCGCTCCGGGCCGGATCGTCTCGCTAATCGGGCCGAACGGCGCGGGCAAGACGACGACGATCCGCGCTCTCCTGGGGATCGAGGCGCCGTCGGCCGGCGTGGTGCGCCGCGCGCCGGGCCTGAGGGTGGGCTACGTGCCCCAGCGGATCGCCGTCGATCACACCCTGCCGCTGGGCGTGCGCCACCTGATGCGGCTGACGCGGCATTATTCCGACTCCGTGATCGCCGAAGCGCTGGAGGCCGTCGGCATGAGCCATCGGATCGACGCGGCCGTGCGTACGCTGTCGGGCGGAGAATTCCAGCGCGTCCTGCTGGCCCGGGCGATCGTCGGGTCGCCGGACCTGCTGGTCCTCGACGAGCCCGTGCAGGGCGTGGACTTTGCGGGCGAGATCGCGCTCTACCGCCTTATTCGGGAGATCCGCGACCGGCTCGGCTGTGGAGTCCTCATGGTGACCCACGACCTGCACGTGGTCATGGCGGAGACCGACACGGTCGTCTGCCTCAACGGCCATGTCTGCTGCAGCGGCCCGCCGCGCACAGTGGCCGGCTCGCCGGCTTTCCACGCCCTGTTCGGCGACCGGGCGGCGGGCGTGCTCGCGGTCTATTCCCACCATCACGACCATTCGCACGATCCCGCGAGCGACCAGGCCCGCGACCACGCTCACGATCATGCTCACCACCACGCGCACCACCATGCAGAGGGCGACGGCCGCGACCCGGCGGCCGGGGGCGCGTGATGATCGCGGAGCCCTTCCTGCTGCGCGCGCTGGCCGCCGGCATCGGCGTGGCGCTGGTCGCCGGGCCGCTCGGCTGCTTCGTGGTGTGGCGGCGGATGGCCTATTTCGGCAACGCCATGGCGCATGCCGCGCTGCTCGGCGTCGCTTTGGCCCTGCTGGTGGAGATCGACCCGCTGATCGGGGTCTTCGTGGTCGCGGCCGCCGTGGCGGTCGCGCTCTACGCGCTGCAGGGTCGGGCGGACCTGACGGCCGACGCCCTGTTGGGTATCCTCGCCCACGGCACGCTGGCCGTCGGGCTGGTGCTGATCGCGTTCATGACCGATGTCCGGGTCGATCTGATGGGCTATCTGTTCGGCGACATCCTGGCGGTGCGGACGAGCGACCTGGCGCTGATCTATGGCGGCGGCGCGGTGGCGCTGGTCGTGCTCTGGCGGATCTGGCGCGCGCTGCTGGCCGAGACCGTTAGCCCGGACATCGCCCGGGCCGAGGGGCTCGCCACGGACCGGGCGCGGCTCGCCTTCCTGCTCCTGATGGCCGGGGTGATCGCAGCGGCGCTCAAGCTCGTCGGCATCCTGTTGATCACCGCCATGCTGATCGTGCCGGCGGCCGCGGCGCGCGCCTTCGCCACCGGGCCGGTCGGCATGGCCGCGCTCGCCGCCCTGATCGGCTGCCTGTCGGTCGTCGCCGGGCTCTGGGGCTCCTTCGTGGTCGACACGCCGTCGGGGCCGTCGATCGTCGTCGCGGCGCTCGGGCTGTTCTGCCTCGCCCTGGTGGTCGACCGGCTGCGCGGTGCGCGGGAGGCGGCGCCGTGACCGGCGCGATTCCCCATGGCGCCGCCAGCGGCGGCGAGGCCGGCGCGCGCGCGGCGCTGGGCAAGAACGACCGCGCGGTGCTCGACGTCCTGCGCGGCGCGCGCTCGGGGCTTGGCGCCTACGACATCCTCGACGCGTTGCGCCCGGCGGGGCTGAAGGCACCGCTCCAGGTCTACCGCGCCCTCAACCGGCTGATGGCGCGCGGCCTGGTCCACAAGATCGAGAGCCTGAACGCCTATGTCGCCTGTGCCCGTCCGGGCGACGCCTGCGCCGCGGCGCTCGCCATCTGCCGGGCCTGCGGCGCGGTGAGCGAGTTCACCGACGCGGAGATCGATCGCCGACTCAACTGCTGGTGCCGCGAGGCCGCCTTCACGCCCGAGCAGGTGACGCTGGAGATCCGCGGCCTGTGCACGGATTGCGCGGTGGAGGCATAGGGCGCCCGGGTCGCGTCTTGCATCCCGGTGCGGTCAACGCCATGGTGCTCTCGCCCCGGGGCTTTCGCGCGAAGGTCTCCGGCGGCGTCAACGGCGCCCCGCGAGGCGCCGGCATCCTTGAACGGGAGGAATCGATGGTCAGCCTGACCAAGGCCGCGCTCGGCGGGCTCGTCGCCGCCACGCTGCTGGGCGGCACCGCCGCCGCGCAGGAGTACAGCTTCCGCTTCCAGTCGAGCGATCCGTCCGGCAACCCCAACTACATCCTCAAGCAGGAATGGGCCGAGCGCGTCGGCGAGATGAGCGGCGGCCGGCTCGAGATCGAGATGCTGCCCGTCGGCTCCGTCGTCGAGCACAACGAGACGATGGACGCCATCTCCGCCGGCATCCTCGACGGCCATATCACCGACACCAGCTACTTCGCCGGCAAGGATCCGGCCTTCGGCCTGATCGCCAATCCGGTCGGCGCCTGGTCGGACCCGGACGAGATGCTGCGATTCGTCGAGTACGGCGGCGGCAAGGAGCTGATGAACGAGCTGATCGAGCCTTACGGCCTGCACTTCATCGGCGCCACGACGCCGGGGCTCGAGGCGTTCGTGTCGGCGGTTCCGCTGGAGGGCGTCGACGATCTGGAAGGCCTCAAGATGCGCGCGCCCGAGGGCCTCGTGCAGGAGGTCTTCGCCGCCGCGGGCGCCGCGCCGGTCAACCTGCCGGGCTCGGAGGTGTTCACCTCGCTCGACAAGGGCGTGATCGAGGCCGCGGACTACTCGGTCTTCTCGACCAACCAGGCCCAGGGCCTGCACGACGTGGCCACGCACCCGATCTATCCGGGCTTCCACTCGATGCCGCTGGTCGAGGTGTCGATGAACCTCGAGAAGTGGAACGAGCTGCCGGCCGATCTGCAGGCGATCCTGGAGGTTTCCGTGCGGGACTTCGCGCGCGACATGACCTCCCAGCTCGCCATGCGCGACCAGGTCGCGGTCGCCGAGGCGCGCGCCGCCGAGGACATCACCGTGCACAACTGGTCGGATTCCGAGCGCGCCCGGTTCCGCGCCATCGCCAAGGAGCAGTGGGAGGAAGTCGCGAGCCGGTCGGAGAACGCGCAGAAGGTCTACGACACGCTGGTCGCCTATCTCGAGGATCAGGGCCTGATCCAGTAAGGCCCGGACCTCGAGCCCACCGGTAGGGGCGGGGGCCGGTCGGCCCCCCCGCCTTCCTCCTCCCGGGAGCCTCCGATGACAGACCCCGAGCGGGGCGCGACGGCCGGCGCCGGCCCCGATGGCATCCCTGACGCCGGGGCGGGCCCGCACAGGCCGGTAGCGCCCGTCCCGCCGGAATCAGGGATCCTCGGCCGCGCCATCGGCCGGGTGGGCATGGTCTTCGCCGTCGGCTTCGTGGTCTCGATGGCGATCCTCATCATGGAGATCGTCCTGCGCTACGGCTTCAATGCGCCGACGCTGTGGGCGCACGAGACGACGATCTTCATCTGCGCCATCAACTTCGCCTTCGGCGGGCTTTATTGCGCGGCGAAGAACCGGCACATCCGGGTCGTCCTGATCTACGACGCGGTCGGGCCGCGCACCCGCCGCGCGCTCGACGTGGCCATCTCGCTGGTCTCGGCGGTCGCCTCGGGCTTCTTCGCCTATGCCGGCTGGCTGATGGTCGAGCGCGCGACCATGCGCCCGGACGGCTCCTTCCGGCTGGAGGGCACGGGCTCGGCCTGGAACCCGCCGACCCCTGCGCTGACGAAGGTCTTCCTTTTCGTCGTCCTGATCCTTCTCTGTGTCCAGTTCCTGATCCTCGCCGTCAACTACGCCCGGCGGAGGGTCTGACGTGTTCGATCTTTCGGCGCTGGGCATCGAGGGCGGCACGATCGTCATGTTCGCCATGCTGCTGGGCTTCCTGCTCACCGGCATGCCACTGGCCTTCGTCACGCTGCTGGTCGCGCTGATCTTCGCGCTAGGCTGGTTCGGGCCGATGGCCGTGCCGCTGATCACCAGCCGCGTCTATTCCTTCGTCACCTCCTTCGTCTTCGTCTCGGTGCCGATGTTCGTGATGATGGCGGCGGTGCTCGACCGCTCCGGCATCGCGCGGGACCTGTTCGACGCCATGCGCTTGGTCGGCGGCCGGCTGCGCGGCGGCGTGGCGATCCAGACCCTGATCGTCGCGGTCATCCTGGCCGCCATGTCGGGCATCATCGGCGGTGAGGTGGTGCTGTTGGGCCTGCTCGCCCTGCCGCAGATGCTGCGGCTGGGCTACGACCGCAGCCTGGCGATCGGCGTCGTCTGCGCCGGCGGCGCGCTGGGCACGATGGTGCCGCCCTCGATCGTGCTGATCATCTTCGGGCTGACCGCCAACGTCTCGATCGCCGACCTGTTCACCGCTGCGTTCATTCCCGGACTGCTGCTGGCGCTGCTCTACGTCGCCTATGTCCTGATCCGCTCCCACCTGGAGCCGCACAAGGCGCCGATCCCCGAGCCCGATCCGACGCCCCTGGCCGAGAAGCTGCGCCTGCTCAAGGGGCTCGTCCTGCCCCTGATGGTGGTGGTCTTCGTGCTCGGCTCGATCTACGGCGGCATCGCCTCGGTGACAGAGGCGTCGGCCGTCGGCGTCGCCGGCGTGATCCTGTCGACGATCCTGCGCGGGGAGTTCAGCCTCACCCTGATCAAGGGCGCCGCGCTCCAGACGCTCGAGACCTGCGGCATGATCGTGTGGATCGGCATCGGCGCCTCGGCGCTGGTCGGCGTGTTCAACCTGATGGGCGGGATCAAGTTCGTCTCGGGCCTGTTCCTCGGCATTTCGGCGAGCCCGATCGCCATCCTGATCCTGATGATGGTGATCCTGTTCGTGCTGGGCATGTTCCTCGACTGGGTCGGCATCACGCTGCTGACCATGCCGATCTTCGTGCCGATCATCACCGAACTCGGCTTCGACCCGATCTGGTTCGGCGTCCTGTTCTGCATGAACATGCAGATGTCGTTCCTGTCGCCGCCCTTCGGCCCGGCGGCGTTCTACCTGAAATCGGTCGCGCCGCCGGACATCTCGCTGGGCGACATCTTCAAGTCGCTGCTGCCCTTCATCGGCCTTCAGGCGGTGATGGTGGTCCTGCTGATCGTCTTCCCCTGGCTGACCGGCCGCTCGGGCCAGCTCGTGCCCTGACGGGCACGGCCGTCGGCGGCCGACCGGAAGGCGCACACGGCGCCGACCGCTTGACCTGCCCGTGTGCGAGCGACTAAATCCTTAAATTGTGTCCTATGCCATAGACAATTAGTTAGAAGTGTATTCGAAGCGCCAGCGCGGCAGCGGCCGGGGCGCCGGCACTCGCACGCCGACGGTCGGAAGGGCGCCCGTCCCCGGCCGCGCCGGCTCGTCCGGACCGAAAGCGGTACGCGAGGCCCCGGCCCGGGCCTCGACCCCGTCGCTCAGCGCCGCGCCGGCGCGCGCGCCGCGATCACGCGCGGCGGAGTACGCCGTGGCCCTGCGCGCCATGCTCGCGGAAGAGGGGACCGCGCGCGGCCACACCCGGACGCATGCTCTCGGGACGGGCCTGCGGGTCGAGCGCGCCGACGGCCGAACGCTCTACCGCTTCCAGGGGCGGGAGCTGCCCGACATCTTCGAGGATGCGCGCCTGGAGCTGCTCGCCGGCGGCCGGGCGGAGCCTGCGACGCTGGTCTCGCTCGGTGCCGGCGGGCTCGACGTCGCCGTCAGCCGAGACCTGGGGGACAGGGTCCGCGATGCCCGGCTCGTCGTCTCCGACACCCGGCTGACCGAAGCGCTTCTCCGCGATCTCGACGCGGTAGAGGCGGGGGAGGGGCCGGTCGACGCGCGGCTTGCCGACGCGGTGGTCGAGGGCTGGCGTCTCGTGCCGCCGGACCCTGTTCCGCGGGCAGCCGGAGCCGCGGCCGACGGGCTCGATCCCGATCAGCGCGCGGCGATGGATCGGGCCCTGCGCCAGGCCGTGACCTATCTTCTGGGTCCGCCCGGCACCGGCAAGACGCGCACCCTGGCGGCGATCGTCGGGGCGCTGGCGGCGGCGGGCCGTCGGGTGCTGGTCGTCGCGAACACCAACGGGGCGGTCGACGGGGTGCTGGCGCGTGTCTGGCGCAACGGCGTCGCCGGATACCCGGCGGCGGGCGAGGCCGGCGCCGGCATCTTGCGTCTCGGCCGGATCGCGGCGCCGATGGACGGCACGGACTATGCCGAGGCGGTGAGCTACGACCGGCTCGCCGAGCGCGCGCGCCAGGCCGTGCTCGCCGATCGACCGGCTATCCGGGCGCGCCGCGCCGAGCGGGAAGCGGCGCTGTCGCGCGCCCTGTCAGCGCGCACCCGGCGGGACGAGCGCGACGCGCTGGAGCGGCGCATCGCCATGATCGGCAAGGAAATCGCCGGGCTGGACCAGGAATCGCGCGAGGCCGAGGCGATCGCCGATCGCCAGCGGAGCCTGCTCGACACGCTGGCGAAGGAGCGCCGGGTGGCGCGCCGGGCCGGGCCCCTGGCTCGTTTGATCCGCCGCTCGGTCCGCGAGGTCGAGGACGACATCGCCTGGGTGCGCTACGAACTCGACCGGGCGGAGGCGAGCGCGCGGGAGCGCGCCGCCGCGCTCGAGGCGGCGCGACGGAGGCTCGAGGCCGCTCGACTGGCGTTGCGGGACCTCGACGAAGCGGCGGTCGCGGCGCCCGATCCGGGGAGCGGCGGTGGTATCGACGGCGGCATGGACGGCGACCTCGATATCGAGGGCCATTGCGCGGCGGTGGAGGCGGCCCGCGCCGAGGTCGCCGCGCTGGACGATCGCGCGACGGCGGCGCGTGCCTCCGTCCTGGCCTCGGCCCGGGTCGTCGGGGCGACTGCGACCAAGGCCCATCTGGCCGCCCGGTCGCTCGGCCCGTTCGACGCCGCGGTCGTCGACGAGGCATCCATGATCGCTCTGCCGGCGCTCTATCTGGTCGCCGGCCTGGCCCGCGAGCGGGTGGTGGTGTGTGGCGATGCCGGTCAGTTGCCGCCGATCCTGCGCACGCGCAAGGAGGCGATTCGGCGGGTCCTGGGCGGGGACGTGTTCCGGGCGGCGGGCGCGGGCGATCCTGCGGAGCCGCATCCGGCCGCGGCGCTGCTGACCGTTCAGCGACGCATGGCGGCACCGATCTGCGCATTGATCGACGGGCCGATCTACGGCGGGCGGCTCGTCACCGCGCCCGAGGAGGCGGCGGCACCGCGCCATGCGCCACCGCCCGAGCTGATCGCGCCGAGCCGCCTGGCCGTCATCGACAGCAGCGCGCTGGGCTCGCGCCAGTCGGTCGATGCCGACGGCTCGCGCTTCAACATGACCCATGCCCTGATCGCCCGCGCGCTCGTCGAGCGTCTGGCGGCCGAGGGCCGGATCGAGGACGGTACGGATATCGGGCTCTGCACGCCCTACGCCGCCCAGGGCCGGCTGATCCGGCGCCTGCTCGCCGAGCGCGGGCTCGACGGCCGGGTGACCTGCGATACCGTGCACGGCTTCCAGGGGGCCGATCGCCGGATCATGGTGCTGGAAACGCCGGATGCGGAGGGCGACGCCGGGTCGCTCGGCCCCATGGCCCGCGACGCGGCGCCGGACGGGGAGGGGGCGCGCCAGCTCAACGTCGCCATCAGCCGGGCGCGCGACGCCCTGGTCGTCATCGCCGATCTCGCCTGGCTCGACCGCACGGCGCCGGCCGATTCGATGATGCGCGGCGTCCTCGACGAGATACGGTCGCAAGGCCGCGTGATCGACGCCCGGACCCTGCTGGCCGGGACCGGCACCGAGCCCGTTGCCGCGGAGTCGCCGTCGGCTGGCGGCGCGACGGACCGCCCGGCCGAGGCCTCCGGCGACTCATCCTCGCGCCTGATCCGCCTGTGCGATGCGGCGGCGTTCACCGAGGCGGTGCGCGACGACATCGAGGCGGCGACGCGCAGCGTGGTGGTCTTCTCCGCCTTCGTGACGCCCAAGCGGGTCGAGGACTATCTCGACCTCTTCCATCGCAAGACAGCCGAGGGCGTGGCGATCCGCTGCGTGACCCGGCCGCCTTTCGCCAACGGCTCGATGAGCGCGGCCCGGACAGCCGAGACGCTGGATCGGCTGGAGGCCGCGGGCTGCATCGTCGACACCCGCGAGCAGACGCACGAGAAGGTGGTCATCGTCGATGACCGGATCGTCTGGCATGGCTCCCTGAACGTCCTCTCGAACACCGACCGGACCGACGAGCTGATGACCGGCGTGGTCGGCCGCGACTTCGCGGAGGAAACGGCCCGCCTGCTTGCCCGGGTTCGGCGCGGCGACGATGGCCCGTCCGGGGCCTCGGCCGCCGAGAATCCGCGCTGCCCGAGCTGTGGCGGGCGGACCTACCTGGCGGGGAGAAGCGCGCGGGCCCGGCGCCCCCGCTTCGCTTGCGAAGCCGGCTGCGAGAGCGCGTCGGGCGCGCGCTGACAGGGCGCCGGACAGCGCTGCTTGACCCGCCGTCCGCCCGATGGTTAGCTTTCATATGAAACGTTTCAGGGTTCGCGACGCTCGCGCCGTCGGGCCGCTGGTTCCGCCGGTGCGGGGAGGCCGGGCACCTTGGGGGTCTATCGCAGCAAGGACAATGCGCTGGAGTCGCTGTTCGGCAAGCCGCGCGCGGTGATCGGGGTGATCCATGCCCGCCCGCTGCCCGGTGCGCCGCAATATGGCGGCGATCCGGTCGACGCGCTCTACGACCTCGCGGCACGCGAGGCGGAGCGGTACGCCGCGGGCGGGCTCGACGGGGTGATCGTGGAGAATCACGGCGACATCCCGTTCCTGAGGCCCGGCGACATCGGCCAGGAGACGGCGGCGGCGATGGCCGTCATGGCCGACCGGGTGCGCGCCGCGGTCGATATTCCCGTGGGCATCAACGTCCTGGCCAATGGCGGTCTGACCGCGACGGCCGTCGCCAAGGCCGCCGGGGCGTCCTTCATCCGAGTCAACCAGTGGGCCAACGCCTATGTCGCCAACGAGGGATTCGTGGAGGGCGACGCGGCGAAGATCACGCGCTACCGGGCGTGGCTGCGGGCCGAGGGCCTGAAGGTCTTCGCCGATGTCCATGTCAAGCACGGCGCGCACGCCATCGTCGCCGACCGCTCGATCGAGGAGCTGACCCGCGACGCGGAGTTCTTCGACGCCGACGTGGTGATCGCGACCGGCCAGCGCACCGCCGATGCCGCGACGCCCGAGGAGATCGCCACCATCAAGGCCGCCACCGACCTGCCGGTGGTCGTCGGCAGCGGCGTCGATCGCGACAATGTCGGGCGCATCCTGGGGGCCGCCGACGGCGTGATCGTCGCCTCCTCGCTCAAGCACGACGGGGTGTGGTGGCACGAGGTCGACCCCGACCGGGTCGCCCGCTTCATGGAGAGGGCCCGCGCCGCGCCATGACCGTTATCGTCGTCGGAAACGCCACGGTCGACCTGTCCTTCCGGGTCGACCGGCTGCCCGCGCCGGGGGAGACGCTCCTGGCGCGCGAGCGCGTGGTCGATGCCGGCGGCAAGGGCCTGAACCAAGCTGTTGTCGCCCGGCGCGCCGGCGCCACGGTCCTGTTCCGCGCGCCCGTGGGCGACGACGCCGACGCCGCGGTGATCCGCGATCGGCTGGCCGCGGAGGACATGAGCGACGACGATCTGGTGACGCGCCCGGGCGCGACCGACCAGTCCATCCTCTGGGTCGCCGAGGACGGGGAGAACGTCATCGTCTCCACGGCGGACAGGGCGCGCGGCCTCACCGTGGGCGAGGCGACGGCGCCGGTCGAGCACGGCCGGCCGGGCGACATCGTGCTGGTCCAGGGCAACCTTGCCCGCGCCGCCACGGCGGCGGTGCTGACCCGGGCGCGTGAGCGCGGGCTGACGACGATGCTCAACCCGGCGCCAATCCATTTCGACTATGCCGGACTCTGGTCCCTGGTCGACATCGCCGTGGTCAACGCGGTCGAGGCGCGCGCGCTGGGCGGCGACGAGGGCGGCGAACCGGCCGGGATAGAGGCCGCGGGCCGGGCCCTGCGCGCGGCCGGCGCGGGCAGCGTCGTCGTCACTCTCGGGCGCGAGGGCGCGTGGTGGACCGGGCCGGCCGGCGAGGGCCGCGTACCCGCGCCGAGCGTCGAGGCGGTCGACACGAGCGGCGCCGGCGATGTCTTCTGCGGCGTTGTCGCGGCGCGCCTGGCCGCGGGTCTCGACCTCGACGAGGCGGTGGCGCCCGCCGTGGCGGCCGCGGCGGTGGCGGTGCTCCGGCGCGGCACGTCGAGCGCCTTTCCCTCGGCGGCGGAGATCGCGGCCCTGTTTCCGGCCGCGCGGAGGGTGGCGGGATGACCGGGCGCAAGCGGCCGACGATCCGCGACGTGGCGCGCGAGGCCGGCGTGTCGATCGGCACCGTCTCCAACGTGCTCAACAGCGCGCCGGGCGTGCGCCCGGAGACCCGAGCCACGGTCGAGCGCGCCATCGCAGCGCTCGGCTACCGGCCCAACACGATCGCCCGCTCGCTGATCGCGCGGCGGGCGCGGGGGCTCGACCGCGACGACGATCCGGACAGTCCGGCGCTGACGACGGTCGGCTATCTCTCGGTCGACTTCACTGCCCGGGTCGAGGTGCTGCCCCATCGCGACGACCGCATGACCGCCGACGGCATCGAGAAGTCGCTGGGCGGCCCGGCGGCGAACGTCGCGGTCATGGCGGCCGCGCTCGACGGCCCGCTGTCGGTGGCGGCGGAGCTGATCACCGCGCTGGGCGACGACCCGGACAGCGACTGGGCGCTGGCCGAACTGGCCGAGCGCAACGTCGATACCGTCGGCATCCGCGGCGGGCCGGGCCAGCGCCTGTCGCGCTGCATGGTCCTGGTCGAGCCGGGCGGCAGCCGGACCATCGTCAACGAGCCCTTCACCCTGCAGGTCGACGACGTCGCCCCGTATCTGGGCACCATCGCCGACGGCCGGCGGCACTGCGTCCATCTCGACGGCTATCAGGTGGCCAATCTCGCCTCCACGATGCCGGATCTCCGCGCGCGTGGCCTCGCGACCTCGGTCCACACGACCGGGCTGAGCGGGGATTGGCGCGACATCGAGGGCTTTCGCCGGCTGCGCGGCCTGTTCGACCTGGTCTTCCTGAATCGCGACGTGGCCCGCGACATCGTGGGTCCGACGGCGACGGAGATGCAGCTCGTCGACCGGGTCACGCGGCTGGTCCGCGATACCGCGTCCGAATGGGCCGGCGGGCTCGTCGTCCTGACGCTCGGCGCGGCCGGTGCGGCGCTTTACGAGGGTGCGGCCGGCCCGTTCCTGACCGAGGCGCCGGAGGTCGCGGTGGTCGACACGACCGGCGCCGGCGACACCTTCGCCGGCGTCTTCCTGGCGGCCTGGCTCAACGGGACGGGCACGGAACGCGCGATGAACCTCGCCGTCACGGCGGCCAGCCGGTCGGTCACGGCGGCCGGCGCCCAGGGCTACCGCCCGTCGACGGCCGCACTCTCGGCGGCCCTGGATAGCGTGGACGCGGCGGCGTTGCGCGAGGAGACGGCCGGCACGGCCGAGAGGGGGAGAGCATGACCAGGACGGGCTGGATGATGGCGGTGCCGATGCTCGTGCTCGCGGCCGCCGCCCCGGCGGCGGGTTCGTCGTCGGACGGCGAAGCGGGAGAGGGGGCCGGCCTGCTGGCGCGCTGCGCCGAGCAGCAGGCCGCGGTGCTCGGCGCGCTGGAGCGGCGCGACACGATGCGCGACGAGGCCTACACCGCGATCATGTGGGCGCGGATGGACGCCGAGGCGGCGCGCGCGGCCGGGGACGGGGCGGCATGCCTGGCGCATCTGGACCTGCCGCGCCGTGCGCTGGGCCTGCACGAGGAGTCGATCGCCGGGCGGTGAGCCGGCGGTCCCGGCCTGCGCGCCGAGGGGGTACGCCCGGCGCGGAAACCGGGCCATGGGGGATTTCGCGGGGAAAGGACGTCGTTTCCAAGTCGCGTCTGGCAAGCCGCTTCTGAAACGTACCAATCCCCGTCGGAGGGGAGCCGCGCGATCCCGCGCGGCGCCGATCAAGCCGGCCCGGTCAGGAGGCTCGTCCCGACCGGATCGGACGAGAACAGGGAGACGAGGGACATGAAAACGTTGCTCGCAACCGCCGGCGCCATGGCGCTCGGCGCGACGCTGGCGCTCGCCGGCACCGACGAGGCGCGGGCCCAGGACGGCCCGACGGTCTGCTTCGTCACCTTCTCGCTGCAGGTGGCCTACTTCCAGTCCTCGGTCGAGGGCGGGGAGCGGGCGGCCGAGGATCTGGGCGTCGAGCTCGTCGTGCTCGACCCGCAGGCCGACGCCGCGCGTCAGGTCACGCTGTTCGAGGACTGCATCTCGCGCCAGGTCGACGGCATCGTCGTCGATCCGATCGAGTCGAGCGCGCTGATGGGCGTCATCGAGGAGGCCGGCGAGCAGGGCATCCCGATCGCCGTGCTCGACACGCCGATCGACAGCCCGCACGTGATCTCCAATATCGGCGTGCCGCAGTACGAGGCGTCCTACACCTTCGGCCAGTTCGTCGCCGGCTACATCGTCGGCGCGATGGGCGGCGAGGCCACGATCGGCGTCATGCTCGCCTCGACCGAGGTCCAGCTCCTGCGCCGCGACGGCTTCGTCGACGCGCTCGCCGCCGTGCCGGGCGCGGAGGTCGTGGCGACCGGCGACGGCCGCAACATCCTGGAGCGCGCGACCGCCGAGGCGGAGGACATGCTCACCGCGAACCCGGATATCGACGTCATCTACGCCACCGGCGATCCCCAGCTCCAGGGCGGGCTCGCGGCCGGCGCCTCGCAGGGCCGGGACATCGCCTTCTTCGGCTGGGACGACATTCCGGCGCCGTTCCTCGGCCCGCTCGAGGAGGGGCGCATCGTCGGCTTCCTCAAGCAGAAGCCCGATGTCGGCGGCGAGACCGCGGTGCGCTATCTCGTCCAGCACATCAACGGCGAGGCGGCGCCCGAGCGCTTCACCTACAGCCCGGACGTGGTCACGCAGTTCAACCTCGACCAGTTCCGCTGAGACCGTGGGCCGCCGTTCCCCGCTCCGTCCGAAAGGGCGGGGCGGGGCGGCCGGTCCCCGACGACAGGCCCGATGACCGAGGCGAGGCGTCGCGGCCCCGGAGAGGTCGCCCCGGAGAGTTCGCTCATGGCGCAGACGTCGACCTCGACCGATCCGGCCGCCCCCGCCGGCCTCGCCGCGCTGCTCGACCGGCGCCGGCTCGCCGTGCTGGCCGTGCGCTACGGGCTGTTCATCGCGCTGGCGCTGTGGCTCATCGCGATGAGCCTGGCCTCGGAGCACTTCCTGACCTGGCTCAACTTCCTCAACGTCGCCCGCCAGGCCGCGCCGATCCTGATCATCGCGGTGGGCATGACCTTCGTGATGGCGACGGCCGGGATCGACCTCTCGGTCGGCTCCATGGTCGCGCTGTGCTCGTGCCTGGCGGCGGCCTGGCTCGCCGGCGGGGCGCCGGTCTGGCTGGTGATCCCGGGCGTCCTCGCCGTCGGCGTCATCGGCGGGGCGATCAACGGCTACTTCGTGACGCTGGGCCTGCCCGCCTTCGTGGTGACGCTGGCCGGGCTCACCTATCTGCGCGGGCTCGCCTTCGTCTATTCCGACGGCTACGCCACGCCGATCCAGAATGAGTTCTTCAATTCCCTGGGGCGCGGCGAGATCTTCGGCATCCACGTGCCCATCATCATCGCCGCGGTGGTCGCCGCCACCGGCTGGTTCGTGCTGACCCGCACCCGCTTCGGCCTCTACACGCTGGCCATCGGCGGGCGCGAGGAGGCGGCACGCCTGATGGGCCTGAAGATCGACCGGATCAAGATCATCGTCTACGCGACGGTGGGCCTGCTGGCGGCGCTGTCGGCGATCGTCATCTCCGCCCGGCTGTCCAACGGCTCGCCCAATGCCGGCATCATGCTGGAACTGGAGGTCATCGCCGCGACCGTGCTGGGCGGCACCAGCCTGTTCGGCGGCGCGGCGACGATCGGCGGGACGATCGCCGGCGCGCTGTTCATCAACTTCGTGCGCAACGGCCTCAATCTCATGGGCGTCAACCCGTTCTGGGTCCAGGTCGCCACCGGCGTCATCCTGCTGCTGGCGGTCCTGCTCAACACGGTGGTCAACCGGCGGGTCGAGGAATGGGCCCGCATGGCCGGCGCGGACAAGGACTGAGGGAGCGCGACCATGGCGAGCGAAACCGACAGCGGGACCCTCGAGCGCGGCGCGACCGGAACCGGTGCCGCGCCCTTGATCGAGATGGTCAACATCTCCAAGACCTTCGGCGCCGTCGTCGCCCTGCGCCGGGTCGACCTGGCCATCGTGCCGGGGGAGGTGATCGGCCTCGTCGGCGACAACGCGGCCGGCAAGTCGACGCTGATGAAGATCCTGGCCGGTGCCTATTCGACCGACACCGGCGAGATCCGCCTGGAGGGCCGGCCGGTCGTCTTCGACGGCCCGATCGCGGCGCGCTCGGCCGGCATCGAGATGATCTACCAGGACTTCGCCCTGATCCCGGAGCTCACCGTCACCCAGAACATCTTCCTCGGCCGCGAGGCGACGGTGGCCCGCGCCGGCCTCGCCCTGCTCGACAAGCGGCGGATGGACCGGGAGGCCGCGACCCTGTTCGAGAAGCTGGGCCTGCGCGTGCCGCCGGTGACGACGCCGGTGCGTGGCCTGTCGGGCGGCCAGCAGCAGGCGGTCGCCATCGCCCGGGCGACGGCGTTCGACTCCAAGCTCGTGATCATGGACGAGCCGACGGCCAATCTCGGCGCTTCGGCGATCGACAAGGTGCGCGAGACCATCCAGCGCCTGAAGAGCCGGGGCGTGGCCGTGATCGTGATCAGCCACCGGCTGGAGGACATCTTCAGCGTCGGCGACCGGATGATCGTCATGAAGCACGGCCACGTGGTCGGCACCCGCGACGTGCGCGACACCGACACGACCGAGATCGTCCACATGATCGTCAGCGGCGAGGACCCGAAGCGCCCGGGCTCGGCCGAGGAGGAGCCCGAGGAGTTCGCCTGACCCGGATCGCGCCGGCCTGTGGCCAGTGCCCGCCGTCCGTGCCATCGTATGGCCCCGGCGCCGGACCCGGCGGGTCCGGGCGCGC
Organism: Azospirillaceae bacterium; assembly: GCA_040220455.1. Classification (GTDB taxonomy): domain Bacteria; phylum Pseudomonadota; class Alphaproteobacteria; order DSM-16000; family Inquilinaceae; genus JAVJUS01. The sequence goes on from JAVJUS010000101.1 coordinate 41,383, forward strand.
CAAGCCATCAGGACGACAGGGAAGGAAGGCTCCATGAAGCGCAAGGCATCGGCGGTCTGGCAGGGCGATCTGCAGGGCGGCAAGGGCACGATCTCCAGCGCCAGCGGCGTGCTCGCCGACACGCAGTACTCTTTCAAGACCCGGTTCGAGGACGGCAAGGGCACCAATCCGGAGGAGTTGATCGCCGCGGCCCATTCGGCCTGCTACTCCATGGCCCTGTCCCACGAGCTGGCGAGCGCCGGCATGACGCCGGAGCGCGTGGCGACCGAGGCGACGGTGACGCTGGACGCCGTCGACGGCGGCTTCGCCATCACCGCGATCCATCTGGAGGTCGACGCCAAGGTCCCCGGCGCGTCCCAGGCCGACTTCGACAAGCTGGCCGAGGGCGCGAAGACCGGCTGCCCGGTCTCCAAGGCCCTGTCCCCGACCATCACGCTCTCGGCCCGGCTGGAGAGCTGACGCGCGCCCGTCCTGTATTCGGCGAAGGCGGCGGCATGGATTCCCGCTTTCGCGGGAATGACGAAACTTCTCGATACTTCCATCAAGACAGTCGTCATCCCCGCGAAAGCGGGGATCCATTTGCCGCCGCGTTGTCCGTGGCTTCAGCTCTCTCGTACGGCGCGTCGTGGAAGGCGATCTCGAGCTCCGTCAGCCGGCGGAACCGCGCCGCGCAGGCGGCCTGGCGGGCCGGGTCGAGGGCCGGGCCCAGGGTGTCGAGGCGCTGGCGGGTCCAGGTCACGCCGGCCTCGAACGCGCCGCCGACATGCAGGTCGATCCAGCGCGCCGCCTCCGGGTGGCGCGGGCCGGCATCGTGGGCCCGGGCGCACCAGGTGAGGTACATCCACTCCGCCGCCAGCATCATCGACAGGATCTCCTCGAAGGTCGCGTGGGCGGCCATGGCGAGCGCGCCGTCGCCCAGCGCCAGCGCGGCGGCGGGCGGTGGGGCGGCGTCGGACGCCGGCTCGGCAGGCAGGCCGAGCCGGGCGAAGGTCTCCGCGAAATAGCGCTCCTGCTCGCCGGTCAGCGCCTCCAGGATCTCGGCCACATGGCGCCGGTCGGCGGTGGTCGGAGCCTGGATCAGGGCATGGGCGAAGACCTTGACCGCCGTGGCGACGAAGCCGTGCTCGTAGCGCAGGTAGCGCGCGAAGACGCCGTCGGGCAGGGCGTCGGCCGCGATCTCCCGCGTGAAGCGGTGGTCGAGCATCGCGTCCCAGGCCGGCCCGCAGGCCTCCCGCAGCCAGTCGGTGAAACGCAGGTCGGCGCGCAGGGCGCGGGCGGCGTCGAAGCTGGCGAGGGCGGTGGCGGGCGGGGCTGATCGGGCGGTCACGCGGCTCGAGCCTCCGTTCGGGGGACCGTCGCCACTGTGCGTCACCATGCTCTCGCATGCCAGGGCCGCCGCCCGGCGGCATGACGGTACGCGGTTTGCTTGGCGAGCAGGCAACAGCCGGGCCATGCTCGGTGGACGCGGCGAGATCGGAATCGGGGAGGCGGGCGCTGGCGATCGAGGTGAACGAGGAGGTGGCGGCGGCACGAGGCAAGGCGGTCGGCGCCGGCCGGCCCCAGCGCTCCACCGGGGGCTGCGTGCTGGCCTACGCCCGGCGCGACGGGCGGACCCGGCTCGCCGATCTGGGCCAGCATCCGCCGTGCCGGGTGCTCTTTCCCCACGTACCGGCCGGTGAGCCGCCGCTGGCCGCACTGGTCACCACCACCGGCGGGCTGACCGGCGGCGATCGGCTCGATCTCGCGATCGGCGTCGGCGAGGGGGCGGCGGCGACGGTGACCGGCCAGGCGGCGGAGAAGATCTACCGTTCCGCCGGCGGCGCGGCGCGCATCGACGTGGGCTTGAGCGCCGGGCCGGGCGGGTGGCTGGAATGGCTGCCGCAGGAGACGATCCTGTTCGACGGCGCCGCGCTCCACCGCGCGACCGGGGCGGATCTCGACCCGACGGCCCGGCTGCTCGCCTGCGAGATCGTCGTCTTCGGCCGGCGCGCCTCGGGCGAGGAGATCGGACGGTTGGCGCTGGCCGACACCTGGCGCCTTCGGATCGGCGGGCGGCTCGCCTGGGCGGACGGGCTGGCGCTCGGCGGGGTGGAGGAGCCGGCCCCGGTCGTCGCCGGGCTGGCCGATCCGCTGGCTTTCGCCGGTGCGGGCGCCTGCGCGACGGTCGTCTATGCCGGGCCGGATGCCGAAGCCGCGTTGCCCACGGCGCGGGCGCTCCTGGCCTCGGCCGGCCCGGCGGCGGGCGTGACCCGGCCCGTGCCCGGCGTGCTCGTCGCCCGCGTCCTGGCCCCCGACGGCGCGACGGCGCGGCGCCGGGTGGCGCGGCTCGCCGCCGGCCTGCGCGCCGCCATGGCAGGGCTGCCCGCGCGAATGCCGGGCCTGTGGTTCGTATAGACCGAGTTCTGCCTGCCGAACGTCCCGAATTTTTCGCAAGTGCACAATCCAGCGGCACTTCCGTACGGCCGCTCCACCTCCGGTTGGCGCACCCGGCCCGTCTCCGAGGCGGCGGAATCCATGAACGGATTTCGCTCGGGTGGCGACAGGCGGGCGTGTGGCACGCCCGTTGCTGTCGTCGAGGGTGCAACAAGAAAACTCCCAAGGACCGGAGGCACGACAATGCGGTTCCATCCCCTGAAATCGGCGGCGGCGGGCGCGATGGCGCTGGCCGCCCTGGGTACCGGCCAGGCGGCCCTGGCCCAGGAAGGCGAGCCCATCAAGGTGGGCATCCTGCATTCCCTGTCGGGCACGATGGCGATCAGCGAGACGACCTTGAAGGACGTCATGCTGATGCTGATCGAGCAGCAGAACGCGGCCGGCGGTGTGATGGGCCGCCCGCTGGAACCGGTGGTCGTCGACCCGGCATCGGACTGGCCGCTCTTCGCCGAGAAGGCGCGCGAGCTGATCGAGCAGGAGGATGTCGCGGTCGTCTTCGGCTGCTGGACCTCGGTGTCGCGCAAGTCGGTACTGCCGGTCTTCGAGGAGCTCAACGGCCTGCTCTTCTACCCGGTGCAGTACGAGGGCGAGGAATCCTCGCGCAATGTCTTCTACACCGGCGCCGCGCCGAACCAGCAGGCGATCCCGGCGGTCGAGTACCTGATGAGCGAGGACGGCGGCGGTGCGGAGCGGTTCGTCCTGCTCGGCACCGACTACGTCTATCCGCGCACGACCAACAAGATCCTGCGCGAGTTCCTCAACGCCAACGGCATCGGCGACGAGGACATCCTGGAGAGCTACACGCCGTTCGGCCATTCCGACTGGCAGACGATCGTCGCCGACGTGAAGGAGTTCGCCTCCCAGGGCAAGCCGACGGCCGTCGTCTCGACCATCAACGGCGACGCCAACGTGCCGTTCTACAAGGAGCTGGCCAACCAGGGCATCGACGCCGCCGACATCCCGGTGGTCGCCTTCTCGGTCGGCGAGGAGGAACTGGCGGGTCTCGATACCGAGCCGTTGGTCGGTCACCTGGCCGCCTGGAACTACTTCATGTCGGTCGAGACCGACGCGAACGAGGAGTTCATCGAGAACTGGCACGCGTTCATCGGCAACGAGGACCGTGTCACCAACGACCCGATGGAAGCCCACTACATCGGCTTCAACATGTGGGTTCAGGCGGTCGAGCAGGCCGGCTCCACCGAGGTCGACGCGGTGCGCCAGGCGATGTACGGCCAGGAGGTGAAGAACCTGACCGGCGGCACGGCCGTGATGAACACCAACCATCACCTCTCCAAGCCGGTCCTGATCGGCGAGATCCTGGACGACGGGCAATTCGCCACGGTCTGGGAGACCGAAGGCGTGGTTCGCGGCGACGCGTGGAGCGACTACATCCCCGAGAGCGCGGATCTGGTGGCCGACTGGACCTATCCCTGGGTCTGCGGCGGCTGCGCCGAGCCGACCTACACCGCCCTCACGCAGTGACGGCGGCGCGTCCGTGGTCATGATCCGGCGTCTTCCCCGCGCGTCCGATCGGACGCGCGGGGGGCGGGCGGCCCGTCGGTCCGGTGCCTCCGGTCCGCTGGTCCGGCTGCTCGCCCTCGTTCTCGCGAGCCTCCTCTGGGCAGCCCCGGCCTACGCCCAGGAGGACAGCGACCGCGGCGACCTGCGCGGGCTCGTCCAGGCGCTGGCGGAAGGCGGCTACGGCGACAAGGCCGATGCCGCGGCCGCCCTTGCCGCGACGGGCGACGAGCGGGTGCGCCCGATCCTGGAGGCGCTGGCCGACCGGAGCCTCGCCGTGCGCGAGTCCGACGGCCTGGTCGTCATCGAGGCCGATCTGGACGACGACGGGGTGGGCGTCGTCGACCCCGTGACGGGCGAGACGCTGGCGGTCCTGGAGGACGACGACGGGCTAGACACCATCCGCACGAACGCGGGGCTGCGGCGGGAACTCGACGCGATCATCGGCTCGCTCTCGCTGCGCAGCGAGGATCCCGAGACCCGGCTGGCGGCCGCGCGGCTGGTCTTCGACGAGGCCGACGAGGATGCGCTGCCCGCCGTCGAGGCGGCGCTGGCCGAGGAGGACGACGAGGATGTCCGCGCCGCCCTGGAAAAGGCGCGCGCGGCGATCCTGCTGGAGAGCGGCGACACCGACGCGCAGCTCCGGGCGATCGAGGTGCTGGCGGGCTACACCGATCCCGAGGTGCGCTCGCGCCTGACCGCGCTGGTCGCCCGCGCCGGCGCCGGCGACGAGGAGCCGACAGCGGAAGAGGAAGCGGTCGCGACCGCCGCCGAGGACGCCGCCGCCGCCATCGAATCCCGTCTCGAGGTCTGGCGCATGGTGGCCAGCCTCTACCAGGGCATCAGCCTGGGCTCGGTGCTGCTGCTGGCGGCGATCGGGCTCGCCATCACCTTCGGCGTCATGGGCGTCATCAACATGGCCCATGGCGAGATGGTCATGCTGGGCGCCTACACGACCTTCGTCGTGCAGGAGGTCTTCCGGTCCGCGTTCCCCGGCCTGTTCGACTGGTCGCTGGCGGTCGCCGTGCCGGCGGCGTTCCTGGTCTCCGGGATGGTCGGGATCGCGATCGAGCGGGGCGTGATCCGCTATCTCTACGGCCGGCCGCTCGAGACGCTGCTGGCGACCTGGGGCATCAGCCTTGTCCTGCAGCAGACCGTGCGCACGATCTTCGGGCCGACGAACCGACAGGTCGGCACGCCCAGCTGGATGCAGGGCGCGTTCGAGACGACGGCCGGCATCACGCTGACCTACAACCGTTTCTACATCATCCTGTTCGCGCTCGCGGTCCTGTTCGCCCTGATGCTCGTGCTCCACCGCAGCGCGCTCGGCCTGCAGATGCGCGCGGTGACCCAGAACCGGCGCATGGCCAAGGCCATGGGCATCCGCACCGACCGGGTCGACGCGCTGACCTTCGGGCTCGGCTCCGGCGTGGCCGGCGCGGCGGGCGTCGCGCTCAGCCAGATCGACAATGTCAGCCCCAATCTGGGCCAAGCCTACATCATCGACTCCTTCCTCGTCGTCGTGTTCGGCGGGGTCGGCAATCTCTGGGGCACCTTCGCCGGGGCGATGACGCTGGGCGTCGTCAACAAGTTCCTGGAGCCCTATGCAGGGGCGGTGCTCGGCAAGATCGTCGTGCTGGTGGCGATCATCCTGTTCATCCAGAAGCGGCCGCGCGGCCTGTTCGCGCTCAAGGGCCGCGCGGCGGAGGGCTGAGCATGGGGGTGGCGGCTTCCCTCGGGCGGCGGCCCTGGCTGGCGCCGGGGCCGGGCGGCTGGGCGCTGATCGCGATCGTCGGCGCAGCGGCGGTCCTGATCCCGGCGCTCAACCTGATGGTGCCGCCGGGCTCGGCCTTCCATGTGCCGACCTACATGGTCTCGCTGATGGGCAAGTATCTCTGCTTCGCCCTGCTGGCGCTGAGCGTGGACCTGGTCTGGGGCTATTGCGGCATCCTCAGCCTCGGCCACGGCGCGTTCTTCGGCCTGGGCGGCTACGCCATGGGCATGTACCTGATGCGCCAGATCGGCGACCGGGGCGTCTACGGCGACCCGGTCCTGCCGGATTTCATGGTCTTCCTCGATTGGGAACGGCTGCCCTGGTACTGGCTCGGTTTCGACAATTTCGCCTTCGCCATGCTCATGGTGCTGGCGGTGCCCGGCGCGCTGGCGCTGGTCTTCGGCTGGCTGGCGTTCCGCTCCCGGGTGACGGGGGTCTATCTCTCGATCATCACCCAGGCGATGACCTTCGCCCTGATGCTCGCCTTCTTCCGCAACGACATGGGCTTCGGCGGCAACAACGGGCTGACCGACTTCAAGGACATCCTTGGCTTCGACATCCAGGCCCGGGGCACCCGCGCGGCCCTGTTCTCGGCGAGCGCGCTCGCGCTCATCGCCGGGTTCCTGGTCTGCCGCTTCATGGTGACGTCGAAATACGGCCGCGTGCTCACCGCGCTGCGGGATTCCGAGGCCCGTGCCCGGTTCCTGGGCTACCGGGTCGAGCGCTACCAGCTCCTCGCCTTCGTGGTCTCCGCCATGCTGGCGGGGCTGGCGGGCGCGCTCTACGTCCCGCAGGTCGGCATCATCAATCCGGGCGAGTTCTCGCCGGCCAACTCGATCGAGATCATCGTCTGGGTCGCCGTGGGCGGGCGCGGCACGCTCTACGGCGCGGCGCTGGGCGGCGTGCTGGTCAACTACGCCAAGACGTACTTCACCGGCGCGATGCCGGAACTCTGGCTGTTCATGCTGGGCGGCCTGTTCATCGCGACCACGCTGTTCCTGCCCAAGGGCATCGTCGGGGCCGTCATGCCGCTGATCGACGGCGTGCGCGCGCGCCTCGGCGGCGGGGGCGGCCGGCGGGCCCGCTCCGACACCGCGCGCGAGCCCGGCGGCGGGCCGGCGGCGGTGGCCGAGCCGGCGCGGGAGCCGGGGGAATGACCGCCGCGCCCGCGCCCACCGCGGAGTCGATGACCGCGGTCCTGTACATCGACGGGGTCAGCGTCTCGTTCGACGGCTTCAAGGCGCTGAACGATCTCAGCTTCGTCGTCGGCGAGGGCGAGATGCGCGCCGTCATCGGCCCCAACGGCGCCGGCAAGACGACCATGATGGACGTCATCACGGGCCGCACCCGGGCCGATGCCGGCACGGTCCTGTTCCGCGGCGCCCACGACCTGACCCGGCTCGACGAGGCGGCGATCGCCGAGCTCGGCATCGGGCGGAAGTTCCAGAAGCCGACGGTCTTCGAGAACCATTCGGTCTTCGAGAACCTGGAGCTCGCCGCCAAGGCGCCGCGCGGCCCCTTCGCCACGCTGATCGCGCGGCTGTCCGGCGAGCAGGCGGACCGCATCGACGCGACGCTGGCGACGATCGGGCTGGCCGATCGGGCGTCGACGGCGGCTGGCGCGCTCTCCCACGGCCAGAAGCAGTGGCTGGAGATCGGCATGCTGCTGATCCAGGACCCGGACCTGCTGTTCCTGGACGAGCCGGTGGCCGGCATGACCGATTCCGAGACCGAGCAGACGGCCGACCTGCTGCGCCGGATCGCGGGCAAGCATTCGGTCGTGGTGGTCGAGCACGACATGGCCTTCGTGCGCGCGCTCGGCGTCCGGGTCACCGTGCTGCACGAAGGCAGCGTGCTCGCCGAAGGCTCGCTCGACCACGTCCAGAACGACCCGCGCGTCATCGAAGTCTATCTGGGGCGCTGAGCCATGCTGACCGTCGAGGGCGTGCATCTTTCCTACGGCGCGAGCCAGGCCCTGCGCGGCGTCGGCCTGGAGGCCGAGCGGGGCCGGGTGACCTGCGTCATGGGCCGCAACGGCGTTGGAAAGACCAGCCTGCTCAAGGCCGTCGTCGGCCTGCACCCGATATCCTCGGGCGCGATCGCCTGGGACGGCGAGGCGCTGGCCGGCCAGCCCGCCCACCGCCGCGCGGCACGGGGCATCGCCTATGTCCCGCAGGGTCGCGAGATCTTCCCGCTCCTGAGCGTGGAGGAGAACCTGCGCACCGGCTATGCCGCCCTGCCGCGCGACAAGCGGAGCCTGCCCGAGGAGATCTTCACCCTGTTCCCGGTGCTGGGCGACATGATGCGCCGACGCGGCGGCGACCTCTCCGGCGGCCAGCAGCAGCAGCTCGCCATCGCCCGCGCGCTGGTCATGCGTCCGTCGCTCCTGGTGCTCGACGAGCCGACGGAGGGCATCCAGCCCTCCATCATCAAGCAGATCGGCGAGGTCATCGCCCGGCTGGCCGCGCGGGGCGACATGGCGATCCTGCTGGTAGAGCAGTATTTCGAGTTCGCCCGCGACCTGGCCGACCGGTTCTGCGTGCTCGACCGGGGCGAGGTCGTGCTCGCCGGCGACCGTGCCTCCCTGCGCGAGGAGGAGGTCCGGCGGCATCTGACGGTGTGACCGCGGTACCGGGAAGGGTAGTCTCCGACTCCCACGCCGGCGCCCGCCCGAGTCCGAAGACGGCGCCAAGCCGTCCGCCATGGCCTTTACGGAGGGTTCCCCCATGCACCTGACCCCGCGGGAGAAGGACAAGCTGCTGGTCGCCACGGCCGCCATGGTGGCGCGCCGGCGGCTGGAGCGCGGCGTCAAGCTCAACCACCCCGAAGCCGTCGCGCTGATCACCGACTACGTGGTCGAGGGCGCGCGCGACGGCCGCTCGGTCGCCGAGCTCATGCGCGACGGCGCCTCGGTGATCTCCCGCGACCAGGTGATGCCGGGCGTCGCCGAGATGATCCACGACATCCAGGTCGAGGCGACCTTCCCGGACGGCACCAAGCTCGTCACCGTTCACGAGCCGATCCGCTGACCGACGGGGCCTCAGGAGGGCGACAAGACCATGATTCCGGGTGAAATCCTCCCCGCCGAGGGCGAGATCGAGCTCAACGCCGGGCGCGAGACCCTGACGCTCGAGGTCGCCAACACCGGCGACCGGCCGATCCAGGTCGGCAGCCACTACCACTTCTTCGAGACCAATCCGGCGCTGGCCTTCGATCGGGACAAGGCGCGGGGCTTCCGCCTCGACATCCCGGCGGGAACGGCCGTGCGCTTCGAGCCGGGCCAGACCCGCGAGGTCCGGCTGGTCGCCTATGCCGGCGGCCGGCGCGTCTTCGGCTTCAACGGCAAGGTCATGGGGGATCTCTGACGATGGCGACCCGGATCACGCGCGCGGCCTATGCCGACATGTTCGGCCCGACGACCGGCGACCGGGTGCGGCTCGCCGACACCGAACTGGTCATCGAGGTCGAGCGGGACTTCACCGTCTACGGCGACGAGGTCAAGTTCGGCGGCGGCAAGGTCATCCGCGACGGCATGGGCCAGTCCCAGGTCACCCGCGCCGGCGGCGCCGTCGACACGGTCATCACAAACGCCCTGATCCTCGATCACTGGGGCGTGGTGAAGGCCGATATCGGCCTGAAGGACGGGCGTATCGCCGCCATCGGCAAGGCCGGCAATCCGGACACCCAGCCCGGTGTCGACATCGTCCTCGGGCCCGGCACGGAGGCGATCGCGGGTGAGGGGCTGATCGTCACGGCCGGCGGGCTCGACGTCCATATCCACTTCATCTGCCCCCAGCAGATCGAGGAGGCGCTGATGTCCGGCGTCACCACGATGATGGGCGGCGGCACCGGCCCGGCGACCGGCACCAACGCGACGACCTGCACCCCCGGCGCCTGGCATATCGGCCGGATGTACCAGGCGGCCGAGGCCTTCCCGATGAATCTCGGCTTCTTCGGCAAGGGCAACGCCTCCGAGCCGGAACCGCTGGTCGAGCAGATCGAGGCCGGGGTCTGCGCGCTCAAGCTGCACGAGGACTGGGGGACGACGCCGCAGGCGATCCGCACCTGCCTGTCGGTCGCCGACGACATGGACGTCCAGGTCCTGATCCATACCGACACGCTCAACGAGTCGGGCTTCGTCGAGAACACCGTCGCCGCATTCGAGGGCCGGACGATCCACGCCTTCCACACCGAAGGGGCGGGCGGCGGCCACGCGCCGGACATCATCAAGGTCTGCGGCGAGGCCAACGTCATCCCGTCCTCGACCAACCCGACGCGGCCCTACACGGTCAACACGGTGGACGAGCATCTCGACATGCTCATGGTCTGCCATCACCTGGACAGCCGCATTCCGGAGGATGTGGCCTTCGCCGAGAGCCGCATCCGCAAGGAGACCATCGCGGCGGAGGACATCCTCCACGATCTGGGCGCCTTCTCGATCATCGCCTCGGACAGCCAGGCCATGGGCCGGGTCGGCGAGGTCGTGATCCGCACTTGGCAGACCGCCGACAAGATGCGCCGCCAGCGCGGAAGGCTGGCGGAGGAGACGGGCGACAACGACAACCTGCGTGCCCGGCGCTATGTGGCGAAATACACCATCAACCCGGCGATCGCGCATGGCGTCTCGGCCCATGTCGGTTCGGTCGAGCCGGGCAAGCTGGCCGACCTGGTGCTCTGGTCGCCGGCCTTCTTCGGGGTCAAGCCGGCGCTGGTGATCAAGGGCGGCTCGATCGTCGCCGCGCCGATGGGCGACCCGAACGCCTCGATCCCGTCGCCCCAGCCGGTGCACTACCGCCCCATGTTCGCCGGTTTCGGGCGCAACATGACGGAGAGCGCGGTCCATTTCGTCAGCAAGGCGGGGCTCGAGGCCGGCATGGCGGGACGGCTGGAGCTTCAGCGGGCCTGCGTGGCGGTGGAGAACACCCGCGGCGGCATTTCGAAGAAGAGCATGGTGCTCAACGACCTGACCCCGTCGATCGAGGTGGATCCGGAGACCTACGAGGTCCGCGCCGATGGCGAGGTGCTGACCTGCGAGCCCGCGCAAGAGCTGGCCATGGCCCAGCGCTACTTCCTGTTCTGAGCCGATGGACGGCACCGCCACACCCGGCGACCGAGCGGGGCCGGGCCGCCCCGTCGAGGGCCGCGCCGGCCGCGTCGTCGCCGCCGCCGAGGCCGGGGCGTCGGATCTCGCGGCGCCGATCGACACGGTGACGCTCGCCTATGACGACCGCTATCGCCGGCGCATCCGGCTCGCCACCGACGGCGGCGGGTCGGTGCTGCTGGACCTGCCCCAGGCGGTCGTGCTGGGCGACGGCGACCGGCTGGTCCTGGACGACGGCGCGACCGTCCGCGTCGTCGCCGCGCCGGAGCCGCTGGTCCGCGTCACCGGCGACCTGGTCCGTCTCGCTTGGCATATCGGCAACCGGCACCTGCCGTGCCAGATCGGGCTGGAAGCCCTCCTGATTCGCCGCGACCCGGTGATCGAGGCGATGCTGGCCGGTCTCGGCGCGACGCTGGCGCCGGTCGAGGCGCCCTTCGATCCGGAGCGCGGCGCCTATGCCGGCGGATCCGCGCACGGCCACGGCCACCATCACGCGCATGACCATGGCTGAGGCCGAGACCGTGGCGGCGGGGCAGGGGGATGCCGCGCTGTGGCGGCTGATGGCCTGGCTGTCGCCGAGCTATCCGGTCGGGGCCTTCAGCTACAGCCACGGGCTGGAGCATCTGGTCACCGAAGGCCGCGTAACCGACGCGGCGGGCCTGCGCGCCTTCGTAGAAGCCTGGCTCGCCGCCGGCGGCGGCCGGGTCGACTCGGTGCTCTTCGCCGCGGCCCACAGCGCGGTCGTGACTGGTAACGAGACCACGCTGGACGAGGTGATCGCGCTCGCCGCCGCCTTCCGTGCGACGGCGGAGACGGCGGCGGAGAGCCTGGACCAGGGCGCCGCCTTCGCCCGCACGACGGTCGCCGCCTGGCCCTCGCCGGCCCTGGAGGCGGCGATCGCGCGGCACGGGCGCGCGGGCCTCGCCTATCCGGTGGCGGTCGCGCTCGCCGCGGCGGGGACGGTGCCGGCGCGACCGGCGCTGATCGCCTATCTCCATGCGGGGGCGGCCAACCTGGTCTCCGCCGGCGTACGGCTGATCCCGCTCGGCCAGACCGACGGCCAGCGGGTCACCGCGGCGCTGGAGCCGGCGGCGGTCGCCGCGGCCGACGCTGCCCTGGCGATGGCGGCCGAGGGGTCCGGCGCACTCGACCGGCTGGGCACGGCGGCGCCGGTCCTGGAGCTCGCCTCCATCCATCACGAGAGAGACTACACGAGGCTGTTCCGCTCATGACGACGATCCCGTCCCTCGACCCCGCCACCGGCCGAGCGGCCGGCGCGGGCGGCACCGGCCCCTTGCGCGTCGGCATCGGCGGGCCGGTCGGCTCGGGCAAGACCGCGCTGACCGAGCGGCTGTGCGTCGCCCTGCGCGACCGCTTCGACCTCGCCGTCGTGACCAACGATATCTACACCCGCGAGGACCAGGAGTTCCTGACCCGCGCCGGCGCCCTGCCGCCGGAGCGGATCGCTGGCGTGGAGACCGGCGGCTGCCCGCACACGGCGATCCGGGAGGACGCCTCGATCAACCTCGCCGCCGTCGACGACCTGGTGGCGTGGTTCCCGGGTCTGGAGCTGGTGATCATCGAATCCGGCGGCGACAACCTGGCTGCCACCTTCAGCCCCGAGCTGGCGGACCTGACGATCTACGTTATCGACGTCTCGGCCGGGGACAAGATCCCGCGCAAGGGCGGTCCGGGGATCACGCGCTCGGACCTGCTCGTGATCAACAAGACCGACCTCGCGCCCCTCGTCGGCGCCTCGCTGGAGGTTATGGACCGGGACGCCCGCAAGATGCGCGGCGAGCGCCCCTTCGTGTTCACCAACCTCAAGGCCGGCGAAGGCGTCGCCGAGATCGCCGGGTTCATCGCGAAGGCCGGCGGGCTCGCCGAGGCGTCTCCCACCTCGGGCTGAGCCCGCCGGGCCCGGATCACGCCGCCTCGGCCCAGGCGCCGGCCGCGGCGGCCGTACGGGCGACGTCGGCGAAGTCGCGGGGCGGGCGGCCCAGGGCCTCCCGGACTCCGTCGGCGAGCCAGGCATTGCGGCCGTCGAGCGTCTCCCGCGCGATGGCGGTGAAGATGTCGGCGACGAACGGACCCGCGACCGCGACCAGGCCGGCGTGGAAGTCCTCGAAGGCGATCGGCTGGTGGCGGATCGGCCGGCCGGTCGCGGCGGCGAGGTCGGCCGCCATCTCGGCGAAAGTCATCAGGCGCGGGCCGGTGAGCTCGTAGAGCCGACCCGAATGGCCGTCCTCGGTC
>JAVJUS010000102.1:0-28156 GCA_040220455.1 Azospirillaceae bacterium
GCGGCGGCGCGCGGCGACCGGGCGTTCGCGTGCCCCGGCGGCGGCGTCGACACGCCCCGGCGGCGCGGACGGCGGCCGGCCGCCGGCCATGGCCTATCGCCGAGCCTTCGAGGCCGACGGCGATGCCCGCCTGCTGGTCGAGATCGGGCCGGAAAGGGAGTTCCGCTGCGTCGACGCCAACGAGGACGCGGCGCGCTTCCTGGAGGTGCCGCGCGACCGGCTGATCGGCACCGTGCCGGAGACCGCGCTGCCTCCGGACGTGGCGGCCCGGACGATCGACCTGCTGTCCCGGGCGCTCGCCGGGACGGTTCAGACCGATGCACGCCGCCAGCGCCCGGATGGCGAGAAACGGGACTACAGCGTCCTGGCCCGGCCGATTCCCGACGGCCGGGGCCGGGTGCGCTGGATCGAGGTCGTGGTCCAGGACATCACCGAGTCGCTGCGCCTGCGCCGAGAGCGCGACGACGCCCGCTCGCTGCTGTCCTCGGTCTTTTCCGCGGCGCAGGCGGGGATCATCGTCGCCGATTCCGACGGCCGGATCATCGAGGTCAACGACGCCCTGCTGCGCACCGCGGGCGCGCGACGCGACGACGTGGTCGGCCGGCATTTCCGCTCGCTCGTCCCGCCCACGGACCGGTCGCGGGCCGAGGCCCTCTTCCCCCGCCTGGCGGCCGGCGAGATCAGCGGCCTCGGGGAATGGCGCCTCAACCGCCACGACGGCGGCGAGGACGTGCCGATCGTCGCCTCGGCGGGCGTGATCACGCGCTCCGACGGCACGCGCTGCGTCGTCGCCACGGTCACCGACATCACCGAGCAGAAGCGCCTGGAGGAGGCGCTGCGCACCGCCGGCGAGGCCGCCGCCCGGGCCAACCTGGCCAAGACCAGCTTCCTCGCCAGCATGAGCCACGAGCTGCGCACGCCGCTCAACGCCATTCTCGGCTTCACCGACATCCTGCGGGGGGAGATGTTCGGCCCGCTCGGCTCGGCGCGCTACGTCGACTACGCCGAGGACATCCATTCGAGCGCCGAGCATCTGCTCGCCCTGGTCAACGACCTGCTCGACCTGTCGCGCATCGAGGCGGGCGCGCTGGACCTGGACGAGGAGCGGGTCGAGCCGGGCCAGATCCTGGGCGCGGCCCGGCGCATGCTGACGGAGACAGCCAAGCGCCGGGAGATCGCGCTCGACTTCGCGACGAGTCCGGACCTGCACGCCTGCCGCGGCGACGAGCGGATGCTGCGCCAGGTGATGATCAACCTGCTCGGCAACGCCCTGAAATATACCGAGCGGGGCGGCCAGGTCTCCGCCGGCGCGGTGGCGCTGGCCGACGGCGCACTGCTGTTTCTCGTCCGCGACACCGGCTCGGGCATCCCCCTCGACCGCCATGCGCAGGCGCTCGCCCCCTACGGCCGGGTCGGCCCGTCCGGCGCCCCCGGATCGGGCAGTTCGGGGCTCGGCCTGCCGCTCGCCAAGGCGATGGTGGAGCGCCATGGTGGCCGGCTGCTGCTGCACAGCGATACCGGCGTCGGCACGGTGATGGGCGTGCTGCTGCCGGCCGAGCGCATGGCGCCGGCGATGAGCAGCGGCGCGCACGAGCCGGGGATCGACCGCCGGACCGACCGCCGACTCGCCGGGATCGAGGTCACGTCGCTGCGCCTCGACACGATCGTGGGAACTGCCGCGGCGGCGCAGCGCGCGGCCTTCGAGTCCCTGCCGGAGGGCGTGTTCCGTTTGGATGCCGAGGGCCGGCCGCGCCCCGACGACCCCGACGCCGCCGACGACCCGGCCGCTTTGGCGCCCGACCTCTCGGGTACGGCGCTCGCGGAGACGGTGCGCACACTGGCCACCGAGGCCGCCGGGCGGTCGAGCGCGCTCGACATGGCCGCGCCCGACGGCCCGGCCGAGCCGTTCTTCGATGTCCTGGTCGGGCGCGACGGCACGGTGGCGCGCGAGGGCCGCGCGCGACGCCTGATCGTCCACCTGCGCGGCGTGCCCGGCCGGGACGAGGTCCTGATGTTCGTGCACCGGCTGCCCTGAGGCACGGCGCCTTTGCAGCGCCGGCGCGCTACTCCGTGAAATCGAGGCGATTGCCGAGGGTGATCTCGTGCGGCGCGGTCAGGCGCAGCTCGAGCCGCCAGGTCCCCGTCATCTCGAGCGGGATCCGGGCCTCGTAGGTGCCCGGCGCGTCGCCCGGCACGGCCTCGACCGGCCGCACGTTGTGGGCCATCGGCATCGACGGCATCATCGGGTGCACGGTGAAGGCGGCGTCCTCGACCGGCGCGCCGTTCGCCGCGTCGGTCAGGGTGAAGGTGCAGTCGTGGACCAGCGCCTTGCCGGTCGAGGCGCAGGTCGCCTCCGAGGCGATCTCGTGCGCCGCGGCCGGCCCGGCGGCGACGCCTGCCGCGAGGGTCAGGACGAGGACGGCCGGAGCGGCGAGCGGCGGATCGGTGCGGGGCATGGCGGGCCTCCTTGCGTCGTCGGGAGGTGTCAGGGGATCAGCGGTTCGAGCGGCCGATCTGGCCGGCGATGATCAGCTTCTGGATCTCCGAGGTGCCCTCGTAGATCCGCAGCGAGCGGATCTGGCGGTAGAGCGCCTCCGGCACCGAGCCGGCGACCAGCCCGGCCGCGCCGAAGAGCTGGACCGCGTCGTCCACCGCCTCTTGCGCGCCGTCGGTGGCGAAGAGCTTGGCCATGCTCGAATGGGACGGCACGTCGCGGCCCTGGACATCGACCTCCCAGGCGGCCCGGGCGACCATGAGCGAGGCGGAATCGAGGAAGGTCGCCATGTCGGCGAGCTTGTCCATCGCCATCTGGGTCTGAATCAGCTTGGTCCCCGCCACGTGCCGCTCGCGCGCCCAGCCTGTCGCGGCGTCGAAGGCCTTGCGCGCGAAGCCGATCGCGGCCGAGCCGACCGTGACGCGGTAGAAGCCAAGGATCTCCAGGGCGTACTTGAAGCCCATGCCAGGCTGGCCGATCACCGCGTCGGCCGGCAGGGCGGCGTCGGCGAAGGTCAGGGTCGAGAAGGCCCGCGGCGCCAGCAGCTCGATCTCCTCGACCGAGACGCCGGGCGTGTCGGCGGGCACGGAGACGAAGCTGAGCCCCATGCCGCCCGGCCCTTCCCCGGTGCGCAGCAGGGCGGCGTGATGATCGGCGATGGTGCCGTTGGACACCCAGGTCTTGGTCCCGTCGACGACCAGCCCGCGCTCGCCGCGCACCGCCTCCACCGCCATGCCGGCGAGATCGGAGCCGCGCTCGGGCTCGGACAGGGCGAGCGAGCCGATCAGCTCGCCCTTCGCCATGGGGGCAAGGCGCGGGTCGTCGGTGCCCCGCTCGCCGAACCAGGCCATCGGCGCCGCGGCCAGGCCCTGGATCGCGAAGGCGAAATCCGCCAGGTCGTCGAGCCGGGCCAGCGCCTCGCGGATCAGGCAGAGGCTGCGCAGGTCCGGCCGCGACCGGCCGGCGTCGGGATAGACCGCGTGGTCGAGCCAGCCGGCCGCGCCCAGCCGGCGGGTCCAGATGCGGCCCCGCTCGGACGGGCTCGCCGCCGCCTCCTCGGGCGTCAGGGCGGTCTCGGCCACCCAGGCCTCGAGCGCGTCGGCCAGGGCCCGGTGGCGGTCCTCGAACAGCGGCAGATCCAGGATCGAGCGGTCGAACAGGGTCACGTCGGTTCCTTCGCGTCTTGCGGGGATGTCGGCCGCGCGCCCGCCGGGCCGGGACCCGGGGCGCGGTCGGCGAGGCGGCGGAAGAGGAGGGCGAGGCGGGCGACCAGGGCCTCGTCGAGGATCCCGCGCGGCCGCCAGATCAGGAAGACGGCGACGGCGCCGCCGAAGACGACCATGCGGTAGCTCTGGAAGGCGCGCGCGCCCTCGAGCAGCCCGATGTCGAAGCCGACGCCCAGCAGCGGCGCGACCGCCGTGCCCAGCCCGCCGATCAGCGCGTAGGCGAGGCCGTGGATTCCGATCATCAGGCCGAAATTGCTCGGCTCGACATAGGTGGTGTAGTGGGCGAAGAGCCCGCCGCCGAGCGCCGCCACCGCGCCCGCCGCGGCCGCGGCGGCCAGGCGCAGGCGGCCGGGATCGCGGCCCAGCGCCTCGGCCAGGACCGGATCCTCGCCGATCATGCGCAGTCCTCGGCCCGGCCCGGTGCGCTCGGCGACAGTCAGGAGGACGAGGACGGCGGCGAGCGTGCCCCAGATCAGCGCGACGAAGCCGCCCGCCGTCGTCCCGCTCTCGTAGAGCAGGCGAATGCCGCCGAAGCCGTCGGTCCCGCCCGGGCCGACAGGCCCGCCGCCCGGCCCCGGTACGCGCAGGACCAGGAGATCCAGGCCCAGGCGCACTGCCTCGGCGAAGGCGAGGCTCGCCACCGCGAAACGGAAGCCGCCGAGGCGCCGGGTGATCAGGCCGAGCAGGGTCCCCGCCGCGGCGCCGGCGCCGAGCCCCGCCGCCAGCGCGAGCGGCAGCGGCAGGGCCCCGGTCACCGTGCCGAAGGCCGCAACATAGGCACCGATGGCGAAGAAGGCCTGCTGGCCGAACGAGACCATGCCGGCCACCAGCAGGATCCAGCAGGACAGGCCGAGGAAGGAAAGCAGCCCGGCATTGGCGAGGATGGCGAGGTGGAAGTCGTCCATTCACGCCTCCCCCGCCGCCGATGCCTCGCCCACGCGGCGGCCCGAGGCCCGGCGACGCGCGGCCAGGCGCCGGCGCGCCGCCCCGGCGATGCCGGCGAGACCGCCGGGCGCCGCCGCGAGCACGGCGAGCAGCAGGCCGTAGCGGGCGAGATCGGCCTGTTGCGGCCCCCACGCGCTCCGCGCCGCCGCCTCGACCAGGCCGAGCAGCAGGCCGCCGGCGATCGCGCCGGGAATGGAGCCGAGCCCGCCCAGGATCGCCGCGGCGATGCCGTCCAGGGTGGCGCGCATGGCGAAATGCGGCGCGACCTGGCCGTCGATGCAGGCGATCAGGTAGCCCGCCACGCCGCCGATCGCGGCGGCGAGCCCGAAGACGGCGATCGCCACCCGGCGGGTATCGATCCCGGCGCAGGCCGCTGCGGCGCGGTTCTCCGTCGTCGCGCGCACCGCCAGGCCGAAGCGCGTGTGCCCGAGGAGCCGTGCGAGGCCGAGGCCGATCGCCGCCGCCGCGACCAGCGCCAGGACGTGCTCCGGCCGGATGCCGCCGAGCGCCCCGGCCGGCCACGCCCCCGCGAACGGCGAGGGAAACGGATAGGTGTGCAGCGGCAGGGCCAGGACGGCGATTTCCTGGAGCTGCATCCAGATCGCGAAGCTGGCGGCCATCGCCGTGACCGGCGGCCGGTCGGCGTGCGGGGCGAAGCACAGCCGCTCGACATAGGCGGCGGCGAGCACCGTCACCGCGATCACCACCGGCGCCAGCGCCGGCGCGCCGGCCATTCCCTCGCGGTGGAGCCAGATCGCCGCGTAGAGCCCGAGCATGATGCTCGCCCCGTAGGCCAGGTCGATCCGGCGCAGGACGCCGAAGACGACCGTGAAGCCCGTCGCGAGCAGGGCGTAGCTCGCTCCGAGAGCGAGGCCGGCGACCGCCGCGGCGATCACGGCGCGGCCTCCCCGGCCGGCGCCGGGCCGGCCGGCGCGACCGCGGCGCCGAAGAAGGCCCGGTCGACCGCCGCGTCGGCCGCCGCGCCGTCGGGCGCCCCGGAATGCACGATCCGGCCGCGGTCGATCACGTGCATCCGCCGGGCGATCGACCGGACGCGGGCGGCGTTCTGCTCGACCACCAGGACGCCGATCCCCTCGCCGGCGATCCCCGCGATCAGGTCGAGGACCTCCCGCGCGACCAGCGGCGCCAGGCCCAGAGACGGTTCGTCGAGCAGCAGGAAGCGCGGCCGCGCCATCAACGCGCGGGCGATGGCGAGCATCTGCTGCTCGCCGCCCGACAGGCTGCCGGCGCGCTGCCCGGCCCGTTCGGCGAGCCGGGGGAAGCGCTGGCCCATGCGCGCGATATCGGTCTCGATCGCCGGCCCGGCGTCGCGGGAGAGCGCGCCGGCGGCCAGGTTCTCGCGCACCGTCAGCCCGGCGAAGAGCAGCCGATCCTGGGGCACCAGCGCCAGCCCCTCGGCGACCAAGCGGTGGGCCGGGCGGCCGGCGATCTCCCGCCCGTCGAAGCGGATGCGGCCCCGGCGCGGCCGGATCAGCCCGGCGATCGCCATCATCAGCGTCGTCTTCCCGGCACCGTTGGGGCCGATCAGGCAGGTCACCGCGCCGGCCTCGGCGCTCAGCGAGACCGAGCGCAGCACGTCGGCCCGGCCGCGCCCGGCGACCAGCCCCTCGACGGCGAGGATCGGCGCGCCGGTCATGCCGCCTCGCCCAGATAGGCGCGGCGCACCGCCGGGTCGTCGCGGATCTCGGCCGGCGTCCCCTCGGCGATCCTGATCCCGAAGTCGAGGACCGCGATGCGGTCGCAGATCTCCATGATCAGCGCCATCAGGTGCTCGACCAGCAGCACGGCCGTCCCGGCCGCGGCGAGGGCCAGGATCCGCGCGCGCAGATCGTCGACCTCCCCCGGGGCGAGGCCGGAGGCCGGCTCGTCCATCAGCAGGACGGCGGGCCGCGCCGCCGCGGCGCGGGCGAGTTCCAGGCGCCGCCGCTCGGCATGGGACAGGGTGCCGGCCAGGTCGCCGGCCCGGTCGGCGAGCCCGGCCTCGGCCAGCAGGCGCCGCGCCGTCGCCCGGTCCGCGCCGGCGGCGCGCAGGTTCCCGATCAGGCTCGACCGCTCGAACACCCGGGCGTGCTGGAAGGTCCGGGCGAGGCCGAGACGGGCGCGCGCGGCCGCCGGCAGGTCCGTCACGTCGCGCCCGGCGAGTCGGATCCGCCCGGCATCGGGCCGCGTCTGCCCGCCGATCAGGTCGAGCGTCGTGCTCTTGCCCGAGCCGTTCGGCCCGATCAGGCCAACGACGCGGCCTGGCTCGACCACCAGGTCGAGCCCGTCGACCGCCCGCACCCCGCCGAACCGGCGGGCCAGCCCCTCGAGGGCGAGCGCCGCCGGCCGGCCGGGATCGGGTTCCGTTCGGGCGTGCTCGATCACCGGTGCGCCCTCCCTTCACGGATGGAGCATCCAGCGCCCTTGTGGCGCCGGATGCTCTGGGCCGGATGCTCTGGGCCGGATGCTCTGGATCGTCGATATCGGGGCGCCGATCAGTTCATAGGCGTGTGGATGACCTCCCATTCCTCCGGCGTGGCGGAGACGTAGACGAAGGGCTTGCGCGACTCGCCCTCGGGCGTGCGCTCGATAGTACCGAGCAGGCCCTCGGCCTCCTGGAGCGCGGCAAGGCCGGCGCGAATCATCGCCCGGTCCTCGGCCACCGTGTCCGACTGGGCCATGACGCCCTCTTCCTCGATCACGCGGGCGATCATCGCCAGATTCTCCCAGGCCGCCATGCTGTGCAGGTCCGGATAGCCGCCGTGCTTGACGGTCAGTTCGGCCGCTTCGGACGCCTCGGCGTTCACCGGGGCGAAGCTGGTCGGGATGATCAGGCCGGTGGCCTCGCGGCCGCAGGTCTCGAGCAATTCGGGGCTCGACGAGCTGGTCAGGCCGACCAGGACCTCGGGGGCGTAGTCCTGGCGCGCCATCTCCATCATCACGCCGCAGGTCGTGAACGGATGGGCGGAGATCACCTGGATGTCCGGCGCTGCCTCGCGCATCTCGCCGACCTGGGCGGTGAAGTCGGTGTCCTCTAGGCCCCACTGCGACTCGCCCAGCACCTCGAAGCCGGCCTCCTCGGCCGCGCCCTTCATGATGTCGTACCAGGTCTGGCGCGAATGCACGAAGTCCTGCTCGACGCCGCCATAGACGGTCTCCGCCTCGGGATACTGCGCCTTCAGCCAGGCGAAGAGATCGCGGTACATGTCCGGCTCGTCGGGGACATTGCGGAAGCCCCAGTCCGACAGGCTTGCCAGCCCCAGCTTCATCGCCACGTCGGTGAAGACCGGCAGCTCGATGCCCGAATCCTCCGGGTCGCCCGCGCGGGTTTCCAGCACGCCGAAGACCGGCTCGACCACCGAGGAGCAGGTGGTGCCGACCGCCGCGACGTAGTCGCCCGAGGCGATGCGGCGCGCCGTCGCGATGCCCTCCTGGGAGTCGCAGCGGTCGTCGAAGTAGTCGACGACGATCCGGCCCGTCGCGCCGTCGCCCAGCGTCAGGCCGCCGGACTCGTTGATGTGCTCGGCCGCGGCGCGCATCGCCGCCTCGCTGTTGACGCCGAACGGGCGCAGGACGCCGGACTGGGCGCCGAAGCCGGCGATGCGGACCTCGCGCTCCTGGTCCTGGGCGTCGGCGGGGCCGGCGCCGGGCAGGGCGACGGCCAGCGCGGCGGCGAGCGACGCGACCGGCAGGGCCCGGCGGATCGGGGTGCGGTTCATGCCTGGTTCCTCTTGCTCGGGCGATTTCCTGGGGGTTCCGGGCCATCGGCCCGCGGACGCCCCTTCGGATTGGAAGGATCGTTCTCTAATCAATTTCTGATTATAAAATGCCAACCGATTTCCCCTGGCGACAACTGCCAGGATTGGTAGGTCGGCAGAGCGTCAGCGAGCCCGACGTCTCCAGCGGTGGCGCGGGCGCCTTCTCCACACCCGTAGGTCGGTCGAGTGACAGCGAGCCCGACGTCGCCGGCGGTCGGCCCTGTCCGTGCCTGTCGAGTTCGCTTCGCTCAGCCGACCTACCGATAGTCCGTAGGTCGGCAGAGCGCAGCGATGCCGACGCGCCCGCCCGTCACACGTTGTTCTCGGGCATGCCGATGCCGATCGGGACGATCATGGCGGCGACGGGCAGGTCGGGCTGCTCGAGGTAGCGGCGAAGGGTGCCGGCGACCGCCTCGGCGCCGATCGGGCGGAACTTCATCGCGAAGGCCTTGAGGCCGTGGCGCGCGGCGCGCCAGTCGGCGGGGTCGGCCTGCTCGGCCAGGGTTTGCACCGTCGCGGCGTTGACCCGCACGCCGAAGCGGTAGAGCTCCTTGCCGACGCTCTTCACCGCGGCATGGCGCGCGCGCATCGCCATGGGCGGCGGCGCGCCCGGCAGATAGTGGCTGGCGCTGTCGTCCCGGGTGATCGCCCAGATCTGCGCGCCCTCGCCCCGGATCAGCAGCCGGCCGGCCGCCTGCAGCGTGGCGAGGAAGCCGACCAGCTCCGCCTCCAGGGCGTCGATGAAGGCGTCGTGGCCGTCCGCGCCCGGCGGCGGCGCCGGGCCGGCGTCGGGCTGGACCAGGACCACATGCTCGATCGGGCCGTGCGCCGCGTGCCAGTCCGGCAGCGCGTCGTCGACCGCGTCCGCCGTCAGCCGCAGGATCGTGCCCGACGGCGGGCTCCCTTCGCGGACGCCGCCCGAGCCGGGATCGACCGCGCCCGGATCGACCGCCCCGGGCGGCCCCGCCGCCGCGTCGCGGCAATGGGCGAGCACGCCGTGGCCGTGCGCCGCCAGCTCCGCGCACAGCACCCGGCCGAGCACCGTGTCGGCCTCGACCACCGCGACGACCGCCATGGCGTTGCCGCCGTCCCGGCCGATCCCGCGCCCGGCGCGGCTCAGACCTTCTCCGCCTGGGCCAGCCGGTCCATGACGAAATCGACCAGCGTGCCGACGCTGCGGCAGGTCCGCTCGACGAAGGGGGTGTCGAGTTCCGGCAGCGTCAGGCCGTACTTCTTCTCCAGCGCCACCAGGATGTCGAGGCTGTCGACGGAATCGATGTCCAGGCCGTCGCCCATCAGCACGGTCGACTCGTCGATCTCCTCGGCCGGGATGTCGCCGGCGAGATCGAGGCTGCCGAGCAGCAGGTCGGTGCGGATGAACTCGACGACGGCGTCGCGAGTGATCTCGGACATGGCTTCCTCCTGACGGCCCGGCGGTCCGGGCCTGATGAAGGGCGGCCGGCGGGCGTCGTGGGCGCCCGGGTCAGTCGCCCCGGTAGATGTTCACGGCGGCCCTGAGGCAGCGCTTGCCGTCGAGCGTGACCGTGCCCCGGAAGGCGACGATCCCGCCCCCCGGGCGATCGCCCGCCGCCCCCGCGCCCGCCGCCCCGTCGCCCGCATCCGCCGGGTCCCGGGCGAACCGGACATCGGCCGTCACCTCCCGGTCCGGATGCACGGGGCGGTTGAAGCGGGTCTCGTCGACCCCGACCAGCCAGCCGCGGACCGCGCGGCCCGCCCGGTGGGAGAGCAGCAAGTTGGCCGTCTGGGCGACGAACTCGACCAGCAGCACGCCCGGCACGATCGGATCGCCCGGGAAGTGCCCCTCGAAGAAGGCCTGGTCGGCGGTGAAGACATGGCGGGCGCGCGCCCGGGCGCCGTCGACGTCGATCTCCGCGGCGTCGACGAACAGGAAGGGCGGACGGTGGGCGAGGTGCGCGCGCACCGCCTCGCCGTCCAGCCGCGTCGGCTCCGGGGTTCGGCTGCGAGACGTCGCGGCTTCTTGCACGTTTCCGCTCATATCCCTGACGTCATACTATCAAGGGTTCACGTCGCTCAACTGCCGGTTCTGGTAGGGGCCGGCGGGACTCACGCGAACTCGAAGCCCACCTGCCCGGTGATCCCCAGCTCGTCGAACATGGCGCGGATGATCGTGTAGTCGCGCCGGAGCTTCCTGCCCGCCATGCGCTCGCGCAGGCGCGTCATGATCGCCTCGCGGTTCGGAATCCCGAGATAGTCGAGCAGCGGCGTCCACTGCTCCGGATCGGGGGTGGTGAAGATGTCCAGCGCGTCGCGCAGGTATTCGCGGTAGCGCCGCTGGCTGTCCTCGTCGAGCGCGCGGTACACCGAAGAGGCGATCTGGCGGATCGCCGGGCCGTGCACCGACTCGTCGCGGCGGTGCATGTCGGTGTTGATGCGGTTGAGCGGCTGGATCGTCTTGTCGTCGGCGACCGTGTTCAGGAACTCGTTGATCGAGCACTCGGAAATCGTGGCATAGGCCATGCGCACCAATGCCGCCTCGTGCTCGTCCGCCGCCGACGCCAGCAGCGCGCGATGGCGCACGCCCAGGTTCGGCTCGGGCGAGGTGAAGTCCTGCAGACCGTGGCGTTCGCGCGCGACGTTGCAGATGTCCAGGCACATCAGGATGTGGAACTGCTCGTCGACCAGGATCTGGGCGATCACCTGCTTGACCCGCGGATCGCCCACCCCCGGCAGCGCGCCGCGCAGCAGCAGGGTGCACATCGGGTTGACGATGGCGTCCTCGAGATAGATCGCCTTTTCGTTGTAGGCGACCCAGGCGCAGCCCAGGAACCGGTGCCTGGCCGCGTCGTCGAGCGCGGCGAAGTCCGGATCGTCCCAGAACGGCACCATGGCGATCGGGAAATCCGGGATGCTCGGATCGGTGTATTGAGTGAGGTCCAGGCGGTCCTTGCGCACGGCGACCCGGTTGTCCCAGCTCTTGCCGATCCGCTCCATCACGGCCGAGGCCAGGTCGGCGTCGTTCGTGGTGGTGGTGTACATCGACTCCCTCCTCTCGAATGGGCGGGCGCCCGGCCGGCCCCCGGGAATGAAGGGGCGGAGGCCGCGGCGCCGCGCTGAACCGGGGGCTTGCCTCAGGCCGCGGCGTCCGGCGCGCCGGTCGGCGGCGGCCCGGCCTCGACCGGGCCGCGCAGGGCGCGGCGGGCGTAGTAGGCGAAGGTCGCCCGGATCTTGCTTTCCTGGAGCAGCCAGTCATGGGCCTCGCGGCCCAGCGTCGGGTCGATCGGCCGGATCGTGCCGGCCGCCTCGGCGAGGAGCTGGAGGCGCGCCGCCCGCTCGGCCTGGATCGCCAGGACGCAGGCCTCTTCCACGCTGTCGCCGGCGACGATCACGCCGTGGTGGCCGAGCAGCGCCGCGCGCTTGGCGCCGAGCACGCCGGCGATCAGCTCGCCCTCCTCGTTGCCGACCGGGATGCCCGGCCAGCGCGGCAGGAAGGCCACGTCGTCGTAGAGCAGGCAGGCATCCATCTGAGAGATCACCAGCGGCCGGCCGAGCATGCCCAGCGCGCAGAGATGCGGCGGATGGGTGTGCACGATGCAGCGCGTGGACGGCCGCGCGCGGTAGACCCAGGCATGGAACCGGTTGGCCGGATTGGCCATGCCGTCGCCGGCGAGCACGGTCAGGTCCTCGTCGACGACGAGGAGGTTGTCCTCCGCGATCTCGTCGAAGCCGAGGCCCAGGCGCTGGGTGTGAAAGGTGCCCGGCTCGTCGGCGCGCGCCGTGATCTGCCCGGCCAGGCCGGAATCGTGGCCCTGGGCGAAGAGGATGCGGCAGGTCAGCGCGACCTTCTGCGGCTCGGTCCAGTCGGACGGGCCCAGATGGCGGGCCATGTCCGCGCTCGCCTTGGCGACCAGGTCGGCCTTGGCCATCGTCATCGTGTCGGTCATCGTCCCCTCCGGAAGGCGGCCGGGAGGCGGCGGGCCAGCGGCGGGCGCCGGCCCCCAGGGCCTCAGGCCTTGATCAGCTCGGGATCGGGGGTCGCGCGGGGCGTGCCCGCCGCCGCCCGGGCGCTCTCCTCGATCGAGGAGAAGAAGGCGAGCCGGGCGTCGACCATGCTCTCGCCGGCGGCGATCATGTAGGGCACGCGCTCCGGATCGCGCCGGGCGATGCCCACCATGATGTCCCACATCACCTCGGCATGACCGTCGTCGCACTCGACATGCTCGCTGAAGAAGGCCGTGGTCTCGGCCGGCACGCCGCAGCCCTCGAAGCCGGCCAGCAGCGAGGCGTAGATCGTCGGCACGAGCATCTCCGCGCCCAGGCACAGGGCGCCCAGGCCGCGCGAGGGATCGCTGTCGCGGCAGTGATCGAACATGGTGTCGATCAACCGGCGCGTGCCCAGCAGCGGCGTCGCGCCGTCCAGGCTCAGCCCGAAATCGCCCAGCATGTTGCGGTAGAGTTCGCTGTGCCGGACCGGGCTGTCGTCGGCGAGGCCCAGCTCCTCCAGCAGGTTCTCGGCCACCTTGACCACGTCCTCGCCATGCGGCAGCCCGGCCATCATGGCGCACAGGTACCGGGTGAAGTACCGGCCGTAGAGGCCCTGCTGGACCAGCATCACCTCGAGCTCGGCGAGCGTCACGGCGCGCCGGCGGCAACGCTCGAGGAAACTGTGCGCCGCGACGCGGTCGATCAGGCGCTGCTTGGCGGCATCGAGCATCTGCGTCTGTGTCGTCATAGGATCCTCCCGAGATCAGCGATTGGCCGGGCCGGCGGTCGGCGCGTCGTCCCGTCCGTCCAGGAACGCGGACACGACGCCGTGGAGCTCTTGCGAGCCGTGGACGGCGAAGTGCCCGTGCCCGCGTTCCTCGACCGACGGGACGACGCGGAACGCCGCGCCGGGCACCGCCTTCGCCACCGCCGCCGAGGTGGCTTCGTGGATCATGTCGTCGCCCCGCCCGTGCAGCACGAGCGTGGGCACGGCGATACGGCCCAGGGCGGCGAGCCGGTCGCGGGTCAGGCAGTCCGCCTGCATCCGCGCATAGCGATAGGTCGCGGAGTCGCTGCGGAACGGGATGCCGTCGATGGCGTGGATCTCCGCCTCCGGCGTCCCGGCTTCCGGCCTGCGACCCTGATTGATAAGCGCGCGTACCAGCGCGGCGTGGGCGGGGCCGTTGGCGGCCACGGACTCCCACATCGGCATCATCGTGCGCTGGTAGTCGGTGCGCGCCTCGGCCGTCGGCAGCTCCATCGACGGGCTGACGATGCACAGCCGGCCGGGCGCCAACAGCCCGCTGTCGATCGCGTGGAGCGCCACGTTGGCGCCCGAGCAGAAGGCCACGACCCGGTGCGCCAGGCGACCGCGCGCGGCGAGGATCGCGGCCGCGTCGGCGGCATGGCGCGGCACGGAGAGATCGGCGTCGTCGGCCAGCGTCGTCGTGTCGGGCAGGCCGCGCGACTCCCACGTCATCACGTGGTTCCCGGCGGCCAGCGCCCGCACCAGCGGCGCGAGCAGCAGGCAGGAGGAGCCCAGCGCGTTGACCACCAGCACCGTCGGACGGGACGGGTCGCCGGCCTCGAACACCGCCAGCGGCGTGCCGTCCTCGGCGGTGACGGTCTCCTCGCGGAAGATCGCGCCCTGGCGCACGATGGCCAGGTCGCGCTCCGCGCCCTCCAGGTAGGGCAGGCTCGGCAGGGTCGGTGTCGCGGTGTCCGGCAAGGCTCGGTTCATCCTCGTCTCGGGCGGTTCGGGGTGGTCGCTCGGGGCCGGGCGTCGGCGCGCACGTCAGTCGGTCTCGATCAGCAGGCAGACGGCCGACGGCCCCAGCCCGCGCGCGACCAGCGCGTGGCGCGCCGGCCCGTCGCCCGGCGGCCGGGCCAGCAGGTCGACCAGATGGAGCGGCGCGCTCGCCGCCAGGTGGTCCGGTCCTCCAACTCGTCCCGGCGTCAGCACATGGACCGACGGCGCGGGCGCGACACCCGCCGCGCCCCTCTCCGCCGCGTCGCCACGGGCAGCCATGGCGCAGGCGGCGGCGACCAGCCGGTCGGCGAGAGCCGCATCGTCCTCGCCGGCCCCGTCCTCGCCCGATCCGTCCTCGCCGGGCCCCGCCTCGCCCTGGGACCAGCCGATCACGCGGGCGCGCGGCCCGGCCTCGCCGCCGTCGGCCGTCGCCGCGCCGGCGGCCCGGTCGAGACGCAGCACCGCCGCACCGGCATGGACCGCGCCCGCCGGAGCGAAGACCGGATCGGCGGCGAGCGAGGCGGCGTAGCCCGGGCTCGTCATGTCGAAGCCGCCGACGATCATCGTGTCGCAGCGCCCCGCGGCGATCTGCCGGCAGCCGGCGACGATCGCCTCCAGCCCCGCGGACCAGCCGAGGAAGGTCAGGTTCGGGCCGGTGATCCCGTGTACCGCGGCGACGATGGCCGCCGTGGCGTTGGGCAGGCCGGTGGCGTACCAGGACGGCGTGACCTCCTTGAAGCCGTCGGCGCGCACCGTGTCCAGGCAGCGCTCGGCCACGTCCATGGCGCCGAACCAGGTGCCCAGCGCGACGCCGCAGCGGTCGCCGCCGACCGATGGCTCGGGCCCCAGGCAGCGGCGCATGGCGGCGAGCGCCAGGCGCGCCTTGTCGGGCAGGGCGCCGACCTTCTTGACCCGGCGCTCGGGCACCAGGGCGTCCTCGGCCAGGCGGCCGTCGGGCTCGGCGCGCACCGCGCCGGCGGCCGACAGCGCGATGCGGGCGGTTCCGGGGGCGCGCACGGCTCAGCCCTCTCCTGCCATCGGGCCGGCCGCGGCGCCGGCGGACGCGGCCTCGCCGGCGCGGGCGAGCAGGCCGGACGCCGCCTCGGGCCCGGCGATGGTGACCACGCAGTTGTTCCCGCCGAAGCCGAAGGCGTCGACCATCAGCGTCCGGGCCGCCGGCCGTCGCCCCGGCTCGGCGACGACGTCGATCGCGCCCAGCTCCGGATCGCGCTCCGCCAGCCCGGCCGTCGGCGGCAGCCGGTCGTGCTCGAGCGCCAGGATCGCGGCGACCAGGGTGAGCGAGCCGGCGCCGGCCTGGGCGTGGCCGAGGATCGACTTGACGCCCGTTAGCGGCGGCAGCGCCTCGCGCCCGAAGGCGGTGCGCAGGGCCTGGATCTCCGCGGCGTCGTTGGCCAGCGTGCCGGTGGCGTGGGCGAAGATGCCGCCGATGGCGTCCGGCTCCGCCCCGGCGGAGACCAGCGCGCCCCGTACCGCCTTGGCGATCCCGGTCGGGTCGGGCGCGGTGGCGTGGCCGGCGTCGCAGCTCATGCCGTAGCCGGTGATGACGGCGTGGATCGGCGCACCGCGGGCGAGTGCCGTGTCCAGCGGTTCCAGGCAGACCGCCGCGCCGCCTTCCGAGAGCACCGCCCCGCGCCGGCCGGCGGCGAAGGGCCGGCAGCCGTCGGGCGCCACCAGGCGCAGGCCGTTGAAGCCGCAGATCGTGTACTCGAGCAGGACGTCGAGCCCGCCGGCGACCATCGCCTCGGCCTCGCCGGCGACCAGCGCGTCGATGGCCAGCGCGGGCGCCAGCAGGCCGGAGGAGCAGGCGGTCGACAGCACGGCCGTCGGCCCGGTCCAGCCGCCGGGCCGGCGCGGCACGATGGCCGATCCGTCGAGCCGGCGCGCCGGCGCCGCGCCCGCTTCCGGCGCCACCCGATCGGCCTCGGCCGCCTCGACCCCCGCCGTCGTGGTCGCGAGGAAGCAGCCGATTCGCCCGACCGCGGCGGCCGCGGCGGGGTCCTCGAGGCCGGCCCCGGCGAGCGCGGCGCCGACCATGTGCTCGGCGATGCCGGCGGCGCGCCCGGCTGAACTGTCTTCGGCATGGGCGGCCAGCGCCGCCGTCTCGGCCCACACGGCCTCCGGCACGGCGACGACGCCGTCGACCGGATAGGTGTCGTCGAGCGGGCGCTTCGGCCAGGGCCCGCGCAGGTCGGCGCGGCCCTCCAGGGCCTGCCACAGCGCCTCGGGCTCGGTTCCGGTCGGCGCCAGGAAGCCGAAGCCGGTGATGGCGACCGGATAGCTCATCGCCCGGCCCCCGCGCCCGATCCCGGTTCCGGGTCGCCGTGCAGCGCCGCGATCACCGCGTCGGCCAGCGAGCGGCAGGAGATCGCCTTCAGCGTCGCCGGGTCGAAGGCGATGCCGTACCGCGCCTGGAGCCCGGCGACCAGGTCGATCAGGTCGACCGAGGTCAGGCCGTAGTCGTCGACCAGCACCAGGCTCTCGTCGAGCTCCTCGACCGGGATGGTCAGCACCCCGGCGACCCGCTCGGCGAGGGCGGCGCGGATCGCGGCGGGCGTCGGGAC
This sequence comes from Azospirillaceae bacterium, assembly GCA_040220455.1. GTDB lineage: Bacteria > Pseudomonadota > Alphaproteobacteria > DSM-16000 > Inquilinaceae > JAVJUS01. Next base: position 16,719 of record JAVJUS010000102.1, read on the forward strand.
CGTGTCGGCGGTGGCGGTCGGGCTGTCGCTGGACATGGCGTCGTCCCCTCGGGCGGCTATCGGCTCTCGCCGGCGACCGGCAGGGTCGCCAGGCGGATGGCGCCGGCCAGGGCCCCCAGGGCCCCGACGGCGATCGTGGCAGTCACGGCGGCGATCGCCGGGCCGGCGGACGCCCCTGTGGCGAGCGGTCCGGCGACGGCGAGATAGAGCGCCCCCAGCGCGGCAATGCCGATGACGATCGAAAGCTGGGTCGCGGTGGTGACGAGCCCGCTGAGCGCCGGGGCGTGGGCCGGCGCGATGCGCGTGGTCATCCGGTTGACGGCGGTGCCGAAGCCGAGCCCGTGGGCCGAGCCGGCGAGGAACAGCAGCGGCACCATCGCCCAGCCGACCCAGCCGGCGCTCAGCGCGATCGCGGCGAAGGCGAGGTTCGCCGCCGCCATCGCCGCGCAGGCCGCCGCCGGCGTCCAGGTCAGCAGCCGGGGCGGCAGCTTCGACCACTTCAGGTTCGCGATGCCGAAGCCCGCGGCATAGGCCGCGAAGACGAGGCCCGATATCGCCGCCGAATAGCCGAGCCCGGTCTGGATGTAGAGCGCGGCGCAGAACAGCCAGCCGCCATAGCCGACGAAGCCGATCACGACCACGGCGAGGCCCGCGCGGATGCCCGGCGTCAGGATGGCATGGATGTCCAGGAGCGGGCTCGTCGCCCCGTCGGCCAGCGTCAGCCGCCGCTCGTAGGCCCAGAAGGCCCACAACCCGGCGAGCCCGGCGGCCAGCAGCGCCCAGGTCCAGACCGGCCAGCCGGTCTCCCGCCCGAAGGTCAGCGGCACGACCACCGCCAGCATCGACGCGCTGAGCGCCACGACGCCGATCAGGTCCAGCGCGCGGCGCACCTCGCCCTTCAGCGCCGGGACGACGCCGCGCGCGGCCAGGATCACGGCGATGCCGACCGGGACCTGGATCAGGAACGCGGCGCGCCAGCTCGACCCGCCGATGTCCAGCGCGACCGCCAGCCCGCCCAGGAGCTGGCCGGCCGTCGCGCCCAGGCCGAGGATCATCGAATAGGCGCCGATCGCCCGGGCCTTGGCCGGCCCGTCGAAGCTGCGCTGGATCAGCGAGAGCACCTGGGGCACCAGCAGGGCGGCGCCCACCCCCTGGGCGATCCGTCCGGCAACCAGCACGCCGGCGCTCGGCGCCAGCCCGCAGGCGAGCGACGAGACGGTGAACAGGATCCCGCCGAGAAGGAACAGGCGCTTGTAGCCGTGGTCGTCGCCGAGCCGGGCGCCGGTGATCAGGAAGACCGCGTAGGCCAGGCCGTAGCCCGCCACGGCGAGCTGGAGCGCCGCGCCCGACAGTCCCAGATCGGCCTGCAGCGCCGGCGCGGCGACGTTGACGATGGCGGTGTCCATCGCCGCCATGGCCTGGCCCGTCAGCAGCACGGGCAGCATCCACCGCGCCGCCGCTTCGGGGCGGGGGTGCGGCGTCGCCGTCGGTGCGGCGGTCGCTCCGGCGGTTCCGGTGGTCGCCATGGCTCGCGTCGTCTCTCCCTGCCCGGGTCGTCGAGGACCCGGGCTCTTGTCGTCGGCGCGCCGTCCCGACCCGAGGGCCGACCGGGCGGCGCGCCAGCTCTCGCCGCGGCCTCAGGCCCCCGCGGCGGCGGGCGTCGTCTCCACTGCCCGGTCGGCCATCGCATGGCCGCGGCGCAGCGTCATCTCGCCCCGGTCCGGGCGCAGGATCGCCGTGGCGACGGTCCATTCCCGCCGGATGTCGTCGGGCGCCGACACGTCGATCGGCGGCTCGGCCATGCGCGCCAGATAGGCCTCCGCCCCGGCATGGACCGGCAGGTCGCGCAGCATCGCCGCGCAGGCGTCGAAGCGCCGGCGCGAGGACGTCAGGGCGAAGGGGTTGAGCTCGTCCCGCTCGGCGAAGCCGTCGTGCAGGAAGTGGTTGGTGTGCACCTGGCAGTCGCCTTCGAGCACGACCCGCTCGTCGAGCACGTGCTCGACCGTTACCAGGCGCCGGCCGTCGGTGATCGTCAGCGCGCGCGAGGAGGCGAGCGGCAGGGCCGCCAGGGCGTCGAGCGCCTCGTCGACCGTCGACGCGGCGTCGAGCAGGTGGCGGATCGCCATGTAGCCCGGAATGCCGGGCCGCCACTGCCCGGCGAGGACCAGGCTGAGGCCCACCGCCAGTCCCCGGTCGTTCATGCCGAGATAGCCGAGCAGCCCGGTGAAGCTCGCCATCAGCACCCGGCGCCCGGTGTCGCGCGGCGTCAGGTCGAGGACGGTGAGCTCGGGCGCCATGTCGCCGTTGAGGTCGACCGTCTGGCCGATCACCGCGCCCTCCGGCCCCGGGCCGGCCGGGATCAGCCGGCCGAAGGTGGTGCAGTCGCCGCCCGCGCGCGCCCGGACCGAGCGGTAGCCGGTCAGCTCGCGCCGGAGCTGGAGCAGCCAGGCCTCCCGCCGGTCGATGCCGGCCCCCTCGGCCAGGCCGGCGACCTCCTCCGCGATCGCCGGCAGATGCGCCTCGGCGACAGCCGCGTGGGCCTCGATCGACCCGGCGACGTCTTCGAGCGTCGTGGCCCGCCCGAGCACCGCGCCGAGGCGCGCCGTGCGGTCGTCGAGGAAGGCCCGGATCGCCGCGCGCTGGCTCTCGCCGTGGCTGCGGCCGATCTCGAACCGGCTGCCGGCCGCGGTCACCCGGCGCGCCGGCGGCACGTCGGTGTCGAGCGAGAGCGGGCGGGGGACCGTCATGTCAGGCCCCGAACCGCTCGGCCCGGACCTCGGGCCATTCGTGCTTGAGGATCGAGTAGAAGACCGCGTCGCGCCGCCGGCCGCCGGGCATGACGTTGAAGCTGCGCATGACGCCGTCCTGCTTGGCGCCGATCGATTCGAGGCCGCGCTTGGCGCGCTCGTTGAGGATGTCGGTCTTGAACTCGACCCGCTCGGCCTCCATCGCGGTGAAGCAGTGCTCCAGAAGCAGGAACTTCGCCGCCTTGTTGACGCCGGTGCCGCGGAAGTCCCGGCCGAGCCAGGACCAGCCGATCTCCAGGCGTCGGTCGGCCGGCGCGATGTTGCCGAAGGCGGTCGAGCCGGCGACCCGGCCGCTGGCCTTGTCGACGATCGCGAAGACCATGCGCGTGCCGGCCAGGGAGTCGTGGATCGCCTGCTCGATGAAGGCGTTCAGGCTCGCCTCGTCGGTGATCCGGGCGACGAAGTACTCCCAGATCTCCGGGTCGTAGACGAGCCGCTCCAGGTCCGGCTTGTCGTCGATGGTCAGCCGGCGCAGCCGGGCCACGTCGTTCTCGAGCACCAGGGCGCGCAGCCCCGCGGGGGTCCAGTCCGCCATGGCTCAGGCCGCCGCCTTGGCGGAGAGCAGGGAGACGATGTCGGCCGGGGTGCGCAGCCGGGCCAGGTCCTCCTCGCCGAGCGAGGTGAGCGGCACGCCCGCCTCGTTGCACACGGCCGTCATCAGCATGATCAGGTCGAGCGAGGCGAGACCGAGGTCGTCGCCGAGCGCCGCGTTCATGTCCAGCGACGCCGCCTCCTCCGCCGGTTTGCTCAGGCTCTGGCACAGCCGGCCGCGCACGATCGTCTCGATACCGCTCACGTGGTCACCCCATGAAGCTTGGCGATTTCGTCGCCGAAGACGCGCAGGATCTCCTTGCGCTTCGGCTTGAACTGCGAGGTCAGCAACCCGCCCTCGATGCTGAAGGGCTCGGGCGCGATCAGCGTCCGGCGGACCTGCTCGTCCTTGGGCAGGGTCGCGTTGATCTCGCCGACATGCGCCTCGATCGCCCGGCGGCCCTCGTCGGGCACCGGCGCCTCGGCCGGCGAGACGACGGCGACCAGGTAGCTCTGGCCCGAGCCGAACAGCACGCACTGGTCGATGGCGGCATGGGCGCGGATGCGCTCCTCGATGCCGCGGACATGGACGTTCTTGCCGTTGGCCAGCACGACCACGTCGTCGGCCCGGCCGAGAATCCACAGGAAGCCGTTCTCGTCGAACCGGGCCAGGTCGCCGGTGCGCACCTCGCCCGTCGGCAGGAAGACCTTCTCGCTCTCGCCCGGCGCGCAGTAGGCGTAGGCCGTGTTGACCGGGTGGTCCGCGCCGACGATCAGGACGCCGTCGGCGTCGATGCGCGCGCGCTTGCCGGGCAGGAGCCTGCCGGCGCTGCCGATGCGGTTGGCGCCGGGGTGGTTCTTGGTGACGATGCAGGTCTCGTTCATGCCGTAGCCTTCGAAGATCGGCATGCCGCAGTCGTCGAAGAACTCGAGCATGTCGCGGCTCGCGGGCGCGGAGCCGGTCCAGAGGTAGCGGATGCCCGGCCCGATCAGCGCCTCGATCGCCGCCTTGCGGCCCGCCAGGTCGTCCGGGTCCAGGCCGCCGCGCTCGATATGCTTCTTCAGGCTCTCGAAGAAGCCGGGCACGCCCATGATCACCGTCGGTCGCACCTGGGCGGCGACGGGCAAGGCGTATTCGAACGGTGCCACGGCGACGTCGTGGCCATGGGCCAGCGCCGAATAGATCCAGTAGCGCTGCTGCAGCAGCGACAGCGGCAGGAAGACCAGGATCGTGTCGCCGTCGCCGTGGTGGAAGATCGACTGCACCGCCGCGATCGAGGACTCGATGCTGCCGACCGTCGCCGCCAGCCCCTTGGGCTCGCCGGTGCTGCCGGAGGTGAACTTGAGCGTCGTGCCGTCGTCGAGCGCCCAGGCGTGCGGCGGCGCCTCGGGCGGACGGGCGGCCCCGGGACCCGCCTCCAGCGTCGCCGAGACGGCCGGGCGCAGGTCGCGCGCCTTCGTCGACCCGGGCTCGAAGGCCAGGTCGGAGAGCAGGCCGGCGAGGCCGTAGCGCTCCGCCAGCGCCGCCGGATCGTCGAACTTGCCGAACTCGAAGCCCGCCGTGATCAGGCCCGCCTTGATCGCGGCCAGGTCGAGCAGCACCCACTCGATGCCGTTGCGTGCCAGGATGCCGACGCGGTCGCCCGGACGCAGCCCGTCGGCCAGAAGCCGGCGCGCCAGGTCCCCGGCGAGCCGGTCCAGCTCGTCCAGCGTGTATGCGGCAAGCGTGCCGCCGCGCAGGAACCGAAGGCGGTGCGCGACGCTCTTGCCACCGGTCTCGGCGACGGTATCGATCACGCTCATCGGGCCATCCGCATCAGCGGGAGGACGGGGCGGGAGGACGGGGCGGGAAAGGCGGGCGGAAGGGGGCGGCCGGCGGGAGGACACCGCCGCCCCCTCGGGCCGGCTCTCAGTCGCCGGCCTCCGCGGTCTGGCGCTCGCGGGCGTCGACCGAGGCGCGGGACGGCGCGCGCGGCGTCTCGCTTCCGAGCGGCGGCATGTCCCAGTAGGCCCCGGGCTTGAAGCCCACGATCGCCAGCGGCGGTCCGCTCGGGCTCATGGCGTGTTGGGCGAGCGCCGCCCACAGCGCCTCGAGCCAGAGAGTGCGCCGGCGGGTGCGCAGGATGTCCTCGGTCGTGAAGGGCTCGCCCTCCATGCGCACGACCCGGACATCATAGAAGCCGCGGTAGTTCTCCGGCCCGATGACCAGGGGCGGGCGCGACATGTCCGGCCCCGGCGCGCGGATCGAGTACTTGACCCGGGCGCGGTTGTGGGCCGCCCGGTGCATGTCCGAATGGACCGCGATGTCGGGCACCAGCGGCGGGTAGTACCAGTGCCGCGTCGAGCGCACCAACGGCCGGTCCAGGTTGCCCGGGACGAAGTGCCAGCGGTTGAACTGCATGCGCTTCTGCACCGAGCTGGCGATGACGTTCGCCTCCTCGGCGCCGACCCGCGCGGCCAGGTCGTCGGACACGAAGCAGGTGAAGAAGTGCGGCGGCGACAGGGCGTGGATCTCGTCGACCAGGGCCTCCCGGTCGTAGGTGACGAGCCGATCGATGTCGCGCAGCGAGCTCGACATGCCGTAGTCCGCGCCGGTCGCGCGCACGGCCGAGCCGACGATCTTCTCCATCATGTACTCGACCCAGCCGGATGCCGCCTCGCTGCCCCGGTCGCAGGGCACGCCGGCGACGTCGCGGGCGACGCAGGCATTGGCGAGGAACGCCATGGCGACGTGCTCGGACCGGATCAGGTCGATGCGGTCGGAGACCAGGGCGTCGTAGTCCTCGCCGAACTCCTCGATCCAGACATCCGCGCGCTCGGTCGACTCCATCGAGGGCAGCATTCGCTCGGTCTTCATGAAGCTCAGGCCGTAGATCCAGCGGTAGCGCAGCCACGACTTGCCGACCGCGCAGCCGGTCTGGCGGCCGATGACCTTGGCCTTGTCGAACAGGTCCACGCCGTCCTCGGCGACGACCTCGACACCGGCCTCGCGGTACATGTCGTGCAGCGCGTCGAGCCGGTCGACCAGGCTCCGCGCCGTCAGGTGCAGGCCGTTGTATTCCTCGAACCGGACCGAGCGGCCGGATTCGAACAGGGCGTGGAGGGCGGCGACCACCAGCACCTCGTCGTCGGCCCACCGGGCGTAGGGCCGGTCGCGCAGGGCGGTCAGGTAGCCCCTGGTGCCGGACTTGTCGTCGATCAGGTTCACGTAGCGGTCGATCAGCGCCAGGAACCGGTCGCCGCAGAAGAAGCCGACCGATTCCACGTGCTCGACATGGTCGATCACCCGCTCGAGGACACGCGGCATGTCGCCCTCGGCCTCGGCGCGGTCCATCGCCGCGCGGACCCGGGCGAAGGCCTCGGCCTCGTCGGCCAGGATCTCGGCCTCGCGCGCCGCCACCGCGTCGCGCGCCTCGGCGTCGAGCACCGCGTAGCCGATCTGCTGGACGCGGTCCTCCTCCTCGTAGAGCACCGGCTCGTGGCCGGCCGGGCGCAGGTGCAGCCGGCCGAGCGTCGTGACGTAGAGGGAATAGCCGCCCTCCACGCCCGCCGGCAGGCTCTCGACCGCCTGGATGTCCCGGCGCCGGCGCACAACGTCGAGCACCGCGCGGTCGCCATGGCCGAGCATCGTTTCCGCGATCTCCAGCGGCAGGATGCCGCAATGGGTCAGCGCGCGCTCCGCCACCTCGGCCGCCGCGACGCCGGAGGCGCCGGCGTCGCGCACATAGTGCGTCAGGTCGAAGCCGAAAAGGCTGTGGGGCGCGTTCTTCTCGATCGGGAAGTGAAGCTTGGGATCCATCATTCTCGCCGCTCTGAAAGAACCGAAGGAGGACCTGGACGCCCGAGGCTTCGTGAGCGCCGTGGACGGCCGGACTGCGGGGCCGGTCGCGGGGACGGCCGGCCCGGGCGGAAGCGCCCGTTTCAGTTGTGGCCGCCTGAGGCCGCGACTTTCCGCGCTGGAGAGCGGTGAGCCTGCAATGCGGCTGCGTTGCTCAACTTTGCGGTGAAACCGACACTGCCGCCATGGCCCTCGAGCCGCAACTACCAAACTTGGTAGGGCTTATATTCTCACGTGAAAATAGTATCAATGCCCGTGGCGAATCGCGCCGCCGCGGTCGTCCCGAGCGCCGCGCGCGGACGTGGTGGAAGACCGCTTGCCGGAGACGGTGAACTCGCCGAAGCCCGCCGGGGCCGGCCGGCCGCCCTCACGAACCTCCGATACGGCGCCGGAAGCGCTCCCGATAGGCAGCAGGGGTCATGCCGGTGTGGCGCTTGAAGAGGCGACGGAAGAAGGCGACATCGTCATAGCCGACGGCGACGGCGACGCGTTGCACGGAGCTTGCCCCGTCCTCCAGCATCTGCCGCGCGGCGGCGATCCGGATCATCTGCAGATAGGCTCCCGGCAGCCAGCCCGTGGCGGACTTGAAGCGGCGGATCAGTGTCCGCGCGCTCATCCCCGCGTGCCGGGCCAGATCGTCGACCGGCACGGTCGCGCGGTAGTTCTCCTGCAGGTATTCCTCGACGGCCCGGATCCGGCCATCGGAGTGCGGACGCGCGATAGGCAGGATGGCGTATCCGGATTGGTGCACGCGCGGCATGTCGAGGATCAGCGCCTTGCAGCACTCGATCGCCACATCGTGCCCGCACAGCTTTTCCACCAGATAGAGGGCGAGATCCGTCGCCGCGTTGACGCCCCCGCCGCAGAAGAGGCCGGAGTCCTCGGTGATCAGCAGGTCGGTGCGCCAGTCGACCTTGGGGTAACGACGGCGGAAGTCCTCCGCGACGCCCCAATGGGTCGTGGCTTGTCGGCCGTCCAGGAGCCCGGCTTCCGCCAGGAACGCCACGCCGGAACAGACGCCGGCGAGGAGCGTGCCACGCTCCCTGCAGTCGACCAGCCAGGGGAGGAGGCCGGCATGGCGTCGCATCCAGTCCGAGGGGGCGATCCCCGAAGCGGAGACGAAAGCGAGGTCCGGGACGCCGATCTCGGCAATGCTCATTTCGGGGGCGAGGCGCAGGCCGTAGGCGCTCTCCACCGGCTCCCCGTCGATCGACGCCATCGAGGTGCGGAAGCGTTGTCTCGGCGTGCCGCCGCTCATCTCGTTCCACATCGTGCCGGCCGAGGCGAAGACCTCGATCGGCCCGATCGCCGTGGAGGCGTAGCCCTCGTTGACGAGAACGATCGCCACCTCGAGCATGGTTCCGTCTGCAGTCATGACCATCCAGTGTCCCGACCGCGCATCGTCGCCGCAACAGCGGACAGGATCGAGCCCAGCCGGCGGGAATGTCACGATCGCCCCTCGTGGATGTCACGATCGCCGGCTACGAATCCGAGCCCAGCCGGCGCATTCTCCCGGTATCCGAAGAAACGGACGGGAGGACGGTCATGGAACTCTATGTCATTCGCCGTCGCGGTATCTGGGCCAGCCAGGACGAGCTGGACGCGGCCGGCGCCGAGTCCGCTCGCGTGGGCGAGGAAATGGCCGACCGGCTGCGATGGATCCGCAGCTACGCGGTGACCGAACCGGATGGCCGGATCGGCTCGGTCTGCATCTACGAGGCGAGCGACGTCGAGGCGATTCGCGAGCACGGACGACGCATCGGCGCGCCGATCGAGGAGATCCAGGTCGTGCACGGAACGGCCATCGTCCGCCCGGACCCTCGGCCCGCGACATGAACCGCGGCCGCTCGCGCGACGCGACCGGCCCGGCGGCGCCCCGGCCACAGGTGACGCCCGACCGGGCCGGGCCGCCGCCTTCTCGCGCGCCCGACGCTACGACCGCCTACTCGATCGCCTACTCGATCGCCTACTCGATCGCGTTGCGATAGAGCATCAGCTTGGCGTCCTTCGCCACGTAGTAGTTGCGCACGGAATACGCGATCGTCGCGAAGTCGAGCTTGCCGTTGCCGTCGAAATCGGCCGAGGCGATCCGGGCGACGGACTCATTGGTGACCCGCCACTTGGCGAAGATGCCCTTGGCCAGGTCGATCGCCTTGTAATACATCACCCCCTGCCAAGGCCACGGGCCGCGCAGCGCGACCAGGAACTCGTCGTCGCCGTCGCCGTCGAAATCGGCGCAGAGGATCTGGTGGCCCGGCCCCTCCCCGTTCTCGTTGGGATCGCCGTAGATGTCGAGCAGGGTGCGCGTCCACGTGGCCTTGTCCGCAGGGGCGCCCGGCTCCGTCTTGGTGTAGACGGCGACAGTGTTGCCGTGGAACGGCTCGATCGCGGCGACATAGGCGAACCCGTCGTCGCCGATCCGGCCGGCGTCCATGTCGCCGGATCCCCGGAAACCTGTCTGCTCGAACTGGGTCAGCTCGCCGTCGCCAATGCGCGTCTGCTGCCAGACCCCGGTGGCCTCGTCGAACCACAGCCAGGTCACGCCCTCGTCGGAGGCGAGCAGCATGGAGTCGAGGTCCGAGCCGGGTATCAGCCCTTTCTTGATCTCCGCGCCGTGGAGCATCCGGAAGCTGGAATCGTCGATCGTCTCCATCGGCCATTCGGGCGCGGCATGGACATCGTCGGGCTGTGTGAAGAGGACGACCGGCAGCACGTTGTGGATATGCTCGCGCGCGACGATCGGCAGGCCCATGACCTGGAGCCGGTCGGTCCGCGTGAAGTGGCCCACGCGCAGCCGGTGCATGCCGGTCGCGCGGCCGATGTAGTGACGCGTCCAACGCTCCCGCGTCTCGGCCGGATTGCCGGGATTCTCGATCCAGTCGATCTTCCCGCCGGCGGTATCGGCGTCGTGGATCGTGCCGACCGGGCCGTAGAGCTCGTAGCACACGACGATGTCGGGGTGGCCGTTGCCGGAGATGTCGGCATAGTCCGCGCCGACCGGCATGCGGATCTTGTCGACCACCAGGCGGCGGGTCCAGTCGGGATACTGGTACCAATAGATCTCGCCGAGCGCCAGGCCGTACCCGAAGAGGTCGGGCCGCCCGTCGCCATCGATGTCGGGTGCCTCCAGCCAGTACCCGTCGCGCAGGTGGTCGGCGACCACCTCCGGCTCGAAGACGGGCGTCTTCAGGCCGAGGACCTTGCCTTCGGGGGGCGCGTTGGAATCCATCATGCTCTCCTTGTGGACGTGGGGCGGGTCCGGAGACGGGGCGACGACCGCGCCCCCGGCCCCGCCCCGGGGGATCAGACGATCGAGTCGACGGCGCCGCCCTCCACGCGAAGCGCCGCCCCGGTCGTCGCCGACGACCTCGACGAGGCGACATAGGCGACCATGCTGGCGACCTCCTCGGTGGCGGCGGCCCGCTGGATGATCGAGGTCGAGCGGTTCTCCCGGACGAACGCGTCGGCCACGTCCTTGATGGGGCGGCCCGACTCCTCGGCCATCGGGGCGAGCATCGTGGCCAGCCCGTCGGACAGCGTCGGCCCGGGCAGGACGGAGTTGACCGTCACGCCCGTGCCGGCCGCCACCTTCGCCAGCCCCTGGGCGAGGCTGAGCGCGGCCGTCTTGGTGAAGGCGTAGTGGATCATCTTCGGCGGGATGCTGAGCGCCGCCTCGGAGGCGAGGAAGACGATCCGGCCCCAGTCCCGCTCCATCATCGCCGGCAGATAGGCCCGCGACAGGCGCACGGCTGACATGACGTTGGTCTCGAAGTAGGCGAACCAGTCGGCGTCCGGCACCTCGAAGAAATCGGCCAGTCCGAAGATGCCGATATTGTTGACCAGGACGTCGGCGCGGGGCTCGGCCGCCACCAGACGCGCGCAGCCCTCGGCCGTCGCCAGGTCGGCGGCGACGCCGCGCACGGTGGCATCCGGCCGATCGGCGGCAAGGCGCTCGCGCGCCGCCTCGACCTTGTCCTCGGTGCGGCCGTTGACGACGACCTCCGCGCCCATGCCGGCCAGGGCGTCGGCGATCGAGAAGCCGATGCCCGTCGTCGAGCCGGTGACGACGGCGATGCGGCCTGAGAGATCCTTTTCGAGATTCATGTGTCTTTGCCCGTTGGATGAGCTGCACCCCATCGGTGAGACAGCGGCAAAAGACACAGTCTGGTTAGGCCCCCGCCGCCGGCAGGCCTGCCGGCGGCGGGGGCGGCTGGTCCGCCTCGAACTCGTCCGGCGACCGGTAGTCGAGGGCCGAGTGGAGG
>JAVJUS010000103.1:0-2136 GCA_040220455.1 Azospirillaceae bacterium
GAGCCGCGGGCCGACGATCCGGAGACCTGGGGCAAGGTCCCGCGCAACGCCCCCTGCCCCTGCGGCTCGGGCAAGAAGTACAAGCACTGCCACGGCTCGATCGGCTGACGGGCAGGGTCCCCATTCGGGTCGACCGCGACATCGGAGTCTCCCTCTCCCCGAGGGAGAGGGAGGGGCTCGCGGCCGTCAGGCCGGGGGAGGGTGAGGGGTTGCAGACGCCAAGAGCAGGGCTCCGCCGTCTACAACCCCTCGCCCTGTCCCTCTCCCTCGGGGAGAGGGAACGCGGATCGATCCTGTCGCGACACTGACATCGACCGAGAAGCCGACATCCGGGTATTCACGCGAGACTATTCGCTCGGTCATCGCCGGCCGCCGGTCGCGGCGGCCCTCAGTTCAGATGGAACTGCGCTTCCAGGAATCGCCGCTCGCCGGCGCCGACGAGTTGCGCCTGGCCGACGGTGACCGAGTGCAGCGGCCCCTCGATCTCGCGTTCCCAGAAATCGATGAAGCGGCGCAGGCGCGGGAAGTCGGGCGCCTTGTCCAGGTGTTGCCAGATGAAGCTCTGCAGCACGCCCGGATGGTCGGGCAGATGGTAGAGGATTTCCGCCGTCGTCAGGCGGTAGCCCTGGAGTCGGGTCATCATCTCGGCCATGCAGCCGTCACCTCCTTCGCTCTGGCGGCCCGTCGCCGGGCCCCCTTCGGATCGTCGCCGGATCGCGCCCGGCCGATCCCTCCCGTCGTCTCCCTGGTCGTTGGCGACCGCGGCCTTGCGGGGCGCGGTCCGGGCAATATGGAAAGTCTGACCTGGGGCATGCTGAAAGCGCAAGGTAAAAAAGGTGTCAACTCAATGCTCTAGCAGCCCTCGTCCGGGATTGCTGCCAGTGTCGTGCATTTTCGCTTGAACGGACGCTTGAACCGGGTATAAGCCCTCACCACCTGCTTTGGCACTCGACCGCCGGGAGTGCTAACAGCCCGATCGAAGGGCGCGGCGCCCGGCCGGTGCCAGGGACAATTTCTTGGATCAATCGACTCTCGGACCGGGTGCGCGACGCGGCCCGGCCGAACCTCAGGGGAGTTGCGACAATGGGTTTCCGTCCGCTTCACGATCGCGTCTTGGTGCGCCGGATCGATCAGAACGAGAAGACGGCCGGCGGGATCATCATCCCGGATACCGCCAAGGAGAAGCCGATGCAGGGCGAGGTTGTCGCCGTCGGTTCCGGTGCGCGGGACGAGGCGGGCAGCCTGATCGCGCCGGATGTCCGTCCGGGCGACACGGTCCTGTTCGGCAAGTGGTCGGGTACCGAGGTCAAGATCGACGGCGAGGAACTCCTGATCATGAAGGAGTCCGACATCTTCGGCGTCATCGAGGACACCAAGGCCGCGAAGGCCGCCTGACCCTCTGCGGCGGCGCGCGCGGGAGGGCTTCGGCCGCCCCCGTGACGATGCGCCGCCGATCGGAACGACCCCTCGACGCGGCGGCGCCCGCCGGGCGCGCCCGTCCATGAACGAAGGAAGACCCAGGCAATGGCTGCCAAGGACGTGAAGTTCAACACCGACGCGCGCAACCGCATGCTGCGCGGCGTCGACATCCTCGCCGACGCGGTGAAGGTCACGCTCGGGCCCAAGGGCCGCAACGTCGTGCTCGACAAGGCGTTCGGCGCGCCGCGCATCACCAAGGACGGCGTGACGGTCGCCAAGGAGATCGAGCTTTCCGACAAGTTCGAGAACATGGGCGCCCAGATGGTCAAGGAGGTCGCCTCCAAGACCAACGACATCGCCGGCGACGGCACCACGACCGCGACCGTGCTCGCCCAGTCGATCGTGCGCGAGGGCGTCAAGGCGGTCGCCGCCGGCATGAACCCGATGGACCTCAAGCGCGGCATCGACATGGCGGTCGAGGCCGTCGTCGAGGACATCAAGAAGCGCGCCCGCAAGGTCGAGACCAACGCCGAGGTCGCCCAGATCGGCACGATCTCGGCCAATGGCGACAAGGCCGTCGGCGACATGATCGCCGCGGCGATGGAGAAGGTCGGCAACGAGGGCGTCATCACGGTCGAGGAGGCCAAGTCGCTCGAGACCGAGCTCGAGGTCGTCGAGGGCATGCAGTTCGACCGCGGCTATCTCTCGCCGTACTTC
>JAVJUS010000104.1:0-2495 GCA_040220455.1 Azospirillaceae bacterium
CGCCTCGGCCACGACCGGCGAGCGCTGGCACCTCTTCACGCCGCTGCCCGCGGACGGGGACGCGCCGGTCGCCCTCTCACCCGGCGACCGCCTGCACCTCTTCGACCGCGCGCGGATGCGCCGGCGCGCCGGCGCCGGGCCCGGGCGGCCGGACCCACCGGCCGGCCCGACCAGCCCGGCCACCGGGATCGCCGAGGCCGTCGAGGCCGCCGGCGCCATCGATCCGGCCAGTGCCGCCGGCCTGCCCCGCATCGTCGCCGCCGACACGCTCGACCCCGCTACGGTCGATTCCACCACCCGCGATCGCCCCGCCGATCCGGGCCGGGAACTTCCCGAAACACTTCCAGCCGGGCTCGAGGCGGTGCTGGACCGGGCCGCGGTCGGCCTGACCGGCGCGCTCGCCCATCCCGGAGGATACCCGGTCGCCGGGCCGACGACCCTTTCCCGGCTGATCGACGCGGCCGGTGGACTCGCGGGCGGCGCCGACCCGGGCGCGGTCGAGATCCGCTACGAGGAGCCCGTCCCGGGCGGTGGAACCCGCACGCGACGCACGGTCGTCGATTTCGCGGTCACGCCGCCGGAGCGGCTGCGCCTGTCGCCCGGCGACTCCGTGCACGTGCCCGTGCGACCGGACGCCGCCGCGCCGCCCGAAGCGACGATCCTGGGCGCGGTGCGGCGGCCGGGCACCTATCCGCTGCTGCCGGGCGAGCGGCTGTCGGACCTGATCCGCCGCGCCGGCGGCCTGCGCAGGGATGCCTTCACGGCGGGCGCGGTGATGACCCGGCACGACGCCGCGGAGCGGGAGCGCCGGGCCCTCGACCGGGCGGCGGCCGAGATCGAGCGGCGCCTGGCCGACCTGCTCGCCGGCCCGGAGCCGCCCGACCCGGCCCTGGTCGACCGGGCCCGCGACATCGCCCGGCGCCTGCGGGCGCGCGAGCCGGGGGGCCGGATCGTGGTCGAGGCCGATCCGGCCGTTCTGCGAGCCGAGCCCACCTCGGACCCGATCCTGATGGACGGCGATACGATCCGCTATCCTGTCCGCCCCCACTCGGTGATGGTGACCGGCGCGGTCATGGCGCCGGCGGCGCTCCAGTACCGCCCGGGCAAGACCGTCACGGACTATCTGGACGAGGCCGGCGGCACCGCCCGCGACGCGGATACGGGCCGGATCTTCGTCCTCCATCCGGATGGCCGGGCCCGGCCGGTACGCGGCTCGATCTGGCGTCATACGCCGGTGATGCTGCCGGCGGGCAGCACGATCGTCGTTCCGCGGGATACGAGCGAGCTGGGCCTGCTCGGCATCGCCGAAGCGGTCGGCCGCGTGCTGGGCCAGGTGGCGATCGGGACGAGCGCCGTTCTCACCCTCTTCTTCGAGGAATGAGCCCGCCAACGGAACGCTGACCAGAGCGCGGATCGGGCGCCGGACGCGCCAGAACCCGGGCCGACCCGGCCGCGACGCCCAGGGCGACACCGGCGGCGAGCACGAGCCAGGGGACCGGCGCCGCCGGCCGGGGCTCGGCCCGCGGGACATGGACCAGCTCCGCGGCGAAGGGCAGGCCGCCGTCGATCGTCATCCGCACCCGTTCGGCGCGCATCAGCAGGGTTCCGATGGCGCGACGGTGCTCCTCCATTCGCGCCCGCGCGAGCGCCTCTTCCAGATAGTCGCGGCGGGCGGCGGCGCGCCGGGCGGCGGCTTCCCGGATCGTCGCGTCGGCCGCCGCGTGCAGCGCCGAGAGCAGGCGCTCGGCCTCCGCCGGCGTCGGGGCCAGCAGGCGGAGATGGTGCAGCTCGCCGCCGGCGGCGCGCCGCACCTCGAGCCGGCGGGCGAGGTCCTCGGCGATCGCCGCGGGTGTCCGTGCGGGCCCGCCGACGCCGAGCGCCCGCAGGAGCCGGCCGAACGGCCCCGGCACAGCCCGGTCCTCGGCGGGCCGTCTCAGCAGCAGCGCGGTTTCCGGGTCGGCGAGCAGGCGCGCGACCAGGTCCGGGCTCTCCAGGAGGGCCAGATAGCGCTCGAAGGCCGGCATCGTCGCCAGCGCCGGCCCGGCCAGGCGCCAGGGATCGCGCGGCGAGTCCGGATCGGAGCCGGCCAGGACGGCGTCGCCCGACAGGGCCGGGGCGACCACCGCCCGGGCGGCCCAGCGCTCCGGCGCCAGCACCAGCCAGCAGAGCGCCAGGGCCCGCCCGGCGAGCGCGCCCGCCACCGGCCAGAACGGGCGCCGCGCGAGGGCCGCGACAAGGGCGAGGGCCGTCGGCGGGCGCTCGGCCCCGGCCCCGGCCCCGCCGTCGAAGTCCGTCATGCCGTCATGCCTTCCTGTCTTCCCCGTCCCTGGTCATCGGGCGCCACGCCCCGCCATGCGACCGTCGCCGACGCCCGGCGCTCGCCCTCGCGCCGGCCCGCCGCCCCTGGCCCGGAGACCGGCTCGGGCGCGCGCCCGGCGGCGAAGGCAGCGAGAAGGTCGCCGAAGCGCCTCGCCGCCGTCTCCGCGTCGAGCCCT
>JAVJUS010000105.1:0-22597 GCA_040220455.1 Azospirillaceae bacterium
GTCGCGGCGGCGGGCTGTTCCGGCGGGTGACCGGCCTGCTGGGCGGCGAGGAAGAGGAGGAGGCTCCGGCCCGCGCCCCGGCGCAGGCCGCCGGCCGCCGCCCGACCCCGCCGCAGCCCCACCAGCCCCGGCGCGAGCAGCCGCAGTCCGGCAACGGCGGCCATGGCCATGCCCCGGCCCGCCAGGAGACCGGCGGCCAGGCCTCCCAGCCGCGGCTGGCCGGCGTCGACGGCGGCCGTCCGCCCCTGCCGAAGCACGAGGACGAGAGCCTGGACATCCCGGCCTTCCTGCGCCGGCAGGCGAACTGAGCCCGGGGAGTGAACTCGCCCTGAACCCCGTGTACGCCCCGCCGACCGAAGGAGGTACGGCGGGGCGCATGCGGTAACATTCGGTAACAAGAAGTGATTTGAGGGCTCCGGAGCATGTTGTTACGCATGCTCCGGAACTTTTTCGGGGCATACCAAAGACTTCGCCGTGTCCGTTTCCGTCGCACCGAAAGCCGGGCGTCGACGGGCCTCCGCGGAGGGAGGCGGACCGGAGCGACAAGGCCTCGGAGACCGATCGAAAACGGGCCGAAACGAAGAACGGGCGGCGACAGTGACAACGGCGATCAGCCAGGCGCGGGCACGGGCCCTGCGCGTGCTCACCGAGAGGCCGCGCCGGCCGCGGACGGCGGCGACGGCGTACGGCGAGCAGCGCACCCTCAAATCGGCCATCGCCTGCAAGGGCACGGGCCTGCATTCCGGTGCGCGGGTCGCCATGACGCTGGAGCCGGCGGCGCCCGGCACCGGCATCGTCTTCCGGCGCACCGATCGGCCGGCCGCCGAGGCCGACATCCCGGCGCGCTTCGACGCGGTCGCCGATACCCGGCTGTGCACCGTCCTCGCCAACGAGGCCGGCACGAGCATCGGCACCGTCGAGCACCTGATGGCGGCCTTGCGCGGCTGCGGCGTCGACAACGCGGTCGTCGCGCTCGACGGCCCCGAGGTGCCGATCATGGACGGCAGCGCGGCGCCCTTCGTCTTCCTGATCGAGTGCGCAGGCACCGTCGGTCAGGTCGAGCCGCGGCGCGTCATCCGTGTGCTGGAGCCGGTGGAGGTCGTCCACGGCCGCGGCGCCGAGGTCCGCAGCGCGCATCTCGCACCCGCGGACGCAGCGGTCTTCGACTTCGACATCGCCTTCGACACCGCGGCGATCGGCCGCCAGTCCCACCGGTTCGAGCTGAGCGACGGCGCCTTCAAGACCGAACTCGCGGACTGCCGGACCTTCGGCTTCCTGGCCGAGGTGGAGCAGCTCCGCGCCGCCGGGCTGGCGCGCGGCGGGTCGCTCGCCAACGCGATCGTCGTCGACGGCGACCGCGTCCTCAACGAAGAGGGGCTGCGCCGCGCCGACGAGTTCGTGCGCCACAAGATCCTCGACGCGATGGGCGACCTCTACCTCGCCGGCGCGCCGATCATCGGCGCCTATGCCGGCGACAAGGCGGGCCACGCGCTCAACAACGCGCTGCTGCGCGCCCTGTTCGAGCGCCCGGAGGCTTGGTGCCACGAAACCGCGCCGGCCGAAGCCGACGCGATCGCCGCGCCGCTTCCCGCCGACTACGAAGACGCGCTGGCCGAACCGGCCCCGCTCAAGCGCACGGCGTAGGGGTTCGTCGCTACGAACGCGCCTTTCCGCCCGCCGGTGTGTCACAGACCGTCGGCGCCGTAATGATCGAGCTCGGCGCGGCTCACCTCGGCGGCTTTCGAGCCCACGAACTCCGTCATCCCCGCGAAAGCGGGGATCCACGGGCGCTGGCCCATGCAAGCTGCCATGTGCGAGAGCTTCGTTCCGGCGACGCGCGCGAACCCCTGGATCCCCGCTTTCGCGGGGATGACGAACAGAATTGACCGAAAGCTACCGGCTTATCCCCGGCGGAACTGCTTGCCGAGGGTCAGGCGCTGGCTCTGGTAGGACGAGCCGATGTCCCGACCGTAGAGGATGTCCGGCTCGGCCGTCAGCGGCTCGTAGACCAGGCGGCCGACGACCTGCCCGCTCTCGATCAGGAACGGCACCTCATGGGCGCGGACTTCCAGCACCGCGCGCGTGCCCTGCCCGCCCAGCTCCGGATCGCCGAAGCCGGGATCGAAGAAGCCGGCGTAGTGGACCCGGAACTCCCCGACCAGCGTGTCGTAGGCCAGCATCTCCGCCGCGTGGTCGCGCGGCACCCGCACCGATTCGCGCGAGGCCAGGATGTAGAAGTCGTCCGGATCGAGGATCAGGCCGCGCCCCTCACCCGCGCGGACCGGCTCCCAGAACGCCGCCGGGTCGTAGCCGGCGACCCGGTCGACATCGACGATGTCGGTGTTCTTCATCGCCCGGTAGCCGATGATGCTGTCCGGACCGTCGCCCGCCAGGTCGACCGTGAACTTCACGCCGCGCTCGATCTCCGCCACCGCGCCCGGCTCCTCCGCGGCGACCAGGGCCTCGGCCTCGTGCAGCCGGCGCATCTGGGTGTCGCTGTAGGCGCGCGAGCCGCGGCGGACGCGAAGCTGGACGAGCCGCGAGCCGGCGCGCACGCGCACCGAAAAGGCGCGCGGCGAGATCTCGGCGTAGAGCGGGCCGCGATAGCCCTCGCGCACCCGGTCGAACTCGACCCCGTAGTCGGTGATGACGCGCGCGAAGATGTCGAGCCGGCCGGTCGAGCTCTTCGGGTTGGCGAGCGCGGAGATGCGCTTGCGCAGCGCCAGCCCTTCCTGCAGCGGCACGATATAGACGCAGCCCTTCTCCAGCACCGCGCCGTCGGTCAGATCGATATCGTAGAGGCGGAGATCGGCGAGCCGGTCGGCCACCGTCCGCTCGGCGCCCGGCAGGAAGCTGGAGCGCACGCGCACCGCCCGTGCGCCCAGGCGCAGATCCAGGCTCGCGGGCTGGATCTGGCCCGGCTCGATACCCTCCGGCGCGGTGATCAGGCCGCGGCGGATCAGATCGCGCAGCTCCTGCGAGGGCAGGACGCCGGTGCGCGTCGCGCCCTCGGCGCCGCCGGCCGGCGCGCGCTCGTCGGCCTCGGGAGATGGGAACAGGAGCTCGGTCACCGATCGCGTCGTCCTGGGCCAGGATCGCCGGTCGCTCGCCGGCTCCCCCGCGAATCGCACGCCCGGGGGCCCGAGTCGAGCGCCGGGCCGAGGTTACCCCCGCCCTATCCCCGTTTTCCACAGGCCCGAGCGGAGGCCGCATCGAGCATACCGCGCCCTCGCGCCCCGTGTTTTCCAGCCGCCCGCTCGTGCTATAGAGGCATCCGGTTCGCCCGGATGCCGGGCACAGGCCCCGGCGGCGCCGGGGCCGCTTCGCGAAGTCGAGGGGAGCGTCCACGCCATGCCCGCGCGGTTCACGGTCCGGCTCCGCGGCGCCCGCCGCGCCATCGGCCTTCTGGCCGCGACGGCGGCGCTCGGCCTGGCGGCGTGCTCGAGCGACGAGGAGATCCCGTATGTCGAGCGCCCGCCGGAGAACATCTATACCGAGGCGCTCAACGCGCTGGAGGATAACAACTACCAGCTGGCATCCGACCTGTTCGACGAGGTGGAGCGCCAGCACCCCTACTCGCAATGGGCGACCCGCGCCCAGCTCATGGCCGCGTTCTCGCATTACGAGGCCCAGCGCTACGACGAGGCGATCATCGCGCTCGATCGGTTCATCCAGCTCCACCCGGGCAACAAGGACGTCGACTACGCCTATTACCTCAAGGCGCTGTGCTACTATGAGCGCATCTCCGACGTTCAGCGCGACCAGCGCATGACCGAGCAGGCCATGGACGCGCTGATGGAGGTGACGAACCGTTTCCCCGAGTCGGTCTATGCCCGCGACGCCTCGCTCAAGGTCGACCTGACCCGCGACCAGCTCGCCGGCAAGGACATGTCGATCGGCCGCTGGTACCTGGAGCAGGGGCAGTATCCGGCGGCGATCATGCGGTTCCGCTCCGTCATCCGGGACTGGCAGACCACCAGCCACGTGCCCGAGGCGCTGCACCGGCTGACCGAGGCCTATCTCTCGCTCGGTCTCGAGACCGAAGCGCAGCGCTCGGCGGCGGTGCTCGGCTACAACTATCCGGGCAGCGAGTGGTACCAGGACAGCTACGCCCTGCTCGTCGAGGGGGGCGTGCGGCCGCGCGAGGATCAGGGCTTCATCGACGAGGCGCTGGACTGGCTGCTCTAGGCGGGATCCGGCCATGCTCGTCGGGCTGACGATCCGCGACGTCGTCCTGATCGAGGAGCTGCAGATCGGCTTCGCCGACGGTCTGTGCGCCCTGACCGGCGAGACAGGCGCCGGCAAGTCGATCCTGCTCGACGCGCTGGGCCTGGCGCTGGGCGCCCGGGCGGACAGCGCGCTGGTGCGCCACGGCGCCCGTCAGGCCTCGGTGACGGCGGAGTTCGATCTGCCGGGTGACCACCCGGCCTTCGCCCTGATGGCGGAGCACGAGCTCGACGCCGAGCCGCCGCTGATCCTGCGCCGCACGCTCAATGCCGACGGCCGCAGCCGCGCCTTCGCCAACGACCAGCCGGTCAGCATCACCCTGATCCGCCAGCTCGGCGAGACGCTGGTCGAGGTCCACGGCCAGTTCGACACCCACGGCCTGATGAATCCGCAGACCCATCGCGGCGTGCTCGACGCCTCGGCCGAGCTGGCGGCGGCGGCCGGCCGGGTCGAGGCCGCGTGGCGGGACTGGCGCCGGGCCGAGGCCCGCCGGGCCGAGGCGGCCGAGGAGATGGCCCGCGCCAGGGCGGAGGAGGACTGGCTGCGCCACGCGGTCGCCGAGCTCGACGAACTGGCGCCCGAACCCGGGGAGGCGGACCGGCTGGCCGGCACGCGCGAGACCCTGATGCATGCCGAGAAGCTTGTCGAGGCGATCCGCCAGGCGCTCGACGAGGTCGCGGGCGACAATGGCGCCGACGCCGCGCTCGGCCGGGCGCAGCGGGCGCTGGAGCGGGTCGCCGAGAAGGCCGGCGGCCGGCTCGACAACGCCATCGCGCCCCTTGACCGGGCGGCGGCCGAATTGGGCGAGGCGAGCGTGCAGCTCCAAGCGGCGGCCGCGGACCTGGATCTCGACCCGCGCGAGCTGGAGGCGATGGACGAGCGCCTGTTCGCCCTGCGCGGCGCGGCGCGGAAGTTCGGCTGCGAGGTCGACGCCCTGGCCGATCTGCGCGCCGACCTGGCCCGCCGGCTCGACCTGATCGAGGACCAGGGCGACGCGCTGGAGCGCCTGGCCGCCGAGGTGGCGGCGGCGCGCGAGGCCTATGTCGCGGAGGCCGAGGCGCTGAGCGAGGCGCGCCGGGCCGCCGCGGGCCGGCTGGACGCCGCCGTGGCCGGGGAGCTGCCGCCGCTCAAGCTCGACAAGGCACGGTTCGAGACGCGGGTCGAGCGCCAGGCGGAGGGGGATTGGGGCCCGACTGGCCTGGACCGGGTGCAGTTCGCCGTCACCACCAACCCGGGCGCGCCGGCCGGCCCGCTGTCGAAGATCGCGTCGGGCGGCGAGCTCGCCCGCTTCATGCTGGCGTTGAAGGTGGTGCTGGCCGAGAGCCGGCGGGGCAGCGGCGGCGTGCCGACGCTGATCTTCGACGAGGTCGATTCGGGCATCGGCGGCGCAACGGCGGCCGCTGTGGGCGAGCGGCTGGCCCGGCTGGCCGACGGCCTGCAAGTCCTGGTCGTCACCCACAGCCCCCAGGTCGCCGCGCGCGCCGGCCATCACTGGCAGGTGCGCAAGGCCGAGGGCGGCGCCGAGGCGGTGACGACGACGGTGGTCCGCCTCGACGCCGACCAGCGCCGGGAGGAGATCGCCCGCATGCTCTCCGGCGCCACCGTCACCGACCAGGCCCGCGCCGCCGCCGACAGCCTGCTCGCCGGCGCGGGGTAGCCGGCGCCCGCCCGTAGGTCGGCCGAGCGAAGCGAGCCCGACATCGCCACCGTGGGACCGGGCCGGCGCCCCTCGGTTCCTGTGCGGGGCCTAGAGATCGCAGGTCGACAGAGCGAAGCGACACCGACACCCCGACGCCGGACGGACCGTAGGTCGGCCGAGCGAAGCGAGCCCGACATCGCCACCCCATTTCCCCGCCGGCACCCGTCGGGTTCGCTTCGCTCACCCGACCTACGGAGCCACATCGGCCCATCCCCGCGGGCGCGGGGGAACCTCCGGCGCCCCTAGAGGGCGAGGGAGGCCTGAGGGCCCATCCCCGCGGGCGCGGGGGAACCGTCTTCGGCCCGATCGGCGCCCTGGCCGGCGGAGGCCCATCCCCGCGGGCGCGGGGGAACCTCTAGGGCATAAGAGCCTGATCTTCTTCGATTGTCCAAGATTCAACGGGTGCAATGATAGCGCCGATATACGCGTTTGGCGAGTGGATTCATGGGGGCCGGGCTCGGGCGATCCGGGTCGCGCCGCCCGGCCGTCGGCCGGGGGCGGGGCGAGGACGCCCACGAGACTCCAGTCCGCGTCCGGGCCGTCGGCGCCCGCGCCGTGGAGCACGTCGCCATGGCCGGTTCCGATACCCGCGACGCGGGCCGTGTCAGCCGCCCTCGTGGCCGGCCGCGATCAGGAATTCCCTGTTGCCCTCCGGCCCGGTGATCGGGCTGTCCTCGAGCCCGATCACCCGCCAGCCCTCGCGGCCGTCGAGCCAGGCGCGGATGTCGGCGCACACGGCCTCGTGCACGGCCGGGTCGCGCACCACCCCGCCCTTGCCGACATGGGCGCGCCCGGCCTCGAACTGGGGCTTGATCAGGGCAACCAGCCGGGCGCCCGGCCGCGCCAGAGCCAGGGCCGGCGGCAGCACCAGCGT
This sequence comes from Azospirillaceae bacterium, assembly GCA_040220455.1. GTDB lineage: Bacteria > Pseudomonadota > Alphaproteobacteria > DSM-16000 > Inquilinaceae > JAVJUS01. The sequence continues at coordinate 6,801 of JAVJUS010000105.1, forward strand.
CAGGGAGATGAAGCTCGCGTCGCAGACCACCAGGTCGATCGGCTCCGGCACCTCCGCCGCGGTCAGGTGGCGGGCGTTGACCCGCTCGCGGACCGCGACGCGCGGATCCTCGCGCAGCTTCCAGTCGAGCTGGCCGTGGCCGACATCGACGGCATAGACCCGGGCCGCGCCCCGGCTCAGCAGCACGTCGGTGAAGCCACCGGTCGACGCGCCGATATCCAGGCAGACAGCACCGCCGGGGTCGATCGCGAAGCGGTCGAGCGCGGCGGCGAGCTTGATCCCGCCCCGCCCCACCCAGGGATGCGGCGGCGCCTTGACCGTCACCTCGGCATCGCCCGCGACCGGCGTGCCGGGCTTGTCGATCCGCCGATCCCCAACGCTGACCCGGCCCGCCAGGATCAAGGCCTGGGCCTTGGCGCGGCTGTCGGCCAGGCCCCGGTCGACCAGCAGTTGGTCGAGCCGGCGCTTGGCCCGCGCCGGATCGCGGCCGGACGGGCCCCGCGAGGCCGAGGCGGCAGGAGACGACGGCTTCGTCATGCGCTCATTCGCCACGATCGCGCCGCCCCGTCAAGCGGCGCCCCGTCATGCGACGCGAGAAACCGTCCCGGCCGATCCGGTCCCGAGTTGTCGCCCTGCTACCTACGGGCATATTCATCGCCGAAAATCGATTTCATTACGAAGTCTTCTCTTGTATTTTCACGCACAGGAAGTATTTTCTCGATAAAACGTATCAACGCCGGATCATCCGGCCGGCTCACCCGAACCGGGTGAGGGGGAACGCATGGACTCGGGCCTCTTCCCGGTGCATCCGCGCCCGATCCGGGACCGCGGTCGCGACGATTCCTTCGACCTCGCCGTAATCGGCGCCACCGCGCTGGGTCTCGCTCACGCGCTGACGGCGGCGCGCCACGGCCGGCGGGTCGTGGTTCTCGACTCCGCCGCCTGCACGCAGGAGACCGAGGCGCTGGCCACCGGCCTGGTCGCGGTCACCGGACAGCCGCGCGGCGTCGCCTGGCGCCGAGCCCATCGCGGCGCCGAGCAGTGGGAGGAGATCGCCCAGGCCATGGGCCTCGACGCGAAGGGCCACGGGGCATTCGTCGTCGCCCGCACCGACGCGGAGGCCCGGCTGCTCGAGGACGCGCTGGACGGCGGCGAGGCGATCGGCTGCCGCCTGCACCGGCCGATTCGCGCCGTGGGTGCCGACCGGCCGGCCTTCGAGCCCCCGGGCTCGGTCGCCATCCTGGAAAGCCCGTTCGAGCGCCGCTTCGATCCCCGCGAGGCCCTCGCGACCCTGGTCGCCTGGCTCGCCGACGTGCACGGCGTGGCCTTCCGCTGGGGGACGACGTCGCTGGCGATCACCGATCGCGGGGTGGAGACCGTGCGCGGCCTCGTGCGCGCCGACCACGTGGTCGTGTGCTGCCTGGAGGCCGCCTTCCGGCTGGATCCCGAGGGACTGGCCGCGCGCGGCGTCGCACCGGGACGCGCGGCGCTGCTGCGTGGCACCTCGGGTCTGGGCGCGGCCGATCCCCGCCCGGCGCTGATCCGGTCGGCCTCGTCCTTGGCGGCTGCCCTGGGCCGCCCGCCGACGGGCGACCCGGACGGCGACGGCGGCGCGCCGGACACGCCGATGGACGGACCCTGCATCGCCGATCCGAGCGCCGATCCGGGCATCGTGCCGGAGTCGCGAGACACCCTGCTCGTCGGCCCCGTTGCTGCAAGCAGCGAGGGGGCAGACAGCGAGGGGGCGAGCGACGAGGAGCGCGACGGGCGCGCGCTGACCACGCGCTCGCTCGATCGCGCCGGCCTCCTGCTGGGCAGCCGGCCGCGCCTGTGCGAACGGCGTTTCCGGCCGGTGGCCCTGGGGGTGAGCGAACCGGTGGTGATCGCCACGGCCGCCAATGCCCGCCTCGTGATCGCCCCCGACGAGGCGGCCTTCGGGCTCGCCTTCGCGATCGCCGAGGACGTGCTGGACGAGGTGCTGGGGCTGTCTGTCCGCGTCGCCGCGATGCCCTGAGGCACCGGCACCGCCCGGCGCCGGCGCCGGCCTACTCCACCGCCACGGGGCTCGCCGCCGATCCGGCGCCGGTTCGCGGCGGCGCCTCCGGCCAGGCCTCCAGCGCGTGGGGCTTCGGCCCGCCGGTCGCCCAGTCCAGCAGCTCCACCGTGTGCAGCACCGGAAGCCCGGTGCCGCTGCCGATCTGGGTGATGCAGCCGATATTGCCGGTCGCCACGGCCTCGGGCGCCACGCGCTCGATATTCGCGACCTTGCGCGCCTTGAGCTGATCGGCGATCTCCGGCTGAAGCAGGTTGTAGGTGCCGGCCGAGCCGCAGCACAGATGCCCCTCCGGCACGTCCTTGACCGCGAAGCCGGCGGCGCGCAGCAGCTCCTTGGGCTGGCGGGTCAGCTTCTGGCCGTGCTGCATCGAACAGGCGGAGTGGTAGGCGAGCGTCCGCCCGGTCTCGATCACCGGGTCGGCGAGCCCGATCTCGGCCATCACCTCGGTGACGTCCTTGGCCAGCGCGGACACGGCGGCGGCCTTCTCGGCATAGGCCGGGTCCTCGCGGAACATGAAGCCGTAGTCCTTGACGGTCGTCCCGCAGCCCGAGGTGTTGATCACGATGGCGTCGAGCCCCGGCCCGCCGCCGGCCTCCGTCATCCGGTACCAGGCGTCGATGTTGGCCTTGGCGGAGGCGTGGGCCGGCCCCTCCATGCCCATGTGATGGGTCAGCGCGCCGCAGCAGCCGGCGCCCTCGGGCACGACGACCTCGACCCCGTGGCGCGTCAGAAGGCGCACCGTGGCCTCGTTGATCGCCGGGTCGATCACCTGCTGGGCGCAGCCGTTGAGCAGCGCCACCCGCGCCCGCGGCGCGCCGGCCCCCTCGCCTTCCGCCCCCAGGCCGTCCGCCGGCTTCACGCCGGGCCGGTCGACGGCGCTCGGCGGCGGCAGATGCGACGGCGCGAGCGAGAGCATCGCCCGCAGCCGCCCCCGGAACAGCGGCGCCGCGGGCTTGGCGAGCCGCGCGCCGATCAGCGCCAGGCGGAACAGCCCGGGCCGCGGCAGCACGGTCGCCAGGACCCGGCGCAGCAGCCGGTCCGGCCAGGGCCGGGTATAGGTCTCCTCGATATGCTTCCGGCCGAGATCGACCAGATGCATGTAGTGCACGCCCGAGGGGCATGTGGTCATGCAGGCCAGACAGCTCAGGCACCGGTCGATATGCTTGACGACCTTGTCCGATGCCGGCTTGTCGTTCTCCAGCATGTCCTTCATCAGGTAGATGCGCCCGCGCGGGCTGTCGAGCTCGTCGCCCAGCAGCGTATAGGTCGGGCACGTCGCCAGGCAGAACCCGCAATGCACGCAGTTGCGCAGGATGTTGTTCGCCTCCTGGATCTCCGGATCGGCGAGCTGGGCGAGCGTGAAATGCGTCTGCATGGGTGTCGCTCTGCGCTGACTGGGAAACCCGGGCGCCCTAGACGCCCGCAACCATCCGTCCGGGGTTGAGCACGCCTTCCGGGTCGAAGCTCTGCTTGACGCGGCGGGACAGGGCGGCGAGCGGGTCGGGCTGGGGCTGGAAGACCGGGACGGCGGCGCGCACGGGGGCCGGCGCGCGGATCAGGGTGGCGTGGCCGCTCTTCGCCGTCTCCGCGACGATGGCGCGCACCTTGGCGGCGCCGGCGTCGTCGCGGCCGGCCGGCACGGCGGCCCAGACCAGCCCGCCGCCCCAGTCGAGGAAGACCTCCGCCCCCGCCTCGGCCTCCAGCCGGGCGGCGACCTCGGGCCCGGCGGTCGGCGGGACGGAGAGGCGCCAGACGGCCGGCGCGGCGTCCGGCTCGACCCCCTCGGCCGGACGGAACGGCGCGGCGTCGCGCACCGCCTGCCAGACGGCGGCCGACGCCTCGCCGTCGAGACGACCGGTCGGCGGCGTTCCGGTCTCCGCGAGGATCGCTTCGAGCGTCTCCGTGCGCGCCTCGACCGACGCGCGGAAGCCCTCCAGGCGCAGCAGCGTTGCAGAGGCGCCCCGCCCCGCCGCCTCGCCGGCGGGTGTCCGCGCGGCGAGATCGGCGGGCAGCCAGGCGGCGCCCGAGACCTCGTAGGGGCCGTTGAGCGCGCGGGTCATGGCGGCGAGCGCGCCGGCGGCGTCCAGCCCGGCGATCACCAGCGTGCGCGCCACCTCGGGCGCCGGCAGGACCTTGAAGGTCAGCGCGCCCATCACGCCGAGCGTGCCCCAGGCACCGGTCATGACCTTGCACAGGTCGTAGCCGGTGACGTTCTTGACCACGCGCCCGCCGGTCTTGAACAGCTCGCCCCGGCCGTTGACCGCCTCCAGCCCCAGCAGGTGGTCGCGCGCGGCCCCGGCGCGCAGGCGGCGCGGGCCGGAGAGATTGCCGGCGACCAGCCCGCCCAGGGTCCCGGCGGCCGGCAGGGCGCCCCAGAGCGGGCCCAGATCCGGCGGCTCGAAGGCCAGCATCTGGCCCTTGGCGGCGAGCGCCGCCTCGACCTCCGCGACCGGCGTGCCGGACCCCGCGGCGAGCACCAGCTCCTCGGGCTCGTGCAGGCGGATGCCGGACAGCGCCGCGGTCGACAGCGCGTGCTCGGCCTGGACCGGGCGGCCGAAGGCCTCCTTCGTGCCGGCGCCGCGCACCGCCAGCGGCGCGCGCTCGGACAGCGCCCAGCGCACCGCCTCGATCACCTGGTCGACCGTCTCCGGTCGCATCACCTCGGCCATTCGGGCCGCCCCTCCTTCGCCTCGGGCCGACGGACGCCCCCGCTCGTCAGAATCGCGGGATGTCCGGGAACGGCATCTGGCCGTGATGGATGTGCATACGGCCCAGCTCCGCGCAGCGGTGGAGCTCGGGGAACATCTTGCCCGGGTTGAGCAGGCCGTCGGGGTCGAAGGCGCATTTGACGCGCTGCTGCTGGTTCAGGTCGACCTCGTTGAACTGGACCTCCATCAGGTCGCGCTTCTCCACGCCCACGCCGTGCTCCCCGGTCAGGACGCCGCCGACCTCGACGCACAGGGTCAGGATCGCGGCACCCAGCTCCTCCGCAGCCTCGAGTTCGCCCGGCTTGTTGGCGTCGTAGAGGATCAGCGGGTGCAGGTTGCCGTCGCCGGCGTGGAAGACGTTGGCGACGGCGAGGCCGTGCTGCGCCGAGAGCTCGTTCATCCGGCGCAGCACCTCGGGCAGGCGCTTGCGCGGGATCGTCCCGTCCATGCAGTAGTAGTCGGGACTGATCCGACCGACCGCCGGGAAGGCGGCCTTGCGTCCGGCCCAGAAGCGGGCGCGCTCCTCGTCGTCCTGGCTGATGCGCACCGAGACGGCCTTGTGCCGCTTGGCGATCGCGTCGACCCGGGCGATCAGGTCGTCGACCTCCGCCTCCGGGCCGTCGAGCTCGCAGATCAGCAGCGCCTCCACATCGCGCGGGTAGCCGGCCTGGACGAAGTCCTCCGCCGCGTGGATCGCCGGCTTGTCCATCATCTCGAGCCCGCCCGGGATGATGCCCGCGCCGATGATCGAAGCGACGCAGTCGCCCGCGTCCTCCGAGCTCGGGAACCCGATCAGCAGCGCGCGGGCCGAGGGCGGCTTGGGCAGCAGGCGTACCGTCACCTCGGTGACGACGCCCAGCAGGCCTTCAGAGCCGGTGATCAGGCCCAGCAGGTCGTAGCCGTCGGCGTCCATGTGCTTGCCGCCGAGGCGGATGATCGAGCCGTCGATCAGCACCATCTCGACGCCCAGCACGTTATTGGTCGTCAGACCGTATTTCAGGCAGTGCACGCCGCCGGAATTCTCCGCGATGTTGCCGCCGATCGAGCAGATGATCTGGGAGGACGGGTCGGGCGCGTAGTAGAAGCCGTCGGCCTCCACCGCGTGGGTGATGCCCAGATTGCTGACGCCCGGCTGCACGCGCATGCAGCGGTTGTCGTAGTCGACCTCGAGGATCCGGTTGAACTTGCCCAGGCCCAGCAGCACGCCGTCCTCCAGCGGCAGCGCGCCGCCGGACAGCGAGGTGCCGGAGCCGCGCGGCACCACCTTGATGCCGTGGTCGTGGCAGTACTCGAGGACCCGGGAGACCTGCTCGGTCGTCTCCGGCAGGACGACGACCAGGGGCGACTGGCGATAGGCCGTCAGCCCGTCGGATTCGTAGGCGCGCCGCTCGTCGTCGTCGACGATGACGCCCTCGCCCGGGACGATCGCCCGCAGATCCTCGGCGATGCGATCGCGGCGGTCGATGACCGCTTGGTCCGGATCCGGCATGCGCATGGTCGATCCCTCCTGGTCGGCGCGGCCGGCACCTCGGCTGCGGGATGGCTCGGGCACCGTCGGCGCCGTCACCCCGCGCCCGACCGCGCGAGGCCGATACCCTAGATCAAACCGGGACCGGAGGAAATTGCCCGCGCGGCCGCAGGTCGCGGCGGATCGGTCCGATCCGGACCGTTCAGGTCGGTTCCGGCGATCGGGCGGCCGCCGTCATCCGGTCGACCGGAGCGGCGATGACGACTCGGAGGAAGGCAGGTCCGGGGCGTCGCCCGGAACGACACGGGGCCCGGAACGACACGGGGCCCGGAACCACACGGTGGCCCGGAGCGAACGGGACCCGGAACGACACGAGGTCGGCCGCTCACCCGGCGGATGGGCGGGCAGCAGTCCCGTCAAGGGCCGGAGGTCCCGAAGGACGCCGGCCCTTGCGGCTGTAGGCGCGCTTGGACGGCACTACGGCATGGCCGAGGCGCCTTAGCGGGCGGGCGTGGGGATTGCGGGGAGCGCGCGGTTCGCGCCTGGCGGCGCGGCGACGGGTCTTCATCTCGACGGTCTCCTTCGCGATCACGCGGTCGGGCGCGGGCCCGGCCGGCGGTGCGGGAGACCGGAGCGGCGTCAGCCCTGGCGCGCCTTGAACCGCGGGTTGGCCTTGTTGATCACGAACACACGGCCCTTGCGCCGGATGATCCGGCAGTTCTTGTCCCGCTTCTTCAGGCTCTTCAGCGAATTGGCGACTTTCATGACGCGGTCCGTGACGGTTGCCGGGACCCCGGACGGGCGCCCGTGATCCGAACGAAAAACGGGTCCGGCACCGGCCGGGCCCGCGGGGAAGCCGGAAAATAGGCATCCACCCCGACGGTGTCAACGCCGGTGGGGGCCCCTCACACGTCCCCGGGCGCGAGCGCCAGGAAGCGGTAGACGCGCAGGTCGCCGCTGTCGATGGCGGCGACGCGGCGCATCCACAGCTCCACCTGCTCCAGCAGCAGCGGCCGGGCGGCGCGGGCGATGCCGTCGGGGGGCAGGCCGGCGAGCAGCCCCTCCCAGGCCGCCAGGATCTGCCGGCGGTGCAGGGGCGAGATGTCCTCGCTCACCCGCAGGTCGAGCCCCATGCGCTTGAGCCGCTCGACCACCTGGGTCACCGTCCACGGGTGGGGCGGCGACGGCTCGCCGCCGTACCAGGCGTCCAGCACGGCGCCCGAGCTCGCCGAATGGGACAGGACGTAGTCGGTGAACAGGAACTGGCCGCGCGGTTTGAGGCCACCGGCCAGCGCCTCGATCAGCTCGTTCTTGCGCGCGACGGTGAAGAACGCCTCCTTGGCGAAGATGGCGTCGTAGCGCTGGTCGACGACCGCCTGCTCCGGGTCGAACAGCTTGATCGCCGCGCGCTTCTCCAGCCCGGCGGCGGCGGAGGCGCGCATGCCCTCCGTGGCCAGCTCCGGGTCGCTCTCCAGCCCGGTCACCCAGCTGCCGTAGCTCTCCGCCATGAACCGGGCAGCGCCGCCCAGCCCGGCGCCGACCTCGAGCACGCTCATCGTCTCGTCCAGGGCCAACGGCCGCACCAGCGTCGGAATCTGATCGCGCAGGCCGGGTCCGTGATAGCCCTGCCCCCAAAGCCGCTCCAGCAGCTCGATGCGATCCGGCTTCCAGCCGCGGTCCTCGCGCTCGGCGACGGCCGCCCGGCGCGCCGCGCGGGCATCCCCGGCCGCATTGCCGGCAGCGCCGGCGCCCTGCCCCTGTCCGCCGGCACCGGCCCGACCCGCGCGAGGCAGCTCGATCCCCTCCCACCAGGCCTTCAGGCGGTCGCGAAACGTGAAAGGGGGCTGGTCGATGGTCATGGCGGACCCGGCTCCGTCGAGCTGGATGGGCCTGAAGGGCGGGAGACGGCTTAGGACCGACGGCCGAGGCCGGACCGGCACCGTCCGTCGGCAGGAGTATCGCCATAAGGTTGCCGGCTTGTTAAGCGCGGACACGGACTTCCGGTCGCCGGCCAGCGGGACGACGGCCCAAGATCGGCCGGTCGGGACGGCCTGTCGTCGTGGCGGCGATGGCTCGGAAAAAAAGCGGCCGGCGGCGACGCTCGGGCCACCGCCGGCCGAATGGTCCGCCGCCCCGCCGGGCTTCCGGCGCGGCAAGCGGGGGGCATTGTCGCGATCACGATCGGGGCCGCCGATCCGGCGTCGGCAAGGATCGAAGGAGCAAGTCTCGCTGTCGCCCGGAAGGCCCCTGGACACGACGCGCCATCATGGGCGCGTCGGGCACGCCGATGATAGACGCGCATAGGGCGCAACCCGTGCGCGTCGGCCCTGACCGAACGGCATAGTCCCCATCGACCGATCGGCTATGCCCGGCACGGGAACGGCGCGGAGGCCGCCGATCCGCCAGCGTGCCCCCCAAGGGCGGCGCCGCGATCGTCGCCCCGTCCCGAAAACAGGAAATCGTTAACTCCCTTAGCGTAAGGCAGGATCGGTCGGCGCCCGAAGCCGGCCCGCCCGTATGCCACCGCCCGATCATCGCCGGAGGACCTTGCCCGCGATGCCGCGTCCGGACCTGCCAGACCTTTCCGACACCGCCCGGCGAGAGGCAGCCTCCCTGGGGCTCGGCCGCCGCCGCGTCCTTGCCGGTCTCGGCCTCGCGGCGGCCGGCCTCGCCGCTCCGATCGCCCGTGCCGCGCCGCCCCGCGCGCCGGAAGCACCACCGGCGCCCCCGAAGCCCGGCCCCTCGGTCGTGCCCGACGTGCTGCGTTCCCTGCCGCAGCGCCAGCTCAATCTCTTCAACGCCAACACCGGCGAGTGGGTGTCCGCGGTCTACTGGCGCGACGGCGCCTATCGCGAGGACGTGCTGGGCTATGTCGACTGGCTGCTGCGCGACTGGCGGCAAGCGGCGATCCGGCCCGTGGCGCGCGACACGCTCGACATCCTGTGCGCGCTGACGCGCCTCGTCGACTTCGACGGCTGGATCAACGTGACCTCGGGCTACCGGACCCGGGCGACCAATACGCTGCTGGCCCGGACGGAGAGCGGCGTGGCGCCGCAGAGCCTGCACCTTCAGGCCCGGGCGATCGACTTCCATCTCCCCGACCGGCGGCTCGACTTCGTCAACCGCCTGGCGCTCGATCTCAACGCCGGGGGCGTCGGCTACTATCCCGCCAACCATTTCTTGCACGTCGACAACGGCCGGGTGCGCAACTGGCGCGGCTGAGTCGGACTCTTCCCCGCGCCCGACGGGCCGGACGACCTCAGGCGCCGTCGCCGGTCAGATCGCCGGCCGTTGCCTTGCGCGGCGAGAGCGCGCGCTGCAGGAAGGCGCCCAGGTCCCGGTTCGAACGGGCCCGGACCTCGTCGTCCCGACCGATGAGATAGCCCTCGCCGCCGACGCACAGGCCGAGGATCACCTTGCGCAGGAAGCCGTTGAGCATCGGCAGGCCGGAACGCCGGTCGCGCGGGATGCCCGACCCGTCGACGCTCAGGCTGCACGGCGCCAGGTTGCGCCCGATCGGTCGCGGGCCGGCGAAGGACCCGTCCCACTGGTGATAGGCGCCGTCGTACCAGACCTGGCGCACCCGGCTGCCGGCCTCGTCGAGATCGTCGGCGATCTCCGCGCAGCGCTCCGGATCGACGATCGCGTCCTCGGTGCCCGCCAGCATGATGACCGGCGCGCCGGTCGTGGCCGGATCCTCGAAGCGTGCGATGCACGGGCCGTAGAAGGCGGCGTGCGCGGCGAATCGCGGCCCCCCGGGCGCGACCGCCTCGGCCACCTGGTCGTAGACGGCGAAGACGCTCGCCATCGCGCCGTACGAGAATCCGATCAGCGCCACGCGATCGCCGTCCACGTCCTCGCGTGCCGCGAGATAGTCGAGCGCGCCGTAGGCGTCGGCCACCAGCATCGTCTCGGTGATCGACAACAGCCGGTCGACGAAGCCGGTGGCGAGATCGCGCCGGGCGGCGAAGGCATCGACCACGATGGCGGCGAAGCCCATGGCGGCGAACTGGCGCGCGTAGGTCGGCTCCCGCCGGCCGATCACGCCGCCCGCCCCGTGCACCAGCACGACCGCCGGCATCGGCGCCTCGCGCGCCTCGGGCGGCGGCAGGAACAGGCGGCCGTGGCCGTCGCGCGGCGGCGACGCCTCGGGATCGCCCGCGTCGGACAGGATGAACGGATCGGCGGTGGCGAAGCGGACGTCGAAGCTCTCGACCCCCGCCAGAGCCTCGCCGTCCGGCCAGGGCCGCGTCAGCCGGTCGAGATCCGCCGCGCTGGCCGCCGTCGCCATACCGAACGACGCCGGCAAGGCGAGCGACGCCGCAAGGACGATCGACGACAGGGCGCGGCGCGCCGGGGCGGGAAGTCTCGGCATGGGCGGGCTCGTTCGGGAAGCTCGGCGGCTCGGAGCGGGGTCGGGCGCGACGAAGGCCGGCGACCGGGGAGATTGCCTTGATATCGCTCGCGACCGCGCCACGGCAATGCCTAAACATCCATTCGCGATTCTGATCGGGGTCGTCTTCATGAACCATGCACGCCATGGATGGCGACAGCGTCGGCGGTCGTTCCACCAGGTCGATTGCCCAATCTTCGACAGCCTGAAGCTCTCACCCGGAGCCGGCGGCATCGGCCCGCGGAACCGTGCCGGGTGCCAGCCGCAGGCCGATCGTTTCACGCTCCTACGACGACGCGGCTTCGTCCCCCCAGAGCCAGCTTCACCGTCGACGTCGCCAGCAAACTCAAGGCGAACACCAACAGGGCGTAGATCGCCAGGTCGAGCCATGGGTTTCCGCTGCGGGGCGGCTCACCATCCGTCAGGCCGCCGATCACGAAACCGATGATCGGATGGAGAAAGAAAACTCCGAAACTCAATTTCGCAATGTGGTTCAATGTTCCCGTCAGCGGCTGTCCCCAAATGTGAAGAATGCTGCAGAAGAACACGATACCAATCATTTTTTGAACGAACATGAAATCGAAAACGGGGGTGAGAGGCTGGGCGCGAATGTTGCCGACATGCCCGACCAGCAGTGCCTGGATCGCGGCGACGACGATCAGCCCGATGCCGGACAGCACCAGGACATCCGGCCGGCCGATGAACCGGACGAAGACCGTACGATCACGCGCGCACAGGATCCCGAACATATAGAACGGCAGGAAGTAAAGCACGTTGTGGATCTGATCGACATCCGGCACCGGAGGGCGGTGCACGACCAGCGCAACGGCGGCGGCGGCGCCGAACAGCAGCCACCCCCACACCCGCCGCAGTCGAATGAACGCATCGAACAGCGGCGACATCAAAAACAAGCAAAAAATAAACGGAATGAACCAATAAGCTTGCATCATGTTGCCAGTCGTCAGCAAGAATACCAGCGTCATGAACATGGATTCCAGGACCGGGCCCTCACCGTTCTGTACGGAAACGTGCCAACTCCCCGCCAGCATGGTGTAGACGGCCAGCGGAAATCCTAATATTAGATAAGGAACCAAAACGTTGACGACTTTTTTATTCATAAATTCCGCGTAGTTTAAACGATTATGGAATACATGATAATATAAAAAACCTGAAACGAATACGAAATAGGCTGTCCCTCCAGTGATCAAGTTGAGGAGAACATAGATGAGATTGCCCTCGGGAGGCGGAAACACGGGAAAGGCCAGCCAATACATGTGACCGGCGACGATCAGGAAGATGGCGACGGCCCGGAAGTTGTCGATGAACACGATCTTCGCAGGACGGGCCGGAGCCGGTGCGCTCGTGGCTGTCTCACGCGGGTCGGTCATGTTCAGGTCCCTTGGGTCTGCCGGTTCCGCCCGCCAGCGATTGCGATCGGCGCACTCCCGGACGCGACGGGACCGCGATCGGGGGCGAGGGTCGCGGGCAACGCGGTGCGAAAGCGGCCCGCTCCGTGGCTATCTCGACCGGCGTGCGTCCAAGCCTGCATCGCGTCGATTCAGCGCCCCGGCAGGTCGGAAAGGGCGCCGGGTTTCTCGGGCCGTGTCGGCGTTTCGGTCTCGAACCGTCCCGTCGCGCCCGCCGACGCCGCCCCGCGCTTCACGGCGCTTCCGCCCATGAACTGGCACATGAGCGGATCACGGCAGAGCCGGACGGCATCGCTGACGCCCTCGCCGCCGGCGAGCCGCGAGAAGATCGACTGACGCGGCACGCCGTCGAGAGGGTGACGGCGGTTCCGGCCGGTGCGCTCATCGGCGAGCGGACCGGCGGCCCGGTCGGTCGGGCCGAGAGCATCGTCCGGTTCACGGTGCTGGAGCAAGCCACCGTCCGAACCGATCGAGGATCCCGGGATCGCGACTTCGACGGACCGGTCGAATTCGCGCCGCAAGAGGCCGGATCCAGCTTTACCCGTCGCGGTCGTGGCCAATACTCCGCTCCATGGCCGTCAGACCCCTGATATCATGACGATATCACGGTCAAGGGGCTGCCCGAAGCTCCGTCCATCCGGGCCGAAAGGACCCGGCGGGCCGGCCATGCGGTTCAGGACGCCATACGGGCGTCGCGATATTCCTGCGCGCGACCCAGAATACGCGTGCATTGGGCGACGCAGACCGTGTTCACCAGCGCGCCCTTGTCCCGCGCCGTGTCGGTCGGGCGGGTGTGCCGGGCGACCGCCTTCTTGAACCGGGCGTAGGACTGGTCGACCGCGTCCGACACGGTCTGCCAGAGCCGGCCGTCCTCCAGCCGCGGCAGGCGGCGCGACGCGCTCTCCAGCGCGATGGCGATGACCTCGTAATAGAAGCGGATCTCGTCGTCGAGCCGCCCGGCCACGGCATCCTCGGCGCTGATGCCCGGCTCCTCGCCGTCGCCGGCCAGGAACTCGAGGAAAGAGTACTGCATTTCGTCATTGATATATTTGACGAATTCCTCCGTCTCCCCGCCGCGGTCCGCCATCAGGACGGAGACCGCCGAGGCGATCGCCCAAGCGTATAGGAACATCAGCTCCGAGACCGTATGGCCCTGGCCGCTGCGCTCGCACCGGTCGACGAATTCACGCAGGCTCTCGCGCGCGGGCCGGTCGATCAGGGCATGGAAATCGTCGAAGAGCCGGGACGAACTGACGAATTCGACGGTCATGGCGGCGGTCATGGGCGGGCTGGCCGATACAGGCGGTGCGATCGTGTGCGGTCGGGGCCGACAGTGGCCATGGCGTTTCGGGAGGCGGACACCGGCACGGGCATCGCCCGACGCCGGATTCACCCCCAAGAGGGTCGAGGGTATGATGCGGACCCGATAGCGGCGAAAACTCTTCCGAGTCCCGCCACCACACCTCGGAACCGCGGGCCTTCCATCCGATCCGCGTTCCTGCGCCTGCGCGCCGGCCGAGCGGTCCCGATCGCCCCGTCCTCGCCGGCCGGATCGATCGAAGGAGCCGCCGCCGGACGCGCCGGAGCGCGCACGGACCGTGCGAAATCCTCCCGAAGCGTAACCTGTTTCCGCCGTGGGGACCCGACACGGAAGGCATAGACCGTGCGGGGCATCGGAGACCCGGACCACTTCCCGATGGCGGCCCCTATGACTGCCAAAGCGCAGTTGATCGGCTTTCTCCCCCGCCGCCAATATTCGTCCCGTCCTGGGCAGAACAAATCCACGGGATCAGAATCATGAAAGTCGGAATTCTCGCAGGCGGTCAGGGCACCCGGTTCGCCGAAGAGACGTATCTGAGGCCGAAGCCGATGATCGAGATCGGCGGCCGGCCGATCCTGTGGCATATCATGAAGCACTACGCCCATTACGGGCACAAAGACTTCGTGATCGCCCTGGGCTACAAGGGTGAGTACATCAAGAAATTCTTCCTTGAATACAGGGATCTGACCAGCAACCTGTCGATCAATCTCGGTACCGGCGACATCAAGGCGTCCGGCGGCGAGAATCTCGACTGGACGGTGGAGCTGGTCGATACCGGCGTAAGCACCAATACGGGGGGCCGCATCAAGCGGATCATTCCGTACATGGGCAACGAGACCTTCATGATGACCTGGGGCGACGGGGTCTCGGACATCGATCTGAGCGACCTGCTCGCCTATCACCGCCACCACGGCAAGCTGGTCACGGTGACATCCGTCCCGGCGCCCACCCGCTTCGGCTACATGCACTTCGACGGCGACATGGTCACGGCCTTCCAGGAGAAGCCGCAAGGCATGGACGGCTGGATCAACGCCGCCTTCTTCGTCATGGAGCCGGGCGTCTACGACTATATCGACAACGACGACACCGCCTGGGAGCTGCAGCCCATGCAGCGTCTGGCCGCCGATGGCCAGCTCATGGCCTATCGCCACAACTCGTTCTGGAAGTGCATGGACACGCAGCGCGACAAGCAGCAGCTGCAGGCCATGTGGGAGAGCGAGTCCGTTCCGTGGCGCGTGTGGGAGTGACCCCTGTGAAAGTCCTCGTTACCGGCCATCGCGGCTATATCGGCAGCGTTCTCGTCCCGCTCTTCCAGGCGGCGGGCCACGAGGTCCGCGGCCTCGACAGCGACCTCTTCGCGCGTTCCACCTACGGCCCGGCCTCGGCGCTGCCGACGGTCGACGAGGTGCGGCGCGACATCCGCGACGTGACGATCGACGACGTGCGCGGCGTCGACGCCGTCGTCCACCTGGCCGGCATGGCCAACGACCCGATGGGCGACCTGGTCCCCGAGGTCACCATGGCGGTGAACCACGAGGCGACGGTCCGACTGGCCGGGCTGGCCAAGGAGGCCGGCATCGAGCGCTTCGTCTTCTCCTCCTCCTGCAGCGTCTACGGCGCGGCGACGGAGGAGTGGGTGACCGAGACCTCGCGCCCGAATCCCGTCACGCCCTACGGGCAGTCGAAGCTCGACGCCGAGCACGACCTGATCGCGCTCGCCGACGACCGCTTCACGCCGGTCTTCATGCGCTCGGCCACGGCCTACGGCTTCAGCCCGCGCATCCGGTTCGACCTGGTGATCAACAACCTGGCGGCCTACGCCTTCACCAAGGGCGCGGTGTTCATCAAGTCCGACGGCATGCCGTGGCGTCCGGTCGTCCATATCGAGGACATCGCCCGGGCCATGCTCGCCGCCGTCGAGGCGCCGCGCGACGTGGTCCATGGCGAGGCGTTCAACGTCGGCCAGACCACCGAGAACTACCGGATCCACGAGCTCGCCTCGATCGTCGAGCGCACGGTTCCGGACTCGAAGGTCGAGTACGCGCCGGGCAACAACCCGGACAAGCGCACCTATCGCGTCGACTGCACCAAGATCGCCCGCACCCTGCACGGCTTCAAGCCGCAGTGGACGGCCGAGCGAGGCGCGCAGGAGCTCTACCGCCACTACAAGGCGATCGGGCTCACCGAATCGGAGTTCGAGGGCCCGCGCTACCAGCGCCTGGCGCATCTCAAGGGGCTGATCGCCTCCGGCGATGTCGACGAGGCGTTCCGCTGGCAGACGGCCCCGGAGGCGGCGACCGCCTGACCGGCGTCGCGCCTCCCGGCCCGGGCCGCCCCCCCCTCGGAGCGACGGACGGGGCCGCCCGTGAGAGTGAACCGGCCGCCCGCCCGGCGCCGCCGCCCAGCCCGTGACCGGCCGGGCGG
>JAVJUS010000106.1:0-9444 GCA_040220455.1 Azospirillaceae bacterium
CCTCCACTCGGCCCTCGACTACCGGTCGCCGGACGAGTTCGAGGCGGACCAGCCGCCCCCGCCGCCGGCAGGCCTGCCGGCGGCGGGGGCCTAACCAGACTGTGTCTTTTGCCGCTGTCTCACCGATGGGGTGCAGCTCACGCTTTCGTGACCTTCGTGGCCTTCGTGGTGGAAACGGTCCGTATGGACGTTGGCGGCGGCGCCATGTCGGCATCGCTTCGCTCTGCCGACCTACGGTGTCTTGTGGAAATCCGGACCGGTGGCCCCGCCGCCGGCGCGCCTTGGTGATCTTGGTGGTCTTGGTGGTTGAACCCCTTCGTCCCGAGGCCGCCGCTACCCGCCGCGGCTGGCGCGCAGGCCGATCTCGTGGATGTGGGCGAGCATGTCGGCCGGGTCCTCGTAGACGCGGTAGGCCCCGGCGGCGAGCAGCTCGCTCTCGCCGTAGCCGCCGGACAGCAGGCCGATGCCGAGCGACCGGGCGCGGCGCGCGGCGAGCAGGTCCCAGACCGAGTCGCCGACCACCACCGCGTCGCGCGGATCGACCTCGAGCCGGCGCGCGGCCTCCAGGAACAGGTCCGGGTTCGGCTTGGCGTGGGCGACCAGGTCGCGGGTGACGAAGGGCACGCGGTCCGGGTCTATACCCAGCAGGTCGAGGGCCGGGCGCGCGGTCTCCAGCCGGCCGCTGGTCGCCACGGCCCATTTCACGCCGGTCTCGGTCAGGTAGCCCAGCAGGTCGCGCGCGCCGGGCAGGGCCCGGATCGTGCCGCCGAGCTCGCCATGCGCCTCGGCGTGGCGGCGGCGCAGGCGCTCGGCCGTGTCGGTGTCGAAGGCGCGCCCGGTCTCGCGAAACAGGGCGGCGGCGAACAGCCCGCCGCTCATCCCGATGCGCCGGTGAATGCGCCAGATCGAGACCTCGATGCCCTCGGCCGAGAGCGCGCGGTGCCAGGCGAGCACGTGCTGGTAGACGCTGTCGATCAGCGTGCCGTCGAGGTCGAACAGGAAGGCGGGATCGGCAGTGCCGGGCGGCGGCATGGCGCGGGACTCCCCAGGGTCGGAGGATCGGGGCGGGGCGGCGATAGGCCTACCCTCGTCTTCGCGGCGGGGCCGGGCAAGGACGGATCGGCGGGGGCTTGATTTCTTTCGCACGATCGCCGATCTACCGCCGGCCGATCCGCGCGCCCGGCCGGGCGCCCGCGGGATCGGCGACAGGATCGGAACACCGATGACATCGACGGATCGTGGCGCTATCGGGCCGTCGGCGCTGGCGGCCCGACGGCGCGTTGATATCGGCCTGGCGCTGGAGCGCGAGGGCGACCCGGCCGGCGCCGCGGCGTGCTATGCCGCGGCCGTGGAGGCCGATCCCGACTGGCCGGAGGCGCGCTTCCTGCTGGCGGGGGCCGAGGCGGCGGCGGGGCGGCGCGAATCGGCCATCGCCGGCTACCGCGCCTATCTGGCCGCCGTGCCGGAGGACACTCTGGGCGCGGCCGCCCGTCTCGCCCTGCTCGGCGCCGCCGCGCCGGAACGGCTGCCGGTCGAGCATGTCCGCCGGCTGTTCGACGCCTATGCCCACCGCTTCGACGCCGACCTGGTCGACGGCCTAGGCTACCGCGCGCCGCAGGTGCTGCGTGCGCTGTGGGAGAGCCTGCCCGATCGGCCGGCCCGGCCGGTCACGGGGCTCGACCTGGGCTGCGGCACCGGCCTCGGCGGCGCGGCCTTCGCCGACTGCGCCGAAGCCCTCGACGGCATCGACCTGTCGAGCGCCATGCTCGCCCGGGCGCGGGCCCGCGGCCTCTATCGCCGGCTGGAGCGCGGCGACCTGACCGTGCCGCCGGCGCCGGCCCCGGACGCGCCGGCCTGGCGCTACGACCTGGTGCTGGCGGCTGACGCGCTGCCCTATCTGGGCGACCTGTCGCCGGCCCTGCGCGCGGCGGCCGCGGCGCTGGTGCCGCGCGGCCATCTGCTGGCGAGCCTGGAGGACGGCGGCGAGGCGCCCGGCTGGTCGCTCGGACCCGGCCAGCGCTACCGCCACGCGCTCGGCTACGTCGCCGAAGCCTCGGCGGCGGCGGGCTTCGAGGTGGCGGCGGTCGAGCGGGTGCCGCTGCGCCGGGAAGGCGGGGCGGCGGTCGCGGGGCTGTTCGTCGCCCTGCGCCGGCTGCCGTCTCGGGAAGCCGCCGACGAGACCGCTCAGCCCGCCGCGCGCCAAGCGCGCAGGGCGTCGACCGCTGGCCGATACCGGGTTCGGTAAAGGCGGTCGTAGGTCTCCACCAGGGCCGGGTCGGGGGCGACCGTGCGCGACGGCGGGCGGAACGCCTCGATCGCGGCGTCGAGCCCGTCATGCAGCCGGGCGCCGAGGCAGGCGAGCAGCGCCGCGCCCTGGCTGGTCGATTCCGGCATCTCGATCACCTCCAGAGGCCGGGCATAGACCGCCGCCTTGATCGCGAGCAGCAGGTCGTTGCGCGCCGCCCCGCCGGTGACCATCAGGCGGTCGGGCGTGCGCCCGCCGGCGGTCTCGGCCAGCGCGGTGATGTGCTCGTCGATCTTGCGCAGGTCGCAGGCCAGCCCCTCGAGCACCGCGCGGAACAGCGTGGACGGGTCGGTATCCGTGGACAGGCCGAGGAAGGCGCCCGCGGCGTCGGCGCCCACATCGGGCGGGGAGCCGAAGCGGAGATGGGGCACGAAGACGGTGCCGCCACAGCCGGGCGCGGCCTCGCGCGCGCCGGCGATCAACGTGTCGTAGTCCGCGCCCGCGGCCACCGTCTGGCGGAACCACTCGATCGCCGCCGAACTGGTGACCAGCCCGCCCATGACGAACGGGATCGCCAGGCCGGCGATGCTGAGACGGCCCTGCTCGAACCCCCAGGTGACCACCCGCTCGTCGGTGATCGGCCGGTCGATCGGGCGCAGCAGCGCTTCCGCCGTGCCCATGGAGTCCAGCCCCGCCGCCGGTTTCAGCGCCCCGGAGGCGAGGGCACCCAGCACGTGGTCGTGACCGCCGACGACGACCATGCAGTCCCCGGGCAGGCCGGTCGCCGCCGCCGCCTCGGCCGTCACCGGCCCCAGCAGGTCGCCGTTGTCGGCCAGCGGCGGCAGCAGGTCGACGGGCAGGCCCAGAGCGTCCAGGAGGTCGCGGTTGTAGGTGCCGGCGGCCAGGTCCAGCGCCATCATGCGGCCGGCCAGGCTGAAGTCCGTCGCGATCTCCCCCGACAGGCGATAGGCGACGAAATCGGCGACATTGAGCCAGCGCGTCGTCAGGTCGAAGACGTCCCGGCGCTCGTCGCGCAGCCACAGCAGCTTCGACACCCCCGGCACGGGCTCCAGGCGCATGCCGCTCTTCAGCGCCAGCGCCGGCTCGCCGAAGCGCGCGCGGAGCATGGCGTTCTGGGCCGCGGGCCGCTTGTCGTACCAGGCCTGGGAGACGCCGATCGCCCGGCCGGCGCCGTCCAGGCAGATGCCGCTCTCCGCGAAGCTCGCCGCGGCGACGGCGCGGATGCGGCCCGGCCGGTCGATTTGTCCCACGGCCTCGGCGATCGCCCCGGCAGTGGCGCGCCACAGGGCCTCGGGCTCGAACTCCGCCGCGCCGGGACCGACGGTGACCATCGGCGTCGGCCGTCCGGCCGTGGCCAGGCACGCCCCCGTCGGATCGAAGACGAGGGCGCGCACCGATCCGGTGCCGAGGTCGATGCCGACGACCAGCGGCGCGTCGGCGGCGCTGTCCGCCACGGGCCCCGCCCCGGTCAGCCGGCGCCGTCGGCGCGCAGGACCGGGTCGGTGACCGCCAGGTCGGCCTCGATGTCGCGGGCCGGCGCGATGCCCTGCTTGGCCAGCGCGTCGTGATAGGCCTTCACCGCCTCGGCCGGCCGGGTCGAGCCTTCGACGACCGCGCGCATCTGGGTGATCAGGTCGAGGGGGCTTTCGGCCAGATTGATCTTGCGCCCGAACAGCGCGATCTTCGCGCCGTGGCGCGCGGCCTCGTGCAGCAGCAGCAGCGCGTCGTGGGTCGTGCCGGCCGAGCCGCCCAGGATGCCGACGATCAGGCGCGGGTCGTAGGCGCAGAGCTCCTCCATCGACCGGGCGCCGTTGTAGGCGATCTTGAGGAAACGCGGCCGCTCGCGCTGGCTCAGCCCGGCCAGCGAGCGGACGAGCCAGTCGTTGACGAAGGCGCCGGTCTCGCGCGGGTCCGAGGGCTCGTTCACATTGGGATTGAAGACCTCGAGGAACCAGTCGAGCCCGTGCTCGGCGATGTCCTCCCGGAAGCGGCGGAAGTATTCGAGCGTGCGGACATCGGCCTCGGCGTCGTTGTTGAACGTCATCGAGTAGAGGCCGAGCTCGACGCCCAGGCGGCGCACCTCGCTCAGCCGCGCGCTGCGGAACGGGATCGACGCCGTCTCCCGGTAGCGCCCGGTGCGGTTGCCCCAGATGTCGCTGGTGTCGTTCAGACGGACGGCCGGCGTGATCAGCGTGCCGTCGTACGCGCCGGCGGTCTTGAGCAGCTCATAGGTGCTCACCGAGGTGAGCATGATGTCGACCTTGTCCTGGGCGATGATCGCGCGGATCTGGTCGACGTAGTCGGCGAGCGTCTTGAAGCTGTCGGTCGGCTTGCCGGCGGCGTCGCGGCGCGGGCCGGGGGCGGTGGCGCCGAAGCCCATATCCCCGTCCTTGGCGTCGGCGATGATGAAGTCGGTCGGCCGGTCCTGGCCCGCGGCGATGCGCGCGAGCTTGTCATCCAATCGAGCCACCTGGTCCCCCTATCGTCCCGGCTTGCTCCGGGCCCCCGCGAGGGGGCCGCGGCGCCGTTGTCTTGTCATGAGCTGCGGCCGCCGCGCCACGCGCGGAACCGTCATGGCGCTGTATGCCCGTTGTATCGTTTCGACGCAAGGTCGCGGGCGGGCGCCGTCGGGTTTCGAGCGGCTCAGACGGTCTCGCCGAGCAGGCTCACATGGGCGGCGACGATGCGCCAGCCTTCGGGCGTGCGCACCAGCGTCTTGCTCTCCCGGCCGGGCCGGTCGTGGCCCTCGCGCCGGTACTCCGTGCTGGCCACGGCGAAGTCGCGCCCGAAGGTCGTGATGGTCGTGTTGAAGAGCTCGCGGCGGAACGGGCCGGTGCGCCGTGCGCGGCGGAAGGCGTCGATCGCTTCCTTGCCGTAGAGGTTTTCGCCCACGCCGTAGCGCACGGTGTGCGGGCTGGCCCAGAACAGCGCGTCCATGACGGGGATGTCGTTGGCCGTCAGCGCGGTCTCGTACCGCTCGAAGACGGCGCGGACCTCGGCGACCACTTCCGGGTCGTTGACCACGGGATCTTCGGCGGCGGGATCTGTCACGGGCGATCCTCTCCTGCGGGCGGGGCGGGGGCGATCGGGGCGGTGGCGACGCCGGCGGCCTCCAGCCGGCGCGCGGCGGCGACCAGCAGGTCCTCCCGCCACGGCGGCGCGACGAGCTGGACGCCGTGGGGCAGCGGTCCGAGACCGTGGACCGGCACGGTCAGGATCGGCATGCCGACGATGGTCAGCGGCTGGACGAAGAGGCCGAGCCCGGTGCGCACCGGCAGGCGGGTGCCGGCGACGATCATCTCCTCCGCTCCCAGGGGCGGGGCGGCGCAGGGCGTCGCGGGCGCCAGCACCAGGTCGTGGCGGGCCAGCGCCTGCCGCCACCAGGCGGCCTGATGGCGGCGCAGGCGCTGGGCCTGCAGGTACCAGCCGGCCGGCATCAGGGCGCCGGCGAGCAGCCGATCGCGGATCAGCGGGTCGAAGTCGTCGGCGCGCCGGCGCAGGCGCTCGCGATGGACGCCGGCGGCCTCGATCGTCGTTATCAGGAAGCCGGCGGCGCGCGCCCGCTCGGGATCCGGCGGTTCGATCCGGCCGGCCGCGCCCAGCGCCTCGGCGACGCGGGCGACGGCGCCGCGTACCTCGTCGGTCAGCAGGCTGTCGTAGAAGCCCCCGGCGACGGCGATCCGGTCCGGCGGCGGCAGGGCCACGCCCGCGCCGCCGAGGGGCTCGGGCGGTCGGGCGGCGCAGGCCGGGTCCGCCGGGTCGGGGCCGAGGCAGGCGTCGTAGGCGGCGGCGAGGTCGTCGACGCTGCGGGCGAACAGCCCCGCGTGGTCGAGGCTCGGCACGAAGGGGAAGACGCCGCGCCGGCTCAGCCGGCCGCGCGTCGCCTTGAGCCCGAAGACGCCGCTCAGCGCCGCCGGGACCCGGATCGAGCCGTTGGTGTCCGTGCCCAGCGCCACGGGCACGATCCCGGCGGCGACCGCCGCCGCCGACCCGCCGGAGGAGCCGCCGGCCGTGCGCGTCGGGTCCCAGGGGTTGTGCGTCGCGCCGTAGTGGCTGTTCTCCGTGGTGTAGCCGTAGGCGTACTCGTCCATGTTGGTCAGGCCGACCAGGACGGCGCCCGCGGCCTCCAGCCGCTCGACCAGCGCCGCGTCGGCGTCGGCCGGCGGGTCGTCGCGGTTGATCCGCGAGCCGGCGAGCGTCACCACCCCCGCCACGTCGAACAGGTTCTTCGCCGCGAAGGGCAGGCCAGCGAGCGGCGCGGCCGGATCGACGGCGCGCGCCCGCGCCTCGGCGCGCTCGCGCAGGATTTCCGTGAAGATGCCGAGCGGCGCCGCGGCCTCGGCGGCGTCGAGCGCGCGCGCCACGCGATGGCGTGGGTCGGTCGCCGCGCCGGCGCGCCGGGAAGGCCGGGCCCGGCTCACGGCAGCGCGTCCGTTCCGGGGTCGGCGCCCCGGGCCTCGGGCAGGGGTGCCTCCAGCACCAGGCGGGCGAGGCGGGAGGCACGCGAATACTGGGCGATCACGCCGGGGCGCTGATGGTCGGCGAGCTCCAGGCCGGCCGCCCGGGCGGCGTGATCGACGACCGCCGCCACGTCCTCGATCCACGGATCGGGCAGGGGCTCGCCACCGGCGGCGGGGGCCGGCGGGGCGGGCGTGTCGGGCGGGCGGGACGGTGCCATGATCGCGGCTCCCCCTCAGCGGCCCCGGGCGTAGCAGGTGCGCCGGGGATCGGCGGCGCCGAACAGCACGGCCTCGCCCTCTTCCGGCGCGCGCAGGTCGCCCGCCATGCACACGCCGCCGGCGTCGAACTCCCACTCGGGCCAGACATGCAGGGCGTGGCCGCGCTGCGCGAGGTCGGCGCGCACGGCCTCGGGCACCCGCTTCTCGATCGACAGCCGGCCGTGGAAATGCGGATTGGGGAAGAAGGAGTCGGGGAAGGCGAAGGTGGCGATGCGCGGCGCCTCCACCGCCTGCTGGGGCAGCCGGCCGAAGACGGCGTGCTCCAGGAAGGCCTGGAGCATCGCCTGGACGATCACGTCGCCGCCCGGGCAGCCGAGTGCGATCGCCCGGCCGGCCTCCGCGCCGCCGACCCCGAGCGCGAGGGCCGGTGTCGGCGTCAGGCGCGGCCGGCGGCGCGGACCCAGCGCGGCCGGATGGGCGGGGTCGAGCCGGCTCTGCACGCCGCGCGGCGAGACGAAGAAGCCGAGCCCGTCGAGGATCGGCGCGCCGTCGATGGTGTCCGACGGCATGGCGCTGAAGGCGTTGCCGGCCGCGTCGACGACGCAGAGATAGGTCGTGTCGTGCCGCTCGCGCCCGCGCGCCGGCGGGGTGGGGGGCTCGGCCTCGAGGGTCGGCAGGTCGGGCAGGGCGCGGCGCGGGTCGACCATCCCGCGCAGGGCGGCGACATGGTCGTCGGCCAGCAGCTCGGCGATGCGGGTACCGGGGAAGTCGGGATCGCCGTAGTGCCGCTCCCGGTCGGAGAAGCCGATCTTCAGCGCCTCGGCGACCAGGTGCAGGTGGTCGGCGCCGCCGCGCCGCAGCGAGGCGAGGTCGAAGCCGTCCAGGATCGACAGCGCCTGGAGCAGCACCGGGCCCTGGCTGTAGGTGTCGGTCGTGAAGACCCGCCAGTCGCCGAACCGGACGGACGGGGCGGGCGTGACGGTCGAGCGGAACTCGGCGAGGTCGTCGGCGTCGAGCCAGCCGCCCTCCGCCCGGCACCACGCGACGACGCGGGCGGCGATGTCGCCCTCGTAGAAGGCGGCGCGCGCGGCCTCCAGCCCCGCCGCCCGGTCGCCGCCGGCGGCCCTCTCCGCCTCGGCCAGGATCCCGAGCGTTCGGGCCAGGTCGCGCTGGACCAGCCGGTCGCCGACGCGTGGGGGCCGCCCCTCTGGCCAGTAGATCCGGCGGCTCGTCTCCCAGCTCGCGAAGCCGGTGCCGAGCAGCGCGTAGGCCGTGGCCGTACGGTGGTCGAGGGGAAAGCCTTCCGCCGCGAGCGCGATCGCGGGCGCAATGAGCTCGCCCAGCCGGCGGGTGCCGAAGCGGGCCAGCGCCGTGATCCAGGCGTCGACCGCGGCGGGCACGACGCCGACCGGCGCGCCGAGCGGCATGTCGTCGCCATGGCGCGCGCGGAAGGCCTCCGGCGTCGCCGACCGGCCCCACCAGCCGACGCCGCTGATCGCGTAAGCCTGCTCGCTGCCGGCCGGGCGCACGACCATCGGCGCCACGCCGCCCAGGTTGCACATGTCGGCCTGGACGACGTTGCTCGCGAAGCCGCCCGCCACGCCAGCGTCGATCGCGGTGCCGCCGGCCTCCAGCACCGCGCCCGCCACCTCGGCGACGAGCGGATGGCCGGCGGAGACCATCCACCGGTCGCCGACCAGGGTCGGGCGCATGGATTCCGGCGGCGGGAAGATGTTCGGCGTCGGCGAGGCTTCGTTGCGCATGCCGCCGCCGGTCGCGGGCGGGCTGTCTGGCGTCGCGGTCATCCGATCATCGCTCCCACGTCGACGGTCAGGGTGGTGCCGGTCACGCCGCTCGCCCCGGAGGAGCACAGCCACAGGCAGGCCGAGGCGACCTCCGCCGGGTCGACCAGGCGCCGCGCTGCGCCGATCCGGGCGTGCTCGGCGTAGACCGCCTCGGCGTCCCGGTCCTCGCGCGCCGCGATGTCCTGGCTGACGGCGCGCAGCAGCGGGCTGTCGACATTGCCCGGGCAGACGGCGTTGACCCGGATGCCGGCCTCCGTCAGCTCGGCGGCGAAGCTCTCGACGAGGCCGATCAGGCCGAACTTGGAAGCGCAGTAAGCCGCTGCCCCCGCCTCGCCGCGCCGGCCGGCGACCGAGGACAGGTAGACGAAGGCGCCCGGCGTCCCGGCGGCCAGCATCGGGCGGACGAAGGCCTGGCCGACATGGAAGGCGCCGTCGAGATTGACCGCCAGGGTGCGGCGCCAGTCGTCAGGGTCGTGCACCGCGACATCGGCCGTCACGGCGATGCCGGCGGCGTAGACGACGGCCGTGCAGGGCGGCTCGCCCGCCGCTCCGCCCGCTGGCCCGGCCGCCGCCGCGCAGGAGTCGCGGTCGGTGACGTCGATCGCCGCGCCGGCGTGCCCGTCGCCCGGCAGCTCGCCCGCCAGGTCGGCCGCCGCGCCGCCGTCCAGGTCGAGGGCGAGCACCCGCGACCCGG
>JAVJUS010000107.1:0-132271 GCA_040220455.1 Azospirillaceae bacterium
CGCCGCGCCGATGCCGGCGCAGCGCGGCCTGCGCGCGGCGCTGCGCGGGCTCTACCGGGACGGGCTGGTGGAGGACCTGCCGCGGCACGACGGCGCGGACGGAGCGCCGCGCTACGCCCTGACGCCGGCCGGCCTGGCCGAGGCACGCCGCGTCCTCGACGAGACGGCGGGCGCGCGGGCCGCGGCGGGGGAGCCCGCGTGATGCTGACGGCCGCGCTCGACAACGTGGCGCTGATGATCGTCCTGACGGGCGCGTTGGTCGGGGCGGCGGCGACGCTGGTCGGCACGTTCCTGGTGCTGCGCGGCAGCAGCATGCTGAGCGACGCGATCAGCCACGCCATCGTCTTCGGCATCGTCGTCGTCTGGCTGGCGACCAAGCAGCAGAGCGGGCCGGTCCAGCTCCTGGGCGCGGCGCTGACGGGGCTCCTGACGGTCTTCCTGACCGAGCTGCTCGCCAATACCCGGCGGGTCAAGGCGGACGCGGCGATCGGGCTCGTTTTCCCGGTGCTGTTCTCGATCGGGGTGCTGCTGCTCAATCTCTATGCGGCCGACGTGCATATCGACGAGCATACGGTGCTGCTGGGGGAGATCGGCTTCGTCTGGCTCGACACGGTGATGATCGCCGGATACCGCGTGCCGCAGGCCCTGGTCGCGATGGGCGTGATGGCGGCGCTGGACCTCGCCTTCGTCGTCCTGTTCTACAAGGAGCTCAAGCTCGCGACCTTCGACGCGGCGCTGGCCAAGGCGTCGGGGCTGGCGCCGGGCCTGCTGTTCTACGCCCTGCTGGGCCTGACCAGCGCGACGGCGGTGGCGGCCTTCGACTCGGTCGGTGCGGTGCTGTTCATCGCCTTCGCCATCGTGCCGGCGGCGGCGGCCTATCTGCTGGTCGACCGGCTGTGGGCGGTGCTCGTCCTGGGCGTGGCGATCGCCGTGGCATCGAGCGTGTCGGGCTATTTCCTGGCGGTGGCGTGGGACGTCTCGATCGGCGGGATGATGGCGGCGATGACCGGCGTCTTCCTGCTGGCGGCCTTCCTCGCCGGCCCGCGCTACGGCCTGGTCGTCCAGGCGGCGCGCCGGCGTGGCGGGCGCCGCGCCATGGAGGCGCGGATGCTGGCGGTGCACCTCTACAACCACGAGAACACGCCGGCCCAGGACGAGGAGAATGTCGCCCGCGCCCTGGTCGAGCACCTGATGTGGGACGAGGCCAAGGCCCGCGACGCCGTGGCCCGCGCGCTCGAAGGCGGCCTCGTGATACGCAGCGGCGATCGCCTGTGGCTGACGCCCAGGGGCCGGACCCTGGCGCGCGAAATTCTGGAACCCTGGCGCGCGGGCGAGGAGGCGGGCGAGGGGCCCGACGAGGGTCCCGACCGCCCGGCCGCTGCACGGCCGGGGTGAGCGGCGGTCGGCGGGGCCCGGGGGGCCGACCGGCATCCCGTTGCTCCCATGGTGGCCGAATTCGAGGAGCGGATCAGGCTTGCCGGGGAACCGCCCGAGAGCATCAGATCGACCCGAAGGTCTACCCTGCCGCGGATGCGAAACGGGGCTCGGGCCAGCGGGATGAAGTCACTCTCGAGCCAAGTCGCGCAGGGAAGTCGGATAAGACGCAGGTTCACCATTCAACAAAATCCAAAAGGTTATGGCGATACAGGCCCGAAAAGAATCGTTCATTTCGTTCGGAATCTGAATACGGTCTCCAAGAAATGGCGCGACGGTGAACAAAACCGGACTCCAATTTCTCGCACTCGCGCAATGCTGCCCGCGCTTCCTCTACAAGATCGATAGAGGCCAGGCAAACCGCTCTGCGAAAGTGGAAATCGGGGTTGCCGCGTTTCAGTGCGACGGCGTTGTCGATCCATTCGAGCGCGACCGCCGGGTCGCCATTGGTGAGATGGGCTCGAGACAGGTATGCGAAATACATCCCCCGATAGGGATCGCGGGGGTTCAGCTCCACTGATCGCTCCATCTGTGCAATCCCTTCTTCGGCTTTTCCGATGAGATCCAGGCGATTGCCGAGAGCCATTTGGGCATGCGCGTCGTACGGATTGACCAGAAGCGCGCGACGAATATTGTCTATTCCCTTCTCCAGTTCTCCGCGCCAGATATCCGCCGTGCTCGAGACCAGAAGGGCATAGGCCGACGACGGTGCGAGAGCGAGTCCCCGTTTGGCCGCTTCGTGGCCTTTGTCGATGAGGCTGCCGCGATCCTCGCGCGATTCGAAACCGAGTTCGCGGAGGAAGGAATGGCCGAAACCGGACCAAGCCTCGCCATAGCCAGGATCGAGGTCGATTGCCTGCTTGAATGCTTCCCGCGCAAGCAGGTTGCCGTCATGTGTCTGTGAATAGAGGTGCGATGAGCCGAGCAGGAACAGCTCCCAAGCCGACAGCTTATCGGGTCGTCGATCCTTGAGGCTCGATGACTGGGCCTGCGTGAGCTCCGGCGCGATGGACGCCACGATCCGACCGGTGATCTCGTCCTGCAATTCGAAGATGTCGCCGATCAGGCGATCATACCGATCGGCCCAGACAGGGTGATCGGTCTCGGCATCGATCAATCGTGCGGTGATCCTGATCCGGTCACCGGCCCTTCGCACACCTCCCTCCAGCAAGAAGCGTGCGCCGAGTTCCCGCGCCACCTCCCGCGTCTTGATGGTGCGCCCCTTGTAGCTGAAGCTGGAATTGCGAGCGATGACCGGGAATTGCTTCACATACGCGAGGGCAGTAATGATATCGTCTGTCACCCCGTCAGAAAAATACTCCTGTTCCGGGTCGCTGGACTGATTCGCGAAAGGAAGGATCGCGATCGCCGGTAGCTCCGGACTCGGTGGCTTGGCCGCCATCGGAGGTGAGGCTGAGTCGTCTCCCAGCCCCGCCACGTGGTACGCTCGTATGGGGCGCGATATGTTCTTTAGTCTGATCTCACCGAGATCGTCGAACTCCGTGTCGAGCTTCTGACCGACCAACTCGGCAACGATCGCGGAGACGCAAATCCCGCCTGGCCGTGCAAGGCCTTCAAGGCGTGCGGCGACGTTGACCCCGTCACCGAATATATCATCGTCCCGGACGATCAGGTCGCCGAGGTTGATCCCGATCCGCATCTGGATGTTCTGTGTCTCGGCGGCTCGGTCGATGCGCTCCTTGGCGAGCGTTTGAATACTGACCGCGCAGACCAGAGCGTCGACGACGCTGGCGAACTCGGCGAGAAGGCCATCGCCCATACGCTTCACGATCCGGCCGCCGTGGCGCGCGACACTCGGTTCCACCGTGCTGTCGAAGAGCGTCCTGACAGCGTCGAACGTGCGGTCCTCGTCCGCCTCCATCTTGCTGGAGTAACCGACCACGTCGGCCGCGAGGATTGCTGCCAGGCGTCGCGTCACGATCTTCGCCCTATGGTGCGGTCCGGTCGTCGCGCAGCATACTCCCTGTTTGCCAGGAGCGGAGGCTCACGAGTTCGGGATGTCGATTTCACCGATCGACGGTGTCGTGCTGGAGGCTCCCATGGTCCGGCTGACCCCACGCCGACAGTCGGCTGGCGTTGTTCCATGGATCCTGCGCGATCGCGCGATAGGATCGGGACGGAGAACGGTATCTCGAGTTCTCCGCCGAGACCGGCGGGGTGGTCACGAGCCGGGAGTTGGCCGGTTGCCCGGGGTGTTCGTGCGCCCGGCTCGGCAAAGGCGGGTGGCGCGCCCACGGCGCCCCGGAGCAGGCGTCCGCCCGGACGCGGAAAGAGTAGCGTCGGTGGAGATCGAAGGCGCCGCACGGCGTGGCGCTCGCGCGTGCCCCGGCTGACGGTCGCGCCTGGCGCCTCCCCGCCGCCGGCCCTCGCGAGACCGCGGTCCGGAGCGGACAGGCGAACCTGACCAGTGAAGGCGGCCTAGGCGCTCCCCCTGCCATTATCCTCTCGACGGAGGAGGAACACGCTGTCGTGGTGCGGCCAGCCCGGCCAGTCGCGAGCGGCCGCTTCGAATGGCTTGACTTGGCATGATCGGGGCCCAGGCCCGTCTTGCCTGTCGCCGGCTCTTCGCGTGAAGGCAGGAAATGGAGAAGGGCGTCGGAACGCCCACAGGGGCCCGAAATAAAACGGGAATTGGCGGACCCTGCAGGATTCGAACCTGCGACCTTCGCCTCCGGAGGGCGACGCTCTATCCAGCTGAGCTAAGGGTCCGCGGGGCCGCTCGGCGGGAGCGCGGGGGCGTCCGGCCGGTGACGGGGGGGACAATAGGGCAAAGGCGGCGGTCATGCAAAGGCTTCGCGTGGCCTCGGCGCGTCCCGTCGGCGCGCCGGTCCGCCCGGCGGTGCCTCGGCCTACCTGGCAGTGCCGACACCCTCGGCTTCGGCTGCGGAGGGCGCTTCGCCGGAGGCCATGGGGGACGCCTCGGACGAAGAGGGAGCCCCGTGCCACGCCGCGTCCGCGCCCGAAGGCAGGGGCGCGTCCGGGTCGTCGAGCCACGCGCGGATGTCGGCGCGCACCGTCGGGCCGTTCAGGTCGCGCAGCAGCATGTGATAGCCTTCCGGGTAGCGCCCGACCGTGTGGCGCCCGGGGTCCAGGCGCGCCTCGAGCGCGTCGACCGCCGGGTCCGGGATCACCTCCTCCTGGTCGCCGTAGAGCACCAGCAGCGGCGTCGCCACGTCGTCGGCCGCCGCCAGGCCGCGGTCCATGGCGTCGACCACGCCGGCCAGCGCGTCGACCCGGTTGCGCTTGATGACCAGCGGGTCTTCCCACAGCGCCCGCAGCGTCTCCGGATTGTCGGTCGGCTCGATCCCCAGGCCCTCGCCGCTCAGCACCAGGCCCGGCACCAGCCTGTCCGCGAGCCAGAGCGCGGCGCGCTGGACCGCCGGCATGGTCTCGCGCGCCCAGACGGCCGGGGCCACCAGCACCGCCCCGTCGATCGCGGGCGAGCCCGCGGCCTCCCGCCTCGCCACCGCCCCGTCGGAGCCGGCCGCCGCCGCCGGCGCCTCCCCGAGCGCCGCCAGCAGGATCGCGCCGCCCATGCTCTCGCCCAGGGCATAGCGGGGGGTGTCCGGGTGGCGCGCGGCCAGGGCCGCCATCGCCGCGCGGGCATCGGCCACCAGCGCGTCGACCCCTGGCCAACGGCCCGGATTCGGGTTGGCGCCGAAGCCGCGCTGGTCGTAGGCGTAGACCGCCACGCCGTCGGCCGCCCAGTCGCGCGCCGCCGCCGCGAAGGCCGCCGAATAGTCGTTGAAGCCGTGCAGCGCGACGATCGCGGCGCTCGGACCGGCTTGCTCCGGGGCCGGTGTATCGGCGGCGCTGTCGGCATTCCCCGCCTCGCGCTCGTCGACCGGCACTCCCGGTGTCTCGCCCGGCGCCTCGTCCGGCGTCGTGGGCGATCCGGCCGGCAGCCACGCGGTCAGGGGCAGAGGCCGGCCGTCCGCCGCGATCAGGGCGCCGGCCGCGCGCAACACGCCCTCGACCTCCGGATCCGGCACCGCGGGGCCGAGCGCCAGAGCGGGCGTCGCGGGGGAGTCGTCCTCGGGCATCAGCGCCGGCGCCCGGGCCGCGCAGCCCGGGCCGATCGAAAGAGTGCAAGCGAGGAACGCGACCGTTGTCGCCGCGCGCACCCGCTTGACGCCGGGACGCCGCGTCCGGGCGCCCGGCGCGACCGCGGCCATCGCGGTCCTACCGGCCATCCCCCGCCGGGATGGTGCGGGTGAGCTGGAGGAAGATGTCCTCCAGATCCGTTTCCTCCGTCGTCAGGTCGGTGATCCGGAGGCCCGTTTCGTTCATGATGTTGAGAATGTCGCCCAGCCGCGTCTGGCTCGGCCGGTAGCGCAGCACCATGCGATGCGGGTCGGGCAGCTCCGCCTGCAGCTCGACCAGCGCCTCGGGCACCGCCTCGATCGGGTCGGTCAGGTGGACCGTCAGCGTCTTGCTGTCGAGCCGGCGCAGAAGGTTCGGCGTGGTGTCGTCAGCCACCACGCCGCCGTTGTGGATGATGGCGATGCGATCGCACAGCTCCTCGGCCTCCTCGAGGTAGTGCGTCGTCAGCAGCACCGTCGTGCCGGCCTCGTTGAGCTGGCGGACATAGCGCCAGAGCGACTGCCTGAGCTCGATGTCGACGCCGGCCGTCGGCTCGTCCAGCACCAGGATCGGCGGGGAGTGGACCATGGCCTTGGCCACCATCAGGCGCCGGCGCATGCCGCCCGACAGGGACCGGGCATAGGAATCCGCCCGGTCCGCCAGGCCGACGGCGTCCAGCAGCTCCATGGTAATCCGCTCGGCCTTGGGCACGCCGTAGAGCCCCGCCTGGATGTCCAGCATCTCCCGCGGGGTGAAGAACGGGTCCATGTTGAGCTCCTGCGGCACGACGCCGATCGCCGCACGCGCCTGGCGCGTGCGCTTGTCGATGTCGTGGCCCCAGAGCTTCACCGTGCCCCCGGTCTTGTTGACCAGCCCGGCCATGATGTTGATCAGCGTCGACTTGCCCGCCCCGTTCGGCCCCAGCAGGCCGAACAGACCGCCGCGCGGGATCTGCAGGTCGACGCCGTGGAGCGCCGTCTTCGGCCCGGACTTGCCGCTGCCGCGATAGGTCTTGACGAGGCCCTGGATATCGACCGCGAGATCGGGAAGCTCGGCGCCGTCCGAGAGCGTTGCCCCGGGGGCGCCCGTGGCGGTCGTGCGGGCGGTGCCCGAGACCTTGTCCCCCGCGCGATCGGCGGCGCGGTCGGCGGTGCGCGTCGTGGCGGCGTCCATGGCGATCCGGTTCCGGTCCCGGCCGGCGGCGACGCCGGGCGGCCGCCGGTTCGAGAACGGGCGGCGGCGGGGCGTGGGCGCTCCGGCATTGCGTCGAGAGGCCGGTTCTATATCATCCGCGCCGCCGGCCCGCAACTCGGGCTCCCGGGGTCCGCCCCGGGGGCGCCGGTCGGCAGGGATCGGAAAACGGGACCGCGAGGCGGAGAGACGCGCGATGCAGCCACCGGAGATCGTTCTCGTCGACGCCGACGAGACCACCATCGGCTGTGACGGCGGCGGCGGCCCGCTGGGCCACCCGCTCGTCTATTACGAGTTCGGGGCCAGGGACGCCGTCGACTGCGGCTATTGCGGCCGCCGCTTCATCCGCGCGGGCACCCCGACGGCCGCCGCCGTCGCCGATCAGGGCGGGCACAAGGCGGCGTCCTGACGGCGGTCGGCGACCCCGGCATCCGCCCGCCGGCGCGATCGGCGATCACCCGGGGCCAGAACCCCACCATCGACGGCCGGTCGCCCGCGCCATGATGGAAGCGCGGGTCCGGGCAGCGCGGGGTGTCTGACCGGGCTGTCGTCGGCTCGGCCGTCAGCCGGCACTCGACAACCGCTTCGCCGCCGCGATGGCATCGCGCAGGGACGTGTATCGGTACTCCCCGACGTGGAAGTAATCGACCGTCGTTCGCCGAATGCCGAGCTCGTCAAGACGCTTGCTCATTCCATCGGTGTTGCCGTCTGTCGAGTGTGCGGAGATTGTCTCAGGTTCGTGAGTCATTATTTTTCTTTCATGATGTCTTTGTCATTGCAGATCTTTAGTCGGTCAATGCGCATTATTATCACAATTCGTCGTATTGATTATGAATCAATATATATATGGTTGGAATTCAAAGAAACTATACATCTCCATAAATCCGAACAATGAGTAAGAATATCATCTTTATTCACGATCGAGCGCTAAAATTCTTATACATCCAAAAATCTGACGCGAAAAACCACGCCGACGATAAGTAGACTCGAATATCATCTTTTCAATGTCGCGCGAAGAAATTCTGATGATCAGGCCCGGACATAGTTACGGAACAATGCGTTGCGTTGCGGATGGACCGTCATGACCGTGTGCGGAGTAAAGACCGGGCCACGACGGTCCCGTCAAACGCGGCGAACGGGGATCACCGTTTTCTGGTGGCTCATCGCGGCCGCCGATGCGCACCGGGCCGTCCTTCGGGGCCGGTCGATATCGGAGCGGAATTCTCGACCCGGGGAATCATCACACTCGGATGAAGTCAGTGTCTCGATTCACGCTTCTTGCGCTTTGGCGCACTTCGCGATCGGGACGCCAGCGTCACATTCTAAAGCGCGACATCAATTACATTGAAATTTTCAAAATAGACAACATATTTTGTGAGAAAATTAATGACCTAACTAGGAATCAGAAAATGTCCTTCAAGGATTTTTCGACATCCCACACGGCCAAGCCGCCCCAGGGGTCCAAGCCGGCGACCGGCGCCGTACCGGACGATAAGGCGAAGGCCGGGACCCGAGGGACGCCCGGGCAGGCGCCCTCCGCCGAGGGCGAGACCAAGAAGGATTAGGCTTGGCTCGCGCATCGGGAGATTCCGGCGCCGGATCGCCGCGCGTCTCGCGGAGTTTCCCGTACGCGGTGTCCCTGTCGCAAGCGACGTTCCTGTCGCTCCGGCAGGCGCAGACGAACGGCGGTCGTCGTCAGGACCCTGTGTGACCGACCCGGGATCTCTCGGGCCGAAAGCCACCCGTTGCCCGTTGGCCGTTGATGGAGCGCGCGGTATCGCGCGACAAAGCCATGCAGCACCATGATCGATGAACGCGGAGTGGCGCCGCCGACCGGCGCGACGCCGGCCGGCGCGTCCAAGCGGCGATCCTGCCTCGGCTGCGGCATTGCGTTCGAAAGCGCCTGGGCGGGCGAGCGCGTCTGCACGCGGTGCAAGCGCAGTTCCGCCTGGCGCAAGGGCGAGCCCATCCGGTCCTACCCCTCCAAGGGGAGGTAGGCGGCGCCCGGCTAGAGCGTCCTGCGCCCGAACCGGCGCAGACAAGATGCTCTAGGTTGTTGAAGACAGGGCAATTTTTTCCGAAATGATGACTCCATCAGTTCGGAAATCGCCCTAGGCGGGCCGCCCCCGGGTCGGGCCGTGCACCAGCCCGTGCACGAAGCGCAGCTTGCCCATCGTCGTGGGCCCCAGCACGAAGGGATAGAGGTCGGGCTGGCCCATGCCGAGGTTCAGGCTGTTGATCGCGGCCGTCAGGGGCTGCCAGGCGTGGACAAGGGCGTCGAAATCCCCCTGCTCGTAGGGGTCGAAGCCGATCGCCATGTCGAGGCGGGGCTGCCGGCCGACCCCGGGCCGCAGCGTCAGGCCGAAGGCGGCCGCGGTTTCCAGCGTGTCGACGATGTGCAGGTAGTGCGCCCAGGTCTCCGCGAAATCCTCCCACGGATGCGCGGCGGCATAGCCGCTGACGAAACGCTCGCGCCAGTCGTCCGGCGGGCCCTCGGCGTAGTATCGGTCGAGGGCCGCCCGGTAGTCCTGCCGCTCGTCGCCGAACATTTCCCGGAACGCGTCGTGCCAGACACCGCCCCGGATCAGGCGCTCCCAGTAGTAATGGCCGACCTCGTGCCGGAAATGGCCGAGCAGCGTGCGATACGGCTCGGCCATGTCGAGGCGGTGGCGTTCACGTTCGGCGTCGTCGGCCTCGGCGATGTCGAGGGTGATCAACCCTCGGGCATGTCCGGTGATCACGGGCGCGCCACCCGCCGCCGTCGCGGCCTCGCCGGACAGGAAATCGAAGGCGAGGCCGCCGTCGGGATCGTCGAACCGCGACACGACGGGCAGGCCGAGCCGCAGCAGGCCGTAGACGAGCCTGTGCTTGGCCGCCTCCACCCGTTGCCAGAGCATCAGGGCGCGGGGCTCGGAGAGATCGGGGATCGTCCGGTTGAGCCGGCAGGCGCGGCAGAACGCCGCCGGGCCGTCGGCCGGGATCAGCCAGTTGCAGGCGTCGTGCTCGGCATTGGCGCAGAACCGCATCGTGCTCTCGGGGTCGGCCAACGGTCGCCACGTGCCGTCGCCGACGGCGTCGAGCGCGCCCAGCGCCGCCCGGTCGTCACGGTAGCCGAGCACCCGGCCGCACCGCTCGCAGTGGGTGTTCTCGAAGTAGAGAAGCTGGCCGCAGGCCTCGCATTCGAACAGCTTCATGCCGGCTTGCGGTCGATGTCCCGCTCGACCTCGTTGCAGGTCGTCATCCGGCCCCGATCCTCGTCCCACAGGACATAGCGCGGCGACCCCATCGCTTCACGCAGCGAGACGGTGAGGACGTCGCCCTCGGGGGCCATCGTGTCGTGGCAGGCGCGCAGGCGGTAGTTCGGGATGCGGGCGTTGAGGTGGTGGATGTGGTGAAAGCCGATATTGCCGGTGAACCAGCGAAGCGGCGCCGGCAGGCGCAGGAACGTCGTGCTGCGCAGCGCCGCCGATTGCGGGTCCCAGTCCGCCTCGCGGGCCCATCGGGTCTCCGCGCCGCGGTGCTGGACGGAGAACAGCCAGACCCCCGCGATCGAGGCGAGCACGAGCACCGGCCCCTGGACGGCGAGGAGCGAGCCGTAGCCGAGCAGTGCACCGAGCCCGCCGGCCAACAGCGCAATCCCCAGCGTCGTCGCGTGCACCGCGCGCCGCTCCCGACGCCAGGATTTCGGCATGTCGAAGGGGAACCGGTAGAGCACGGTGAAGATCAGCGGCGGCAGCAGGACATTGGCGACGAGCGGATGGTGCGTGAGGCGGTGCCGGCGACGCTGGCGCGGCGTCAGGGCGCGATATTCCTCGACGGTCAGGCAGGAGGAATAGATGTCCGCCCCGCGCTGTCGCCGGTCGAGATTGTTCCAGACGCCATGGTGCCCGGCGTGCTGGCGACGCCAGGAGAGGTAGGGCGTGAAGGTCAGCAGGCTGCAGACGGTGCCGAGCGCGTCGTTCGCCCGGCGCGACCGGAAGAAGGACCGATGCCCGCAATCGTGCTGGATGATGAAGATGCGCACCAGGAACCCGGCCGCCAGGGGCGCCAGCAGCAGGGCCGCGCCGTAGCCGTAGGGCAGCGCGGCCAGCGCGTACATCGCCCCGCAGACGGCGAAGAAGCCGCCGAAGGATGTCAGGATTTGGGAAAGGCTTTGCGAAAGGAGCGGCACGCGGAACGCCGCCAGGTCGCCCCCCGAGGCCATGTGCCCGTCGGCGGGCGGCGCGATCGTGGTCATGAGAGTCTATATGGGTTTTACACGCGATTGCGCGAGGCCCGATGACGATCCGAGCCGCTTCCGGGATGTCGCGACCATGGATGATCCGGCGGCCCGGCGCCGGGCGACCGGTCGCCCGCCCCGGACTACCCGCCCCGGACTACCCGTTGCAGGCGCACCCGGGTGGCTGGTGGCATTGCAATTGTCGGTTGATGCAGCTGTCGCCGCAGGCCTTGCCCTTGCGGCAGATGCGACAGCAGAGCTGGGCCGTCTCCACGCCGCTGTCGGGCCAGGGCGACAAGGCCGGCGCGACGCCCTGGTCCTCGGGCGCCGCGAGGTCGGCCAGCAACGCCGCCGCGGTCGCGACGTCGGTGGTGGGCGATCCATCGCCCGCTTGCGCCCGGATGTCGGGGATAGCGTGCGTTGTCGCCGCCGGGGCGGGGCCCTCCGCGCCGATCATGCTTGCCGGTCCGGCTTGGCCCGGACCGGGGTCGGCGAGGGTGAGCAGTGCGACGACCAGGGCGGCGGCAAGCGTTGCAAGGGCTCGGCGAGCGGTCATGTCGTGTCCCCCAGTTAAATAGCGACACGAGGACTCAATACTACTTAAACGCCTAAGGGAACATGAATGCCGCCCGACCGGATCGCGTCCCGGCCCGACCCCGGCGGCGGCCCGGGCGACCGGCTCCGCACGCCTCTCGACTCCCCGGCCGGACCGGGGCATGGTCGGCGGTGCGATTTCCGATCAGCCGCGCGCCCCGCGCCGTGATGGCCGCGGGGGCGCCCGCCGCCCCCTCGAGAGCCGGATTCCCGCCGTGACGAGCCGATCCGCCGACACCGCCGACAGCACCGAGACGAAGCCGGGGAAGCCGGGCACGGGCGCCGAGGCCGGCGCCGTGCCGCCGGAGGCCGCGCCGGCGGCGGGCGGGCAGAAGACGTACTACCTGGTCGACGGCTCGGGCTTCATCTTCCGCGCCTTCCACGCCCTGCCGATGATGACGCGCAAGGCCGACGGCCTGCCGGTCAACGCGGTCTACGGCTTCACCAACATGCTGCTGAAGCTGCTGGCCGACCTGAAGGCCGACCACGTGGCGGTGATCTTCGACGCGGCGCGGGAGAACTTCCGCAACGAAATCTATCCCGACTACAAGGCCAACCGCGACGAGCCGCCGGAGGAGCTGCGCCCGCAGTTCGCCCTGATCCGCGCGGCGACGGAGGCCTTCTCCCTGCCGGTCGTCGAGATGGAGGGCTACGAGGCCGACGACCTGATCGCCACCTATTGCCGACAGGCGCGGGCGGAAGGCGCCAAGGTCGTCGTCGTCTCCTCCGACAAGGACCTGATGCAGGTCGTCGGCGACGGCGTCACCATGCTCGACCCGATGAAGAACACCGTCGTCGATGTCGAGCAGGTGGTCGAGAAATGGGGCGTGCCGCCGGACAAGATGATCGACCTGCAGGCGCTGGCCGGCGACAGCGTCGACAACATCCCCGGCGTGCCCGGCATCGGCCCGAAGACGGCCGCCCAGCTCCTGGAGACCTACGGAACGCTGGAAAACCTCCTCGACCATGTCGAGGAGATCAAGCAGCCAAAGCGCCGCCAGGCGCTCACGGAGAACGCGGAGCTTGCGCGCATCTCCAAGCGCCTCGTCACGCTCGCCGACGATGTCGACGCGCCGCTGACGCTCGACTCCATCGTCGTCCACGAGCGCGACGACAAGCGCCTGATCGCCTTCCTGACCGAGATGGAGTTCCACTCCATCAAGGCGCGGGTCGAGACCCAGCTCCTCGAAGAGGCGCCGGACAGCGGGCAGGACGCGCCGCCGCCGGGCGAGGCGGACTACGCGCTCGTCACCGAAGCCGACGCCCTGCGCCGGTGGGCCGAGGAGGCCGTGGAGATCGGCCGCGTCGCCGTGGACACGGAGACCGACAGCCTGTCCGCCTCGACCGCGACGCTGGTCGGCCTGTCGCTCGGCCTCGGCTCGGGGCGGGCGTGCTACGTCCCGCTCCAGCACACCGGCGCGTCGGGGGAGGGCACGCTGGCGCTCGACGACGGCGACGGCGCGCCGGCCCAGATCCCGCTCGACGAGGCGCTGGC
Organism: Azospirillaceae bacterium; assembly: GCA_040220455.1. GTDB lineage: Bacteria > Pseudomonadota > Alphaproteobacteria > DSM-16000 > Inquilinaceae > JAVJUS01. Next base: position 13,038 of record JAVJUS010000107.1, read on the forward strand.
GATCCTGAAGCCGATGCTGGAGGACCCGTCCGTCCTCAAGATCGGGCACAATTTCAAGTATGACTGGCAGGTGCTGGTCCGCCACGGCATCCGGGTCGATCCGGTCGACGACACGATGCTGCTGTCCTACGTGCTCGACGGCGGCGCCCACGGCCACGGCATGGACGAGCTGGCGGAACTCCATCTCGGCCACAAGACGATCAAGTATTCGGAGGTCTGCGGCACCGGCAAGTCGGCGATCACCTTCGACCGGGTGCCGCTCGACAAGGCGCGCGACTACGCCGCCGAGGACGCGGACATCACCTGGCGCCTGCACGCGTGGCTCGAGCCCCGGCTGGTGCCCGAGCGTCTGGTCGCGGTCTACGAGACGATCGAGCGGCCGCTGGTCGGCGTCATCGGTGAGATGGAACATGCCGGCGTCAAGGTCGACCGCGACGCGCTCGCCAAGCTGTCGCGGGAGTTCGCCGCCCGGCTGGAGACGCTCGAGGAGGAGGTCCACAAGCTCGCCGGCCATGCCTTCAATGTCGGCAGCCCCAAGCAGCTCGCCGCCGTGCTTTTCGAGGAAATGGGCCTGCAGGGCGGCAAGAAGGGCAAGGGCGGCACCTACTCGACGGATTCCTCGGTGCTGGAGGGCCTGGCGGCCCAGGGCCACGAGATCGCGGTCAAGGTGCTGGAGTGGCGCCAGCTCTCCAAGCTCAAGGGCACCTATACCGACGCCCTGCAGGAGGACATCAACCCGTTGACGGGGCGCATTCACACCTCCTTCAGCCTGGCGGCGACGAATACCGGGCGGCTGAGCTCCAACGAGCCGAACCTCCAGAACATCCCGATCCGGACCGAGGAGGGGCGCAAGATCCGCACGGCCTTCGTGGCCGAGCCGGGCAACAAGCTGATCTCGATCGACTACTCCCAGATCGAACTGCGCCTGGTCGCCCATATCGCCGGGGTCGAGGCGCTGAAGGCGGCGTTCCGCGACGGCGAGGACATCCACGCCATGACGGCGAGCCAGGTCTTCGGCGTGCCGATGGACGAGATGACCTCGGAGGTCCGGCGCCAGGCCAAGGCGATCAATTTCGGCATCATCTACGGCATCTCCGGCTGGGGGCTGGCCCAGCAGCTCGGCATCGAGCAGGGCGAGGCGACCAAGTTCATCAAGGCCTATCTGGAGCGGTTCTCCGAGCTCGACGGCTGGATGAAGGCGACGCGCAAGACGGCCAAGGACCAGGGCTTCGTGACCACCCTGTTCGGCCGGCGCATCCACGTCCCCGGCATCAAGGATCCCAACCCGGCGCGCCGCGGCTTCGCCGAGCGCCAGGCGATCAACGCGCCGATCCAGGGCACCGCCGCCGACATCATCAAGCGCGCCATGATCCGCATCCCGCGCGCGCTGGAGAAGGAAGGCCTGACCGCCCGCATGCTCCTCCAGGTCCACGACGAACTGCTGTTCGAGGCGCCGGCGGCGGAAGTCGACCGCACGATCGCGGTGGTCCGCCCGATCATGGAGGGCGCCGCGCACCTGGACGTGCCCCTGGTCGCCGAGGCCGGCGTCGGCGACGACTGGGGCTCGGCGCATTAGGGGGGCGGGCTTGCGTGGGTCGTGGTGGGCCCGGCAGGATTCGAACCTGCGACAACACCGTTATGAGCGGCGCGTTCTGACCACTGAACTACGGGCCCGCCAAGCCGGGACCGACCCGGCGAAGGGACCATGCCGCGCGCCCCGCGAGGTTGCAAGACCCCCGGGCGGTCGTCCTGTCGTCGGGCGATCGGGGGGTATCACCACCAAGGGGCACCAAGGTCGGCCGGTGCGGCGTGTTCGGCCGTGCAAGACGGGGCGGAGTTCCGGAAAGGGAATTGAACCACGAGGGTCACGAAGATCACGAATCGGGCCGGTACTCGAAAGGCGAAGGGCGCCGCCCGGGGCCATTCGGTATTTATTGAATGCCTGCGGCATTCGGGATCGAGGGAGATAATACCAGCGCTTCAGCCGTCGCCGGCGCTTCTTGGTGACCTTGGTGTTCTTGGTGGTTGGACTGTTCTCGATCGGGCGAGGGCCGAGACTTCGCCCTCCGCGCCCGACCCCTTCGTGCCCCTTCGTGCCTTCGTGGTGGATCCCCGGCTCCGAAACCGCCCCACGACCGCCCCGATCCGGCCACGGAACCCTACGAGCGTCGACGGCGTTGAACCGAATCGGCGGCCACGCTAGGACTTCGTCATGACTCGCAGGCTCTTCGGCACCGACGGCATTCGCGGCAAGGCGAATGCCGAGCCCATGACGGCGGAAACCGCGCTCAAGGTCGCCATGGCGGCGGCCTGCCAGTTCCGGCGCGGCGACCATCGCCACCAGGTCGTCATCGGCAAGGACACCCGGCTGTCGGGCTACATGATCGAGCCGGCGATGACCGCCGGGTTCATCTCCATGGGCATGGACGTGGTGCTGGTCGGGCCGATGCCGACGCCGGCGGTCGCCATGCTGACGCGCTCGCTGCGCGCCGATCTCGGTGTCATGATCTCGGCCTCGCACAACCCGTTCGAGGACAACGGCATCAAGCTGTTCGGCCCGGACGGCTTCAAGCTTTCCGACGCCATCGAATCCGCGATCGAGGAAAAGATCGACAACGGCGTCGCCGCCGACCTGCCTCCGCCCTCGCGGCTGGGCAAGGCGCGGCGGCTGGAGGACGCGCGCGGGCGCTATATCGAGTTCGCCAAGCACACCTTCCCGCGCGGCCACCGGCTCGACGGCCTCAAGATCGTCGTCGACTGCGCCCATGGCGCGGCCTACGCCGTCGCGCCCAAGGTCCTGTGGGAACTGGGGGCCGAGGTCGTGCCGGTCGGGGTCGAGCCCGACGGCCTCAACATCAACAAGGGCTGCGGCGCGACGGCGCCCGAGCGCATGCAGGAGATGGTGGCCGCCCATGGCGCGGATCTCGGCATCGCGCTCGACGGCGACGCCGACCGGGTGATCCTGGCCGACGAGACCGGGGCGACGATCGACGGCGACCAGGTGATCGCGCTGATTACCGGATCCTGGGCGCGCGCCGGCCGGCTGGTCGGCGATGGCGCGGTCGCCACCGTGATGTCCAATCTGGGGCTGGAGCGCTACATGGCCGATCTCGGCCTGGCGCTCCATCGCGCCAAGGTCGGCGACCGTTATGTCGTCGAGACGATGCGCGCCGGCGGCTTCAATGTCGGCGGGGAGCAGTCGGGCCATATCGTGCTGTCCGACTACACAACCACCGGCGACGGGCTGATCGCCGCGCTCCAGGTGCTCTCCCTGATCGGCGCGACCGGCCGGCCGGCGAGCGAGGTGTGCAGCGTGTTCGAGCGCGTGCCCCAGCGCCTGACGAATGTTCGCTACGCGCCGCGGCCGGGCGGCGGCACGCCGCTCGACGACCCGTCGGTCAAGGCCGTGATCGCCGAGGCGGAGCGCCGCTTCGCCGGCGATGGCGGCGTGGGCGGCGGGGCCGGCCGCCTGGTGATCCGCAAGTCCGGCACCGAGCCCCTGATCCGCGTGATGGGCGAGGCCGACGACGCCGCCCAACTCGACGAGGTGGTCGGCGCGGTCGCCGACGCCGTCCGCGCGGCCGGGGAGCGGGCCGAGAGCGCCGAGGCCGGCGCGGCGGCGGAGTAGACGGGCCAACCGGCCGCTATCGTAGGTCGGTCGAGCGCAGCGAGCCCGACATTGCCGGGGGCTGTCGAATGACGACGGCATGATGGTCCGGCGTCGCGAAGGCGTCGCGAATGTTTTCCCAACCTTTCCCGGTAAACCGTCATTCCCGCGAAAGCGGGGATCCAGTCTTCGCATGATATCGACTCTGACCGAATTGCGAGCATGCCCCCGAAGCAACTTGGATCCCCGCCTTCGCGGGGATGACGAATAAAGGGCGAAGAGGCAGAATACTTCGTAGGTCGGTCGAGCGCCAGCGAGCCCGACGTTCCGGCCACCGGACTCCCATGTCGGGTTCGCTTCGCTCAGCCGACCTACAGCCCTGGAAACGCCGGGCTATCGCGATCGCGACACCCGATGTCGCAATGACGATTGAAAGACACTTCGGGTTGTCCGGTTGACGGATCGTCGCGGATGCCTATCCTCCGCTGCGGGCCGTGCCCCCCCAACGGGGCGCAACTATTCGAAGGAATAGGATATGACATCGCGTATGGGAACGATGCCGGCGACCCGCCCGGCGCGCCCCGATTTTTCCTCCGGCCCCTGTGCCAAGCGCCCGGGCTGGAGCCTCGAAGAACTGAGCGACGCGGCGGTCGGCCGCTCCCACCGGGCCAAGATCGGAAAGACCAAGCTCAAGGACGTCATCGACCGGTCGAAAGCGCTGCTCGGCCTGCCCGAGGACTGGCGCGTCGCCATCGTGCCCGGCTCCGACACGGGCGCGTTCGAGATGGCCATGTGGACGATGCTCGGCGCCCGCGGCGTCACCGCCGTGGCGTGGGAGAGCTTCGGCGCCGGCTGGGTGACCGACGCCGTCAAGCAGTTGAAGCTCGACGACCTGGAGGTGGTCGAGGCCGACTACGGCGCCCTGCCGGATCTGGGCGCCATCGACACCCGCAGCCGGGACGTCCTGTTCACCTGGAACGGCACGACGTCCGGCGTGCGCGTGCCGGACGCCGACTGGATCGCGTCCGACCGCGAAGGCCTGATGATCTGCGACGCGACCTCGGCGGTCTTCGCCATGGACCTGCCGTGGGACAAGCTCGACGTCGTCACTTGGTCCTGGCAGAAGGTGCTGGGCGGCGAGGCGGCCCACGGCATGATCGCGCTGTCGCCGCGCGCCGTGGCGCGGCTGGAGAGCCATAGCCCGTCCTGGCCCCTGCCCAAGGTCTTCCGCCTGACCAAGTCGGGCAAGCTCGCCGAGGGCCCGTTCAAGGGCGAGACGATCAACACCCCCTCGATGCTGGCCGTCGAGGACGCGCTCGACGCGCTGGCCTGGGCCGAGCGCATCGGCGGCGTGCCGGAGCTGATCCGCCGGTCGGAGGCCAATCTGTCGGCGCTCGCCCGCTGGGTCGAGACCACCGACTGGATCGACTTCCTCGCCGATGATCCGGCGACGCGGTCCTGCACCTCGATCTGCTTGCAGATCGTCGATCCCTGGTTCCGGGGGCTCGACCGGGACGCGCAGGCCGCGGTGCCCAAGCGGATCACCGCGCTGCTCGAGGACGAGGGCGTGGCCTACGACATCAACGGCTACCGCGACGCGCCGCCGGGTCTTCGGATCTGGGGCGGGGCGACCGTGGAGACCGCGGATATCGAGGCCCTGACCCCCTGGCTCGACTGGGCCTACGCCCAGGTGCGCGAGGAGCTCGCCAAGGCCGCCTGAGGCTCCGGGCCCGCGCCGAATACCGAGAGCGACGCGCCTCCCGCTCCGCCGCCCCGTCCGAGGGTGCCGGCCGGGGCGGGACGCGTCCGTCCCTGCGCCGGGCCCGTCCTCGCCGCCCGACAATCGACATATCCTTCATTCGCGCCGCCCGATCGGCGCGTCAGGAGACGTTCATGCCCAAGGTTCTCATTTCCGACAAGCTGAGCGACCGCGCCGCCGCGATCTTTTCCGAGCGCGGCATCGAGGTCGACGTCAAGACGGGCCTGGAGCCCGAGGAACTGAAAAAGATCATCGGCGAGTACGACGGCCTCGCCGTGCGCTCGGCGACCAAGGTGACCGGCGAGATCCTGGAGGCCGCGACCAACATGAAGGTCGTCGGCCGCGCCGGCATCGGCGTCGACAACATCGACATCCCGGCCGCCACGGCCCGGGGCGTCGTCGTCATGAACACGCCCTTCGGCAACTCCATCACCACGGCCGAGCACGCCCTGTCGATGATGATGGCGCTCGCCCGCCAGATCCCGCAGGCCAATACCTCGACCCATGCGGGCAAGTGGGAGAAGTCGAAGTTCATGGGCACCGAGCTCTACGGCAAGACGCTCGGCCTCATCGGCTCCGGCAATATCGGCTCGATCGTCGCCGATCGGGCGCAGGGCCTGAAGATGCGGGTCATCGCCTACGACCCCTTCCTGTCGCGCGAGCGCGCGATCGACCTCGGCGTGGAAAAGGTCGAGCTGGAGGAGCTGTTCCGCCGGGCCGACTTCATCACCCTGCACACGCCGCTGACCGACCAGACCCGAGGCATCATCGACGCCGGCGCGATCGCCAAGATGAAGAACGGCGTGCGCATCGTGAACTGCGCGCGCGGCGGCCTGATCGTCGAGGCCGATCTCAAGCAGGCGCTCGACTCGGGCAAGGTGGCCGGCGCCGCGCTCGACGTCTTCGAGGTCGAGCCGGCCAAGGAGAACCCGCTGTTCGGCCTGGAGACCCTGGTCTGCACGCCGCATCTGGGCGCTTCCACGTCCGAGGCGCAGGAGAACGTGGCGCTGCAGGTCGCCGAGCAGATGGCCGACTACCTGCTGACCGGCGCGGTGACCAACGCGCTCAACATGCCGTCGGTCAGTGCGGAGGACGCGCCGCGGCTGCGCCCCTATCTGGCGCTCGCGGAAGAGCTGGGCGGCCTGCTGGGCCAGGTGGCGACCTCGAGCCTGAACTCGGTGACCGTCGAGTACGAGGGCGAGATCGCCGGCCTCAACACCAAGCCGATCACCAACGTCATCCTGATGGGCCTGCTGCGCCCGATGATCGACTCGGTCAACAGCGTCTCGGCGCCGGTGATCGCCAAGGAGCGCGACGTCGACGTCAGCGACACCCGCAGCATGCGCACCGGCGACTACCACACCCTCATCCGGGTGACGGTGGAGACGGAGACCGGCAAGAGCACGGTCGCCGGCTCGCTCTTCGGCGAAGGCAAGCCGCGCATCGTGACGCTCGACGAGATTCCGCTGGAGGCGGAAGTCAGCGAGCACATGCTCTATGTCCGCAACCAGGACAAGCCGGGCCTGATCGGCCGGCTGGGCAGCGTGCTCGGCGAGTCGGGCGTCAACATCGCGAGCTTCCATCTCGGCCGGCAGAGCGTCGGCGGCGACGCCATCGCGCTGGTGGCGATCGACCAGCCGGTCGAGGACGGGGTGATCGCCAAGGTGCGCGACCTGCCCAACGTCCTGCGCGCCCAGGCCCTGCGGTTCTGAGGCGGCGTCACGTCGCCCGGCGGCCCTGTCGAGGGCGTGCCGGGCGACGCGCCGATCCGGGCATTATCGCTGTCGCGACCGCTGCCGCTCGGTCGCGAGCAGGGCGAGGCCGCCGATCAGGAGGCCCGCCCCCGCGGCCCCTGTCGGTCCCAGCCGCTCGCCGAACAGGATGGCGGCGAGCGCGGTCGCGGTCAGCGGCTCGACCAGCGTGACCAGCCCCGCGACCGTCGCGGTGATCCGCCGGATTCCGGCATAGAACAGGACATAGGCCAGTGCCGTCGGCACCAGGCCCATATAGGCGAGAACGGCCCAGGCCGCCGGCGGATGGTCGACGGCGAGCCCTCGCGCCCCCGCGACCACGGCCAGGACGACGGCGCCGGCGCCGAAGCCCAGGCTGATGATGATGAAGGCCGGGTACGCCCCGGCGATGCGCCGGCTCGTCACCGCGAAGACGGCATAGGCGAGCGCCGAGCCCGTAGCGATCAGCCCGCCGGCGACCACCTTGTCGCCCGCCGGCCCCGCCTCGGGCCAGCCCACGAGCAGGGCCGTCCCGACGATCGCGGCGAGGCCGGCGGCGGCCAGGCGGCGGGTGGGCCGCTCCCCGAGCGCCGCGGCGGCCAGCACCCCGACCAGCACCGGCGCGCCGCACAGGGTCACGATCGTGGCGATCGCCACGCCGGCCCGGGCGACGGCGGCGAAATAGAAGGTCTGGTAGCCGGCCACGGCAAGGCCGATGACGGCCAGCAGGGCCAGATCGCCTCGCCGCTCGATCCGCCAGGCCCGCCGGCCGGCCATCGCCGTTCCGGCCAGGGCGAGGCCCGGCACGGCGAAGGCGAGGCGGTAGAAGCCGATGCTTGCCGCATCGATCTCGGTCAGCGCGTGGACGTAGCGAGAGGCCACGCCGACGGTCGCCCAGAGGGCCGCGCCCGCCGCGACGAGGACGAGGCCGAGGGTGAACGAGGCCCGGTCGTCGGATCGCGTCGTGTCAGGAGATCGGGACATGAGAGGGGGCACGCCCTTGGACGTCGGCTCCAGGGCCGCATTGCCGTCCGGTGGATCGACCACGCGGCATGATCCGCCCGGACCCGCGGGCCGGGACGGTCGAGCCGGAAAGCGGTGCCGCATCGGGCGGCGCGGCCCGGCTCAGCGGGCCGGCGGGGGCGTGACGAAGCGGGGCATGGCCGAGGCCGAGGTGCGGAAGGTAACGTTGTTCCTCAACCTATCCGAGACGATATGGCACGGCAAGCGTCGCTTGATTCCTTCGTGAGACCATGCGTCGGGAAGACTTCGAGAGCCGGGATCCATTTGTCGGGACTACAGCGTCTCGGCAGCAGACGCATTCACATCCCCGGCTGGAGCAGGCGGCCGTCGATGGCGCCGAGCGCGCCGACGAAGCCGCTCATCTGCTCGGCCAGCGTGCCCAGGTAGTCGAGCCGGCGGAGCGCCGGCTCGTCCATGTAGAGGGCACGGTTGATCTCGATCTGGAGGACGTGGACGCCGCCGCGCGGTCGGCCGTAGTGGCGGGTCGTATAGCCGCCGGCATAGGGCGTGTTGCGCGAGACCGCCCAGCCGCGGCTCTCCAGCCAGCTCATCGCCGTGTCCGTGACGACGCCGGCGCAGGCGCTGCCGTAGCAGTCGCCCAGCACGAAATCGACGCGCCGCCGCTCGACGGCCGAGGTGGCGCGGATCGGCTGGTCGGAGGCGTCGGCGGGCGCCGACCCGCCGGCCGAGGGCATGGAGTGGCAGTCGACCAGGATGCAGTAGCCGTAGCGGTGCCGCGTCTCGTCGATCAGCCGCTTCAGGTGCCGGTGATAGGGGTGGTAGTACCGCTCCACCCGGTCGAGCACCTCTGCGAAGCGAAGCTTCCGGCGGTAGATGTCCTCGCCCTGGGCGACGACCCGGGCGATCGTGCCGAGGCCGGCGGCGACACGCGGCGAGCGCGTGTTGACATAGGCCGGCAGGGAGTCCTCGAACATCTCCGGGTCGAGCTCGAAGGCCTCCCGGTTGGGGTCGATGTAGGCGCGGGGGAACAGGGCCTTGATCAGGGGCGCGCCGCGCTGGACGGCGCGGGCGAAGATTTCGTCGACATAGCCGTCTTCCGACTTGCGCAGGGTGTGCGGGTCGAGCCGGCTGGCCGCCAGGAAATCGGCCGGGTAGTCGCGTCCGCTGTGGGGCGAGGCCAGCACGACGGGCAGCCGCGCGCCCCGAGGCGCGTCGACCTCGAGGACCGGATGGTTCGGCGTCGAGAGCCCGAAAGCGGCATCGTTCATGGCGATGTGATACCGCGAAACGGCAGGGCTGTCACGGTGGCGCGCTATGTCGAAGGGTGGGCCCTATCCGCGCATGACACCGGGGCGGCTTCCTATGGGGAGCGTCCGGATTATGTCCGAATATCGGGACCTTCGCCCCCGAACGCGCCGCCCGGCGGGGTTCCCGGCGGACGCCCCCCGGGGTACCAATGACAGGCAGCCGCGGCGGCGCGCCGGAGCGCGATCGTCGGCGGTGCCGTCCCCGGTCCGTGCGGGTCCGGGGCGGGGCGATTGGCGGGGGCGCCGGCGGCGCGCCCGGGGAAGGGCGATCATGGCGCGAATCCTTCTTGCCGAGGACGACGACAGCATGCGGCGGTTCCTCGCCGTCTCGCTTCGCCGCGCCGGGCATATGGTCGACGCGGTGGGCGACGGCTCGGAGGCGCTCGACGCGCTGGCCGGCAACGACTACGAACTGATGCTGGCCGACATCGTCATGCCCGGGCTCGACGGGATCGAGCTCGCCCGCCGGTCGGCGGCCGTCGCGCCGGAGGTCAAGGTGATGTTCATCACCGGTTTTGCCGCGATCGCGCTCAACCAGGGTGTGACCGGCCGGCCCGACGCCCATGTCCTGTCGAAGCCGTTCCACCTGAGGGATCTGGTCAGCCACGTCGACCGCATGCTGGCGGCCTGCTGAGCGTCCCCGAGCGGTCCGGTCCGGCGATCCGGCGGCCGAGCGCGGCCTGTCCCCACAATCCCGCTCGCGAGCGTCATCCCGGTCTTGCACGGCGCCGGGCAGGGTGCTAAATCGCGGGTCTTGCCGGCGCGGTCCCGACCGCGAGGCGCCGGCTCCCCGCCGATCCTGCAGCGATCGATCCTGCAGCGGTCGCGGAGCGTACAGGGTACGGGCGCGTAGCTCAGCGGGAGAGCACTACGTTGACATCGTAGGGGTCGCTGGTTCAATCCCAGCCGCGCCCACCACCTTATCCTCTTGATCCAGAATCACTTTTCGCCCCGGCTGGCGATTCTCCCAATCGGCAATTCCGTACCACTGGTACGGATTGCCCCGGGCGACCGGCGGGTGCGCAGCGGTCGTGCGTCCTACGCCTCGGACCGGTCCTCGGCGTCCCGATCGCGGTCGTAGTGTCGCGCGAGCTCGAACGGCGGCAACCAGGACTCGCGCCGAACGACCCAGCTCTCGTAGGTCGGCGTCAGTTGGCCGGGGGCATCGAGGCACCCCAGATGCACTTCGATCTCGACCCCGGTTCGGGCGAAAACGGACGAGCCGCAACGCGGGCAGAAAAACCGGCCGGCGTAGTCGCGGGGCTCGCCGTCGATCCGCACCGACTCTGCGGGGAACACGGCGGCGGCGTAGAACAGCGCACCATGATGCTTGCGGCAGTCGAGGCAGTGGCAAAGGCCCACCCGATACGGGCGACCTGTCGCCACGATCCGGACATCGCCGCACAGACAGCCGCCTTCGAAGGCATCCATGCCGGGTCTCCTCTCCGGTCGCGGGGCATTCGACGGGGGCGGTGGCGGTTCCGGGTCCGCCCGAGGGCTCCACCGCGAGGGCACCGTGAAGGCAGTCCCTATCACCGGCGCGCGGTCGTGTCGAACATCGGCAGGTCGGCGCTGTACCGGTCCATGATCCCGAGCCCGAAAGGCGTCGGGACCATGGCCGGATCGCGCTCGTTCACGACATCGCCCAGGCCCGCCCGGCGGGCGACGATGCGCTTACCGTAGCACAGGCTGGTCTCGACCGACTGCATCAGGAAGGTGATCAGCGGCAGGATCGCCGCGTAGGCGGCGTCGGCGCCCGCCTCGTCGCCCGCGGCCATCAGGTCGAAGATCGCCACCTGACGGTCGAAGCACTCCGGGGCGGGGATCATGCCGGCGCACCCGGCGCGCAGATTGTCGGGCAGCTCGAGGCCGCCGCGCCCGTTGAACACGGTGACGGCGCCCGCCGTCTCCTCGATCACCCGGCGGATCTCCAGCACGGGGCCCTCGCCCTTGAGCAGGCAGAAGCGCGGGTGGTGCCGGTTGAGGGTGCGGATCGCCGCCGGCCCGAGGCCGATGCCGAGGAAGGCCGGCGCGTTCTGGATCGCGACCGGCAGGGGCGCGGCGTCGGCGACGGCGCCAAAGAAGCGCAGCAGGGCGGCCTCGTCCAGGTCGTCGATCCGGGGCGGCTGGAGAATGACCCAGTCCGCGCCCAGGGCTGCGGCCTCGGAGACCATGGCGACCTGGTCGGCGACCGTGTCCTCGGCGACGGTGACGGCGACGGGGACAGTCCCGGCGACCTCCTCGACGGCGAGTGCCACGAGGCTCAGTCGCTCCTCGCGGGAGAGCTTGCGCACCTCGGTGATCAGGCCGAGCAGGGCGATGCCGTGGGCCCCGGCGTTCAGGCAGCCGCGCACCTGGCGGCGCATCGCCTCGTCGTCGATCCGGCCGTCGGCGCCGAAGAAGGCGTAGAGGATCGGGTAGATGCCGCGGAAAGCCTCGGTGCCGGTCACCACGTTTCACTCCTCCGCGCCGCGGGCGGGCCGGACCACGTTGTCCAAGGGCGCGCCCGAGGCCGCGCGTTCAATATTCTCCGCGATGAACCGCCAGCGCCGCGCGACCGTACCCGTGGTCCAGCCGGAGATGTGCGGCGTCATCATGACGTTGGGCAGGGCGGCGAAGTCGAAGCGCGAGGGCGGCACGTCCTCCGCGCCGTCGGGATAGCGGTACCAGACGTCGATGACCGCTCCGCCGATCCGGCCGCCGGCCAGGGCGTCGTGGAGCGCCGCCTCGTCGACGACCGGGCCGCGCGCGACATTGACCAGAACCGCGTCCGGACGCATTGCCGCCAGGACCGAGGCGTCGATCAGGCCCCGCGTTTCGGGCGCGAGCGCGATGCACAGGACGACGAAGTCGGCCCTTCCCGCCAATCGCGGCAGCGCCTCCAGCCCGTGGCATTCGGCGACGCCCGGGACGTCATGCCGCGGCGTCCGGTTGGCCGCGAGGACCGTGACATCGAAGGCGGCGAGCCGCCGCGCGACCGCCTGGCCGATCGGGCCGAGGCCGACGACCAGGGCGGTGCTTCCGGCCAGCTCGCCATGCGGCGGCGCCCCGGCCCGGCTGGAGCGTGCCCAGCTTCCGGCCCGGAACTCCGCGGCGGCTTCGCACAGTCGATGGCGCCACTCCAGCAGTGCCCAGACGACGTATTCCGCGCTGCCCGGCTCGTGGCCGTGGACGTTGCACAGGCTCGCCGTCGGCGGCAGGCGGACGGTCTCGATCTCGTCGCAGCCGACGCCCGGCACCTGGACCAGCCGAAGCCCGGGACAGGGCGGGACGCGTGCATCGTAGCGCACGGTCACGACGGCGCCGGCCCCGTCGAAGGCCTCGGCGAGCGCCCGCGGGTCCGCGTCGTAGCCGACGCCCGCGATCTCCGCCTCGATCGAGAGTTCGCCGGCGAGGCGCTCGCGAAACCCGGTCACCGGCGATCCGTAGAGGACGATCTTCATCGCTCCGCCTCTCCGATGTCCCCCGTCTCCTCGCCGACGGCCTCGGCGATCCGGCGCGTCAGGTCGAGCAGGTGGTCGAGCGCCTCGACCGCCTCGGCCGTGTGCCCGGCGGCGATCGCCCGGATCAGCCGGACATGGGCCGGGCCCGTCACGTCGAGCCCGCGGCCGGCGCCCCGCGCGAAGTAGTAGCCGAGCCGCCGCGAGACCGCGTGCAGCGGCGCGATGGTGCGCTCGGCCAGCGGGTTGCGGGCGACGGCGGCGAGGAACGTGTTGAACGCGTGGTCGAGCTTGATGAAGCCGACGGCGTCCCGGCTGTCGGCGGCGGCCTCCATGCGGTCGGCCATGGCGCGCAGGCGGGCCCTCTCGGCGGGCGTGGCGAGCGCGCTGGCACGCTCCACGATCAGCCGCTCCACCAGGTGGCGCAGCTCCAGCGCCATGATCGCGTACTCGGCCTCGATCGGCCGGATCAGGATGCCCTGGCGGGGCAGGACCGTGATCAGGTGGTCCTGCTTGAGGCGCACGAGCGCCTCGCGCACCGGCGTGCGTCCCAGCCCCGTCATCTCCGTCAGCCGCGTCTCCGTCACGACGCTGCCGGGCGGCAGGTCGAGCGTGACGATCCGTTCCTCGATCAGGCGGTAGGCCTCGTCCGCCTGGCTTTCCAGGGGCGCGCCGCCGGCCGGCGCGGCGGCCTTCATGGCTGCGCGCTCCCGCGCAGGCGGCGCGCGAGCATGAAGACCAGCGGCAGGATCCAGATCGCCAGGGTCACCGCTGCCAGTCCCGCGGCGAGCGGCCGCGACAGCAGGAAGAGCAGGTTGCCGTCGCCCTTGATCAGGGAGGTCAGGAACATCTCCTCGACCATCGGGCCGAGAACCAGACCCAGGATCGCCGGGGCGAGCGGGAAGCCGTTCTCCTCCATCAGGAAGCCGACGACGCCCATGATCAGCATGGCGGTGACGGCGAAGGTCGCGTTCTCGACGGCGAAGGCGCCGACGATGCAGAAGCCGAGGATGAGCGGCATCAGGACGCTCTGCGGCACCCGCAGGATCTGCGTGAACAGGCGGATCGCCACGAAACCGAACGGCACCAGCATCAGGTTGGCGATCAGATAGGCGAGGAAGACGGCGTTGATCAGCTCCGGCTTCATCAGGAAGACGGTGGGTCCCGGATTGAGGCCCTTCATGTACAGCACGCCGATGACGATCGCGGTCAGGCTGTCGCCCGGGATGCCGAATACGGTCGCGGGAACGAACGCGCCGCCGATCGAGGAATTGTTCGCCGCCGTCGCCGGCGCGAGGCCGTCGACGATGCCGGTCCCGAACTTCTCCCTGTTGGGCGAGAAGCGCCGCGCGACCGCGTAGGAGACGTAGGCCGCGATGTCGGCGCCGGCCCCCGGAACGGCCCCGATGACCGTGCCGATGCCGCAGCCCCGCAGGATCGACAGCTTGAGCCGGCCGACCTCCCGGAAGACGCCGGCGAAGACGTTGCCGATCGGCGGCCGCGTCGCCGATGCCGGCCGCTTGGAGCCGATGGCGTAGCGCAGGATCTCGGAGATGGCGAACAGGCCGATCAGCACCGGAATGAAGCCGAGGCCGCCGGTCAGCGCCGTCGAGCCGAAGGTGAAGCGCATCTGGCCGGAGACCGGATCGAGGCCGATCGTCGAGACCGCCAGCCCGATCATTAGCGAGATGACGCCCTTGGTCCAATGCCCGTGGCTGACGGCGACCGCCGCGGTCAGGCCCAGGCAGGCGAGCCAGAAATACTCGACCGTGGAGAACTGCAGCGCGACCTCGGCCAGCGCGGGAGCCGCGAAGATCAGGACGAGCGCCCCGAAGACGCCGCCGATCGCCGAGCAGATCAGCCCGACGCCGAGCGCCAGGTCGGCCTTGCCGGCGAGGGTCATCTTGTGCGCCTCGTCGGCATAGGCGGCCGAGGCCGGCGTGCCGGGAATGCGCAGCAGGGCCCCCGGCAGGTCGCCGGCGAAGATCGCCATCGCCGACATGGTGACGATGCCCGCCAGGGCGGGAACCGGGTCCATGAAGAAGGTCACCGGCACCAGCAGCGCGACGGCCATCGACGCGGTCAGTCCGGGGATCGAGCCGACGACCAGCCCGTAGATCGCGGTCGCCGCCATGACCCCGATCACGTAGGGGTCGAGCAGCAGCAGGAGGGCCTCCCCGATCACATCCATGTCAGGGTCCCGGCCCAGGGTTCCAGCAGCCCCCAGGGCAGCGGCACCGTCATCACGCCCTGGAAGAAGGTCTGCAGCGCAAGGGTCGCCACGACCGCCGTGGCGATCGCCCGGCCCGGCCGCCGGTCGAGCCACCAGATCAGCACCGCCAGGATGATCGGCATGGTCAGCAGGAAGCCGAGCCACTCGACGGCCAGGATGTAGAAGACGATCGCGGCCAGGAACAGCACGAAGGCGCCGATCGCGCGCGGTGAGCGCGCCCACTCGCCGAGAGTGACGCCGCGTGGCGCCTCGCCCGTGCGCCACCAGCCGACCAGACGTCGGCTCGCGAGGATGGTGCCGGCGCCGATCAGGATGGCGCCGATCAGCATCGGGAAGAAGCCCGGCCCGTAGGCGATGTGCGCGACGGTCTCGAAGCCCCGCGACCAGTAGATCAGGAAGGCGCCGAACAGGATCGCCGCGAGGCCGGAGAGGCTGTCGTCGATCTTCATCGAGATTCCGGGGGGCAGGGGGCGCGGCGGGATCCCGGGGACGGCATGTCGCTGCCGGCCCCGGGAGTCCCGGTCCTCACACGAGCCGGATCAGAGACCGAGATCGGCGACGACGCCGCGGACCTCTTCCTGCTGCTGGCGCATGAACTCGGCGAACGCCGCGGAATCGCGCCACTGGATGCCGAAGCCGCGCTCGGTCATCGCCTGGCGCCACTCCTCGGAATGGACGATCTCGTCGAGCGCGCCCTCGAGCGCGTCGACGATCCCGTCGGGCAGGCCGTCCGGCCCGACGACGCCGCGCCAGGCGCCGAGCGACAGGGCGAGCCCGGTCTCCTCCTCCAGGGTCGGGATGTCCGGGAACGCCGCCAGGCGCTCGGTCCCGAACACGGCCAGGCCGCGCACGCGCCCGGCCTCGATCAGGGCGCCGGCCTCGGGCACCGAGGAGGGGACGACATCGACACCGCCGGCGGCGAGATCCTGCAGGGCCGGCGCGGCGCCCTGGCCGGAGATCATGGTCACCTGGCTCAGGTCGATGCCCCATTCCTTCATCAGCGTCGCGACCGCGATCGGCCAGGAGCCGCCGCAGCCGCCGCCGCAGGCGATGTCATAGGCCGTCGGATCGGCCTCGATGGCATCCAGGGCCTCGGTGATGGTCGCCCATTCGCTGTCCGCGTGGACGTGGAAGCCGGCGGGGTCGAAGTTGTACTGGGCGACCGCCGTGAAGTCCTCGGCATCGAAGTCGGCCTGCCCCATCGGCTTGTAGTGGGCGAAGTTGTAGATGACGCCGATGGTGTAGCCGTTCGGGTCCGCCTCCTTGATGTTCGTGATACCGACGACACCGCCGCCCTGGCCCTGGTTGACCACGTTGAAGGGCTGGCCGAACTGCTCCTCCAGCCGGGCGGAGAGCATCCGGGCGGTCTGGTCGGTGCCGCCGCCGGCCCCCGCGGGGACGATGATCGTCACCGGACGCTCCGGCCAATCGGACTGGGCCATGGCGGGTGCGGCCGACAGCACGCTGGTGGCGGCGAGCGCCGCGACCAGAGTGGATAGGTGATGTTTCACGGTTCCTCCCCCATTTTCTAATATATTATGATATATCACATGAACGCGCTCGTGTGTGTCAAGGGCGCTTGGCCGGCGGCTGTCGGTCGACGCGGGCGGCCGGGGTCGTAGTTGACAGCCCCCGGGTCAGGCCACACGATCACCGAAAGTTTCGCAACGAAAACCAAGCGCGAAACGGAACAGGGGGGAGCGCGTTGGGGGCGCAGACCGAGAGTGGCGCGGCCGGGCAGGGCACGCCGGCCGCGACGGATCGCGGCTATCGTGACGCGGTCCGGATGGAAAAGGTCGGGATGACCTTCGGCAATGTCGTCGCGCTGGAGGACATCGACTTCCGGGTCGGCGCGAACGAGATCGTCGGCCTGATCGGCGACAACGGCGCGGGCAAGTCGACGCTGATCAAGATCATGACCGGCGTGCTGCGCCCGACCTCCGGCCGGCTGTGGATCCGCGACGAGCCGGTCGACATCGAGCGCTATTCGGTCAGCCGCGCCCACGACCTGCGCATCGAGACGGTCTACCAGGAGAAGTCGCTCGGTGAGAAGCAGCCGCTGTGGCGCAACTTCTTCGTCGGCCGGCAGATCACCAACCGCTTCGGCTTCATCGACGTCCAGAAGCAGCGCGCGGTCGCCGACTCGATCCTGCGCGACCACCTGGGCTTCCGAGGCGCCGGGATCACCGCCGACAGCCTGGTCGCCGACCTCTCCGGCGGCGAGCGCCAGGGCATCGCGATCGGCCGGGCGATGTATTTCGACGCCGACCTGATCGTCCTCGACGAGCCGACGGTGGCGCTGGCGATCTCCGAGGTCCGCAAGGTCCTGGACTTCGTGCGCGGGATCAAGGAGTCGGGCCGCGCCTGCATCTACATCGAGCACAACCTGGCCCATGTCCACGAGCTCGCCGACCGCCTCGTCGTGCTCGACCGGGGGCGCAACGTCGCGGAGATCGCCCGCGGCGAGATGAGCCTGCCGGAGCTGACGCAGTTCCTGATCGACCTGCAGCACAGCAAGGGCGAAACCGCGCACGGGGGCGGCGCATGACCGCCTCGGCCCCGCCTCGCCGGGCGCTGTGGCGACGCATGGAGGGCCTGCCGATCATCGGCGTCTTCGTCGTCGTCATCGCGCTGTTCATCGCCATCGCGCCCGATGTCTTCCTGGGCTACCGCATTTACATGTCGTTCCTGGCGACCGCCGCGCCGGTGCTGGTCATCGCGCTCGGGCTGACGCTGGTGCTGGCGGCGGCGGAGATCGACCTGTCCTTCCCGGCGGTGGTCGCCTTCTCCGGGTTCCTGTTCGGCGCGATGTTCACGAGCTGGGAGATGACCTGGCTCGCCCTGATCGTCGCGCTTGCCGGCGGCGCGCTCGTCGGCTTCATCAACGGGCTGCTCATCGCCGTGATCGGCATCCCGTCGATCATCGCGACGCTGGCGACCATGTTCTTCTGGGGCGGCATCACCACGGTGCTGTCCGGCGGGCTCAGCTACAGCCTGCGCACGGTCGACGACTTCGCCATCTGGTCGGTCTTCGTCGGGCGGATCGGCGCGGTGCCGGTCCAGGCGCTGTGGGCGCTGGGGCTCACGGTCGTGGTCTGGTTCCTGCTCAACCGCCACCGCTTCGGCGAGCACCTGCTCTTCATCGGGGAGAATATCGGCGTCGCCCGGGTGGTCGGCATCGACGTCACGCGCGAGCGCCTGAAGCTCTTCACCCTGATGGGCGTGCTGGCGGCGTTCGCCGCCGTGCTGCTGACGCTCGAGAACAAGAACTTCTTCAACACGCAAGGCCAGGGCTACCTGCTGACGGTGATCGCGGCGGTATTCATCGGCGGGTCGTCGATCTTCGGCGGCCAGGCGACCGTGGTCGGCAGCCTGGTGGGCGCCTTCATCATCACCATGATCGAGGCCGGGCTGGTCGCCGCCGGCATCCAGGGGTTCTGGGTGCGCGCGGTGGTCGGGCTCGTTTTCCTGGTCGCGGTGATCTTCCATCTGCTGATGGACAACCCGGCCAAGCGGCGGGAGCTCGGCAGGCTCGCCGGGCTCGCGCGCGGCGGCCCGGGCTGAGCGGCGGGCGGCCGCCGGCCGCCCGACAACGAAAAACGCACAAGGGAGGACATGTCATGACGGCACGCTTCATCCAGGGCGCGGCGACGGTCGCGCTCGCCATCGGGCTGGCCGGCGCGGCCGGCGGCCCGGCCCAGGCCCAGAGCACCGAGGGTCCACTCGGCGAGGGCATGGTCGTCTACATGCAGATGGGCGGCAATCCGGGCGGCGGCGCCACCCTGCCGCGCACTACCGGCGCCCGCGACGCGGCCAAGGCGTTCGGCGTCGAGCTGCGCGAGCAATACGCCGGCTGGCTGCCCGAGACGATGCTCGACCAGTTCCGCGAGGCGCTGGCCGCCCAGCCCGACTGCATCGGCATCATGGGCCACCCGGGCAGCGACGCGTTCTCCGACCTGGTGGCCGACGCGGTCGACAGCGGCGTCGTCGTGACCAGCGGCAACGCGCCCCTGACCAGCCTGCTCGACCAGTATCAGGCCGACGGCTTCGGCTACGCGGGCGTCGAGCTCTACGCCGGCGGCTACCTGACCGGGCAGGAGATGGTCGCCCGCGGCCTCGAGGAAGGCGATACGGCGCTGGTCTACGGCCTGCTCGCCGAGGCCGAGCGCGGCCAGAGCACCCGCGGCCTGCGCGACGCGCTGGAGGAGAACGGCATCGAGGTCGACTATCTGGAGATCAGCCCGGAGGTGAACCGCGACGCCTCTCTCGTCGTGCCGATCCTGACCGCCTATCTGGCGCGCAATCCGGACGTCGACGCCATGGGCACCCAGCACGGCGGCGTCACCTCGTTCATTCCGGACGCGGTGGAGGATGCCGGCAAGGAGCCCGGCGACGTGATCATCGGCGGCATCGACCTGGCGCCGGCGACCATCGACGGGCTTGAGGACGGCTGGATCAGCGTCGTGCTCGACCAGCAGCTCTATCTCCAGGGCTTCCTGCCGGTCACCCAGTGCGTCCTGTCGGCCAAGTACGGCTTCACGGGGCTCAGCGTGAACACGGGCTCCGGCGTCGTGACGCCGGAGACGATCGGCGCGCTGATCCCGCTGATCGAGGCGGGCATCCGCTGACGCCGCGGGCCGCGGCCGGCCGCCGGCGGCGTGCGATCCGGCGGCCGGCCCGCCCCTCGCCATCCGTTCGACCGATTCGATTGTCCGAGGCCGGTCCGACAGCCTCGGGTATGCTCGAACAACGACAAAGAAACACGAGGAGGAGGAAACGATGCTCACACGGGCCATTCTCGGAGCCGCCGCGCTGGCTCTGACCGCCGGCGCCGCCTCGGCGCAGGAGTCGAAGACGTTCTACTGGATCTCGCACGGCGGTCCGGCCGATCCGGTCTGGACCTACTTCCTGCAGGGCGCGCAGCAGTGGGCCGACGATACCGGCCACACCGTCAACACGTCCTTCCACTCGGGCGACGTGCCCAGCCAGCAGGAAGCCATGCGGGCCGCCGTCGCGGCCGGGGCCGACGGCATCTGCGCGACCAGCCCGGATCCGGGCTCGATGGTCGACGTGGTGCAGGAGGCGCGGGACGCCGGCCTTCCGGTGGTCAACTTCAACACCTCCGACGACGCACCGAACTGGAACGCGTATGTCGGCGGCGATCTGCAGGAGGTGGGCCGCGCCTGGGCGCAGTACCTGGTCGACAACGGCCATGTGAGCGAGGGCGACTTCGTCTGGATGCCGGTCGAGATCCCCGGCGCCTCCTACGGCGTCGAGGAGGAGATCGGCATCGCCACGGTCTTCGAGCCCATGGGCGTGGAATGGGAGGTGACCGAGGCCACGCTCGACCAGGCCGAGGTGATCCAGCGCATGACCGACTACATCACCGCCAACCGGGACGACATCGACGCCATGATCGGCCTGGGCGACCTGGTGACCGGCTCGGTCCAGCGGGTCTGGAACCAGGCGGGCGTGGAGCCCGGCGAGATCCCGGTGGTCGGCTGGGGCAACTCGCTCGACACGACGCAGGCGGTCATGGACGGCTACGTGCAGGCGGCCATGTGGCAGGACCCGCAGGCGACGTCCTACATGTGCCTGTCGTCGGTCTTGATGGAGACCTCCGGCATCCCGATCGGCTTCGACATCATCACCGGCGCCCTCTACGAGGCCGACGGCGCGCCGCTCTATCACGAGATCATGGGCGGTAACTGATTGGCCGTGCGGGTCCGCGGTGCCACGGCATCGCGGACCCCTTCCCCCTCCGGCTCGGGAGACCTCATGGCCGACGAAAAGACGCTCGCGCCCGCCGCCGCGCCGCAGGGCGGCGCCGGCCTCGTCCGGCGGCTCGTGGCGATGCCCGAGCTGGGGCCGCTGATCCTGCTGATCGGGATGCTGATCGTGTTCACCGCGATCAACCCGGCCTTCCTGTCGCTGAACAACATCTCCAACGCGCTGACCTTCACGGTGGAGCTGGGACTCATCGCGCTCGGCATGACGCTGCTGATGACGTCGGGGGAGTTCGATCTCTCGGTCGGCTCGGTGTTCGGCTTCACCGCGGTGGTCATGTGGACGCTGATCAACGCCGACGTGATGTCGATGCCGTTCGCCTTCCTGGCGGCACTCGGCGTGGCGATCTTCATCGGCGCGGTCAACGGCGTCTTCGTCACCCGGCTGAAGATCCCGTCCTTCCTGGTCACGCTGGGCATGCTGCTGGTCGTGCGCGGCAGCGCGCTGTGGCTGACCAGCGGCTTTCCCCAGCGCACCTGGGACGCCGGCGACCAGTGGCTGGCCGAAGTCCTGGTCGGCGACTTCTACATCGGCGAGATGCGCATCTACATGAGCCTGATCTGGTTCATCGTGATCGCGCTCGCCCTGCACTACGTCCTGACGAGCACCCGCTTCGGCAACTGGATCCAGGCGACGGGCGGCAATCGCGCCGCCGCGGCCAATCGCGGCGTGCCGACGCGCAAGGTCAAGATGATCCTGTTCATGCTGACCTCCGCGCTGGCCGGCCTGGCGGGCATCATCTCCTCGATCCGGGTCTCGGCGGCGAACCCGAATTCGGGCACGACCTACGAGCTCGAGGTGATCGCGATGGTCGTGATCGGCGGCACGGTGCTGACCGGCGGCCGGGGCACGATCATCGGCACCGTGCTGGGCGTGCTGATCCTGCGGCTGATGCGCAACGGGATCGTGCTGATCGGCGTGCCGGGGCTCGCCTACAACATTTTCATCGGGGCGATCATCCTGGGCATGATGGCGCTGCACTCGGCGCTCGAACGCCGCCATAACGAGGGGACCTGACATGGCCGGCAGCGACACGCCCATCGTCGAGATGCGGAACATCGAGAAGTACTACGGCCGCATCCATGCCCTGCGCGGCGTCAACCTGCAGGTCCGCAAGGGGGAGATCGTCGGCCTGCTGGGCGACAACGGGGCCGGAAAGTCGACCCTGATCAAGGTGCTTTCGGGCGCGGTGCCGTACACCTCGGGCCAGATCTTCATCAAGGGACAGGAAGTGCACCTGCGCTCGACCACCGACGCGATCGCCGCCGGCGTCGAGACGATCTACCAGGACAGCGCCCTGGTGACGCAGCTCTCCATCGCGCGGAACCTGTTCCTGGGCCGCGAGCTGAGGACCGGGCCGGCCCTGCTCGACCGCATGGATCACCGGCGCATGAACCAGGTGGCGGCCGACCTGCTGCGGCGGGTGGGGATCACCAAGAACATCCCGCCGACGACGCCGATCGGCTCGCTGTCGGGCGGCGAGCGCCAGGCCGTGGCCATCGCGCGGGCGATGTACTTCGACAGCGACATCATCATCCTCGACGAGCCGACCAACAATCTGGGCGTGGCCGAGACCCAGGGCGTGCTGAACTTCGTCCGCGAGGCGCGGGACACCGGCCATGCCTGCATCTTCATCGCCCACAACATCCACCACGTCTTCCAGGTCGTGGACCGGATGGTGGTGATGCGCCAGGGCACGATCGCCGCCGACGATCTGAGCCCGCAGACCTCGTCGATCCAGGACGTCGAGGAGATCATCACCGGCGAGCATCTGGCGGCATGATCGAGGTCTCGGCCCAAGGGATCGCCTTCGCCTTCGCGCCCGATCTCGGGCGGCTCGACCGCTTCGCCGTCGAGGACGAGGGACGGCGGATCGCGCCGCTTCACCGGGCGCCCTGGGTCGGTACCGACGAGACGATGCCGCCGGACGCCGCGCCGCTGATGGCCGGGCTGGGCGGGGATTTCTTCTGCGCCCCCTTCGCGGCGCGGGAGGGGGACTCGCCGTTCCATGGCTGGCCGCCGAACGTGTCGTGGGATGTGTCGGTGCAGGACGAGGGCGTGCTACGCGCGGTGCTGTCGCGGCCCGTCTTCGGGGCGACGCTGGTCAAGGAGCTCGCGGTCCGCGACGGGCATCCCTTCGTCTATCAGCGCCACGTCTTCATCGGCGGCGAGGGGCGCGTGCCGGCGGCAAACCACGCCAATGTCTCCCTGCCGAACGGCGGGTTCATCCGCTGCTCGCCCAAGGCCTGGTGGGAGACGCCGCCCGACCCGCAGGAGAGCGACCCGGCGCTTGGCCGCTCGCGCCTGCGCTATCCCGACCGCTCGCGCGACCCCGCGCGGTTTCCCGCCCTCGACGGCACGGCGGACTTGACCCGCTATCCCTGGTTCGAGCGGACCGAAGACTTCGCGATCGGCATCGAGGCGGCTGACAGCCCGCTCGGCTGGACCGCAGTGACCCGGCCGGCGGAGGGCGACCTCTACCTCTCGCTCCGGCACCCGCGCCGCGTGCCGATGAGCATGCTGTGGCACTCCAACGGGGGCCGGGACTACGCCCCCTGGTCGGGACGGCATGTCGGCTGCCTGGGCGTCGAGGAGGGCGCGGCCGACCCCATGCTGGGCGTCTCCTCGGAGAGCGATCTGGCCGGGCCGGGCGCGCTGACGCTTGTGCCGGACGGGACGGTCGAGATGCGCCACGTCATCGGCGCGATCGCCTGGCCCTCGGGCGAGCCGGTGGCCACGGTGACGCTGGAGGGCGACGCGCTTGCCGTGACGGGCGAAGGCGGCACGGCGCGCCGCGTCCCGTTCCGCGCCGCCTTCCTCCGCCTGGACGGGGGGTGACCGCCGCCAGGCTCCGGGTTCGGGCCATGGTGCCCTGACGCGCCCAGATGCGTCAGCCCGACCGGCGGGCGGCCTCCAGGCTGCGCACGCTGCCCGGCGGGACCGGTCGTCCACGCCGGGACGAGGCGATCGCGGCGAAGGCGAGCGCCAGCGCGTCGAGATTGTCCCGCGCGTTGTTGAGCGGCGTCGTGCCGTCCTCGACCGCTCGGAGCAGGGCGCCCATGGTGCCGAGAAAGCCCGCCTCGAACCAGGTGCCCTCGAGCGCGGGACGGGCGACACCGTCGGCCGTTGACAGGGTGACGCTCTGGGTCGACAGGTCCGGGCCGCGGCTGGCCAGCGTGCCTCGCGGGCCGGTGACGACCGTCCGGTCCTCGGCGCCGTGGGGTGTCGCGGCGTCGAACAGGAAGGCGGCCTGGCCCGCCTCGAACGCCACCAGTGCCTGGGCCAGCATGGCCGGCCGCACAGTCTGGCCGGCCGCCCGCGCGGTGGTGGCGTAGACCTCGCCCGCCCGTCCGCCGATCAGGCTGGTCAGGAAATCGAACCAGTGAATGGCGAAGTCGTAGAAGATCAGGTCGTCGATCTCCTCGAACGCCGTGCCGCCGATCCAGGAGTGGTCCCAATGCACGGTCTGGTGACAGGACTGGACCGGACCCAGGAGCCCGGCCCGCACGGCCTCGCGCATCCAGGCGAAATGCGGCGCCCAGCGGCCGTTCTGGTTGACGGCCAGGACGACGCCCCGCCGGTCGGCCAGATCGACGAGCCCCAGGCCGGCATCCAGGTCGAGCACGAACGGCTTCTGCGACAGCACGTGCTTGCCGGCCGCGATCGCCGCTTCGATCATGGCGAAGCGCTCGGCGGGATGGGGCGTCAGGTCGACGACCTGGATGTCGCGGCGGGTCAGCGTACCTCGGATGTCGTCGCTCGCCTCGGCCTCCGGAAAGTACCGGTCGCGCCGTTCCACGGCTTTCGCGAGCGTCCGGTTGCAGATCACGGCGACATCCAGCCCGGCCCCGGCATAGGCGGCGAGATGGGCGGCCGAGATGCCGCCGGCGCCGACCAGGGCGATGCGCGGGCGCCAGGTCCGCGGCAGGGGCGGGCGGTAATCGAGGTCGGGCGCGGCGATCTCGGGCGCCGGCGGCGCCTTCAGGGCGTAGGTGTCGATATCGGGCGTTTCGGTCATGGCACCGATCCTGTCACGAGGCATCGATCAGGGGCCGGCGCCTGCTTCCTCTTCCGGGAAGAACACCCGGAAAGGACGGCCGCACCGTCGGGCGATATTCTGGGCCATGGTCCGCGACGGATCGGTGCCGGCGCAACACCGGCGTGCCGGCGCGGGCGGGGGAGGAGCGCGCCCGTGATGCGGCGCCGCTCGATCAGTCCGGGGGCATGAGGCCGTGCGAATCTCCGATCTCGAGACCTTCGTCCGCTTGGCGACCTTGCGGAACTTCCGGGCGGTCGCCCTGCAATGCAATCTCACGCAGCCCGCCGTCTCGGCGCGCATCAGCGCGCTCGAGCGGCAGTTGGGCGTCGTCCTGTTCGAGCGCGGCCAGCACGGCGTCACGCTGACCGCCAAGGGCGCGCAGCTGCTTCATTTCGCCGAGCGGATCCTGGACCAGGCGACGCGCATGCAGGCGGCCGCCAGCCCCGGCGCCGTCGCCGGCGTGGTGCGGCTGGGGGTCGTCGAGACGGTGGCCTATACATGGCTTCCCGATCTCCTGCGCCGGCTCGCGGAGCGCTACCCGAACCTCTCCGTCGAACTGACCGTCAACACCACCGTCGCCCTGCGCGAGGCGCTGGTGAACCGGACGCTCGACATCGCCTGCCTGATGGGGCCGATCTCCCAGCCCGAGATCGTCAACCGCTTCGTGTGCCGCTATCCGCTGTCCTGGGTCGTGAGCCCCGATCTGACGCGCAAGGCCCGTCTGGATCTGGGCGACATCCGGTCGATCCCGGTCATCACCTATCCCCGTCTGTCCCGGCCGTCGGTGATGATCGCCGAGATGTTCCGCGAGGCCGGCATGTCGCCCGGCCGCTTCGTCTGGTCGGGATCGCTGGCGACGAGCATCCGCATGGTGCTCGACGGGCTCGGCGTCGGTGTGCTGCCGCCGGCGGTCGTCTCCGACCACTTGGCCGAAGGCCGCCTTCTCCTGGTCGAGGGGCCCGGGCCGCTGCCGGATCTGGACTACACCTGCAGCTGGCCGGTGACGCCGCAGAACGGTCTCGTCCCGCTGCTCGCGGACATGATGATCGCGCTGAATCCGCCGGACGCCGCGCCGTCCGTGGGGTGATAAAGAAGATTTATGACCTTCAATAGAAATTTTTGCTTTGACACCAAAGGGCTCGCGGCGGAACCATTCGATGGTCTTCGTCGAGCAGAGCCGAGCATTCGATGACCGGCCGGGGCCGGAAAAACGCTCCGTCGCCCGAAAAGAAACGCGTGCGCCTGTAATAATGGTGCCGTTCAACGGGAGCTCGTCACCACGACTGTCTTTCGCCGGCCATGAGGTGACGGCGTGATAATTCGGCAAGAGGGGTGGTGATTCATGTCTGGAAACAATTGGAAGGGCGTGCCGCGCCGGGGCTTCATGAGCATGGCCGGCGGCGTCGCGGCCGGTACCGCGCTCGCGACCTCCTTCCCGCGGCTGACGACGCCGGCGATGGCGCAGTCGATGCCGTCGGTCCCGCAGAAATCGGTGACGCTGGCCTCCAACCCGTACACCAACCATGCCTGGGTGGTGCTGGCCGAGCGTCTCGGCTACCTGGCCGATGTGGGCATCACGCTCGAGACCGGCGACCCCAAGGTGGTGCTGATCCAGCAGTCGGTGCCGCAGCTCCAGAACCGCGAGATCGACATGTCGACGATGTATGTCGGCCTCGTGACGAGCGCGCTCGACAAGCTGCCCGACATCAAGCCGTTCTTCGTCTACAGCTACTGGGCCGGCAACACGATCCTCACCGGGCCGGACACCGACTTCAAGACGGTCGACGACTTTATCGACGAGGGGATGCCGTGGGAGGAGGCGGCGGCCGCCGCCATGGCCCAGCTCGAGGGCCAGGAGATCGCCGTCCCGCCGAATCCCAGCACCTATCCGTGGATGAACCTGGCTTATTCCTTCGCCGGGCTCACGATGGAGGATTCGGAGACCGTCGCGATCGAGGACCCGAAGGCGGTGCAGCTCGCGGTCTCCGGCCGCATCCCGTTCGCCGCGCCGGGGGGCGCCGTCCAGATCTACCAGCTCCAGCACCAGGCCGGATGGCGGCCGGTGATGAGCACCGGTCAGATGCTGAAATACGAGACGGCGAGCGCGGGCAGCGCCGTCAACAACGTGCTGAACTACGACCTGTGCATCACGACGCAGTCCTATATCGACGAGAACCGGGACACCGTGCTGCGCATGTGCAGCGCCCTCTACCGCACGCTGGACGTCATGTTCGGGCCGAACCAGCAGGAAGTGCTGTCGACCTACGCGCCGTTCATCAACGCCCATGCCGGCTCGGAGCTCGACGCCGACGCGATCAAGTTCATCTTCGAGGTGCTGGATCCGTTCTTCCTCTGGAAGGACCAGGAGAAGCTGTGGACCGACCCGGCCTACAATCTCCACTACGAGAATATCTACGAGTTCCAGATCCGGAAGTATATCGAGAACGGCACCATCGCCGACCAGGACTATGACCTGGAGAGCTTCTTCCAGGCCAAGAACATCTGGATGGAGATGGACGGCCAGCGCAAGCAGGCCGATGCCCTGATCGCCAGCGCCGCCGGCCAGACCCTGTCGGAGGACCGTCAGGCCATCTTCGATGCCGGCCGGGCGCATTACGACGGCTACAACTTCCTGGACGCTGTCCGGTTCCTGGAAGCCGCCCTGGCGTGAGGGGCGGCGAGATCGCGGTGGCGCGCGTCGCGCGGAATCCGGCCGGGCCGGCCCGCGCGGCGCTCGACGCGGCCCGGAGGCTGCGTCGTCGCTGGCGGCCGCTGGCCAGGCGGGTCGTCCTGGGCGGGCTCGGCGTGGTCGTCGTGCTCGGCCTCTGGACGCTCGCCGGCATGGCGGTCGGCCGCTACCTGCCGCCACCTTGGACGGTCGTCGCCAATCTGCTGGACCACTTCTTCGCCAGCGACTACCTGCGCGGGCTCGGCCTGCCGGCGGGCGGCTATATCGATCATGTCTGGGCGACCACCGGCAAGGTCGTGGTCGGCATGGTCGTCGGCACGCTGGTCGGCGGCACGCTCGCCCTGGCGGCGGCCCATATCCGCTGGATCGGCGAGGCCTTCGCCCCGCTCGTCGCCGCGCTCGGGACGCTGCCGATCCTGGCGCTCGCGCCGTTCTTCCTGATCTGGTTCGGCATCTCCGCCGTCTCCCAGATCGTGCTGGTCAGCCTCTACACGGTGACCATCATCTACATCTACAGCCTGCGCGCCGTGCGCAACATCGACGCCCGCTACGGCGACTACGCCCGCACCCTGGGCGCCCCGCGCCGGCTCGTCTTCCACCGGGTCAGCCTGCCGGCCGCCCTGCCGGAGATGTTCGGCGGCATCCGGATCGCCTTCGCCGCCTCCTGGGGGCTGACGGCGATCGCCGAGCTGCTGGGCGCCCAGTCGGGGGCCGGCCGCGCGATCCTGAGTCTCTCGGCCGTCTACGACGTGACGGGCATGATGGCGGTCATCCTGCTGCTCGGGATTGTCGCGCTGATCATGGACGGGCTGATCGTCATGGCCAAGGCGTGGCTGACGCGCTGGTCGGCCGTCGGCGCCGGCAGCAGCGGAGGATCCTCATGAGCCAGGGCGAGATCGTCCTCGACAACGTCCATTGCCGCTTCCGCCACGTCTCCGGCCGCACGGTCGCGGCGCTGGACGGGGTCGACGTCACCGTTCCGGCGGGCCAGCTCGTCTGCCTGGTCGGCCCGT
Source organism: Azospirillaceae bacterium (assembly GCA_040220455.1). Classification (GTDB taxonomy): domain Bacteria; phylum Pseudomonadota; class Alphaproteobacteria; order DSM-16000; family Inquilinaceae; genus JAVJUS01. Next base: position 41,626 of record JAVJUS010000107.1, read on the forward strand.
CGGGGCACGGCAAGTCCACGCTGCTGCGCGTGGTCGCCGGTCTGACGCCGCCGACCGAGGGGAGCGTGCACGCCGGCGGGGAGAAGGTCACGGGCCCGGCCGTCGACCGACCCATGGTCTTTCAGGAGGACACGGTCTTTCCCTGGATGCGCGTGACCGACAACGTCGAGTTCGGGCTGCGCGCCCAGGGTGTCGGCGACGCCGAGCGGCGACGGACCGTCGCGCGCTGGCTGGAGGAGGTGGGGCTCACGGACTTCGCGGACTCGTGGCCCAAGGAGCTCTCCGGCGGCATGCGCAAGCGCGTGGCCGTCGCCACCGTATTCGCCACGGGCGCGCCCTACCTGCTGATGGACGAGCCGTTCGGCGCGCTCGACTACGTCACGCGGCTCAGCCTGCAGAACATGCTGCTCGACCTGTGGCGCGAGACGCGGCGGACGATCCTGTTCGTCACCCACGACGTGGAGGAGGCCCTGGTCCTGGCCGACCGGATCCTGGTCATGCGATCGGGCCGGCTGGAGGACGACATCGAGGTGTCCCTGCCGCGCCCGCGCGACGAGGACATCCGCGCCCGTCCGGAGGCCGTGGCGATCACCAAGCGGATCCATCGCCATCTGGGCCTCGACGACGCGGCGCCGGTCGCCGCCCGGATGGGAGTGACGACCTCATGATCGGGTTCCTGGTCCGCCACCGGATCGGCGTGCTGTCGGTCCTGATCGTCGTCGTCGTCTGGGAGATCGCCGGCCATGTCAGCCCGCACAGCCCGCTGCGGGAAAGCCCGGTCGTCCCGCCGCTGGAGTTCATCTTCGGCCCGGCGCTGATCGGCATGGCGGACTACTGGCGCATCGACTGGCTGGCGCCGACGCCGATCGACGGCGGCGAGCGCACGCTGCTCGGCGCCGTGCTCGCCCTGTCCTACCACACGGTGCTGACGCTCTCGCGCCTGGTCGTCGGGCTCGTCCTGGGGGCGGTGATCGGGGTCGCGCTGGGCCTCGCGATCTCCTGGTCGCGGGTGGCGCGGGAGATGTTCGCCGCGCCGCTGCACATCTTTCGCATGCTGCCGCTGCTCGCGATGGTGCCGCTGTTCCAGTTCTGGTTCGGGGCGACCAACCTCAGCGCCATCGTCTTCGTCGCCTACGGGGTCGGCGTGGTCTATCTCGCCGGCACCGTCAACGCCGTCGCCAATATCCAGGCCCGCTACTACGAGTACGCGGCGACGCTCGGGGCCTCGAAGGCGCGGATCTACGCCTCGGTGGTTCTGCCCGCCATCCTGCCGGAACTGTTCTCCAGCGTCATGCTGACCCTGGGGCTCGCCTGGTCGGCCGTGATCGGCGCGGAATACATCGGCGTCGATTCCGGTATCGGGCGCATGATCATCTGGGCCGAGTTCTTCAGCCACACCGGCCGGATCGCGCTCGTCACGATCCTGCTCACGGTCTACGCGGCGGCGAGCTTCCTGGTCTTCCGCGGCGTGGCGCGCCGGTTGTTGTCCTGGATGCCCTCCGGCGATCCCACCCGCCCATGAAGGCCGTGCAGGAAGGGACCCCGGGATGACCGAGCTCGCCGGCCGCAAGGCCCTGGTCATCGGCAGCGCGACCGGCATCGGCCGCGCCGTCGTCGACGCCTTCGCCGCGGCGGGCGCCGACGTGGCGGTGGCGGACAAGGGCCATGCCGACGCGCTCGACGCTCTGGTCGCGGGCCTCCGCTCGGCCGGGCGGGACGCCGTGGCGCTTCAGGTCGACGTGGTCGACGAAGCGTCCGTCGCCGCCGCGATCCAGGCCGCGACCGACCGGTTCGGCGCGCTCGACATCCTGGTCAACAACGCCGGCACCGCCCAGCGCCAGGGGCCGTTCGAGACCACCGACACCGGCGAGTGGGACCGGGTCATGGCGGTCAATCTCCGCGGCGTCGCCTTCGGCATGAAGCACGCGCTGCCGGCGATGCTGGCGCGCGGCTACGGCCGGATCATCAACACCGCCTCCCAGCTCGCCCACAAGCCATCGCCGGGCAACGCCGCCTATTGCGCCAGCAAGGCCGGGGTCGTGGCGCTGACCGTGTCCGTCGCCCAGGAGGTCGCGCGCTCGGGCGTGACCGTGAACGCCGTCTGTCCGGGTCCGACCGACACGCCGATGTGGCGCGCCGGCGATTCGGCCTGGAACGCCTGGAAAGCCGAGAGCCTGCCGATCGGGCGCATCGGGACGCCGGGGGAGATCGCCGCCGCCTATGTCTGGCTCGCCTCCGACGCGGCGTCGTTCATGGTCGGCCAGAGCGTGTCGCCCAACGGCGGCGACGTGATGTGGTAGGGCCGCGGGAGAGGGGAAGCATGGTCGATCTGCCGCCGCCGCGCCGAATTCCGGCCCATCGCAACCTCTACGGCTACGGCCCCGAGCCGCCGGCGGTCGGCTGGCCGGGCGGGGCGCGGGTCGCCGTCTCGCTCGTGCTCAATGTCGAGGAGGGCTCCGAGCAGGCGGTCTCGCGCGGCGACGCGGTCAACGAGCATGTCCACGACATGGTCCACGAGGTCCGCGGCATGGACGACCCGGCCATGGAGTCGCATTTCGACTACGGCGCGCGGGCGGGCTACTGGCGCATCGTCCGGGTGCTGGCGGCGCACGGCGCGACCTGCACGATCAACGGCTGCGCCGAAGCGCTCGAGGTGACGCCCTGGATCGCCCGCGACGCCGTCGCCCGGGGTTTCGAGATCGCCTGCCACGGGGACCGCTGGCTGGCCCATGGCGGCCTGGACGAGGCGACCGAGCGCGCCACGATCGCGCGCGCCGTGGCGCGGATCGAGCGGGCCTGCGGCGTCCGCCCGGTGGGCTGGCACACCCGCTGTCCCCATACCCTCGCGACGCGCCGGCTGCTCGTCGAGGAGGGCGGCTTCACCTATGACAGCGACGCCTATGACGACGACCTGCCCTCGCTGATCGAGGTCGCGGGCCGGCCGCACGTGGTCCTGCCCTATTCGCTCGACACCAACGACATGCGCTGCCAGCGCCCGGAGGCGGCCTTCGTCACCGCCGGGCAGTTCGCCGAATACGTCATCGACGCCTTCGAGACGCTTTACGAGGAAGGCGAGGCGGTGCCGAAGATGATGACGATCGGCCTGCACACGCGGACCATCGGCCGGCCGGGCCGCATCGCGGGGCTGCAGCGGGTGATGGCCCATCTGGCGGCCAAGCCGGCGGGCACCGTCTGGTTCGCCCGGCGGCGCGACATCGCCGATCACTGGCGCGCCCACGCCCCGGTCCTGCCGGCGCCGCCGGGCGACGCCGGGTCCGGGCCGTCGTCATGACCGAGACCGTGCTGATCACCGGCGGGGCCGGCTTCGTCGGGCTGAACCTGGCCGAGGCGCTCGTCCAGCGCGGCTGCGAGGTGGTCGTCTACGACCGCCGGCCGCCGCCCGCGCCGGTCGCCGGCGCCCGGGTCGTGACCGCCGACGTGCTCGATCTGGCCGCGCTCGACGCGGCGATCGGCGATCACGGGGTCACGCGGCTGGTCCATGCCGCGGCGATGACGCCGGGGCCGGAGCGCGAGATGCAGGCGCCGGAGGCGGTGATCGACGTCAATCTGCGCGCCGCGGCCTCGCTCGCCCGGCTGGGTCACCGCCACGGCTGCACCCGGCTGCTGCTCGTCGGCTCGGCCGCGGTCTATGGCGGCACGGCGGGGCCGACCCTCGACGAGGACACGCCGACGCGGCCCGACACCCTCTACGGCATCACCAAGACCGCGGCCGAGCAGGCGCTCCGGGTCCTGGGCGCGCGCTACGGCCTGCCGGTGGTGATCGCGCGCATGGCCTGGGTCTTCGGCCCCTGGGAGCACGCCTCCGGCGTGCGCGACACGCTGAGCCCCGTCCTCCAGGTGACGCGCCTCGCCCGCGACGGCCGACCGGCGCGGCTGCCGCGGCCCGACCGCCGGGACTGGATCTACAGCCGCGACGCGGCCGAGGCGCTGGCCCGGCTGCTGCTGGCGAGCCGGCCGCGCCACGACCTCTACTGCCTGGGCACGGCGGGCGGCTGGACCCTGGCGGACTGGTGCGCCCTGCTCGCCGAACGGCATCCCGGCTTCGCCTGGTCGGTCGGCGATGCGGGGCCGGGCACGCCCGTCATGCTGCATACGGACAGCGACGGCGGCAGCCTGTCCGCCGCCCGCTTCGCCGCCGAATTCGGGCCGGTCGCCGGGCACGGCCTGGTCGCCGCCTTCGAGGACTACATGGCCTGGCTCGACCAGGAAGACGTGCCCGCGACGCCGCAGGAGGCGCCATGACCGCGACAACTCACGACATCCCGCTGGAGCCGCTGTCGGTCGAGGCCTTCGCCCCGTTCGGCGCGCTGATCGGCGCGGCGGCCGGCGAGCCGGTCTTCCGCAATCCGGGCCTCGCGTCCTGGCGCCTGCCCTTCGAGGCCGACGGGGCGGTCGAGGTCATGTTCGCGCTCTACGACTACCAGGAGCCCGCCTTCACCAAGATCGAGCGCCACCACGGCGTCAGCCAGGCCTTCGTGCCACTGGGCGGGGCGGCGAGCCTCATGGTCGTGGCGCCGCGCACGGAGGGAGAGGCCGTGCCCGCGCCCTCGGACCTCAGGGCCTTCCTGGTGCCCGGCGATACCGGAGTCCTGCTGCATCGCGGTGTCTGGCACGCGCTCAACCGGTTTCCGGCCCGGCCGCCCTCGGCGGGCTTCGCCCTGCTGACCTCGGCCGCGACCCAGGAAGAGCTGGAGCGCGAGAAGCGGGAGGACTATCGGCCCGCGCTGACCGACGTGCACGACTTCGCCGAGGCCGCGGCGACCCGGCTGCGCGTCACGGACCCGGCGGGCCTGATCGGATGACGGCCGGCGTGGCCCGTTCAGGCGGCCGCGCCGGCCGGGACCATGCGGGTGACGCGCGAAGGAATCATCTCGGCCAGATAGACGATCCCGTCCGGCGCCACCGCCATACCGTGGGCGCCGTTGAGCGCCGGGCGGCAGCGGCCGACCAGGCGGCCGTCGAGATCGAAGAGCGACAGGCGGGGGACCTGGTCGGTGACGAGGATCCGGCCCATCGCGTCGGCGGCCAGCGCCATCGGGCGGTAGACGTCGCCCCACTCGGCCAGGAGCGTGCCGGCGCGGTCGAAGAACTGCAGGCGGTCGTTCTCCCGGTCGGCGACGACGATCCGGTCGCGGGCGTCGACGAGAACGGCGTGCGGTGTCGAGAATTGTCCCGGCCCCCGCCCGGGCTCGCCCCAGCTCGAAAGGTGCTCGCCGGTGGCGGAGAAGCGATGCACGCGGGTATTGGCATAGCCGTCGGCGACGTAGATCTCCCCGTCCGGCGCCATGGCGATCGCCGTGGGGTGGTTGAAGGGCTGGCCGAAGCGCGGCCGGTGCCGCTCGCCCAGGGTCGCGGCGACGCGGCCCTCGGCGTCGAAGAAGAGGATCTGGTGGGCGTCGCGGTCGACGACCGCGATCCGCCCGTCGGGCAGGGCGGTGATGCCGTGCGGGTCGACCAGCCGGTCGGCGCCCCACAGGGCCGCCTGTTCCCCGTCCGCGCTCATGACGAGGATCCCCGGATCGTTGCGCTGGAGGACGAGAACCCGACCCCCGGCATCGACCGCGACCTGGCTGAGCAGGCCGTAGCGCCCGTCCGCCGGGCGGCCCCAGCCCGGCTCCAGCCGGTAGGCGGTGTCGTCGAGGATCATCGTCAGCGTTTCGCCCATGCCCGGCTCCGTCGTGTTTCGTCCGCGGCGACCAGCCTACCATCGTACCGCCGCGGCGCCATCGGCGCGCTGTCGCCGGCCGCCCGTCCGCGAGGCAGGAGACTTCGATCATGAGCCCGTTCGATCCGGCGGCCGCGACGGTCGCGAGTCTGGCCGCCGCCCTCGAGGCCGGCTCGCTCACCGCCGAGGGCCTGACCGCCGCCTGCCTGGAGCGGATCGCGGCGGAGGACGAGGCGCTTCATGCCTTCGTCCATGTCGCGGCGGAGCCGGCGCTGGCGACGGCCCGGGCGCTCGATGCCCTGCGCGCCGCCGGGACGGTGCTGGGCCCGCTGCAGGGCATCCCCGTGGCGCTGAAGGACCTGATCGACGTGGCCGGCCAGCCGAGCGGCTATGGCTCCGCGTCGGCCGACCCGATCCTGCCGGCGCGCTCGGCGTCCCTGGCCCGGTCCCTGGTGAACGCGGGAATGATCCTGATCGGCAAGACGCACATGACCGAGTACGCCTATGGCAGCTGGGGCACGAACCGGCATAGGGGCACGCCCTGGAATCCGGTCGACCGGCAGGTCCATCGCGTGCCCGGCGGATCGAGCAGCGGCTCGGCGGTGGCGGTCGCGGGCGGGCTGGTGCCCGCGGCGATCGGGACGGATTCGGGCGGCTCGGTCCGCATCCCGGCGGCGCTGTGCGGGCTCGTCGGCTACAAGCCGGTGCGCGGCACGATCCCGCTGGACGGCGTCCTGGCGCTCAGCCCCTCGATGGACGTGGCGGGGCCGATCTGCCGGTCGGTCGCGGACGCCGCCCTCGTTCTCGACGCGCTGAGAGGGCGGCCGGCGCGCCCGCGCCCCGGACCGCGCGCGGCCGACCTCGAGGGCCTGCGCGTCGGGACCCTCGCGGCGGCGGAGCTGGAGGCGATGGACGCCGCCGTCGTCGCCGCCTACCGGGCGGCGCTCGGCCGGCTCGCGGAGGCGGGGGCGTATGTCCGCGAGGCGCCCTTGCCGGGCCCCTTCACGGAGGCGGCCGCCTCGGTCGGGACGATCCTGTCGGTCGAGAGCTTCGCGATCCATCGCGATCGCCTGGAGGCCGCCGGTCGGGCCATGGACCCGGCGGTGCTGGCCCGCATCCGGGCCGGCGGCGAGGTCGCGGCGGCCGACTATCATGCCCTGCTGCTGGAGCGCGAGGCCGACATGGCGCGCTTCGATCCGGTCTTCGCGGACATCGACGTGCTCGTCACGCCGACCGTGACGGCCCCCGCGGCGCCGGTCGCGGAGGTCGACGAGGCCGCCTCGCCGATGAGCCGGATCTCCCGGGTCTCGAACTGGCTCGACCTGCCGAGCCTGGCCCTGCCCTGCGGTCGCACGGGCGGGGGGCTGCCGCTGTCCCTGCAGATCGTCGGGCCGCGCGACGGGGAGGCGCGGGTGCTGCGCACCGGCGTGGCGGTCGAGGCGTGCCTCGCGGCGCCGGAGCCCGCGCCCTGAGGGCCGCCGCCCCGGTCGCCCCGGTCGCCCGCGGATCGGCGGGTCAGGACGCCTGGAGCACGGCGGACAGGAACTGGCGGGTGCGGGGATTGTCCGGCTCGCCGAAGATCTTTTCCGGCGGGCCCTGCTCGGCGATCCGGCCGCCGTAGAAGAAGCACACCCGGTCGGAGATCTCGCGCGCGAAGCCCATCTGGTGGGTGACCAGGATCATGGTGAGCTCGTGCTCGACGGCCAGGGTCCGGATCACGCCCAGCACCTCGCCGATGACCTCGGGATCGAGCGCCGAGGTCACCTCGTCGAACAGCATCACCTTCGGCCTCAGCGCCAGCGCCCGGGCGATCGCGACGCGCTGCTGCTGGCCGCCGGACAGCCGCGCCGGGTGCTGGTCCAGCTTGTCGGCCAGCCCGACCATGCCCAGCAGCGTCGCCGCGCGTTCGCGCGCCTCGGCCCGGCTCAGCCCCAGCACCTTGCGCGGCGCCTCCATGCAGTTCTGCAGCGCCGTCATGTGCGGGAACAGATTGAAGTGCTGGAAGACCATGCCGATCTTGGCGCGCATCCGCCGCAGATGAGCGCGGTCGGCGGGCACCAGGCGGCCGTCGCGCGCCATGTGGGTCAGCGGCTCTCCGTCGACATAGATCACGCCCTCGTCGACGCTTTCCAGCGTCATCAGCAGGCGCAGGACCGTCGTCTTGCCCGAGCCGGACGGCCCGATGATCGACACCGTTTCGTTGGCCGCGATTTCCAGGTCCAGCGAGTCGATCACCGTCAGGGCGCCGAACCGCTTTGTCACGCCCATGAAGCGCACCCGCGGCGCGTCGCCGTCGGGCAGGCTCGAGGGGAATCCGGTCGTGCTCAAGGCTGGCCGGGCCCCCGATCCCGCGGCCGTCCCGGCCGTCGTCGCGGTGTGTTCGTTGCCGCCATTCCTCGTCTCACGATATGGAACCAACTTGAATAAAGGTATCAGCATTCTCGCCGATGCCAAAGCAGGGAGAGCTTGTCATTCTCTGCCCAATATGGTTCATCATGACGTCAAGGCCGGATCGATGAAAGGCCAATCCGGCTTTGGTATCAGACCTGCGCGCCGACACCCGCGGTAGGCTCCGGCGCGCGGTCTCGTAGCTCCGACCTGGGACGCCTGCCCGTGCGCGACTTCAATCTGCCCGGCCGTTCGCCCGTCCACGGGGTCGAGGCGATGGTCGCCACCCAGAACCCGCTGGCCACCCATGCGGGGCTGGAAATGCTGGCGCGCGGTGGCAACGCGGTCGACGCGGCGGTCGCCGCCGTCGCGGTGCTGAGCGTCGTCGAGCCCAACCAGACCGGTATCGGCGGCGACTGCTTCGCCATGATCGCACCGGAGGGCCGGGTGCCGCTGGTCGCCTACAACGGCTCCGGGCGGGCTCCGGCGGGGGCGGACCCGGCCGCCCTGCGCGCCGAGGGGCTGACCGGGATCCCGGAGACGAGCCCCCACGCCGTGACCGTACCGGGCGCCGTCGAGGCCTGGTGCCGGCTGGTCGCCGAGCACGGGCGCGCCGGCATCGACGCCGTCCTGGCCCGAGCGATCGGCTATGCCGAGACGGGCTACCCCGTCCACTCGCGCGTGGCCGTCGACTGGCGCGTCTCCGTGCCCAAGCTCGCCCGCGATCCGGGGGCGGCGGCGGTCTTCCTGCCGAGGGGCGGGGCGCCCGGCGTCGGCGAGATCCACCGCCAGCCGCGACTCGCCCGCACGCTGCGGCGCATCGCGGCGGAGGGGGCGTCCGCCTTCTACACGGGCGCGGTGGCCGAGGACATTGTGGGCCGGCTGCGGGCGCTCGGCGGGGCCCATACGCTCGACGACTTCGCCGCCGCGGCGGGCGACTACGTGACGCCGCTGGAAGGGACCTACTGCGGCGCACGGGTCTTCCAGATGCCACCCAACAACCAGGGCGTCACGGCGCTGGTGATGCTGGGGATCCTGGCCGGGCTCGACGCGGCCGGCGCCGCGCCGCTGTCGGTCGAGCGCCTGCACGCCGAGATCGAGGCCGCACGCCTCGCCTATGCCGAGCGCGACCGGTGGGTGAGCGACCCCGCCTCGGCGGCGGGCGTCGTCGACCGCCTGCTCGATCCCGACACGGCCGCGCGCCTGCGCGGGCGCTTCGATCCGGGCCGGGCGGCCGACCTGGGGCGGGAGAGGCCGCGGGTCAAGTCGGACACGGTTTACGTCTCGGTGGTCGACCGCGACCGGACCTGCGTCAGCCTGATCAACTCGCTGTTCCACGATTTCGGCACCGGCATCATGGCCCCCGAAAGCGGCGTCCTGCTGCAGAGCCGCGGAGTCGGCTTCACGCTGGAAGCCGGCCACCCGAACGAACTCGGCCCGAACAAGCGGCCGCTGCACACCATCATGCCCGGCATGCTGGCCGAGGGCGAGCGCGCGGTCATGCCCTTCGGCGTCATGGGCGGCGAGTTCCAGCCGATGGGCCATGTTCACTTCCTGACGAACCTCCTGGATTTCGGCCTCGACATCCAGGAGGCTCTGGATCTGGCCCGCGTGTTCCACGACGGCACGGCGGTGCGCGTCGAGACCGGCGTGCCCGAGGCGGCGCGCGCCGGGCTGGTCCGGCTCGGCCACCGGGTCGCGCCGGCGGGCGAGCCGCACGGCGGCGGCCAGGCGGTGCGCATCGACTGGCGGGAAGGCGTGCTGACCGGCGGCTCCGATCCGCGCATGGACGGCTGCGCGATGGGGATCTGAGGGAATCGCGAGGGGGCGAGCACCGGGGACGATGCAGGCGACACTCGACATGATCGGACGGCGGGTGCTGGTGACGGGGGCGGCGGGCGCGATCGGCGCCGCGATCGCACGGGCCTTCGCCGATTGCGGCGCGGCCGTCACGGCGCTCGACGCCACGGCCGGGCCGGGCGTGACGGCCTGCGACGTGACCGACGAAGCCGCCGTCGAGGCCGCCTTCGACGCGGTCGGCGAGGCAGCCGGCGGGCCGGTGACCGATGTGGTCCACGCCGCCGGCGTCGTCGCCATCGTGCCCGTCGCCGAGCAGAGCGTGGCCGAGTTTCGCCGCGTGATCGACGTCAACCTGACCGGCAGCTTCCTGGTCGCGCGCGCCGCAGCCCGGCGGCTGACGGCCGGGGGCACGCTGACCTTCGTCTCGTCCCAGGCGGGCTTCAAGACCGGCGCGCTGTGGGGCGCTTATGGCGCGTCCAAGGCCGGGGTCAATCGGCTGGTCGACGCCCTGGCGGAGGAGCTGGGCCCCGCCGGCGTGCGCGTCAACGCGGTCTGCCCGGGAACCGTGCGCAGCGCGATGCTCGAGCGCGCGGTCCCGGCGATCGCGGCGCGCCAGGGCAGGAACCCGGCGACCGTTGCCGAGCGCTACCGCGCGGGCATCCCGCTCGGACGCTTCGCCGAGCCGGAGGAGATCGCGTCGGTCTGCGTCTTCCTGGCCTCGGACCACGCGGGGTACATGACCGGGGCGCTGGTGCCGATCGACGGCGGGGAACTCAGCCGATGAGCACCGACATCCTGGCCGCCGCGCGGCAGATCGCGGTCGCCGCGCCGGACAATGTGGGCCGCCTGGTCGGCAAGCGGGTGCCCGCCCGGCGCTGGGCGGAGGTCGCGGCCGGCGGCCTGGCCATGCCGAACTATCATCTGGTCACCGGCATCGAGAACGTGCCGGCGACCGACATCCCGGCGACCGGCTACCACACCGGCTTTCGCAACGGGCTTCTCATGCCGCGGCCGGAGACCGCCTTCCGCACAGCGCTGGAGCCGCACACGGCGATCGTGCTCGCCGACGTTCTCGACGCAGAAGGCAGGCCGGTGGCCGAGGCGCCGGGCGCGATCCTCGCCCGCCAGATCGAGCGCCTAGCCGCCCACGGCCTGCGCGCCACCGTGGCGACGGAGCTGGAATTCTACCTGTTCCGCACCGGCTATGCCGAGGCCCATGCCCGCGACTACCGCGACCTCGAGGCCTTCTACCACTTCCACGGCGACAACGACGTCCTGATCTCCGGCTTCGCGGAGGACTTCTGCGAGCGCCTGCGCGGTCTGATGGAAGAGGCCGGCATGGTCGACGAGACCAGCCAGGGCGAGGGCGGGCCGGGTCAGATCGAGATCAACCTGGCGCCCGCCGATCCGGAGGGCGCGGCGCGCCAGCACGCGATCTTCAAGCACCTGACCAAGGACCTCGCCCGCCGCGAGGGGCTGGCGGCCAGCTTCATGGCCAAGCTCGACCCGCACCAGGCGGGCTCCAGCGGACATGTCCACATCCGCGTGACCGACGAGGCCGGCAACGGCGTGCTGGGCGCGGCGGCGGGGGAGGAAAGCCCGGACGGGCTCGGCGCCCGGGGGCGCGCCTTCCTGGCCGGCCTGGTGCGCCACGCACGGGACTTCCAGCTCCTGCACATGCCCTATCACAATTCTTACAAGCGGCTGCGTCCGGCCAGCTTCGCGCCGACCAACGCGAGCTGGGGCGGCGACAACCGCACGGTCATGGTCCGCACGGTCAACCGCGGCCCGGCGATGCGCTTCGAGTTCCGCCTGCCGGGCGCGGACATGAACCCGTGGTTCTCGATCGCCGGCATCCTCGCCGCCGGGCTCGCCGGGCTGGAGGCGGGCGCCGCGGCGCCGCCGCCGGTCGAGGCCAGCGCCTACGACGCCGATCCGGATGTCGCGTCGCCGCTGGCGCGGACCCTGGGCGACGCGATCGGCGCCTTCGAAGCCTCCGAGGTCGCGGCGGCCGGGCTGGGTCCGGCGGTGCGCGACCATCTGGCCCGGCTCGCGCGGCTCGAATGGGCCGAGGAGCTGGCCGTCGTCACGCCCTGGGAGATCCGACGCGGTTTCGAGCGCGCCTGACGGGTCCGCGCCGGCCGGATCGCCCTCGGCGGGACGGGAGCCCGGGATTTGCACCCGACCGGCCTCTCCCGTATGAAGCCGGTCCGGGCACGAGGCCCCGGGTCCTTGGTCAGGGGGAGACCGGTCGGATGAAGCGGCGCGACGTGGCGCTCGAAAAACTGCGCAGCCTGCTGGCCGATGGCGGCTATCCGCCAGGCGCGCGCCTGCCGCCGGAGCGCGACCTGTGCGGCATGTTGGGCATCAGCCGCAGCGGGCTGCGCGAGGCGTTCGAGGTGCTGGAGTCGGAAGGCGCGGTATGGCGCCATGTCGGCAAGGGCACCTATGTCGGCGCCCGCCCGATCGAGACCTCGCGCGACCTCTCCGCGATCCGGGCGATGACCAACCCGGCCGACATCATGGAGGTCCGCCTGCTGGTCGAGCCCGGGATCGCCCGCATGGCGGCCCTGCGCGCGAGCGAGAGCGAGATCGCCGAGATGCGCCGCTGCGTCCAGAAGCTGGTCCAGGCGACCGAGGCCGAGGTCCTGGAGCGCTGGGACAGCAAGCTGCACGCCACGATCGCCCACTGCGTGCGCAACAAGCTGCTGATGGCGCTGTTCGACGCGTTCAACGCCGCGCGCGACGAGACCGCCTGGGGCCAGCTCGGCCGCAAGGCGCTGACTGCCTCTCGGCGACAGATCTATACCCGCCAGCACGCCGCCATCGTCGAGGCGATCGCCGCGCACGACGCCGACGCGGCCGAACACGCGATGCGCGAGCACCTGGAGACGCTGCGGGCCAATCTGCTCTCGGCCGTACCCGCCGGCGCCTGAGGGACGCGACGCGGTCGGCGGGCCGGGATTGCGTCCAATAACGAATCCAATATAAAATTGGTGTCATCAATTTTTGGAGCAATTGCCCAAATTTAGGGCATCCAGCGATGGAAATCGACTTAGTTGTCCGGAATCAATTGACGCCAATCAGTCATTGGCGCAACACTACCGTCGTCGTTCGGATCCTTCGTGGCGTTGCGGCTGCGGCCCGGCGGAGGATCGACACCGGTGCCGCGCGCGGTCGGGGGAGGCCGGATCGCGCGGATGCCGGATGGGGAGGAGGGGGCCGTCTTCCCCGGTCATGCGTGCAGCCCCGGCCGGCCCTCGGCCGGGGCGCGCCGCGAGGGGCGGCGCCGCGGGGCCGGGCGGGGCCCGTCTTCGTCGACCCGGTCGAGTTCGCGCCATCCGCAACCCATCGACGGAGGACCGAAGACATGACCCGAAAGACCTTCGAGATCGGGCGCCGCCGGCTGCTGCAGGCGGGTGCCGTCGGGACCCTGGCCGCCACCGCGCTGCCGGGCCTCGCCCGCGCGCGGACCGACAGCCTGGAGGCCATCCGCGAGCGCGGCTACCTGCTCTACGGCTTCAACGGCGAACGGCCGTACAACTACACCAGCGAGGACGGCTCGCTGGTCGGCTCCGAGATCGCGATCGCGCGCGCCGTCGCCGCGGAGATCGGGATCGAGGAAGTCCAGGGCGTGGCGATGAACTTCGATTCCTTCATCCCGGCGATCCTGGCCGGGCGGATCGACACCTGCCTGCCGATCTTCGTCAAGCCCGAGCGCTGCGAGCTCATCAACTTCGCGACGCCGCACCTGATCGAGGGCCAGTCCTGCATCGTCGCGGCCGGCAATCCGAAGGGCATAAACGGCTGGGACGACCTGGTCGCCAAGGACGTGACGGTCGGCCTGATCGCCGGCACCACGCCTAACGAGATCGCCAGGAACGCCGGCGTCGACGAGGCCAAGATCGTCCGCTTCCAGGACACCACGACCCTGACCGCCGGCATGCGCAGCGGGCGGGTCGACGCCATCGTCGAGGCCTCGAGCACGATCCGCCTGATCTTCGAGGAGCTCGACCCGGCCGAGTTCGAGCGTGTCGTCCAGTGGTCCAAGCCGAGCGACTACACCGGCTCCATCGAGTTCTTCGCCGCCTATCCGTTCGCCCGGGACGCCGGCGACCTGCGCGACGCCTTCGACCAGGCGCTGAACACCCTGCGCGCGGACGGCACGGTCGGCGAGCTGACGGCCGAGTACGGCTTCGGCCCGGCCGACCGCCCCGGCCCCGACGCGCCGACGCTGGAGGAGATCTGCGCCGGCTGACGCGCGGGCCGCGCCGGACCCGCGCCGCGCCACCCCGACCGCGCGAGGAGGCTAAGCGATGGACCTCGTCGCTCTCGTCCTGCCGTCGCTGCTGGAGGCGAGCCTGGTCACGCTGCGCGTGACGCTGCAGGCGGGGCTCCTCGCGCTCGTCGTCTCGCTCGTGGTCGGGGTGTTGCGCGAGGTGCGCAACCCGCTGGTGGCGGTGCCGGTCAGGATCTATGTCGAGTTCTTCCGCGGCACCTCGGCCTTCGTGCAGATCTACTGGGTCTATTTCGCCCTGCCCCTGATCGGGGTGCGTCTGCCGCCGATCGAGGCCGGGGTGATCGTGCTCGGTCTCAATGTCGGGGCCTACGGCTCGGAGGTCGTGCGCGGCGCGCTGGAGGCGATCCCGCGGGCCCAGCGGGAGGCCTGCATCGCGCTCAACCTGCCGCCCTGGACCACCTTCTCGCGCATCCTGCTGCCCCAGGCGATGCTGCGCGTCGTCCTGCCCTTCGGCAACCTGCTCATCGACCTGCTCAAGGGCACGGCGCTGCTCAGCGCGATCAGCGTCACCGAGCTCGCCTTCGCCGGCCGCCAGGCGGCGTCCGCCTTCGGCCAGCCGCTGATCATCTTCTCGCTGGTGCTGGTGCTCTATCTCTGCATGGCGGCGCCGCTGGCCTGGGCGGCCCGGGCGATCGACGCGCGGGTCAGGCGCGCGATTCCGGTGGGGATGGCGTGATGGGCTTCGACCTCGCCTACACGATCGACGTGCTGCCGGAGCTCCTGGACGCGACGCTGGTGACGATCCGGCTGGCGCTGCTCGGCTACCTCGTCGCCATGGTGCTGGGCCTCGCCTTCGCCGTGGCGCGGCTGACCGGCGGGCCGGTGGTCGATCGGGCCGTCTGGGCGCTGACCGAGGCGATCCGGCTGACGCCGCTGCTCGTCCAGCTCTTCTTCGCCTTCTACGTCCTGCCGGAGATCGGCATCAAGCTGCCGGCCGAGCCCACCGGCATCCTGGTCATCGGCCTGCACTACGCGACCTACACGGCCGAGGTCTACCGCTCGGGCATCCGGGCGGTACCGAGCGGGCAGTGGGAGGCGGCGACGGCGCTCAACCTGCCGGCGGGCACGCTGTGGGCGCGCATCGTCCTGCCCCAGGCGGTCCGGCCGATGGTGCCGGCGCTGGGCAACTACCTCATCCAGCTCTTCAAGGAGGTGCCGCTGCTGTCGACCATCACGGTCTACGAGCTGCTCAACACCGCCAACCTCCTGGCGAGCTCCTCCTTCAAGTACCTCGAGACGCTGACGACGGTCGGGCTGATCTTCTTCGCGCTCAGCTACCCGTCGTCGCTTTTCTTCCGGCGCCTCGAGGCGAAGACCGAGCGTCTGCCGTGACGGACCGCGGCGGACGCCCGCCTCCAACGACGAGACGAACAGGGAGAGGGGACATGACCGACACGATCAAGCGCCGGACGGGGCCGACGGCCGGCCGCCGCACGCTGCTCAAGGGCACCGCCGCCGCAGCGGCGACCGTCGCCATGCCGGGCGTCCTGCGCCATGCCCGCGCGCAGGGCGAGCGGATCACCTTCTGGCAGTACAAGAACCCGCCGGGCTCGGCCGCCATGCTGTATTACGCAGCGGCCGCCGACCGCTTCCAGTCGGCGACCGGCGTGCAGGTCGACATCGAGTTCAAGAGCGCGGAAGGCATCGAGCAGGCGGTGGCGGCGGCGGCCAATGCCGGCGAGGGCTTCGACGCGATGCTCTGGTGGGGCGGCCCGACCGCGCGCAACCAGGCGAGCTTGGGCAACGTCGTCGCGCTGGGCGACCGCTTCTCCGACGAGTTCTGGAGCCATCGCCAGGGCGCGGCGACCATGCGCTACCAGGGACAGCAGTACGGCGTGCCGTTCGACGTCAGCCCCTGGTTCATGCTCTACAACCGCTCGGTCCTGGCCGACGCGGGCGTCGATCCGGACATCTTCCCGCCACCGACCGAGGCGCCCATCGAGTGGGGCGCCTTCCTCGACGTGGTCGCGAAGGTCAAGGCGAGCGGCGCGGCGCCGCTGGCCTGGGCGAACCAGCAGGGCTACTTCAACGAGTGGTACTTCTACAATTTCGAGGGCCAGTCGTTCGACGATCCGCAGTCGATCATCGACATCAATCTCGGCGAGGGGAGCTGGCAGAACCAGGCGGTCCACGACGCGCTGGGCGCCTATCGCGAGCTCTATCAGGCGGGCGCCTTCGTCGAGGGCGGGGAAGTCGTGCCGTACGAGCAGCATGTCCGCCAGCTGGCCTCGGGCCAGGCGGCGATGTGCGTCTACTTCGACATGTCGGGCGCGACCTCGGCGACCATCGACGTCTACGGCGTGGAGAACGTGGGCTTCACCAAGGTGCCCGCCTACCGTCGGGACACGGCGCTGTTCGACTACATCTGCCAGGAGCCCAACGCGCTCTACGTCGCCTCGTTCTCCTCGAAGCAGGACGCGGCGGTCGCGTGGCTGGAGCACCTGACCAGCGTCGACGAGATGAACGCGTTCGCGGCGGCGACCCAGCAGGGCCCGGCCGACGACCGATGGGACCTGGACAACATCTCCAACCCGGCGATCCGCGCGGTGTTCGAGGGCGCGTCGGCCAAGGGGCATCCCTACCCGTACAACTTCGTCACCCAGGCCCAGTACACCTCGCTGCTGGAGGACGGGATCCTCTACCTGCGCGGCGACATGTCGGCCGAGGAGATCACGGCGAAGTGGGACGAGGTCGACGCCGAGTACAAGGAGCAGCAGGGCGGCTGACCGGCTCCTCCGACTAGAGCATCCTGCGCCCTGACGGGCGCAGACAAGATGCTCTAGGTTGTTGAAGATAGGGCAATTTTTTCCGAACTGATGATTTCATCAGTTCGGAAATCGCCCTCGCGGCCCGGGGCTCGCGGCGCCCCGGGCCGCGCCCTTTTTCCGGCCGGCTGCCGCGGGAGACCGCCATGTATATCGACGCGCACTGCCATATCGGCGACTTCGCCCCGGTCATCACCGGCGGCGACCACGACGAGACCGAGCTGACCGGCGAGCACGCGGCCGAGGAGATCCGCTGCGGCGTCTTCTCCGTGCTCGACACGCACGACCACACCGGCGCCAACGAGCGCGCGCGCAAGGCCTGCGAGGCCTCCGACGGCCGGCTCGTGGCCTACATCTATCTCAATCCCATGGACGTGGAGAGCGCGCTCGCCGAGCTGGAGCGCTGCCGGCAGTTCGATTGCTTCCGCGGGGTCAAGCTGCACTCCGCCATCGACCAGTACTACCCGTTCATGAAGACGTATTTCCCGCTCTACGAGCGGATCAACGAGCTGCGCCTGCCGGTGCTCTGGCACAGCGGGACCTCGCCGACCAGCCACCCCCTCCAGATCGCCTATGTCGCCCGCCAGTTCCCGGATTCACCCCATATCCTCGGGCATTTCGGGCTGTCGGACCTGACCTGGGAGTGTTTTCCGGCCGCCGATCTGGCGCCCAACATCCATGTCGACACGACGGCCAACCCGATCGTGCCGGTGATGGCCGACTGGATCCGGGAATTCGGCGCCGAGCGGATGCTCTGGGGCTCCGACTTCCCGTTCTACGACGTCCGCTACGAGAAGCTGAAGGTGGACTGCCTGCGCGTCACCGACCGCGAAAAGGAGCTGATCGCCGGTGAGAACGCGGCCCGCATCTTCCGCCTCTGACGCCTCGACCGACGAGACGGGCGCCAAGCCGGCGCGGCGCCGCCGCCGGGCGCGGGCGTCGCGGGGCGGCGAGGGGCTCGCCTTCGCGGCGCCGGCGCTGCTCGTCCTCACGGTGATCTTCGCCATCCCGATCGTCCAGACGGCGGGCTTCTCGCTGACCGACTGGCGCGGCGGCGTGCGCGACGCGAATTTCATCGGCCTGGAGAACTTCGCCCGCGCCTTCTCCGACGAGCGGTTCCTGACGGCGCTCTGGCACAACGCCGTGCTGCTGGTCGTCGTGCCGATCGAGGTACTGCTGGGCGCCTTCCTCGCCTCGGTCCTGCGCGAGCGGATCCATGGCTGGCGCGTCTACCGATTCCTGGTGATGGTGCCGTGGATCATCTCGATCACCATCGCCGGCTATGTCTGGGTCTTCTTCCTGAGCCCGGGCGGCATCGTCAACGGCGTGCTCGACGCGGTCGGCCTCGGCCACCTGACCCGGCCCTGGCTGGCCGAGCCCGCCTTCGCCCTGCCGGCGGTGATGCTGGTGCTGGTCTGGCGCGACACGGGCTTCGCGGCGCTGCTGTTCTACAGCCGCCTGCTGGGTGTCGAGGACAGCATCTACGAGGCCTCTGCGCTCGACGGCGCCAAGCGCTGGCGCCGGCTGATCTTCATCGAGCTGCCGCTGCTCGCCGGCGCGATCCGGCTGTTCGTCGTGTTGATGTCGATCTGGCTGTTCAGCTTCGTCTTCAACTACGTCTACGTCATGACCGGCGGCGGGCCCGGCTACGCCTCGACGGTCGTGGAGCTCGAGATCTTCCGCAACGCCTTCCGCCTGTCGCAGATGGGCTACGGCGCCGCGATCTCCGTCATCCTGCTGGTCATCACCCTGCCGGTGCTGATCGTGCAGGTCCGCCTCCAGCTTCGCTCCAGGAGCCTGTCATGACGGCACGCCGCAGCGTCCCGGCGCCCTCGCCCTGGCGCCAGCGGCTGCGCCGGCTGGCCGACGAGCTGCCGGTGCACCTGTTCCTGTTCCTGCCCAACGCGTCGGTGATCTTCATCGGCTACTACCTGGTCGCCAACACGCTCAAGCCGACCATCGAGTTCTACCGCTCGGAGTTCGCCCCGCCCTCGACGATCAGCTTCGACGCGCTGGTCCGGGCGGTGGAGAGCGGCGGCATGCTGCTGGCGTTGCGCAACTCGATCATCCTGGCCGGGGTCAGCACGGCGATCGCGCTCTTCTTCGGCGCCTGCGCGGCCTACGCCTTCTCGCGCCTGCGCCTGCCGTGGAAGCAGATCCTGTTCGTCGGGATGCTGGTGCCGATGTCGATCTCGCCGATGGTGGTGACGATCCCGCTCTTCGCCCAGATGGCCGAGCTCGGCCTGATCAACACCTTCACCGGCGGGATCATGATCTATGTCGGGCTGCGCATCTCCTTCGTGATCTACGTCCTCGAGGGCGCCTTCCGCGACCTCCCGGACGAGATCTTCGAGGCCTCGCGCATGGACGGGGCCAGCAATGTCGGCACCTTCTTCTGGATCCTGCTGCCGATGGCGGCGCCGTCGCTGGCCGCAGTCGGCCTGTTCTGCGTGCTGGAGACCTGGAACGACCTGCTGATCGGCCTGCTGTTCCTCAGCCGGCCCGAGGTCATCCCGATCACCGCCAACGTGGTGACCTTCCAGCAGAAGTTCTCCGCCGATCCGCAGATCATCTTCGCCGGCCTGTTCATGGCCGCCCTGCCGCTGCTGGTCGTCTACACCTTCGCCCAGCGCTTCTTCATCAAGGGGCTGTCGGGGGCGTTCAAGTGAGCGGCGTCCCGGCCCGGCCCGTTGTCGGATCATCAGGGGGATCATCGGGGAGCCGATCGTGGCCACAGTGACCTACGACCGCGTGACCAAGCGCTATCCCGACGGCACGCTGGCGGTCGACGCCCTGGACCTGGAAATCGCCGACGGCGAACTCGTGGTCTTCGTCGGCCCCTCGGGCTGCGGCAAGACGACGGCCCTGCGCATGCTCGCCGGGCTGGAGCCGATCACCGAGGGCGAGATCCGGGTCGGCGACCAGGTCATCAACGGGATCGAGCCGAGCGACCGGGACATCGCGATGGTGTTCCAGAACTACGCCCTCTACCCGCACATGACCGTCGCCGGGAACATGGCGTTCCCCTTGCGCATGAGCGGGGTCGGCCGAGCCGAGCGCGAGCGCAAGGTTCGCGAGGTCGCGCGCACGCTGGGGCTGGAGCGCTATCTGGGGCGCAGGCCATCCCAGCTCTCCGGCGGCCAGCGCCAGCGCGTCGCCATGGGCCGCGCGCTCGTGCGCGAGCCTCAGGTCTTCCTGATGGACGAGCCCCTGTCGAACCTGGACGCCAAGCTGCGCGCCCAGATGCGCACCGAGCTCGCCGAGATCCAGGACCAGCTCCGGATCACGACGATCTACGTCACCCATGACCAGGTCGAAGCGATGACGCTCGGCGACCGGGTGATGGTGCTGCGCCACGGCGTCCTGCAGCAGGAGGCGGCGCCCGAGGTGCTCTACGACCGGCCGGCCAACCTGTTCGTCGCCGGCTTCATCGGCTCGCCGCCGATGAATCTGGTCGAGGCCCGGCTGGAGCCCGGCGAGGGCGGCGGGGGGCCGCGGCTGCGCCTGGGCGATGCGACGCTCGATCTCGACGAGGCGGAGATCGCGCGCTGCCCCGGGCTGGAGCGGTGGATCGGCCGCCCGGTCGTGCTCGGCGTCCGGCCGGAGAAGCTGGCCGACGCGGCGCTGCTGCCGGCCGAGCCGCCGGCGGGGCGGACGGCGACGGTCGAGGTGGTGTTCCGGGAGGGTCTGGGCTCCGACGTCATGGTCCATTTCCGGCTGCCCGGCACGGGCGCGCTGGCGCCCGGCATCCTCGCGCTCGCCCACGACGTGGAGGACCCGGCCGAGCTCGAGGCACTGCCCCATGACGGCGACGGCGTCGTCTTCATCGGCCGGTTCCAGCCGGAGACCCGGGCCCGTGCCCACGACCGGCTGCCGGTCGTCTTCGCGCCCGGCGCCTTCGTCTTCTTCGACCCGGAGACGGGGATGCGGATCGGCGCCGGATGATGGCCCGCGGCGGCACCGCCCGAGCCTCAGGGCCGGAACAGCAGTGCGCCGGCGTCGAGCCTCAGCGTCGTGCCGGTGACGGCGCCCGCCGCCGGGGAGGCGAGCCAGAGGCAGGCCTCGGCCACCTCCTCCGGCGTCACCAGGCGATGGGAGGCGCCGGCCGAGGCCATGCCGGCGTAGATCCCGTCGGCGGTCGCGCCGGTGTAGGCGGCGAGCTCGGCGGCCACGGCGCGCAGCATGGGGGAGTCCACATTGCCGGGCGCGACGGCGTTGACGCGGATCCCGGCGCCGGACACCTCCGCCGCGAAGGACTCGACGAAGCCGATCAGGCCGGCCTTGGCGGCGCAGTAGGCCGAGCCGCCGGCCTCTCCCCGCAGGCCGGCGATCGAGGAGAGGTAGACGAAGGCGCCGGGCCGGCCGGACGCGAGCATGGGCCGCGCGAAGGCCTGGCCGGCATGGACCGCGCCGTCGAGATTGACCGCCATGACCCGGCGATAGGCGGCCAGGTCCATGGTCGCGACATCGGCCAGGATCGCCGTGCCGACCGTGTGGACGACGGCGTCCACCGGCGCCGCGGCGGCGATCTCGGAGGCGACGCCGGCCAGGGCCGCGGCGTCGGTCACGTCGACCGCGTAAACACCGCCCGACCGGGCGCGCTCCGGCAGGGCCTCGGCGATCGCCGCCGCCGACAGGTCGAGCGCCGAAACCGTCGCCCCGGCATCGGCGAAGGCGCGGGCGCAGGCCCGGCCGATCGTGCCGGCGGCGCCGACGACCACCGCATGAAAGCCGGGCGGCAGGCGCGGCGGAGCCGAAGGCTGCGAGGGCTGTGCAGGCATCCCGGGTCTTCCTGTCTTTCGCCGGTTCCGAGGCGGCAGCATGCCCGGCAGCCGCATCGGACAGCGTCGGCCGAGATCGAAACCAATCAATAATTGGAATCAGTTTTGATGTTCTGAGGGGCTGATTCAATTCTCAGACCATTGAAAATGCTCTTGTTTATTTGTTTTATTGCGATACCAAAGCATGATAAGGTTCAAATGTAAACGGAATCGATCGTGCTGTGGATGCCCGGGCGAGGGGAGGCGGAAGATGGCCGAGGCGGCGTCGGCATTGCGGCCGGGGACGGCGATGACCGTGCTGGGCCCGGTCGCCCCGGAGGATCTGGGCATCGTGATGATGCACGAGCATCTGCTCCACGACGACGTGGAGCGACCGTGCTGGTACGCGCCCTCCGACACCGCCGTGCGCGAGGGCTGGGCCGAGGGGCCGATCACGATGGAGCGGCTCGGCGCGCTCCGCCGCTCGCCGTTCGAGATGCTCGAGAACACCCGGCTCACCCGCCAGGACCCGATCGAGGGCGAGCTTGCCCGGTTCCGCGAGGCGGGGGGCGGCACGGTCGTCGAGGTGACCTCCCACGGCCTGGTGCCCGACCCGCACGGCATGAAGGCGATCGCGCAGGCCACCGGCGTCCACGTCGTCGCCGGCTGCGGCTACTATGTCGAGCACGTGCTGCCCGACGGCTTCGAGGCGTGGAGCGTCGACGACATCCTGGCGCGGATCCTGTCGGATGTCCGCGACGGGCTGAACGGCAGCGGCGTGCGGCCCGGCATCATCGGCGAGATCGGCACGTCGGAGCCGATGACCGCCAACGAGGAGAAGAGCCTGCGCGCCGCCGGCATCGCCGCGGTCGAGACCGGGCTGTCGGTGATGGTCCATCTGGGCATGACCACGCAGCAGGCCTTCCCGGCCTTCCGCATCCTGACCGGGGAGGGCGTGCCGGCCGACCGGATCATCATGAACCACATGGACGAGGCCAACGACCTCGACTACTCCCGCCGCGTCGCCGACCTGGGCTGCATCGTCGAATACGACACCTTCGGCTCGGAGTGGTACTACGACAGCTGGGGCACCTACGAGCCGCGCGACACCGAGCGCGTGGCGGCCGTCGCCGCGCTCTGCCGCGAGGGCTACGCCGACCGCATCACGGTCAGCCAGGACGTGTTCTACAAGCAGAACCTGCGCGCCTATGGCGGCTGGGGCTATTCCCATTTCCTCGACTCCATGGTGCCGATGCTGCGACAAGCCGGGGTCTCCGACGACGATCTGCGCCTGATGACGGTCGAGACGCCGCGCCGGCTGCTGACGGTCGCGCCGCCGGACTCGGGCGCGTCGGCGCGATGACCGGCGAAGCCCGGGTGCGGGCCTTCCTGGAGACGATGTTCGCGACGCTGGACCGCGAGGCCTTCGCCACGGTCGCCTCCTGGCTCGCCCCGGATGCCGAGCTGGGCGACGAGCTGACCGGTGGCTGGCGACGCGGTCGGGAGGATGTCGCGGCCTATCTGGCGGGCCAGTCGGGCGCGGTCACGGAGGTCCGCTCGCGCCTGACCTCGGTCGCGGCGAGCTGCCCGGCCGATGGCCTGGGCCTGGCGACATTCGCGGTCCGGCAGACCTATCGCCTGGGCGGCGCGCCTCGGGACGAGACGCTGCTGGGCACGATGCTGGTCGATCTCGGCGATCCCGGGCAGCCGAGGCTCCGGCTCTTGCATCTGGGCCCGGCGCGCGCGGCCGCCGCCGCGTGAGCCGGGGCGCTCCGGACCTGGTGTCCGGAGCGCGGACGCCCGCCCCGGCCGCCGGCCGGGGCGGACCTGAAGAACAGGGGAGGGGGTAATGATACGTGACAGCCGATTCCGCCGTCGCGGCCTGCTGAAGACGGCCGGTGCCGGAGGCTTGGTCGCCGCCGCGCCCGGCGTGTTCCTCGGCCCGCGCCTGGCCGGCGCCGCCGAAACGGTGCGCACCCTGATGTGGGAAGGCTACGAGATGCGCGTGCCGCCCGCCGAGGGCTACGAGGTCCAGCCGACCTTCATGGTCGCCAACGAGGACCCGATCAACAAGCGCGGCACCTACGATGTCAGCGTCGGCATCCTCGGCATCTTCGACACCCTTCACACGGCGGGCGTCATGCAGCCGCTGGACAAGGCGCGCCTGCCCAACTGGTCGCTGCTGGACCCGGAGTTCGTCAACGACCCGCTGATCGTGCAGGGCGGCGACCTGGTCGGCATGCCCTATGTCTGGGCGAGCCTGGGCTTCACCTATCTCGACGAGGGCGGGGCGGCGCCGACCAAGCTCGAGGATCTGCTCGACCCCCGCTTCAAGGGGCGGCTCGGCATCGGCGACGACGGCAACTCCGTCATCATCCAGGTCGCGCGCATGTTGGGGCTGGGCGGCGACCAGCCGGGCTACCTGACCTCGGAGGAGATGGACCGGGTCTTCGAGGTGCTGGGGCAGTTCAAGGAGAATGCCTTCGGCGTCATCGCCAACCCTTATGCGGAGTTCGCCGGCGCCTACACCCGGGGCGAGATCGTCGCCGCGTTCCCGGACAACGCGCCGACGACCCTGCGCGTGGCCGAGGCCGGGCTGGACTGCAAGGTGGCCTTCGATCCCGCCTCGGCGTTCTCCTGGATCGACGCGCTGTTCATCGCCTCCGACGTCGAGGCGAGCGACACGATCTACAAGTTCCTCGACGACGGCCTGCGCACCGAGACCCAGTACGCCATCGGCAAGGAGCTCGGCTGGGCCGTGGCCAACGGCGAGGCGATGACCCGCCTGGCCGGCGAGGGGCCGCTGTGGTCGATCTACGCCGATCGGGCGCAAGTCTTCGCCAACGCGCCCAATGTCGCCTGGCCGCCGCTGGAGTCGGACACCTACGAGACCTATGACGTCTGGCTCAAGCGCTGGCAGGACTTCAAGGCGTCCTGAGGTCCGCGGCTCGCGGGCAGATGGACGGGGCGATCCGCGCGACAAGGGGGCGCGACGGCGCGATGACGGGACAGGGCGTCGGCACGCTGGTGGTCGACACGGTTCGTCGGGACTTCGGCGCCATGCGCGCGGTCGACGACATTGCGCTGACCGTGGAGGGTGGCGAGTTCGTCACCCTCCTCGGCCCCTCGGGCTGCGGCAAGACCACGCTGCTGCGCATGGTCGCCGGGCTGGAGCGCCCGGATGCCGGGCGGATCGTCATCTCCGGCCAGGAGATGACGCACGCCCCGCCCGAGCGCCGGCCGGTCAACTACGTCTTCCAGCACTACGCGCTGTTCCCGCATCTCGACCTCGAGCGCAATGTCGGGTTCGGGCTCGAGGTGCGTGGCTTGACCAGGACGGAGCGCGAGAGCCGGACGCGCGACGCGATCGCCATGGTCCGGCTGAGCGGCCTGGAATCGCGCCGCGTCGACGAGCTGTCGGGCGGCCAGCAGCAGCGCGTCGCGCTCGCCCGGGCCATCGTCAACCGCCCGGACATCCTGCTGCTCGACGAGCCGCTGGGCGCCCTCGACCTCAAGCTGCGCAAGGAGATGCAGTTCGAGCTGCGCCAGATCCACCGGCGGCTCGGCAGCACCTTCATCTACGTCACGCACGACCAGGAAGAGGCGCTGACGATGTCCGACCGGATCATCGTCATGCGCGACGGCAGGATCGAGCAGGACGGCACGCCCGAGCAGGTCTACCACCACCCGTGCTCCCGCTTCGTCGCGGAATTCATCGGCGAGACCAACATGCTGGAGGGCCGGGCCTCGGGCGGCGTCGTCTCGCTCGAGGCGGGGGGATCCCTCGAGGCACCGGGCGTCGCCGACGGCCCGGTCGCCGTCTCGATCCGGCCGGAGAAGCTGGCGATCGCGGCGGCGACCGAGACCGGCGGCGCTGCTGGCGATCCGGCTGGCGGCGGGGCGGCGGTGGCGCTTGAGGGCGTGTTCGTCGACTCGATCTTCCTGGGCTCTCTCTACCGCCGCGTGGTGGAGCTGCCGGGCGGCCGGCTGGTCACCGTCCAGCAGACCGCCGGCGGGGCGGATGCGGCCCACCGGCCGGGCGAGCGGGTCCGGATTTCCTGGCGGGCGGGCGACGCCGTGGTGCTGACCCGATGACCCTGGGCGTCCCGACAGCGCCGCCGGCGATCGCTCCGCTGCCGGCTGCGCGCCGGGCGATCCTGCCGCCCCTGGGCACGCTGCCCACCATCGCCTGCCTGATCGCCGGGCTGGTCGTGCCGGTCAGCGTGTTCTTCCTCTACAGCTTCTGGGAGGCGCGGCTTTTCCAGCTCGTGCGCACCTGGACGCTCGACCGCTATGCCGAGGTGATCCAGGACGCGCTCTATCGCGGGCTGATCGTCGACACCCTGCTGCTCGCCTTCTCTGTCGCGGTGATCGTCTCCCTGGTCGCCTATGCCGGCGCCTACGCCATGCGCTTCGGGCTCGGCCCCCGGCGACGCACGATCCTGCTCCTGATCGTGGCCTCGGCGCTCGCCTCGTACCTGGTGCGGATCTATTCCTGGAAGGCGATCCTCAGCCCGAACGGCGTGTTCAACTGGGCGGCCGGCGCGCTCGGCCTGATCGAGGAGCCGCTGAACCTGCTCGGCCGGTTCGGGGTGACGATCACCCTGGTCCACATCCTGCTGCCGGTGGCGCTGCTGCCGATCTATGCCGGCATGCAGTCGGTCTCCCCGGACGTTCTGCGCGCCGCGCGCGACCTGGGGGCGGGGCCGGTGCAGACCTTCTTCCGGGTCACCCTGCCGCTGACCGGCCGGGGGCTGACGACCGGGTTCCTGCTGGCCTTCATCCTGTCGGCGGGCGACTACGTCACGCCGCAGCTCGTCGGCGGCAAGGGCAGCCTGATGGTCGGCCGCGTGATCTACGACCAGTTCGGCATCACGGGCAACTTCCCGCTCGCCTCGGCGCTGTCGTTCTCGCTGATCCTGGGGGCGGCGGCGTTCTTCGCCGGGCTCTATGCCGCGGTGCGCGTAATCGCCTTCGTCGCCGGCCGCCTCGCCACGCCGGGGGCGCGGGCGCTGGCCGCCATCCGCCTGCCGTCACTGCCCGACGGGCCGCGCCGCGTGCCGTGGAGCCGGATCGTCGTCGGCGCGATGCTGGTCTTCCTCTACTTCCCGCTGGTGCTGGTCGTCGTCCTGTCCTTCAACGACCTGCCGATCGCGTCCTTCCCGTTCCGCGGCGTGACCCTGCGCTGGTACGCGGACATCTTCGCCGACTCGTCGATCCGGCGGGCCTTCGCCACCTCGATCCAGGTCGCGGTGGTCGTGGCGCTGCTGTCCTGCCTGATCGCCGTGCCTGGGGCGTTCGCCGCCGTCCGGAGGTCCTTCACGCTCAAGCCGGGCTATCTGGCGGCGGTGCTGCTGCCGATCTCGCTGCCGGGCGTCGTGCTCGGCTTCTCGATCCTGTCGGTGGTGAAGTACCTGGAGTGGAGCCCGTCGCTCTACGCGGTCGTTCTGGGCCAGGTGACCTACTCCTTCCCCTTCGTCATGCTGATCATGATGGCGGCCCTGCACGGCTTCGACCGCAAGGTGGAGGAGGCGGGCCGGGACCTCGGATGCACCCGGCGGGGCACGCTGCGCCGGGTGACGATGCCGATCCTGCTGCCGGTCGTCGCCGGCGCGGCGATCATCGTCTTCGCCATCTCGATGGACGAGTTCATCATCACGAACTTCCTCGTCGGCTCCGACCCGACCCTGCCGCCCGTGATCTGGAGCATCATGAACCGGCGCGGCATTCCGCCGACCGTCAACGCCATCGCGACGATCCTGATCGTCCTGTCGCTGGTCCTGGTGGTCTCCGTCACGGCCGTCCTGGAACGCAACGCCCGCCGCCGGGCCCTGGCGGCGGGCGCGACGTGAGAACCGGCTGCCCGTGCCGTATCGGGCCTCCCCTGACGAGGCGCCCCGACACCGAGCCCCGACACCGAGCCCCGACATTGACGGGCGGAGCCGCGGCACCGGCTTGCTTGTCCCGCCGAGGAGGTCGACGACGCATCCGGCCGCGTTGCGTGTCGACCTCCCGAGGACGGTCAGTCCAGGCCGATGGACGGGTCGATGAACCGGTTGGTGGCGAGGTCGTCGGCGGCGAGGTCCTCGGCCATCGTGCGGATGCCCGCGGCCTCGAAGATGGGGCGTGCCTCCTCCAGGAAGGCGGCGATGCGGTCCATGTCGAAATTGCCGATGGTGTCGTCCGCACCGGTGCCGACGATCCCCAGCTCGCCCATCGTCTCGTGGCCGTACTCGTTGACCGCCTCGGTGATGACCCAGGGATTGGTCAGCCCGTCGTTGACCGCGAGCAGGGTGTCGTTGGTCGCCGCCGGGTCGGCCATGTAGTCGGCCTGGGCCTGCTGCATCAGCGGAACGAGCGCGGCCAGGCAGTCGGCCCGCTCGTCGAGCACCGGCGGGCGGACGGCGACGGCCGAGGTGTAGACCGTGTAGCCGGCGTCGTGGACGAGCAGGTAGTCCATCGGCTCGCCGACTTCCTCGATGACGTTTTCGTAGCGGAAGACGTCGTTGGTCGCGTAGCCCGACTGCATGATCCCGTTCTCGACGGCGAAGCGCGAGGGCGAGCCGTCGTAGGAACCGTCGACCTGGTCCGGATCGATCAGGCCCTTGCCGATCAGGTAGGCCATGAAGGACGAGCCCTCGAAGTAGAGGATCGTCGCCTCGGTGTCGCGAACCCCCTCCCAGCCGGTCAGGTCGGGGAAGTCGTCCTGCGCGTACATGATGACCTGCGGGCTCTTCTCCAGCGGCGCCATGATCGCGACGGTCGGGAACTCGCCCGACAGGATGATCGCCTCGTCGGTCGAGACCAGACCCAGCAGGATGCCGGGGTCCTGGTACATCAGCGAGGTCACGGTCTGGTAGCCGACGAAGGGTCCGCCCAGCCGCAGCTCCATCGACACGCCGGTGTCGCCGATCGTCCCGGTATAGGTGCCCCGGTCGGGGTCGACCGTGCCGTCCGGGCCGATCAGGTGGTAGGGCATGGCGTTCTCGGTCTGCGGGAACCAGTCGGTCTGGAAGACCACCGGGTCGGGGCAGACCTCGGCCGGGTCCTGCGCCGCCGCGACGGCGGGGCCGAGGACAAGACAGGCCGGCAGGATTCTGAGGGCGATCGTATTCACGGCTCCCCACTCCTCTCTGTTGGGCCGGATCCCGAACGCGGAGCCGGCGGTTGCGACGGTCCGGTCAGGGGCGCGCCGAGGCGTGCCAGGATCGGGTCAGGCGCTGGCCCAGCCAGCCGAAGAAGGCGAAGACGGCGATGCCGAGCAGCGAGCACAGGATGACGGCCGAGAACAGCGCCTCGGTCTGCAGCCGCGCGCGGTAGACATCGAGCAGGCGGCCCAGCCCCGGCTGGCCCTGGCGGAAGAAGAAGTCGGCGATGATCGCGCCGATGACCGCCAGCCCTGCGGAGATCCGGAACGACGCGATCATGGCCGGAATGGCCCCGGGAAGCTGGAGCTTGACCAGCCGCGCGCGGCGCGAGGCGCGGTGCAGCGTGAACAGGTCGTGCAGCTCCGGCTCGGCGGATTTGAGGCCCAGCAGCGTGTTCGTGACGATCGGGAAAACCGACACGATGACCACGATGATCACCCGGCTGGTGAAGTTGAAGCCCAGCCAGAAGCCGATCAGCGGCACCATCGCCAGGATCGGAATGGTCTGCGACAGGATCGCGTAGGGATAGAACGACCGCTCGATCCAGTACCGCTGGCTCATCACGACCGCGGCGATCACGCCGGAGAGGATGGCGAGCGAGAGGCCGAGCAGCATGACCTGGCTCGTCGAGGCAAGCGCGCCCATGAGCTCCGCGCGGGTCGCCGGGTCGAGGAAGCCTTCCGTGATCACCCGATGCGGCGGCGGCAGCAGGAAGCGCCGGTCGGCGTCGAGCAGCAGGTAGGTGGTCGCGTACCAGACCGCCAGGAACGCCGCGAAGACGAGGGCCGGCGGGCCCCAATAGGCGAGCATCCGCGCCGGCAGCCGCGCCTCGTGCCCGCCGTCGCCGGCGGGGTCGAGCGCCCCGGCGCGCGCGGCGTCGCCGGGCGGCGCGCTCATGCCGTCACCGCCCGCAGGGCCTTGGCCGCCTCGCCGGCCAGCCGGCCGAACTCGGGCTCGAAGCGCAGCTCGGGCGCCCGGGGATAGCCGAAGGGGATCGGAATGTCCGCGACCAGCCGGCCCGGCCGCGGCGACATCACGACCACGCGGCTCGACAGGAACACGGCCTCGCTGACCGAATGGGTGATGAACAGCCCGGTGAAGCGCGAGCGCAGGTAGATCTGCAGGAGCTCGTCGTTGAGCCGCTCGCGGGTCAGCAGGTCGAGCGCACCGAACGGCTCGTCGAACAGGAAGATCTCCGGCTCGAGCACCAGGGCGCGGGCGAGCGAGGCGCGCATCTGCATGCCGCCGGAGAGCTGGGCCGGATGCGCGTCCTCGAAGCCCTCGAGCCCGACCAGCGCCAGCGCCTGCTTGGCCCGGTCGGCGAGCCGGTCGCGCGGCAGATGCTCCAGCTCGCCCAACAGCTCCACGTTGCGCCGCACCGTGCGCCAGGGCAGGAGGCACGGGCTCTGGAAGACACAGGCGAGCCGGCCTGGCGCGCGCACCAGCCGACCGGCCGTCACGGCTTCCAAGCCGGCGGCGAGGCGGAGCAGGGTGGACTTGCCGCAGCCCGACGGTCCGATGATCGAGACGAACTCGCCCTCGGCCAGATCCAGACTCGCCTCGGCGACCGCGTGCAGCCCGTTCGCGAAGGTCTTGGCCACGCGATCGAAGCGCAGCACGGGCGGCGCCGCCGTCGGGGCCGGGTGATCGACGGCGGCGCTGGCCGGCGCCCCGGCGCCGTGGCGGGTCACGGGCCGCCCCCGCGGTCGCCCGCGCCGTCACCCAGCGTGCGCTCGACCTTGAAGTCGAAGCGGGCGGCCAGGTGGTGGGCCCGCGACCAGGCGATCGCGGTGCCGCCGGGATCGAACACCGTCTCCTCGATGGTCATGAGCAGCGTGCCCGGCGGCACCGCCAGGCGGGCGGCGATGGCGTCGTCGCAGGCTTCCGGCGAGAGGCGGTCTATGACGCGCAGCGCCCGGTCGGCGAATTTCTCCAGCAGCAGGTCCAGGACCGACGTCGTCAGGCGCGCGTCGATTTCGGCCCGCGTGAACATGACCTCGGCCACCCGGTCGACGAACAGCGCCGCCCGCCGGCCGGAGACCGCCTTGGTTCGCCGGATCTCCCAGAAGCGCCCGCCGGCCCCGAGGCCCAGCGGATCGTCGGCGGCATCGACGACGGTGCACAGGCGGATCGAGCGGTCGGCCTCCGCGACGGTCAGGCTCTGGCTGGAGGCGACGACCTCGAGCGACGCGATGGTCGGGAGCTGCGCCTCGACACGCACCGGTCGGGAGACGAAGGTGCCATGGCCGTGGCGTCGCTGGACATGGCCGGACCGCTCGAGCGCGCGCAACGCCTCGCGCAGGACCGAGCGGGAGACGCCGAGCCCGACGGCCAGGTCGACCTCCGCGGGCAGCTTGTCGCCCTCCCGCCACAGCCCGTGGTCGATCTGGCCGACGATGTGCTCGTAGACCTGGGTGTGCAGTGGCCGCCGGTCCCCGGGCAGGCGGTCGATCTCCCGGACATCCACCCGCGTCCGATCGGCCGCCGCCTCGCCGGGTCGGTCGCCCGTCGTCTCGCTATGGGGTGTCGTCTCACCCGTCATCGTCGTCGCCTCGCGCTCGTCGGACCCGTGCCGCGCCGTGGCCCCGCGGATCGGTCTCGGCCCACAGGACGCCGTCGATCTCCGCGACCAGCTCGGCCCGTCCCATGTACCAGATTCCGGGCTCGGCCGGCGCGATCGCCAGCCCCTCGCGCGCCAGGGCGTCGAAGACCGCCTGGCGGTCGGCGATCTCGGCATGCAGGCAGTCGCCGCGCTCGTCCATGACGCCGGTGAACCAGCGCGGCCGCGCCAGGGCCGCGGCCGGGTCCAGGCCGCGGTCGAGCAGTCCCGCCAGGATCTGCTGGACGAGCTGGGGCTGCGCCGCGCCGCCGGCGACGCCCAGGCCGAGGCGCCGGCGCGGGCCCGTCACCAGCGTCGGCAGGAGCGTGTGCGGCGGTCGGCGGCCGTGGGCGAGCGTGTCCGGCCGCCCGGGCGTCAGGGAGAACGCCGCCCCCCGGTTCTGCAGCATCACGCCCGTGCCGGCGGCCATGACGCCGGCGCCGAACCAGTGGAACAGGCTCTGCATCAGCACGGCCAGGCCGCCGGCCCGGTCGCGGGTGACGACGGCGACCGTGTTGCGCGCCGCTGCCGCCGCGCCGGCCGCCCGGGCGGCCTCGAGCGCGCGGCACCCGGCGCGTGCCGCCGCGATCTGGGCCATGTAGTCGCGCGTCGAGCCTTCCGGAAGGCCGGCCAGGGCCGTCGGCTCCAGGGCGTTCAGGGCGGCGAGGAGGGCGGGGCCGGGAAGCCCGGGCGGCAGGGTCGCGATCCTCTCCCCGCCCCGGTCGAGGGTGAGCGGCGCGACGAAATCCGCCGTCGCGCCGCCCATGTCCGCCTCGCTGATCAAGGCGCCGGCCTGCCGCGCCCCTGCCGCGACGTCAGCCGCGAGCCGACCGTGATGGAAATCGGCGAAACCGGCCTCGCCCAGGCGATGCAGTGTCGCCGCGAGGTCCGGCTGGCGCAGCAGGCCGTCGGCATCGACTCCGTCGAGAAAGACCGACCGGGCCGCTGGGTCGGCTGCCAGCACGTCGCGGCAGGTCTCGATCGCCGTGCGCAGATCGCCCGCCACCGGCACGCCGTCGCGGGCGAGGCCGATCGCCGGGGCCAGCAGTTCGGCTGGCGGCCTTGCGGCGAACCGCTCGGCCAGGGCCCGCCAGCCCGCGACGGCGCCGGGCACGGTGACCGAGAAGGGGCCGTAGAGAGGCACCGCCTCGTGTCCCGCGGCGCGCAGGCGCGCCGGCGTCGCGGCCGCCGGCGCCCGGCCCGTCGCGTCCAGGCCCACCGGCGGGCCGTCCGGCGGCGCAACCAGGGCCGCAAGGTCGCCGCCGAGGCCGCAATCGTGGGGGGCGGCGACGCTCAGCACCGCCAGCGCGGCGAGCCCGGCCTCCACCGCGCCGGCGCCCTCGTCGAGCAACGCCGCCGCCGCGCGCGTGGCGGCGGGGTGGGGCGTGGCGACGGCGACCATCCCGTCCATCGCGCTCACCAGGCCCCGACGAGGGGCAGGCCGGTGAGGCTCTCGTTGGCCTCCTCGCCGACGATGAAGTTCTCCTCGATGCCGACGGTGCCGACCCCCTCGCGGGTCAGGAAGTACTCGACGCCGAAGGCCATGCCGGCGACGATCTCGCTGTCGCCGTCGTCGGTCGCCCGGCCGATATAGGGCGGCTCCCAATAGAGGCCGATGCCGTGGGCGAAGGCGGCGTAGCACGCGCTGACCCCGCCGTCGGTGCCGCCGACGCGGGCCACCAGGTCCTCGCCGATCCGCGCGATCGCGGCCGTGCGCGCGCCGGGCCGGATGGCGTCCATGACGCCCTCGACGATCGTCGCGCAGTCCTCGACCAGCCGAATCTGCTCGGCCGTGGCCCGGCCGCCCGCAATCGCGGTGCGGCCCGGGTCGAACCAGTAGCCGTGATAGGTGGAATCCATCCATCCGCGGACGAAGTCGCCGGCCGCCGGGGCGTCGGCGCTGCGCCCGATCAGCGGGTCGCGGCACCAGTAGTCGATCGTGTCGCCGTGATTGGCCGAGATGAAGGATCCCTGGCTGCCGCCGCGATAGAGCGTGCCGACCGCCTCGGCGACGGCATCGCGCTCGGACCGGCCGGCGACCAGGGCCTTCATCATGACGTCGAGCGCTGCGCCGGCGTTATGCCCGCCCTCGCGCATGAGGTCGCGCTCGGCCGGGCTCTTGACCCGGCGGACCGCCCGGATCAGGCCGTCGTCCTCGCGCCAGTCGACGCCGGGGGAGGCGGCCATAAGCTCCCGGCCGTACTTGAAGGGCAGGATGTCGGCGCCGACCAGGGCGACCGGGCCGTCGATGCCGCGCGCGGCCAGCCGGTCGGCCACGTCGCGCACCGGATCGCGCGACCGGCTGATGCGGTCGGTGGCCAGGTGTGCCGTGCGGTCGTCGGCGTCGTCGGTGACCAGCTCCGGCGTCTCCCCCGGCGCCAGGATCACGGCATAGTAGCCCCAGGCATGCCAGGCCGCGGTGTCCGGCGGGCATTCCGGACAGTAGTAGTTGGTCAGATAGAGCACGTCGCCGCACCGGTCGTAGGTCTGGTTCGACCGGCCCCAGACCACCGCGGCGGCATGGCCGCGACGCGCCATCTCCGCCTCGGCGCGTCGCCAGCGCCGTTGATACTCTTCGATATCGAAGGGAAGTGCGGCCACTGTCCGCCCTCGGCGTCCTGCTCCTGCGCTTAAAGATCAGAGGTCCGACCTTTCCCGTCAAGCGCTTTCTGCCGGTCCCATCCCGACGCCACGCGGCGCAATCGGCCCCCGCCCCGGGCCCGTGTCAGGCGGGCACCGCCGCGTCGTAGTGGGCGGCGATCGCGCCGGGGCGGGTCAGCCAGATCGCCGGGTCGCGGGCGGCCGCCTCCGCGATATGGGCCAGGGCGCGGCGCAGGGGGCGCAGACGGTGTGGCTGGCCGACGATGTAGGGATGGAGCGCGATGCCCATCACCAGCGGCTGGTCGGCGCTCTGCTCGCGCATCTCTTCGAAGGCCTCGACGATCATCTCGGCGAAGGCGGGTCCCTCGATCCGGCGGCCGACGATGGCCGGGATGTCGTTGAGCTCCTGCGGGTAGGGCACGCTCAGGATCGGGCCGGCGCGGGTGGCGAGCCGGACCGGCTGGTCGTCGTGGCACCAGTCGAGCAGATAGGCGTAGCCGGCCTCGCGTAGCAGGTCCGGGGTCGCCCGGCTCTCGGAGATCCACGGGCCGAGCCAGCCGGCGGGCGCCGCGCCCTCGTGACGGGCCAACGTCTCGGTCGCCCGGGCGATCAGCGCGGCCTCCTCCGCCTCGGTCAGCGTGCCCTGGCGCTCGGCGTTGGTCACGCCGTGGCCGACGATCTCGTCGCCGCGGGCCCTGAAGGCCGCCGGGATCGCCGGCGCCTCGGCGTAGATCGCGCTGTTGACCAGGCACGCGGCCGGCAGGCCCAGCGTGTCGAGGCAGGACAGCAGCCGCCAGATGCCGACCCGGTTGCCCCAGTCGCGCCAGGCATGGTTCAGGATGTCGGGCTCCGGTCCGCCCGGGGCGAGGGACGCGCCCAGCCCCTCGCCGAACGCGAAGGTCTCCACGTTGACCGCGACATAGACCGCCAGGCGCCGGCCCTCGGGCCAGGCGAAGCTCGCGCGGTCGGTGATGGCGCTGTAGGCGTAGCGGCCATGATGCGGCAGGGCGACGTCGTAGGCGGGCAAGGCGCGCTCCCGATGGTGCGGATCCTGTCAGGCGAGATGGCCGTCTTCGGCGTAGTAGCGGTGCAGCGCGGCCCGGTGCCGGCGGGCCAGGTCCCGGCGCGCGGCGATCGCCGGCGCGGCTTCGGTCAGGCGGGCGGCGAGCTCTGTCTCCAGCACCGGCAGGTCGACGCCCTGGACGACGCCGTCGCGCAGGACCGCGCGGCCGTCGACGACGAGGTCGGTGACATGGGCCGCCGCCCCGCGACCGGCGAGGAAGGACCAGGGGTCGCCGCCGGCGCCCGCCCGGTCGGGGGCCAGCCGCTCCAGGTCGATCAGCGCGATGTCGGCGGGCGCGCCGGGCGTCAGGCGGCCCCGGTCGCCGAGGCCGTCGGCGTCGATCACCCGGTAGCCGTCGCGCGTCAGCGCCCGGAGCGCGGCTGCGAAATCGAGTGTCGGCTCCAGGCCCGTGCCCGCGTTCAGCAGGGCGGTCAGCCGGGCCTGGGCCAGGAGGTCGCCGGCGTCGCCCAGGCTCATGCTGTCGAGCCCGACGCCCCAGGCAAGGCCCGCCGCCTCGAACGCCGCGGCCGGGGCGAGGCCGGAGCGCAGCCGCAGGTTGGACGCCGTGTTGACCGAGACGGTCGCGCCGCGCTCGGCCAGGAGCGCGATCTCCTCCGGGCGCAGGTGGACGCCGTGGGCGAAGCCCGAGCCGGGGCCGAGCAGCCCGGCCCGATCGAGCGCGGCGAGCGGCGCGCCGTCGTGCTCGCGATCGAGCCAGGCGCGCTGGCGCGGCGTCTCCAGCAGGTGCATGTAGGCCTGCCGGCCGGTCCGGCGTACCGCGTCGCCGATCGCCGCGAGGCCGCCCGGGCTGACCCAGATCGGACCGATCGGGCCGAACAGGACGCGACAGGTGGGGCTCTCGATCGCGGCGGCCACCGCCTCGACCGCGGCGATCTGCTCGTCGAGCGGCGGCAGCGGCGCGTCGCCGCCCAGCGCCGCCCAGTCCTCGGGCGCGTGCAGCGCCGCCAGCCGGTCGGCCGGTCCGTAGCCGTGCAGGTTGCGGTCGAGCAGCGGGCAGCAGAAGCCGAGCCGGATGCCGACCTCCGCCGCCGCCCGGGCGACGGCCCGGGCATGGTCGATCAGGCGGTCGTCGCCGCGCGGGTCGAAGGTCACATTGGTCGCCACGATGCCGGCCCGGGCCATGCGGGCGAAGGCGACCGCGCTCTCGAGATAGGTGTCTATCGCCGGCGCCGCGGCCAGCGAGGGCAGCCAAAGCTCGAGCGCGTCGTCGCCCGCGCCGAAGGCGAGGGTGGAGACGGCGCGGCCATGGTCGTGGGCGTTGACGAAGGCGGGCAGGGCCAGATGCCGCTTGCCGCCGATCACGCTGCCCGCGCCGCCGGCCACGCCCCCTGTCACGGCGCCGCCGTCCCCGATGACGGCCGCGATCGTGCCGTCGGCGACGGTCAGCCGCCAAGGCCCCGCGGGCGCCCGGGCTCGCGCGGTGTCGGGAACGGCGTAGCCCGCCTCGATCTCGGCGACCCGGACAGGGGCCGGGCGCGCCGGCGCGTGACTGTCTGACGGTGTCATCGCCTCGGGCCCTCCATGCCGCGGAACAGGATCCAGAAGAAGGCGCCCAGGACGGGCAGCGTCACGGCCAGGATGATCGTCGACAGGGCGAAGGAGATCGGCACGTAGGACTGGTGGTCGGAGGACTGGGCCCACTGGAAGACCGGCATCGAGGTGGCCGTGCCGCGCAGGAAGATCGAGCGCATCAGCTCGGTGAAGGACAGCAGGAAGCCGAACAGCCCGGCCCCGACGACGGCCGGGCGCAGGATCGGCAGCTCGATGTCCAGGAAGATTCGGCGCGGGCTGGCGCCCAGATCCGCCGCCGCCTCGACCAGGCGCCGGTCGAACCGGCTGAGCATGACGACGACCAGCAGCAGCGCGAAGGGCAGCGCCCAGACAATGTGGCCGATCAGCATCGACCAGACGCCCAGCCGCAGGTCCAGATAGGAGCGGAAGAACAGGAACAGCGCGGCGCCGATCGTCAGTCCGGGCACGAAGAGGGGGACGACGGCCAGCGCCAGCACGCCGCCGGGCCGCCTCAGGCGCATGATGCCGCGCCCGACCGCCGTCGCCACGACCATGCAGATCACCGCGACGGCGCCCGCCAGGGCAAGGCTCAGGCCCATCGGACCGGGCCAGCGGCGATCGGCCGCCATCTCCCGATACCAGTCGACGGTCAGCGGCCAGGGCAGGCCGGAGAACGGCCGCTCGCTGAACGACATGAGCGCCAGCCACAGGATCGGCACATAGGACAGGACGATCGCCGCCAGGCCGATCGCCAGCGCCGCGCGCGGCCAGACCGGGCTGTCGGCCATCGACCGCCACCGTCCACGATGAGCGAACGGCGCGCGCGCGGCCGGGCGGTCCCGCCTGTCGAGCGCCGTGGTCATCGCCGCCCCTCCTCAGGCGTCCAGCGCCCGGAACAGGGCGGCGCCCGCCCCGACGCGGCGCAGGACGAGGGCGAGGAGACCCAGCAGCACCAGCAGGACGGCGATGACGAAGGACGACAGGGCGGCGGCCATCGGGTATTTCAGCGCGTCCAGCGCGGCATCGACCGAGTTGCCCAGCATGTTGACGTTGAAGCCGCCCATGATCTGCGGCACCACCACGTCGGCCATCGCCGGAACCATGGTGAAGACGACGCCGGCCGCCACGCCCGGCAGGGCCAGCGGCAGCAGGACGTCGGTGAAGGTCTGCCAGCGCGAGGCGCCGAGATCGCCGCTGGCCTCCAGCAGGTCGTCGTCGATCAGCGTCAGCACCAGCATGATCGGAAGGACCATCGTGGGGAAGTAGACGAGCACCATGCCGAAATGCACGGCGAATTCCGAGTAGAGCAGCCAGGCCTGCGGCGGGATGCCGACCAGGCCGAGCAGCGTGTTCACCGCCCCCTCGCTGCCCAGCAACGTGCGCCAGACGATGGTGCGCGAGGCGACGTCCAGGAAGAACGGGATGGTGATCAGCGTCACCAGTGCCGCCCGGATCGACGCCGACCGGCAGCCCTTGGCGAGCCAGATGGCGAAGGGCAGGGAGATCGCCATGACGACCACTGTCACCGTCAGCCCGATGCGCACGGTGCGCACCACGACCTGCCACCGGCCGCTGTCGAAGAAGGTGCGCCAGGTCTCCAATCCCGGCGTGAAGTCCGTGGCGAAGCCCTGCGTGCGGAACAGCGAATAGACCAGCATCAGCGCCAGCGGGGTGACCACCAGCACGGTCCAGGCCGCGACGAACAGCATGACCGGCCAGCCGCCGGCGGCCAGCTCGTGATAGGCCGCGCGAAGGCGGATCACGAGCCGACCGCCGGGGCCGCCGGGGGAGGCGCGGCGCTCAGGCGTTGAGGAAGCGCTGCCACTCTTCCTCCATCACCGCCAGGTTGGGCGGAACGGGATTGAAGCTGAACTGCGGCGTCTCGTACTTGCGCGCGACCGTGTCGCCGACCGCGCCGATTTTGGCGACGTCCTCGGCCGGCCAGCCCTGTTCCTCCGCATAGGCGACCGCCAGGTCCATGTTCGGCCCGGCGAGCCCCTTGCGCCCCATGGGGGCCAGATACGCGCCCGACAGGAAGAAGTTCAGGGTCTCGTAGATCCGGTCCAGATTGTCGCGCTCCGCGGCCTGGATCGGGACGAACAGGGCGTTGCCCCACTTGAAGTAGTAGTCGGCGTTGGCGTAGTGGACGACCTCTCCGCCCTGCTGCTCGTTGACCACGACGACGGCGTCGGACCAGCAGTTGAGGATGTCGACCTCGCGGTTGCCGAGGAGCTGGACCTGCTCGTCGAAGCCGACGAAGAAGGCCCGGAACTGGCCGGCCTGCTTGCGCGCGATGCCGAAATCGGCGACCGCCCGGGCTTCCTCGGCGCTCAGGTTGGTGACGTCGGCGATCTGGTGGATGCCGGCGTTGTGGACGTACTGGGCCATCAGCGGGAAGGAATAGACCATCGTCGTCGACAGCCCGACCCGGCCCAGCGTCTCCTCGCTGTCGAACATCAGCTTCCAGGACAGGGTCTCGGTCGGGTCGTCGACGCCCAGGGCGTCCGGCCAGAAGCCGAAGCTGTCCGCGCCGCCCACATTGGGCACGCCGTACTGCACGTCGCCGACCCGCAAGGGGGCGGTGAACGCCTCGGGGACCCGGTCCCAGAGGGTCAGGGCGGGATGGCTCGTGTCCAGGGGCAGGAACCAGTCCTCGCCCAGGACCGTCTGCATGCCGACCTCGGTCAGGAAGAAGTCGTAGTCGCGGCCGATCTCGTTGGCCATGATCTCGCGCAGCACCACGCCCGGGTCGCCCACGGTCGGGGTGTAGCGCATCTCCATCCCGGTCGCCTCGACGAAGGGCGTCCAGTCCTCCAGCCCCTGGGCCGAGGTGCCGTAGCCGCGCATCGTAACCTCCTGGGCGGCGGCCGGGCGCAGCTTGACGCCGATCAGCCCGACGGCGGCCCCGGCGGCCGTACCCTGAAGCAGGCGGCGGCGCGGGATCACCGGGCCGGCGGTCTTCCTGTCGATCATTCCTGTCCCCTCCGTGGTGCCGTGCCGCGCGGACGACGGTCCGCGCCGGTGCCGACGGCGATGCCTCCCGCGCGGCCCGCACCCGCCTTGTTCCCGGCGGGGCGTGACGGGCCGCTTCCTCCTGCCGCGCCCGGCGCCCTCAGGCGTCCAGGCGCACGTCCTCGTAGCAACTCTCGGCCACGAGCCG
Source organism: Azospirillaceae bacterium (assembly GCA_040220455.1). GTDB lineage: Bacteria > Pseudomonadota > Alphaproteobacteria > DSM-16000 > Inquilinaceae > JAVJUS01. The sequence continues at coordinate 81,429 of JAVJUS010000107.1, forward strand.
ACCGTCGCGGTAGATCCGGCGCGCCGGCGCCAGCGTGGTCAGCGCGTCGGCCGCGCTGTCGGCGCGCAGCAGCACCAGGTCCGCCGACGCGCCGACCGCGAGGCCGTAGTCGCGCCGGCCGGCCATGGCGGCCGCGTGTGTCGTGATCATCCGCCAGACCTCGACCAGGTCCTCGGCCGAGAACAGCTTGGCGGCATAGGCCATGACCTGCCCGGACATGACCGGGTCGGGATAGAGCAGGTACGGCGCGAACATGGAGCCGTAGGCCTCCTGGGCGATCGCCACCGGCACCCCGGCCCGCACAAGCTCCTTGATCGTCGCGATGCCGCGCGGCGGGTCGATCGCGCCGACGCCGCCGTAGAGCAGGCCGCTCATCGGGCTGCTGGCCACGGCGATTCCGGCCTCGCGCATGCGGTCGTAGAGGCGCCGGCGATAGGCCTCGTCCTGCTTGGGAAGGGACATGCAATGGGCGACCGTGACCCGGCCGTGGAAGCCGCGGGCCAGGGTCTCGTCGACCACCACCTCCAGCCAGCGGGACTCCGGCCGGTCGGTCTCGTCGCAATGGAAGTCGACATCGACGCCGTAGCGCTCGGCGAGCTCGAAGACCTCCCGGATCTCCTGTCGCCGCAGCGCGTCGCTGCGCTCGAGCTGCGGATTCGTGCCTATGTATTCGGCGCCCGCCTCCAGTGCCGCGATGGCCAGGTCGCGGGCGCCCGGGTCGCTGATCAGGCCGTGCTGGGGAAAGGCGATGATGCGGATGTCGAGCACGCCGGCCAGCCGGCGCCGCGCTTCCCGCAGCGCCTCGAAGCAGACCATGCGCGCGTGGGAATCGGTGTCGGCGAAACTGCGCACGGCGACGACGCCCCGCGCCGCCATGATCCGGCCGACCCGCTCCACCCTCTCGATCGTGTCGTCGAGCGTGAAGGCCCGCTTCTTGCGGCCCAGATCCTCGATCTGGTCCTCGAAGGCCATGTCGCGCAGGCCGTCGGTCGGCACGAAGCAGGACGTCATGTGGTAGTGCGGCTCGACGAAGGCCGGCGAGGCGAGCCATCCCGCCGCCTCGGTCCGCGGCGGTCCCTGGGGATCGGCGCTGCCGTTCTCGGACGGCGTGATCGCGGCGATCCGGCCGTCGGCGATGGCGATGTCGACGCATTCGCCGGTCTCCCAATGGGTCGCGCCGGCGATGACGTGGTCGAGCCTGCCGGGCCCGGGTTCGGCCGTGCTCATGACCCGGCCGTGACCGCGCAGTCGTCCGGCGCCCACGCGACCGCCGGGATGTCGTCGGGCAGGGCACGGCCGTCCCAGATGCGCGCGCTCAGCCGTCCGGCCGGCGTCTCCGTGACCCAATCGCGATACTTGCCCTTGTACACCGTCTCGACCAGCCGGGCCGGAAGGCGGTTGCCCGGCGCCTCGCCGGATGACCCGCCAATCGCTTCGCCGACGACCGGTAGGACTCGCTCGGCGCGCACGGCCATGCAGACCGGCGTCCCCGGCGCCGGGGACGGGCCCTCGCCGGTCCATCGCCCGACGAGCGTGTGGCCCTCGGCAGTCATGGCGACCAGGCCGGGCCCCGGCGCCCCGGCCGCCGCGCGGCCCGGAATCAGGTTGTCGATGCCCATGAAATCGGCGACGAAGCGTGACGCAGGGCGTTCGAACAGGGCGTCGGGCGGGCCTTCCTGGACGACCCGGCCGGCGCGCATCAGGAGGATGCGGTGGCTCATGGTCAGCGCCTCCTCCTGGCTGTGGGTGACGTAGACGAAGGCCATCCCCAGGCTCTGCTGCAGGTGCAGCAGCTCGACCTGCATCTCCTGGCGCAGCTTCTCGTCGAGCGCGCCCAGCGGCTCGTCGAGCAGCAGGATCGACGGGTTGGTCACGATGCTGCGCGCCAGGCCGACGCGCTGGCGCTCGCCGCCGCTGAGCTGGTGGATGCGGCGGTCGTACTTGCCGGGCAGGCGCACCCGCTCCAGCGCCTCGCGGGCGCGGGCGGCGCGCTCGGCCCGGTCGATGCCGCGGACCTTCAGGCCGTACTCGATGTTAGCGCCGACCGACATGTGCGGGAAGAGGGCGTAGCTCTGGAACACGGTCGTGCAGTCGCGCGCGGCCGGCGGCAGACCGGTCACGTCCCGCCCGGCGATGGCGAGGCGCCGCGCCCGGCTCGGCGTCTCGAGCCCGGCGATGACGCGCAAGAGCGTCGTCTTGCCGGAGCCGCTGTGCCCCAGCAGCGTGACGAATTCGCCGGGCGCGACGGTCAGCGAGACCTCGTCCAGGGCCAGGGTCTCGCCGTAGCGGTGGCTGATGCCCAGCGCGTCCAGCGCCGGCGGCGGCTCCGGCTCGGTCGGCGCGGCCATCCCGATCACCGGCGCCGCCACGCGGGCGGCCGTCGCCGTCATCGCGCCGCTCCGTCGTTCCGGTAGTGGTCGGACGGCTCCGCGGCTCTCCAGGGCGACGGTCTCGCGATCATGGCCGATCTCCGAAGCCGCGGCCCGAGGGATACCAGGACCGCCGGTCGGCAAGGCCGGGGCCGTCGGTATGGTGGCAAGGGGCATGACGTCTGACCATTTGGCCAAAAGGTGCAGTCTTGAGTCTTTCGTCCGCGGCGCAACGGCACAGTCGGCGACGGGAGGTGGCTTCGGGGAGTCGTAGGTTGCCCACCGCGAAGCGGTGCGCAACGCGGCGCGGTCGGTGCCGTCGCGCACGGCCTGTCGGCCGTGGGCGACCTACGGGCGGCGGCCCGGATCCCCGTCGGCCGTCGCCAGGCGGGCCGCGACGCGGTTCGCCTCGGCGACCAGGGCGCGCTCGTCGACGTCGAGCAGGCGGCCGTCGCGCACCCGGACCCGGCCGGCGACGACCGTGAGATCGGCATAGGGGTGGCTGCCGGCGAGCAGGAAGCCCTCCACCGGGTCCGCGGACCCGGCGTAGCCGATCCGACGCAGGTCGAAGGCCGCGATGTCGGCGGCCATGCCGGGGGCGAGCGTGCCGATCCGGTCGCGGCCCAGCACCCGCGCGCCGCCCGACGTGGCGAGCCGGAGCACCTCGTCGGCGGTCATCCAGTGCTCGACCGGATCGGCCCGGTCCCGCCCGGCGACCCTGTGGAGCACCAGGGCCAGCCGCAGCTCGCCCAGGAAGTTGCCGCTGTCGTTGCTGGCCGAGCCGTCGACGCCGATGCCCAGCGCCACGTCCTTTTCGCGCAGCCGCCCGATCGGCGCGACCGGCAGGCCGAGCCGCAGGCAGCAGCGCGGGCAGTGGGCGACCCCACAGCCGTTGTCGGCAAAGGCGGCGATGTCCTCGTCGTCGAGCCGGGTGCAATGGGCGAACCAGGTGCCGGGGGCGAGCCACCCGGCATCGGCCAGCACGCGCACCGGCGGCTTGCCGTGGAGCCGGTCGGTCAACGCGCGCTCGTCCTCCCGGGGATGGTAATGGGTGTGCAGCCCGCAGCCGGCGGCATGCGCGATCTCCCCGATCCGGGCCAGCAGCGCCGGGTCGTCGTAGGTCACCGAGGTCGGGCCGAAGGCGACGCGCAGCATGGCGAACGGGTCGGTGTCGTGCCGCGTAGCGGCCCGCTCCATGCCGGCGACCAGGCGCTCGGGCGTGTCGAGCAGGTCGGCCAGGACCGCCTCGCCCATCACCGGCGCCAACCGCTGGGCCAGATCGCCTTCGATCCGGGGCATGCAGCCGCGCACCAGATGGAGCCGGATCCCCGCCTCCCGCGCCACGTCGAGCAGGGCGTCGAGCCGGGCGTCGTCCGTCTCCGGCAGCAGATAGGCGAAATCCGCCGTCGTGGTGACGCCGGAGAGCAGGAGTTCGCCCACCGCCACCCGGGTCGCCGTCGCGAAGTCCTCCGCCGTCATCCGCGCCCACATCGGGTAGAGCCCGGCCAGCCAGTCCATGTAGCCGCAGGCCGCGACGCCGGGGATCCCGCGCGTCACCGACTGGAAGAAGTGGTGGTGAGTGTTGACGAAACCGGGCGTGACCAGGTGGCCGGTCAGGTCGATCGTCTCGACCCCCTCGGCCCCGGCGTGCTCGGGCGGACAGGGCTCGGGGCCGAGCGCGGCGATGCGGCCCCCCTCCACCCGGATCCAGGCATCGTCGAGCCGACCGGGGCTCGCCCCGGTCCAGACATGGGCGGCGTGGCGCAGCAGCAGGTCTGCCATGGCTCAGCGCTCCGCGATCAGGTCGATCTCGACCTTGCAGCCGGGGACCAGCAGCCGGGAGACCTGGACCGTCGTGCGCGGCACCGGCGTCGGGAAGAAGCGCTTCCAGACCTGGTCGAAATAGAAGAAGTCGTCGAGGTCGGTCAGGAACACCTGGCTCTTGACCACCTTGTCGAGGCCGGAGCCCGCCGCCGCCAGGGTGTGGGCCAGGTTGGTCAGCACGTACTCGGTCTGGCGCTGGATGTCGGAGGCGTAGAACGGGAAGGCCGGGTCGGCGCGCGCCTCGGGCGGAATGCCCGTGCGATAGTCCGAGGCGATCTGGCCGGCCGGGTAGACCAGCTCCGGCGTCGCCACGCCCTGGCAGTAGTGGGCGAGCGGGCTCGGCACCCGGTCGCTGGCGACGACCTCGCGCGCGACGCCCGGCCTCACCGCCACCAGGTCGATCTCGACCTTGCAGCCGGGCACCAGCAGGCGCGGCACCTCGACCGTGGTGCGCGGCACCGGCTCGGGGAAGAACTCCTTCCAGACCTGGTCGAAATGGAAGAAGTCGTCCAGATCGGTCAGGAACACCTGGCTCTTGACGACGTCGGCCAGCGTCGCGCCGCCGGATGCCAGGGTGCGCGCCAGGTTTCCCAGGACATAGCGGGTCTGGCGCTGGATGTCCGAGGCGTAGAACGGGAAGGCCGGGTCGACCCGCGCCTCGGGCGCGACGCCGGTGCGGTAGTCGGACGCGATCTGGCCGGCGGGGTAGAGGTGGTCGCCCGCCGCCGTGCCCTGGCTGTAATGAGCCAGCGGCACCGGCACGCCGTCGCCGACAAGGGTCGTGCGCGCGACGTCCGGCAGGCGGGCCTGCAGGTCGATCTCCACCCTGCAGCCGGGGACCAGCAGGCGCCCGACCTCGACCGTCGTGCGCGGCACCGGCTCGGCGAAGACCTCCTTCCAGACCTGGTCGAAGTGGAAGAAGTCGTCGAGATCGGTCAGGAACACCTGGCTCTTGACCACGTCGGCCGGGCCGCAGCCCGCCGCCGCCAGGGTGCGCGTCAGGTTGTCGAGGACGTAGCGCGTCTGGCGCTGGATGTCGGAAGCGTAGAACGGAAAGGCCGGGTCGACCGTCGCCTCGGGCGGGACGCCGGTGCGGTAGTCCGACGCGATCTGCCCGGCCGGGAAGACGTGGTCGGCGAGCACGGCGCCCTGGCTGTAATGGGCGAGCGGGGACGGAACGTCCGGCGCGGTTATGGTAGCGTGCGGCATCGCGCTGTCGCTCCGTACTTGATTCGGGATTGTTTTGCATACAATGCAGAAGCTCTAGTGTGCATACAAGGCCGTGCCGTCGGGCGCGGCGCGCCGCCACCCCCATCCCCGGAGCGAACGGGACGCCATGACCACCGAGACCGGACCGCGCCAGACGCGCACCGACCAGCTCTGCCAGGCGCTCGAGGGCGAGATCATCCTCGGCCGGCTGGCCCCCGGCACGCGGCTGGAGGAGGCGGCGATCGCCAAGCGGTACGGGGTCTCGCGCACGCCGGTGCGCGAGGCGCTGCGCAAGCTCGCCGTCTCCGGCCTGATCGAGGTGCGCCCCCACCAGGGCGCGGTCGTGCGCCAGTTCTCGATCGAGGAGCTGATCCAGATCTTCGAGGTGATGGCGGAGCTGGAGGGGTTGTGCGCCCGCCTCGCGGCGCGGCGGATCGCGCCTGACGAGCGCACGGCGCTGGAGCGCCATCACGAGGACTGCCGCGCGCTTGCCGAAACGGGCGACGCGGATGCCTTCTACGACGCGAACATCCGCTTCCACGAGACGATCTACCAGGCGACGCGCAACGACTACCTGATCGAGCAGACCCGCGCGACGCGTACCCGCATCGGCCCGTATCGGCGCTACATCACCTACCAGTCGGGCCGCATGCGCGCCTCGATCGCCGAGCATGCCGCAATCATGGAGGCGATCTTCGCCGGCGACGGCGAGATCGCCCACCGCCGCAACCGGGAGCACGTGATGCTCCTCGGCGACGACTTCGCCGACTTCATCTCCTTCGTCAGCGGTGGTTCGGCGCGCAATGCGGGCTGATCGGCCGGGTCCGCCCCGGGCAAATTGCATGCATGTCTTTTAGCTTGGAATACAATATCTGCCGCCTTACGATACCCAGGTAACCGGAACGGTCCCGGACGAACACGGGACGCCGGAGGGGGATCGCGTTCGCCGCCAGCGAGTCGGGGCAAGACCCGATGCCCCGGCCCGCTCGGTGGTCGGGGCGACCGGTGAACAGGGAGAGGTTCGATGGGCAGCACGAAGAAGATGGCGCCGCTGGCCGGCATGGCGGCGGCCGCGATGGTCGGCGCGTGGGCGGCCGAGGCCTCGGCCGATGTTGTCGTGGGCGCGGTCTACCCGCTGAGCGGTGGCGTGGCCTATGACGGGCAGACCAAACTGAACGGCGCGCAGATCGCCGTCGACGAGATCAACGCCGCCGGCGGCGTGCTGGGCGAGCCCTTCGTCCTGGAGGTCGAGGACGGCGCCTGCAACCCGGCACAGTCGGTCTCCGCGGCGGAGAAGCTGATCACGGAGACGAATGTCGTCTCCATCCTGGGCGCCTTCTGCAGCTCGTCCTCGGGCGCGGTCATGGAAGTCGCCGAGAAGTACGGCATCCCGCACATGACCGGCGTGTCGACGGCGGTCACCCTGACCGAGCGCGGCAATCCGTGGTTTTTCCGCGCCACGGCGACGACGAGCCTGCTCGCCGGTGCCTTCGGCGAGGCGATCATGGATGCGGGCGTCTCCGACGTCGCGTTCCTGGTGGTCAACGACGACTGGGGCCGGGCGGTCGCCGAGTCCTACGGCTCGGTCATCGAGGAGCTGGGTGGCTCGGTCGTGGCGACGGAGATCTTCGGCCGCGACGAGACCGACCTGTTCCCCTACGTGACCAACATCAAGGCGGCCTCGCCCGACGCGGTCATCACGGCGGCGAACACGCAGAACGCGGCCAACCTGACGACCCAGCTCCGCCAGCTCGGCGTGACGGTGCCGATCATGGGCGAGGGCTCCTTCTCCTCCCAGGCCTATCTCGACCTGGTCGGCGAGATGGGCGAGGACGTCGTCGGCCTCGTCGAGTACGTGCCGTCCATCGACAGCCCGGAGAACGCGGCCTTCGTCGAGGAGTACGTCTCGCGCTACGACGAGGAGCCGACCAAGTTCTCCGCGGCCGGCTACTGGACGGTCAACATCATGGCCGACGCGATCGAGCGGGCCGGCAGCACCGAGCCGGAGGCGATCCGCGAGGCGCTTGCCGCCACGAACTATGACGGGCTGACCGGTAACTTCCAGTTCGCCGAGAACGGGCAGGCCTACAACTTCACGGTCTACATGGCCCGGATCAGCGACGGCGAGCCGGAGGTCATCGGCAGCGGCCAGATCCCGCAGCCCTGATCGGCGCGGCGACGACGGCGGGGCCGGCCGGCAAGGCCGCCCCGCCGTCGCCGTGCCCGCCCCGCCAGGTTTCCCGCCCCCTCCGGAATTGCCTCGCCGATGATCGAGATCCTGCCCCAGTACCTGTTCAACGGCGTGCTGGTCGGTGCGAACTACGCGCTGATCGCCCTCGGCCTGACCGTGATCTTCGGGCTGATGAACATCGCCAACTTCGCCCATGGCCAGTTCTACATGATGGGCGGGTTCATGGCCTATGTGCTCACCGCCAGCCTGGGCATCGGCTATTTCCCGGCGATCGTCATCGCGGTGCTGGTGGTGGCCGCGGCCGGGGTGGTCCTCGACCGGCTCATCTTCTTCCGTCTGCGCGCCAAGCCGCTGATCTCCAGCGTCCTGGTGACGATCGGGCTGTCGATCCTGCTGGAGAACCTGGCGCTCTTGCTCTGGGGGCCGAAGCCCGAGGCGATCCCGTCGCCGTTCAGCAAGATGCCGGTCGTCCTGGGCCCGATCTTCGCCAGCGAGGCGCGGCTGTTCGCCCTCGGCGTCACCTTCGCCACCATCGCCGCGGTCCATGTGGCGCTGCGCTACACGCGCTGGGGCAAGGCGGTGCGCGCGACCTTCCAGCAGCCCGAAGCGGCGGCGCTGTCGGGCATCGACGTCGACCGGCTCTACGCCGCCTGCTTCGGCATCGGGGCGGGGCTGGCGGCGCTGGGCGGGGCGCTGCTCGGTTCGATCTTCTTCGTCCATCCGACGATGGGCGGCATCGCCACGCTCAAGGCCTTCATCGTCGTCATCCTGGGCGGCATGGGCTCGTTCCCCGGCGCCATCGCCGGCGGGCTGCTGCTGGGAATCTCGGAGAGCCTGGGAACGCTGGTCTCCTCCGCCTACAAGGACGCGATCGGCTTCATCCTGGTCATCCTGATCCTGCTCTACCGGCCCGACGGCCTGTTCCGGAGGGCGTGAGGCGATGATCGGACGACGCGGCGCCTTCGCGCTCGTGGCCCTCCTGCTCGCCGCCGCACCACTGGTGCTGGGCGAGGGCTACTATCTCCACCTCATGATCATGTTCGCGATCTTCGCGATCGCGGCGGCGAGCCTGGACCTGATCGTCGGCGTCGCCGGGCTGCTCTCGCTCGGCCACGCGGCGTTCTTCGGCCTTGGCGCCTACACCTCGGCGCTGTTGTTCCTGCATGCGGGGCTGCCGATGTTCGGCGGCATGCTGGCGGGCGCCCTGGTCGCCGCGATCGCCGCCGCGCTGCTGGGCGCGCTGATCCTCAAGGTGCGCGGCCACCGCTTCGTCATCACGACCGTCGCCTTCGCGGAGATCATGCGCCTGGTCGCCTACAACTGGGTCGACCTGACGCGCGGGCAGATGGGCCTGCCCGGCGTCCTGGCGCCGCGCATCCCGGTGCCCGGGCTGGGCGTGATCGACTTCAACACCAAGACGGCGTTCTACTACCTGGCGCTGGTCGTCGCCGGCGTCTGCGTCTTCGCGCTCCGGCGCATCGCCGACGGGCCGGCGGGCCGCGGCTTCGCGGCCTTGCGCGAGAACGAGCCGCTGGCCGAGTCGGTCGGCATCTCGACCTACCACCACGCCATCGCCGCCTTCACCATCGGCGCCTTCTTCGCCGGCATCTCGGGCAGCCTCTACGCCCACTACATCAGCTTCGTCGGCCCGGACCTGTTCTACTTCTCCTACACGACCCTGTTCCTGGTCATGGTCGTGATCGGCGGCAAGGGCACGATCTGGGGGCCGGTGATGGGCGCCTTCGCCTTCACCCTGCTGCCGGAGCTGCTGCGCGTCGCCGACGAGTTCCGCCTGGTCTTCTTCGGCGGCCTGCTGATCGTCGCCGTCCTGTTCTTCCCGCGGGGCCTGACCGCCGGTATCGATCACCTGTCCCGCCGCTTCGGGCGCGCGCCCGACGCGACGGTCGAGAGGCGCGCCGATGCCTGAGGCGGGGACGACGGCGGCTTCGGCGCAGGGCGCGGCCGGCGCCGGCGGCGCCAAGGGCCCGATGCTCGAGGTGCGCGGCGTCGCCAAGCGCTTCGGCGGGCTGACGGCGCTGGAGGGCATCGGCTTCGACGTGCCGGAGGGCGGCGTGGTCAGCGTCATCGGCCCCAACGGCGCGGGCAAGACGACGCTGTTCAACCTGATCACCGGCTACCTGCCGCCGTCGGAGGGCGAGATCCTGGTGCGCGGCGGCTCGATCCTGGGCCTGACGCCGAGCCGGATCGCCCGACTGGGCGTCGTGCGCACCTTCCAGAAGACGGAAGTGTTCCCCGAGTTGACGGTCGGGCGCTGCGTGGAGACGGGCGCCCTGTGCGGGCGGCCGCTGCGGCCGGTGCGCGATCTCTTCCGCCCGGCCGAGGCGCGCGCCTTCGCCGAGCGCGCCCGGGCGCGCAGCGAGGAGATCCTCGCCCTGGTCGGGCTCGCCGACAAGCGCGACAGCCTGTCGACCAACCTGTCCTACGGCGAGCAGCGGCTGCTCGAGGTCGCGGTCGGGCTGGCGGCCGAGCCCGCGCTGCTGCTGCTCGACGAGCCGGCCTCGGGCATGAACGCGGAGGAGGCGGGCCACATCATGAGCTTGATCCGCCGCCTCGCGGAGCGCGGCATGACGGTCTGCCTGGTCGAGCACAACATGAAGGTGGTCATGCGCATCTCCGACCGGGTCGTGGTCATCAACCACGGCCGGGTGATCGCCGACGGACCGCCGGCGACGGTCGCGCGCGATCCCCAGGTGGTCGCCGCCTATCTGGGGCAGGGGTGGGCCGATGCTGGCGGTTGAGGGGATCCACTGCCGCTACGGGCGCATCAACGCCCTGCGCGACGCGTCGCTGACTGTCGGGCAGGGGGAGTTCGTCTGCCTGATCGGCGCCAACGGCGCCGGCAAGTCGACCATGCTGCGCGCGATCAGCGGGCTCATGCCGGTGGCCGAGGGCGCCATCACCTTCGAGGGCAAGCGCATCGACGGTCGCAAGGCATCGGCCATCGTCGGGCTCGGCATCGCCCATTGCCCCGAGGAGCGCAAGCTCTGGCCCCAGCTCACCGTCGCCGAGCACCTGGACCTGGGCGCCTTCACCCGCCGCGATTCGGCCGATGCGGCGCGCGACCGCGACCGGATGCTGGAAATCTTCCCCCGCATCGCCGAGCGGCGCGACCAGCTCGCGGGGACGCTGTCGGGCGGCGAGCAGCAGATGGTGGCGATCGCCCGCGCGCTGATGTCCCGGCCGCGGCTGCTGATGATGGACGAGCCGTCGCTCGGTCTCGCGCCGGTGATCATCGACCAGCTCGCGCCCGTCATCTCGGACATCCACGCGTCGGGCACGGCGATCCTGCTGGTCGAACAGAACGCCGCCATGGCGCTCGCCATCGCCGACCGCGCCTATGTGCTGGAGACGGGGACGATCGTCCGCGCCGGCACGGCCGGGGAGATCCGGCGCGATCCGAAGGTCGCGGAAGCCTATCTGGGCTTGGCGGCGCCGGAGGACGAAGAGACCGGGGCCGTTCCGTGAGCCTCGGGCAGGCGCATCCGCTCCAGCGAGGAGGATCCCGGTGATGGCCGGCCGTGCCGCCGTGGACGTACACAGCCATGTCTACTTGCCGCGTTATCGCGACCTGCTGCGCGCGCGCGACCGGGTCCCGCGCATCGGCGGGCCGGACGACGATCCGCGCCTGATCATCCTGCCGGGCGAGGACGCCGAGGCCAGCACCGCCGCCGGGCGGCCGATCGGCGGGGAGTACTTCTCCGCCGAGCGCAAGATCGCCTACATGGACGCCCACGACATCGCGGTGTCGATCCTCAGCCTCGCCAATCCCTGGCTCGATTTCGTCGAGCCGGGGGACGCGCCGGCCCTCGCAACCGCGCTCAACGAGGATCTGGAGGGCTGGTGCGCCGCCTCCGGCGGCCGGTTCCATGGCTTCGGCGTGCTGCCGATCACGGCGCCGGAGGCGTGCGCCGACGAGGTGCGGCGCATCGCCGGGCTCGACCATCTGCGCGGCATCATCATCGGCGCGTCGGGGCTCGGCACCGGGCTCGACGACCCGCGCCTGCACCCGGTCTGGGAGACGCTGGAGGGCGAGGGCCTCACGGTCTTCGTCCACCCGCACAACGGCGTCGGCGGCGAGCATTTCGCCGGCACGGGGCACACGCTGGCGCTGGCGCTCGGCTTTCCGTTCGAGACGACGATCGCGATCGCGCGGCTCGTCCTCGCCGGCATCCTGGAGCGATTCCCGCGGCTCAAGGTGCTGGTGGCCCATTCCGGCGGGGTGCTGCCCTATCTCGCCGGCCGGATCGACGGCTGCGCCAAGACCGACGCCCATGCCTTCCCGCTGACCATGCCGCCCAGCGCCTATCTGGCGAACATCATGGTCGACGCGATCTCCTACTCCCCGGCCACGCTGACCTGCGCGGCGGCCCTGTGCGGCTGGGAGAAGGTCATGTTCGGCACCGACCATCCCTTCTTCCGCCCGGACCTGCCCGACGAACGGCTCGACGCGGGGCCGTGGTCCTCGGCGACCGAGAACCAGGCGGTGGTCGACGGCCTGGGCCCCGACCGGGCACGGGCGATCTATCGCGACAACGCCGCCCGCCTGCTCGACCTGCCGCCCGCCAACGGGGTCAGGGGCCGGTCCGCCGGCAGCGCGGCGGCGGACTAGCTCTCCCCCGCCGCCCCGATCGCCCGCCAGACCGTCTCGGGGGTGAGCGGGATGTCGAGATGCGTGACGCCGGCCGGCCGAAGGGCGTCGATCACCGCGTTGGGGATGCAGGCGAGCGCGCCGGTCACGCCGGCCTCGCCCACGCCCTTGGCGCCCAGCGGGTTGGTCGGCGAGGGCGTGTCGTGGGCGTCGAGCGCGATCGGCGGGATCTCGTCGGCGCGGGGCAGGGCGTAGTCCATGAAGCTGGCGGTCAGGAGCTGGCCGTCCACGGGATCGAAGCGCACGGCCTCCATCAGCGCCTCGCCGAGGCCCTGCGCGATCGCGCCGCGAAGCTGGCCGTCGACGGAGGCGTGGTCGATCACGGCGCCGGCGTCGTCGACGGCGACGTAGCCGACCACGGTGACGACACCGGTCTCCGGGTCGATCTCCACCTCCGCCACATGGCAGCCGCTGGGGAAGGTCTCGACCAGCGGCGCCTCGCCGACGACCTCGATCCGGCCGCTGCCCTGCACACCGGTCGCGACCACCTGGCGCAGGTCGCCCAGGACCGCCTCGCCGGCGAGGATCCGGCCGTCGACCAGCCGCAGGCCGTCGGCCTCGCGGCCGAACTGCTGGGCGGCGAGCGCGCGCACGGCGGCGTCGGCGGCGCGGCCGGCATCGGCCACCGCCGCGCCGATCCCCGCGATCGAGCGCGAGGCGAAGGAGCCCGAGCCGATCAGCGCCCGCTCCCCGTCATTGGCCCGGACGGCGATCGCGAGACCGTCGCCGGCGTCGAAGGCCCGGCGCAGGACGGCGGCGTAGGTGCGCTCCTGCGCCTGGCCGGTGCAGTTGCCGCCGATCACGACCTCGGCCTCCAGCAACCCGTCGGCGGCGAGGCCGAGGGACACCGCCGCCTGGTCCTTCGGCGCCGCCCCGCCGCCGGCCATCTCGACGAACAGCCCGATGCCCAGCCCGCGCAGCCGGCCGCGCGCCGCCGCCGCCGCGCGCCGGGCCTCGAAGCCGTCGCGATCGGCGGCCGCCAGCGCCCGGTCGAGCAGGCCCGCATAGTCGCCGCTGTCATAGACCGCGCCGATCGGCGTCGTGTAGGGGAAGGCGTCCCGCTGCACGACGTTTCGCCGGCGCAGATCGGCCCGGTCGATGCCCGTCTCCGCCGCCGCGCGGTCGACCAGCCGCTCGACCAGATAGGCGATGTCCGGCCGGCCGGCGCCGCGATAGGGGCCGGTCGGCACCGCGTTGGTGAAATGCTGGACGACCTCGATCGCCGCGGCCGGAATGGCGTAGCAGCCGGTCAGCGTGCGCGACGGGTTGCGGACATTGATATGCGCGCCGACGGTCGACACGAAGGCGCCCAGATCGGCGCGATAGCGGACGTCCAGCGCGGTGAACCGGCCCTCGCGGTCCAGGCCCAGCCGCCCGGTCAGGATATTGCCGCGGCCCTGGACGTCGGACTGGAAGGTCTCCAGCCGGCTCGCCCGCCAGGCGAGCGGCCGGCCGAGCGCCCGGGCGGCGGCGAGCAGGGCGACATGCTCGGGATAGGCCGCGCCGCGCGCCCCGAAGGCGCCGCCGGTGTCGCGCGGGTGGACGCGGATGCGCTCGGGCTCGACCCCCAGGGCGGCGGCCAGCGGCATGCGCACCTCGTGCAGGCCCTGGTGCGGCGTGGTCAGGTGGTAGCGTCCGGTTTCCGGCTCGAAGCGGGCGATGACGGCGCGGGGCTCCATCGGGCTGGGCGCCACGCGGGGCAGGGCCACGGTCAGGTCGACCACGCGGTCGGCCGAGGCCAGGGCCCGGTCCACCGCCGCGCGGTCGCCCAGGGTCAGGCGGCTCGCCACGTTGTCCGGGGCACCGTCGTGCAGGACCGTCGGCGGCGGGCCGGACGCCTCGTCTTGCGGTATCGCGGCGACGACGGGCAGAGGCGTGGCCTCGACCAGGACCGCTTCCGCCGCGTCCTCTGCCTGGCTCCGGGTCGCCGCGACGACCATGGCGACGGCCTCGCCGACATGGCGGATCCGGTCTCGCGCGAGCGGCAGGCGCTCCGGCACGAACAGGTCCTCCGGCCGGGCCGCCGGGTCGCGGATCAGCGCCGGCAGGCCCTTCAGCGGGCCCAGGTCGCCGGCCGTCAGCACCGCGATCACGCCCGGCATGGCGGCGGCCTCTGCCGTCTCGATCGCCTCGATCCGGGCATGGGCCAGGTCGGCGCGGACGAAGACCACATGCGCGGCGTCGCCGATCGGCTCGTCGGCGGTGTAGCGGCCCCGGCCCGCGACGAGGCGGGTCGGGCGGTCCGCTCCTGGCGCGCTCACGCCTCGAGCCCGAAGAATTCCGCGGCCGTGCCGGCCTTGATGCGCGCGCGGTCGGCCGGGCTCAGCCGCGCGCACCGGTCGATCAGGCCGGCCGGGTCGGTGTCGCCCATGTCGAAGGGGTAGTCGCTGCCCATCATCACCCGGTCGACCCCGACCAGGTCGACCAGCGTCTCTACATGGTCGGGGCGGAAGACGCAGGTGTCGTACCACAGCCGGTCCAGATAGGCCGAGGGCGGCTCCGCGCAGCAGCGCCGGACCTCCGGCCGGACCCGCCAGGCATGGTCGAAGCGCCCGATATAGAACGGCGCGAAGCCGCCGCCATGGGCGATGTAGACCTTCAGCCCGGGATGGCGGTCGAGGACGCCGCCGAAGACCAGGTGGTTGAAGGCGATCGTCTCCTCCAGCGGCTGGGCCAGGCTGTTGACCATGAAGTACGGCCCCAGTCGCTGGCCGTGGGAGAAGCCCAGCGGATGGATCATCAGCCCGACGCCGAGCTTGGCCAACGCGGCGTAGAGCGGGTCGAGGGAGGGGTCGGACAGCTCCCGGTCGAGGACCCGGGTGTCGATCTGGAAGCCGCGCAGGCCGAGATCGCCGACCCCGCGCTCGGCCTCCGCGACGGCGGCGTCGGTGTCGGTCATCGGCAGGGTGCCGAGGCCGGTGAAGCGGCCCGGATCGCCGGCGACCAGGGCCGCGACCGTGTCGTTCTGCGCGCGGGAGATCTCGATCAGCAGGTCGCGCGGCGCCCAGTAGTGCTGCTGGCCCGGCGCCGGCGCGACGATCTGTCGGTCGACGCCCATCGCCGCCATGTCCGCCCGGCGGCGGTCGGGATCGGTGAACTTGACCCCCAGCTCGGGCGCCTGCTCGGCGTCGCGGGCCTTGCTCTCCGGCGTCATGTCGCGCTGGTAGGGCACGCTGTCCGGCCCGATCGCGTCGGCGACCATGGCGTTGACGGCCGGGCAGATGGTGTGGGTGTGGCAGTCGATGACCATGACGGGCGGCGGGCTCAGTCGACCAGGGTCCAGCGCTGCACGATCTCCGTGCCGGCGCCGCGCAGGATCACCGACATCGGGCAGCGCTGCTCCAGTTCTTCGCGGAAGTCGGCGAGCGCATCCTCGTCCATCGTCGTCTTCGCGGTGATGTCGAGCTCGATGCGCGGGAAGGGCACGGGCACGTCGGCTCGGCGGTCGATCCCGCGATGGTCGAGATGGCCGACGCAGGCGAGCTTCTCGAAGGCCAGCGGCACGCCGCGCTCGTGCGCGATGCGCCGGGCGATGACGTGGGTGCAGCTCATCAGCGCGCCCAGCATGGTCTCCAGCGGCGTGGGGCCGACATCGGTGCCGTGGCGCGACGGCGGCTCGTCGACGACGAAGGAATGATCGCGGGCGCGGATCTCGGTCAGGCTCATGGTCGGGCAATGGGCCTCGAGCGTGACCTTCATCAGCTTGTGCTTGACGGTGACCATGGCGGGGCTTTCGCGCATCGGAAGGGGCGGGCGGAGCGGGACGCCGGCCGCGCGGCGGGTCAGGCCACGGCGCACGACGGGCCCTGGAGGCCCAGCGCCATGATCTCGTCCGTCGTCAGCGTCCAGCCGAAGGCGGTGCGGATGCACAGCAGCCCCGCCTCGTGCAGCGCCGGGCCGTCCATCGTCTCGACGCAGTCGATCGCCACGATCACCGCGTAGTCCCGGACGTTCGCCGCCGTCGCGGTGGCCAGCACGCAGGAGTTCGTGTTGACCCCGGTCAGGATCACCGTGTTGATCCCGTGCGCCTTCAGGTGGAAGTCCAGGTCCGTCGCGACGAAGCAGTCGTAGCGCTTCTTGGTGTCGACCACCCGGTCGCGCGCCGGGTCGTGCAGGCCCGGCATGATCGTGCAGCCGGGCATGCCGTCGAGATTGTGTCGCAGAACGTTCTTGCGGGTCGCGTTCGGATCCTCCGCCCGGGTCCGCCAGAACGGGTTCACCCGGATCTCCTCGCTGTCGCGGTAGCGGGTGACCTGGTGGACGACCGGGATGCCGACCCCGCGCGCCCAGTCGAACAGCCGCTTGTTGGCGGCGACGACCCGATCGGCGATGTCGGCGGCGACCGGCATGGTCGCCACCTCGGGATCCAGGTGGCCGCGATGGCAGTCGATCGCGACGATCGCCGCGCGGGGCGTGTCCACACCCAGGTTCATCTCTCGTCTCCTCTCCGGCCCGTCCCGCCTTGCACGACAGGGGGCCGGCATCGGGTGTCAAATCAGCGTATTCCAGCCGGTCTTCAGCAGCGCGCCCTGATCGATGCCGAAGACGTCGGCGAGCCAGTCGGCCAGCAGTTCCTGGCCCAGCGTCGGGTTGTCGTGCTGGCAGTGCTCGGCCCCGGTCTCCTCGGGGTCGACGATGCGCAAGGTCGCGTCGACGCCGTTGGCGACCGCGTGGTCGTAGGTCTGGCGCGCGGCGGCGACGGTCAGGACGTCGTGGCCGCCGTGCAGGACCAGATAGGGGCACTTCATGTGCGCCAGATGGCCCTCCAGCTCGAAGTCGCGGGCGTTGGCCATGGCCTCCTTCATGGTGGCGGCCCCCATGACCCACTTGATGTGCATGGCGAGCCCGAAGCTCTCGTCCTTGTCGCCCCACATCTGCGGCACCGACCAGATCGCGCCGTGGGAGATGCAGGCCGCCAGCCGCGGCTCGTAGCAGCCCGCCCGCGCGGCGTAGTAGCCGCCCATGGAGGAGCCGCAGACGCCGATCCGCGCGGTGTCGACGTCGTCCCGGCCTTCCAGCCAGTCGATGCAGGCGCCGACCGGCACCTCGGTGTCGTGGCGCGCGGGCAGGCCGTGCCGGCGCAGGGTGCCGCCCTGTCCCGGCAGGTCGACCATGAGGACCGAGATGCCCCGCTGCAGCGCCCCGTGGGCCTGCATGAACCACATCTCGTCCTTGATCGAGTCGAGCCCGCCGAAGCAGATCAGCACCGGCAGCCTGTCGCCCGGGAAGGGCGCGCGCACGAAGTAGCCGCAGATCGGCTTACCCGGCTCGTAGGGGATGTCGACGATCTCGCCCGGCGGGTTCAGCCGCGCCAGGAAGCGGTGGCTGCACGCCTCCATCCGCTCGAAGGTCGGCAGGCGGCGGGGATCGTCCGACGCCAGGTAGAACTCCGCCTGACGGTAGTAGTCGGCGGCGCGCAGGAAGCAGTTCATCGCCGTGCGGACATGGCCCGCGCGCTCCTCGGCCAGACCCCGGTCCCAGTTGCGGTCGGCGATGCGCCGCCACTCGTCGTGCCAGCTCTCGTAGTCGCCGGGGGTCATGCGCGAGGCCGCCTGGAAGACCTCCGAGACGGCGCCGCCGCCTTCCTGCGTCTCGCCCAGGCCGCGACGGAACTGGTAGGTGAACCAGGGGTGCTCCGGCCAGTGGTGCCAGCCCATGGGCTCGTAGTGGGGGCTGCGATCCTCGCTGATCTGCTCGATCGCGTTTTCCTCGACCGTGGCCATGGCTTCTACTCCCTGTCGGATCGTCTCATCGGGCGAGCGGCGGGCGCCGCGTGTGCGAGTCGTCGTGTCGCTGGAAGGCGTCGGCGACCGAGATCAGCCGGGCCTCGTCGAACGGCCGGCCGACGAGCTGGAACGCGATCGGCAGGCCGGCGTCGTCCCGCCCGCACGGCGCGACCAGCGCCGGCAGGCCCAGATAGTTGATGCCGCGCGTCGCGCGGGTGACGTGCCCGATGACGGCGGCGACGGCCTCCGGATCGTCGGCCGGGTGGGGGGCCGTGGTCTCCGCGATGGTCGGCACCTCGCGCGGGATCGCCGGTATCAGCGCCAGGTCCGCCTCGCCGATGCAGGCCGCCAGCCAGGCCTCGCGCACCGGCCGGCGCAGGCGAAGCGCATTGGCGTAGAGCGTCGCGGGGTAAGCGAGGCCGGGCTCCAGCCGATCGCGCACCTGCCGGCCGATCGCCGGCCCGCGGGCCGCGAATTCGGGGCCGAGCCGGCTCGACGCCTCGACCGAGAGCACGAGATGGGCGAGCGCGTTGACCAGCGCCATGTCCGGCGGCGCCGTGGCGACCAGCCGGGCCCCCGCCTCGGCGAGGTGGTCCTTGACCCTGTCGAGCGCGGCGGCGACCGACGGGCTCACCTGCTCGGCGTAGTAGCCGCCGGGCACGGCGACGGTGACGCCCGACAGGTCGCCGGTCAGGTCCGGCGCGGCGAAGCCGACGGGCGCGGCGGTCGGGTCGGCCGGGTCGGCGCCGGCCAGGATCTGCAGCGCCAGCGCGCAGTCCCGGGCCGAGCGGGCGATCGGGCCGACACAGTCGAGGGTCGAGGACAGGGGCCAGACGCCGCCGCGGCCGATCCGACCGGCGGTGGGCTTCAGCCCGGTCAGCCCGCACATCGCCGCCGGATGGCGCACCGAGCCCCCGGTGTCCGTACCCAGCGCCAGCGGCACGTAGCCGGCCGCCACGGCGATCGCGGATCCGCTCGACGAGCCGCCGGGCACGTGGTCGGCGCTCCACGGATTGCGCGGATGGGCGGTATGGGCGTTGAGGCCGGTCGGGCTCATGGCGAACTCGGCCATCGCAAGGCGGCCGATATCGATTCCGTTGGCGCCGTCGAGCCGGCCGAGCACGCTCGCGGTCACCTCCGGGACGTGGCCCGCCCGCATGGCCGCCCCGCATTCAGCCGGCCGTCCGGCGCGGTAGAACAGGTCCTTGCGGGCATAGGGCGCGCCTGCCATGGCCCCGCGATCGGCGGCGCGGCGGCGGTCGAGCTCGCGCGCCCGGGCGCGCGCCGGACCCGCCTCGAGCGCGACGATGGCGCCGAGTTCGGCATCGCGCGCATTGACCGCGTCGATCGCCGCCTCGACCAGCGCACTCGGCCGCGTCGTGCCGGTAAGGAGATCGTGCACGGTGTCGACGAGATCGCCGATGCCGCGGTGTTCGTAGCCCGGTCGCTCGACCGGGGGGCCGGGCGCCGGCGCGGTCACCGGCGGCCGACCGGGCGCCAAGGGCTCCGGCTCGGCCTCGTCGGGCAGGGCGGCGGCCGCGGCGGAGACCCGCTCGATCGTGTCGGCGATCAGCCCGCCATACCGACACAGGGCCCCGGCGTCCGGCTCGAAGCCGGCCAGGCGCGCAATCGTCGCGGCGCCGTCAGCCATCGACCGCGCCGGTTCCGCGGAACCAGTCATGGATCTGCGCGCCGGTCCAGAACGCGACGCCCGGCTTGCCGGCCATGTATTCGAAGATCTTCTCGAAGTAGCGGATGCGATGAGGCACGCCGCTGATATACGGGTGGACGGCGACCGACAGGAACTTGGCGCGGTCGGCGCTTTCCTCGTACAGACGGTCGAACTGGTCGATGACGCGGCGGGCGAAGTATTCCGATTCGTGGTGTTGGACGATCATCATCGGGATGTCGTTGAGCTCCACGGTATAGGGCAGGGTGACCAGCGGTCCGTTCTCGGTGGTCAGGACGCAGGGCTCGTCGTCGAGCACGAAGTCGCCGCAGTAGCGCACGCCGTGCCGGGTCAGGATGTCCGGGGTGTCGAGGGTCTCGGTCAGCCCGGGGCCGAGCCAGCCGATCGGGCGCTTGCCGGTGAAGCGCTCGCAGATGTCGAGCGACTTGGCGATCGTCGCTTCCTGGTCCTCGAGTTGATGGGTCGGCATCTGGATGTAGGAGTGGCCCATGAACTCCCAGCCCGCGTCGCGTGCGGCGGCGGCGACCCGCTCGTAGCGCTCGCAGACTCCGGCGTTGATCGACAGGGTCGGCGTGACGCCCATCCGGTCGAGCGCGGCCTTGAGGCGCCAGAAGCCGACGCGCATGCCGTATTCGTGCCAGGCCCAGTTGGGGATGTCGGGCACGACCATCTGGCCGTTGGGCGCGGGCAGGATCTGGCGCGCCATCGGGCGCTCGATCTCCCAGACCTCCAGGTTGACGATCGGCCAGACCACCAGGCGGACGCCCTCCGGCAGCGACAGCGGCGGCCGGTCGACGATGGCCGAGTAGGCAAGCCTGTCACCGGGGTTCGTCTCCGCCATCCTCGACTCCTGATCCGCGGGTTCCTCGGGCGTCCAGCGGCCGCGTGGCCCCGGCCGTGCGACGGGGCGCGCCGGACCGATCCGCGTCCGAAAGGTCGCTAGATTGAGCCGCCAACTTGATTTATTGTCAATAAAGTTTGCTGCATCGATGCCGCTCTGGTGGCAAGGGCGCTATAGTGCCGGCACGGTGTATGGCGGAGGATCGGACACCATGAGCGTGAACGCGGATGCCGAGGATCCGGACAGCGAGGACGATATCGCGGTCGGCGCGCGGTTGCGCCAGCTCCGCCTGCGCGCCGGCTTCCGGCTCAAGGACGTGGCCGAGCGCGCGCATTGCTCGGAGAGCATGCTGTCCAAGATCGAGAACGGGCAGGTCAGCCCGTCGATCAACATGCTCCACCGCATCACGCGGATCCTGGGCACCAATATCGGCACACTCTTCTCCACGCCCGATCACGGCGCGCCCTTCGTCCATCGCCAGGGCCGCCGCCCGACGCTGATCCAGGACAAGCTGCGCCGGGGCAGCGGCATCATCCTGGAATCCCTGACGCCGTTCGAAATCGGCGGCCTGCTGCAGGCCCAGCTCCACCTGGTCGAGCCCGGCGGCGCCAGCGACGGGCTGATCCAGCACGAGGGCGAGGAGGTCGGCTACGTCGTCGAGGGCACGATCGAGCTGACCGTCGACGACCAGGTGGTGGTCGTCCACGCCGGCGATTCCTTTTTCTTCGCGTCCAAGCGGCCGCACGGCTACCGCAATATCGGCGCCGGCGCGGCGCGCGTCGTCTGGGTCAACTCCCCGCCGACCTATTGACCGGCTGCCGGCCCGGCTCGCGGGCCGGGCGCCGTGATCGTCGCCATCGCCTCCCTGTCCGAGACGGCGCCTGCTCGGCGCCCGTCCCGCCGGGCCGGGCCCGCCCGAGACCGCGGCGCGACTCGGCCGTGTCAAGTATCGCTTGACAGGGCGAAAGCGGCTTTATCATCATTAAAGTAACTTGAAGAATGCTCGGACCGTTCCGGCCCGCCGCGGCCGCGTGCGCGAACCGACGCCCCTTATCGAACAGCGGAGACAGGACGATGAACCGATTGGTGGTGCTCACATCGGCCGTGGCGCTGGCCACGGGTCTCGCGGCGGTCGGCCCGGACGGCGCCGGCGCCCAGGAGCAGGTGCTCAAGATCGCCCATGTGCTGCCGGCCGGCGATCCCCGCGATCTCGGCGCGCGCAAGATCGAGGAGCTGGTCGAGGCCGACGACCGCTGCGCGATGGACGTGCAGGTCTATCCGAGCGGCCAGCTCGGCATGTTCAAGGACATCAACGAGGGCGTCCAGTTCGGCTCGATCGAGATGAGCGTCATGCCGGCCTCCTACATCGTCGGCACCGAGCCGCTGTTCGGCGTCTTCGACTTCCCGTTCTTCTGGCCGATGGAGGTCGACGAGCTGCTCCAGCTCCACAAGGGCGAGGCGATGGCCATGCTCGGCAGCGAGATGGAGAAGCACAGCATGGTGATGCTGGATGTCTGGCACACCGGCTACAAGCAGTGGACCGGCAACCGGCCGCTCGACACGCTGGCGGCCTACGAGGGCCAGGTCTCTCGCGTCATGCCCTCGCCGATCCTGGCCGAGCAGCAGAAGGCGCTGGGCCTGACCCCGGTCACCATGCCCTTCCCGGAGACCTACAGCGCGCTCCAGTCCGGCGCCATCGACGCCCAGGAGAACCCGAACCCGACCTCCTGGAACATGAAGTTCCACGAGGTCCAGTCGCACCTGACGCTCACCTACCACGGCAATCTCGACCAGGTGATCCTGGTCAACAAGCCCTGGTGGGACGGGCTGAGCGAGGACTGCCGGGCCGCCGTCATGGACGCCATGCCGGAGGCCAACAACGTCACGCTGACCGAGACCATGGCCCAGGAAGAGCAGGCCATGGCCGACTTCGAGGAGGAAGGCCTGACCATCGTCGAGGTCGACCCGGCCGAGCGCGAGCAGATGCGGGAGTCGGTGCTGCCGCCGGTCATGGACTTCTACTTCGCCGAGAACGGCGACCGGGGCCGGGAGATCGTCGAGGCCTTCCAGGCCGAGATCGCCGAGCTCGAGGGCTGAGGCCGCCCGCCGGCCGGTGTCGCGTCGCGCCCGCCGCGGCGCGGCGCCGGTCGTCGGCGACCGACCCTTCCCCTCCACCCGAGCGCCGGAGACCTGGCCATGGCCTCGGCTCGCCCCCATTCCGGCGGCAATCCCGTCGTGCGCGCCCTGGCGCTCGTCGACGCGGCGGTGGGCTGGGTCGCCGGCCTCGCCATGCTGGCCGTGGTCGCCACGATCTTCGTCAACGCCAGCGGCCGATACCTGATCGGGTTCTCCTTCCTCGGTGGAGAGGAGCTGGCCCGTCTGCTGACCGTCTGGATCACCTTCGTCGGCGCCTACATCATGGTCCGGCGCGACGGCCATGTGAGCATCGACCTGGCGCTGCGCGTCATGACGCCGGGCCTCCAGCGCGCCGCGCGCGGAGCTGTCGGCGTCGTCGGCGTGGCGACGATGACCTATCTGGCCTGGACCGCCTGGCAGCTCTGCGCCTTCAGCTTCGGCACCGGCCAGACGGGCACGACGCTGCCGGTGCCGCGGGCGCTGTTCTTCCTGCCGGTGCTGGTCGGCGCCGTCCTGATGGGCATCGCCTTCGCGGAGAAGGTGGTGCGCGCGGTGACCGGCACGCTCGAGCCGCTGCCGGCCCTCGCCGAGGAAGCGGCGGCCGCTACGGGCGGCCTCGACGGCCCCGACGGCGGGGAGGCCCGCTGATGCCCGCCCCCCTGCTGGTCGGCGTCGCGCTCGTCCTGCTGCTCCTGGGCGCGCCGATCTTCCTCGCCATCCTGGTGCCGACCTTCCTGACCTTCGAGCTGTTCGGGCCGCCCATCCCCTCGATGGTGCTGCCCCAGCGCATGGTCGACGGGGTCAACAAGTTCAGCCTGCTGGCGATCCCGCTGTTCATCCTGGCCGCCGACATCATCGCCCGAGGCCAGATCGGCCAGCGCCTGGTCGCGATGGTGGAGAGCTTCGTCGGCCACATCACCGGCGGGCTCGCCATCGCCACGGTGATCGCCTGCGCGCTGTTCGGCGCCATGTCGGGCATCGGCCCGGCGGCGGTGGTCAGCATCGGGCCGATCGTCTACCCCTCGCTGATCCGCCAGGGCTACAGCCGCGGCTTCGCGGTGGGGCTGATCGTGACGGCCTCGACGCTCGCCATGCTGATCCCGCCCGGCGTCGCGATGATCCTCTACGCGCTCCAGACCAATTCCTCGATCGGCGCGGTCTTCCTGGCCGGCATCGGCTCGGGAAGCGTGTTCGCGGTGGTGCTGTGCGGCTATGCCTTCGCCTACGCCCGGCGCCACCGCATCGCGACCGGCACGCGGACCGGCTGGCGCGAGCGCCTGGCGGCGACGCGCGCGGCGTCCTTCGCGCTCGGCCTGCCGGTGATCGTGCTGGGCGGCATCTATGGCGGCGTCTTCACGCCGACCGAGGCGGCGGCCTTCGCCTGCGTCTACGCCATGGTGGTGGAGTGCCTGATCTACCGCTCGCTGCCCCTCCGCGACCTGCCGCGCATCTCCTCGACCTCGGCCGGCACGATCGCCGTGCTGCTGATCCTGATCGCGGCCGGCACGGCGCTGACCTACTTCCTGACCCTGTCCCAGGTGCCGCAGAGCGTCGCGCGGATGCTCGACGACGCCTCGGCGGCGCAGATCCTGCTGCTGATCAACGTGCTCTTCCTGCTCGCCGGCATGTTCGTCGACCCGAACTCCGCGATCATCGTGCTCACGCCGCTGATTTACCAGGCGGCGACGGCGGCCGGGATCGACGCCATCCACCTGGGCGCGGTGATCGTCGCCAACGTGGCGCTGGGCATGGTCTCGCCGCCCTTCGGGCTCAACCTCTTCATCGGCATCACGACCTTCCGCGCGAGCTACAAGGAGGTCGTCCTGGCGGTGCTGCCCTTCATCGGGTTGATGCTCGTGGTGCTCGCCCTGGTGACCTACATCCCGGCCATCGCGCTGTTCCTGCCGGGCGCCTTGGGCTGAGCGTCGGATCGTCGGGGGAGAGCGCGCGATGACGGGTCCGGTCGTGCTCCTATTCGCGGCCTTCGGCGTGGGCGTGCTGATGGCGGTCTATCTGCCCGTTCAGGCGCAGCTCGGCCGGGCGATCGGCTCGCCGCTCGCCGCGAACATCCCGTTCTTCGTGGTCGGGCTGGTCGCCTCGATCGTGCTGGCCGCCGCGGCCGGCCGCCTCGGCGCGCTGTCGCGCCTGCGCGACGCGCCGCCCTGGGCGCTGGCGGCGGGGATCGGCGCGGCGGCGATGATCATCGGCTCGACGGCGCTGATCCCGCGCATCGGCGCCCAACAGTATTTCGTGCTGCTGGTCGCCGGCCAGTTGCTGACCGGCGCGCTGATCGCCCATTACGGCGCCTTCGGCTCGGCCCGCCTGCCGGTGACGCCCGCCAATCTCGCCGGCATCGCGCTGGTCGTGGCGGGCGCCTGGCTGGCGACCCGGCGGTGACCGTGATCTGCCGGGCCGCGGGCGTCGCGTGAGTCTATTCGGCCGCCTCGTCGCGATCGGCAGGGGCGACCAGCGCGCCGTAGAGCTCCGGCCGGCGCCAGCGGCCGACCCCGGGGATCGCGGCATAGGGCTTGGGAAAGACGATCCGCTCCTCCTCGGCACGCAGCCAGGCGAGCCGCGCCAGGTCCAGGTCGGCGACCATCATCCCCTCGCCGGCCTCCCGCGCCAGCACGCCCTCCGGCCCGGCGATCAGGCCGACGCCCTCCTCGTCCGGGGCGTAGAGGTTCTGGCAGACGGCGGTGTAGGCCAGGTTCTCGATGGCCCGGGCGGCGACCAGCGTGCGCCAGCCCTCCAGCAGCTCGTTTATCGCGCCGCCGGCCGGATAGACGATCAGGTCGGCGCCCTGGAGCATCAGCAGCCGCGAGAGCTCCGGCACATAGACCTCCGAGCAGACCAGCATGCCGATCCGGCCGAGCCGGGTTTCGATCACCGCCGGCGGCGCGTCGGCCTCGCCGTAGTCGAAGTTCCAGGCCGGGATGTCGCGATAGATGTAGGGCCCGGCCGGCGAGGTGCGGCGATAGACGCCGGCGGTCCGCCCCCGGTCGTCGATCAGGTGCAGTTCCACCGCGTGGCGGCCGTCGCCGGCCGTCGCCGACCGGCTGGCCACGACATGCACGCCGTGGCGCGCCGCCGCCTCGGCCAGCGGGCCGAGGCCGTCATGGGTGTTGGCCGGGTTGACCGGGCCGGGATAGCCCTCCGGGAAGACCACGAGATCCGCGCCCTCGTCCGCCGCGCGGGCGAGCCAGTCGAGGGCGGCGGCGGCGTTGGCCGGCTCCTCCGGGCCACTGGCGCTGCGCGGCTGGACGGCGGCGAGACGGATCGACATGGCATGAGTCTCCCGAGCTTTATGCGGAGTGTCGCAGAGGCGAGTATCTGTAACAACGCTCAATGTCTATTGAGCATGATGAAAACCAGCATGAGCAAAATTCGCCGAAGCGATCCGGTGTGACCCACTACAGAATATGAGTTTTCCTGTTATATGAGTAATTTATGGCCAAGCTGCCGGGTATGATGCCCAAACAATGATCTTGCATGAGAGGAAATCGCCGGTATCCTTTCCATAGCGCGGCGGGGGTCGCGAGGGGTTCTTCCGGCGGAGGGGGCGAGGCGTGGCGTCGCTGCTGCTGACCAACGGCTACCTGATCACCGTCAATCCGGATCGCGACGTGATCCCGGAGGGCTGGATCCGCGTCGAGGACGACCGGATCGCGGCGATCGGCGCCATGGCGGACCTGCCCGAGGGCGCGGCGGCGGCGGTCGACGAGGTGATCGACCTCGCCGGCAAGGTGGTCACGCCCGGGCTGATCAACGGGCACAACCATCACTGGGCGAGCCTGTTCAAGAACACCGGCGAGGGCCTGCTGCTCGAGCCCTGGCTCGACAAGGTGACCATCCCGCTGATGCTCCAGCTCGAGCCCGAGGACCTGTCGATCGCCGCCTATCTGGGCGCGATCGAGCAGATCCGGACCGGCACGACCTGCTCGCTCAACCACGTGGTCAACGTCAACGACACGGAGACCATGGAGGCGATCATCCGGCCGGTCCTGGACGTCGGCATCCGCCAGGTGGTCACCAAGGAGATCCGCGACACCCCGGACCCGCCCTTCTCCGACGCCTATCCGGCCTATCCCCATGTCCGCTCGCTGGACGAGGAGCTGGCGCTGGCCGAGGCGGTGGTCGACCGCTGGGACGGCGAGGACGGGCTGATCCACATGGGGCTGGCGCTGGAGACCGGCGCCAACTGGATGCTGCACAACGCCACCTCCGACGACGCCATCCTGAAGGGCGTCGAACTGGCCCAGCGGCGCGGGCTGAAGATCACCAACCACTGCTCGGCCGGCACGCCGTGGCTGTCGATCAAGGAGTTCACCCACGCGACGGGCGGCGGCGACATCGACTATCTCTTCAAGCTGGGCGCTCTGACCGACAATTGGGTTCTGGCCCACGGCATCCATCTCAAGCGCAACGAGATCGAGCAGGTGGCCGCGGCCGGCGCCAGCGTCGTCACCAATCCGGCGTCGAACGCCTACAGCTGCGACGGCATCGCGCCGGTCAAGACCATGTTCGAGTGCGGCGTCAATGTCGGGCTGGGCAGCGACGGCGCCTACGTCAACTGCTCCATGGACATGGTCCAGCAGATGAAGTTCTGCGCCCTGATCCAGAACGTCATCCACTACGACCCGACGCTGATCTCCTCGGAGCGCGCGATCGAGATGGCGACCATCAACACCGCGCGGGCGCTGGGAATCGACCATCTGACCGGCTCGCTCGAGGTCGGCAAGAAAGCCGACATTGCCGCCTTCGACTTCAGGAAGGCGCATGTCACCGTGCCCAACCGCCCCGTGGGCGCGCTCGTGTTCACCGCCAACGGCACCGATGTCGACACGGTCGTGGTGAACGGGAAAGTGCGCCTGCGCGACGGGCGGCTGGTCGGCTTCGGCGACGAGATGGCGGTGATCGAGGAGGCCACGGCCCGCGCCCACGCGGTGATCCGCCGGGCCGGCATCGCCGACGATGTCTTCGTCCATTGGCGCAAATGACCATCAGGGAGAACCGAGATGACCGCTCGCTTCGCTGACCGGGCGCTGCCCGTGCTCGCCGGCCTCGCCGCCGCGGCGCTGTTCGCGCCCGGCGCGCTGGCGCAGGAGGATCTGAGGGTCGGCGTCCTGCTGCCCGGCTCGGTCTCCGACAACGGCTACAACGCCGATGGCGGGCGCACCGCCGAGACGCTGGAGGCCGAGCTCGGCCTGGAGGCCCAGGTGACCGAGAACGTCTCCGTCGCCAACCAGGCCGACCTCTACCGGCAATACGCGGCGACCGGCTTCGACGTCGTCATCGGCTGGGGTGGCCAGTTCACCGACGGCGCGGTCCAGGTCTCCCAGGAGTTCCCGGACGTCACCTTCATCGTCGTCAACTCCAACATCCAGGACGCCGGCCCCAACCTGGCCTCCATCGACACTTCGATCGAGGACTGGCAGTTCCTGGGCGGCTACGTCACGGCCAAGCTGTCGGATACCGGCGTGATCGGCTGGGTCGGCGGCCAGTGCTTCCCGGCGACGGCGGCCAACCTGCACGGGGTCGAGCAGGGCGCGCGTCACGCCGATCCGGACATCGAGGTGCTGTCGACCTTCACCGGCGACTTCGAGGACCCGACCGTCGCCCAGCAGGCGGCCCAGGCGATGATCGATTCCGGCGGCGCCGGGGCGCTGACCGGCAATCTCAACAACGGCTGGTTCGGCGTGCTCAAGGCGGCCCAGGACAACGGCGGCATTCCCGTGGTCACCGAATGGACCGACAACCGGGAGCTGGCGCCCGACGTCATCGCCTCGTCGATCCAGAAGGCCCAGGGCGCCTTCGTCGTCGAAGTCGTCGCCTCCGTCGCGGACGGGTCGTTCGAGCCCGGCCATCACCAGTACGGCCTGACCGAGGACTGGGGAGCGGTGATGACCGAAACCGACCTCATGCCCGAAGGGCTCTACGAGGAGGTGCTGGCCGTCCAGGAGCAGATCCTGTCGGGCGAAATCGACCCGCAGCACATCACCGACTGCCCTAGCTGAGGGTCTCGGGCCCGACATGTGAGCCTCGCCCCGGGATCGCCCTTGCCGATGACCTCGGACCCTCCGCTGCTGGAGATCGACGGCGTCTCGAAGGCGTTCCCGGGCGTGCTCGCCAACGATGCGATCGCCTTCGACCTGAACGCGGGCGAGATCCATGCCCTGATCGGCGAGAACGGGGCCGGCAAGACGACCCTGATGGGGATCCTGTTCGGCCTCCATCGCCCCGACGCGGGCCGGATCCTGGTCGACGGCGCGCCCATGGCGTCGGGCGACCCGCACCAGGCGATCCTCCACGGCATCGGCTTCGTCCAGCAGCACTATTCGCTGATACCGACGCTGTCGGTGATGGAGAACCTGGTCCTGGGCTCGCGCTACGGCGCGCTGGCGTCCGTCGGCCGGCGCGAGATCGTCGCCCGGGTCGAGGCCATCGCGGCGCGCTACGGGCTGTCGCTGGACATGGACGCCACGGTCGAGAGCCTGTCGGTCGGCGAGCAGCAGCATGTCGAGCTGATCAAGTCCCTCGTCGCCCGGCCGCGGATCCTGATCCTCGACGAGCCGGGGGCGCTCCTGTCGGCCGAGGAGGCGGCGCGGCTCTGGTCCATCCTGCGCGATCTGGCGGACTCCGGCGTCGGCGTGATCCTGATCGGCCACGAGCTGGAGGAGGTGCTGGCCGTCGCCGACCGGGTCACCGTGCTGCGCCAGGGCCGCGTGGTCGCCACGGTCGCGGCGGCCGATGTCGACGTCGCCGCGCTCGGCGCGCTGATGGTCGGGGACATTGCCGCGACCGAGCATCCCGGCGACGCGCCCGCCGCCGATCCGGCGGCGGCGGAGACGGCGCTCGTGGTGCGCGATGTTTCCGTACGGGGCGAGCCGGGAACCGTCGCCGTCCGGGACGTCTCGCTGGCCGTGCGGCGGGGCGAGGTGCTCGGCATCGCCGGGCTCGCCGGCAGCGGGCAGGTCACGCTGATCGAGGCCCTGGCCGGCGTCCGGCCGATCGACAGCGGCCACCTGCTGATGCATGGCGAGGACATCCGCGACCTGGGCATCCGCGAGCGCCAGGCCCGGGGGCTGGCCTTCGTGCCGGCGGATCGCGGCCGGGACGGGCTGATCGGCCCGTTGAGCCTCGCCGACAACCTGGCCCTCGGCGCCCGGGCGAGCGACGGCCTGGCGCCGGGCGGGTTGCTGCGACGGCGGGCGATCGACCGGCATGCGCGCGCGCTGATCGAGCGCTTCGGCATCCGCGCGGCGGGGCCGGGGGTGCCGGTCGCGACCCTGTCCGGCGGCAACCAGCAAAAGGCGATCCTGGCGCGCGAGCTGTCCCGCGACCCGGAAGTCATCCTCGCCTGCTACCCGACCCGGGGGCTCGACTTCGCGGCGACCAAGGCGATCCACGACGATCTTCGCCGGGCCGCCGAGCGGGGGGCCGCCGTCCTCGTCGTCTCGATCGATCTGGGCGAGCTCCTGGGTCTCGCGCATCGGCTGGTCGTCATGCAGGGTGGCCGGGTGACCGGCGAGGTCGAGACAGCCAGGATCTCGGCGGCGGAGGTCGGCGTGATGATGGGCGGTGGGGCGGCGGCATGACCGCGTCTGGGCTCGCCGGCGCGGCGCGCGGGCTCGCCTTCTCGGCGGGCGCGCTGCTGCTCGCCCTGGCGACGGCCGGCCTCCTGCTCGCGGCGGCCGGCCAGGACCCGGTGGTGTCCTTCCAGGGCATGGTCGAGACCGCCTTCGGCTCGACCTACGCCATCGGCAACACGATCATGAAGGCGCTGCCCCGCCTGCTGCCGGCGCTGGGGATCGCGCTGGCGCTCAGGGCGGGGCTCTGGAACATCGGCGCGGAAGGCCAGATTTATGTCGGCGCGGCGGCCTGCACGGCGGTCGCGCTGTTCGGGCCGCTGCTGCCCTTTCCGCTCGGCGCCGGCCTCGCCCTGGTCGCGGCGATGGCGGCGGGGGCCGCCTGGGCCGCCGTGCCGGGCGTCCTGCGCGCCTATCGCGGCATCAGCGAGGTCATCACGACGCTGATGCTGGTCTATGTCGCCATCCAGCTTACCAACTGGCTGATCGAGGGGCCGTGGCTGGTCGAGAACAGCACCTGGCCGGCGACGCCGATGGTGCCCGAGGCCTTCCGTCTGCCCCGGATCTGGCCCGGAACCCTGGTCAATGCGGGCGTCGTCGTCGCGCTCTTCGCCGCCGTCCTGACGGGGCTGATCGTCACGCGGACGACCTTCGGGCTGTGGATTCGCGCGGTCGGCGGCAACGAGCGGGCGAGCGCCGTCATCGGCCTGCCGCGCCGCCGGCTGATCGTTGCCGCGCTGGCGGCCAGCGGCGCCTTCGCCGGGCTCGCCGGCGGGGTCGAGGTGCTGGGCATCCGCGGCCGGCTGCTCGAGGGGTTCTCGCCCGGCTACGGCTTCGAGGCGATCGCCATCGCCCTGCTGGGCCGGCTCAACCCCGCCGGGATCGTGGCGGCGGCGCTGCTGTTCGGCGCGCTGGACGCCGGGGCGGCCGGGCTGCAGGTGGCGTCGGCCGGAATCTCCTCGGCGATCGCGCCTGTGATCCAGGCGCTCGCGGTGGCCTACCTGCTCGCGGGGCTGGGCGGCGCCCGGCTGATCGCCCGGCGGCGCGAGGCGCGCAGCGCCCTGGCGCGTGCCGGCGCCGGCGATCGAGGGTAGGGGCGGCGCCATGGACCTCGCCATCCCGACGCTGCTGGTCGCCTCCGCCATCGCCTTCGCGGCGCCGCTGATCTTCGCCGCCATGGGCGAGCTGATCTCGGAGAAGGCGGGGGTCATCAACATCCAGCTTGACGGCATGATGCTGGCCGGCGCCTTCACCGGAACCTGGGCGGCGCTGGCCTCGGGCAGCCTGCTCGTCGGCTTCGTCGGTGCCGCTGCCGGCGGCGCGGCGGTCGCGGCGATCCACGGTACCCTGTGCCTGGGGCTGAAGGCCGATCAGGTGGTCAGCGGCGTCGTGCTCAACATCCTGATCCTTGGGCTGACGACCTTCGGCATCGGCGCCGTCTTCGCCTCCGACATGGGCAATGCCGCGCCGACGCTGAAGCCGCTGCCGATTCCGCTGCTCTCCGACATTCCGGTGATCGGTCGCGCGCTGTTCACCCAGACGCCGACGGTCTATCTGGCGCTGCTGACGGTGCCGGCGGTGTGGTGGCTGATCAATCGCACGACGGTGGGTCTCGCGCTCCAGGCGGCGGGCGAGGCGCCGGGGTCGGCCCGGTCCATGGGCATCCGCGTCGGGCGGCTGCGCTGGGCGGCGCTGATCGCCTGTGGCGCGCTGGCCGGCATCGGCGGCGGCCAGCTCGTGCTTGCCGGGCTCGGCACCTTCACCCAGAACGTCACGGCCGGACGGGGCTTCATCGCCCTGGCGGCGGTCGTCTTCGGGCGCTGGCGGCCGGTCGGCGCGCTCGTCGCGGTCCTGCTGTTCACCACGGTCGAAGCGGTGCAGGTCCGCGCGCAGGTCCTGGGGATCGAGCTGCCCTATCAGTTCCTCGTCATGGCGCCCTATGTGGCGACGCTGGTCGCGCTGACCCTGTTCACCGGCCGCTCGCGCCCGCCGCGGGCGCTCGGCTCGAACGACTGAGGCGAGCCCGGCAGTCAGGCCCGCGCGGCGGCGTTCGTGCCGGCCGGCCGGCACGCGTCGCCCGGCGAGACGGCCCCCTCCCGGCGGGAGAGGGCCGCTCGATCGGGCGTGCGGGCGACGAGGGGTCAGTTACCCATGTTGCCCCAGTGCCGCTCCTCGTCGACGTTCTCGGCCGTGATCAGGTAGGGCTGGGTCTGCATGTTGTCGTCGTAGTCGCGGCCCTCGAAATAGGCGATGACCTGCTCGAGGATGCCGCCGCCGCCCATGGCGTAGGGGTCCTGGGCGACCGTCGCGTCCTGGGTGCCCTCGCGGATGCGGTCGAGTGCCAGCGGCGTGCCGTCGAGGCCGACGACGACCACGTGGCCCTCCTCGCCCGGCGGCACCAGGCGTCCGATCTGGCGCAGCGCGGAGACGATGCCGCGCACCATCTCGTCGTTGTGGCTGAACACGCCCTTGATGTCCGGATCCTGGGTGAAGGCGTCGAGCACCATCTTGTAGGCGTTGTCGGCCACCCACTCGGTGTTGAGCGAGCGTACCTCGATGCCCGGATGGGCCTCGGCCATGCGCTCGGTGAAGCCCTGGTGGCGGCTCTGCGCCTGGGCCGAGCCGACCGAGCCGCGGGTCTCCAGCACGACGCCCTCGTCTCCGATCATCCCGGCCAGCGCATCGGCGCCCATGGAGCCGCCGGCGACGTTGTCGAAGTCGACGAAGCCGAGGTAGTCACCCTCCGGAGGCGCGTTCTCCATGATGAAGACCGGGATGCCGGCCTCGTTGGCCCGCTTGACGCCGGCGACGAGCAGGGCGGCGTCGATCGGGTTGATGACCAGGGCGTCGGGCTGCTTGGTGATGGCGTCGAGCGTCTGGGTCACCTGCAGGTTCGGGTCGCCCTTGCCGTCGATGACGTTGAGGTCGATGCCCGCCTCCTCGGCCCGGCGCTCCATGCCGTCGACCATGGCGACCTGGTATTCGAACTGAAGGCCGAAGGTGACGTATTCGACGCGCTTGCCCGCGGCGTCGCCCTCGGCCGCGTGGCCGGCCTGCGGGGCGGACAGGCCGATGGCGAACAGAGCCGCGGCCCCGACGGACATCAGGGCCCGTCGCGTGATGTGCCTGGCACTCATGGCTTCCTCCGTTGGTTGGTTGTCGTTTCCTTGTCCGCACCGATCGACCCCGGATCGTGGATCGGGACCGGTGGGGCGTCCCGACGGGGGTGGGCCGGACGGCGTCAGCCGCCCGGCGAGGCGCCGGGTGCGGGGCCGCCCCCCGAACCGCCGGACCGGCCGCGCTCCTTCTCGCGCCGGATCTCCATGGTCCGGCGCAGCAGGCCGGCCTCGACATAGCGCCGGCGATAGACGTCGAGCGCGGCAGCAGCGGCGATCACCACGCCGCTGACCACGTAGTCGTAGTTGGGCGGCACGTTGAGCAGGTTGACCGCGTTCTGGACCAGGCCCAGGAGCAGCACGCCGAGGATCACGCCGACGATCCGCCCCTCGCCGCCGAACAGGCTGACGCCGCCGATGACCACGGCGGAGATGACGACGAGCTCGTAGCCGAAGCCCGCCGTCGCCGCGCCGGCCTCCAGGCGCGCCGTCATCATCAGCCCGGCGAGCGCGGCGGCGAGCCCGGAGATGACATAGGCGGTGACGATCACCCGGTCGGTCCGGATGCCGGCGAGCCGCGCGGCCACGGCGTTGCCGCCGGTGGCGTAGACCTCCCGGCCGAAGCGCGTCCGCGTCAGCACGAAATGGGCGAGGAGGCCGAGCAGGGCGGTCAGGATGATGACGACCGGGATGCCGAACAGCCGCGACGCCTGGATGTCGACATAGACGCCGGGAACCGGCGCGATGTTGCGCCCGTCGGAGATCAGGTAGGCGACGCCACGGGCCACGCTCATCATGGCGAGCGTGGCGATGAGCGGCGGGATCCGCATCACGGTCACGTTGAAGCCGTTGATCAGGCCGATCCCGGCCCCGGCGCCCAACGCCGCCAGCGCCCCGACCCAGACCGGCAGGTCCGCCTGCATCGACAGCGTGACGCACAGAACCGACGACAGCGCCAGCACCGCGCCGACCGACAGGTCGATGCCGGCGACCAGGATGACGAAGGCCTGACCCATGGCCATGACCGCGATGATCGTCGACGAGAACAGCAGGTTCTCGATGTTGATCCGGGTCAGGAAGACCGGCGAGGCGAAGGTCAGCAGCGTGCCGCCGATCGCGATGACGACCAGCAGCCCCAGGCTCTGGACCGCGTCCAGGATCCGGGTTCCGGCACTCGCCGCGGCCGGCCCGGTATCCGTCTTCCGGGCCTCGGTGAGGGATTCGTTCGTCGTCATGTCGATGCGACCTTCAGCCCGTTGTGGCCAGGGCGATCACCGCTTCCGGTGTCAGCGAAGCGCGATCGAGTTCGCCGGTGACGCGCCCCGAGCGCATCACCAGGACCCGGTCGCTGAGCGAGAGGACCTCCGGCATCTCCGAGCTGATCAGCAGGATCGCGGTGCCCTGGGCGGCGAGGCGCAGCACGATCTCCGCGATCTCGGCCTTGGCGCCGACATCGATGCCCTTGGTCGGCTCGTCGAGGATGAGGAGGCGGGGGTCGCGGGCGAGCCAGCGGCCGAGCACGACCTTCTGCTGGTTGCCGCCCGACAGCGTCGAGATCGGCGCGTCGACCGACGACATCTTGACCGCGACCGAGCGGGTCGCCGTGCGCAGCGCCTGGCGTTCGAGGGCGTCGGAGATGAGGCCGCGCGGCGCGATCTTCTCCAGCACCGCCAGCGTCGCGTTGATCGAGACGCTGAGATTGGCGACCAGCCCCTGCTGGCGGCGGTCCTCGGGCACGAAGCCCATGCCCGCCGCGATCGCCGCGCGCGGGTCGTGGCGCGGCACGGGCCGGCCGTTCATCGTGACGCTGCCGGTGTCGTAGCCGTCGATGCCGAAGACGCAGCTCGCGAGCTCCGTCCGGCCGGCGCCGACCAGTCCGGCCAGGGTGACGATCTCGCCGGCGCGCACGTCGAAGGAGACGTCGTCGACCACGCCGACGCGGGTCAGCCCGCGCACCTCCAGCACCGGCTCGCCCGGGTGGCGCGCCTCGCCGGTCACCGCCTCGACGCCGCGGCCGACCATCATCCGGATCACCTGGTCCGGGTCGAGCTCGGCGGCCGGGCGGGTGCCGACCAGGCGCCCGTCGCGCAGGACCGTGATCCGGTCGGCGATGCGGAAGACCTCCTCCAGCCAGTGCGAGACGAAGACGATTCCCAGGCCCTGGGACTTGAGCTCCTCGACCACGGCGAAGAGCTGGTCGATCTCCCGTCCGGAGAGCGAGGTCGTCGGCTCGTCCATGATCAGGACGCGGGAGTTCTCGGAGATCGCGCGGGCGATCTCGACGAGCTGGATCTCCGCCGGGGTCAGGCGGTTCGCCTGGGTCTCCGGGGAGAGCTGCGGCGCGACCCGGGCGATCGCCTTGCGCGCCCGGCGCATCTGCTCGCCCTGCGAAATCACGCCCAGCCGGGTCGGCCAGTGGCCGAGCATGATGTTCTCGGCCACCGTCATCTGCGGGACCAGGTGGTGGTCCTGGTGAATCGTCGCGACACCCGCGGCGTGGGCGGCGGCGGGACGGGCCTCGAGCCGACGGCCGGCGACCCGGATCTCGCCGCTGTCGGGCGCATACTGGCCGGACATCATCATGATCACCGTCGACTTGCCGGCGCCGTTCTCGCCGACCAGCGCCACCACCTCGCCCGGGCGCACCTCGAAGGTCACCTCGTCGAGCGCGATGACGCCCGGGAAGGTCTTCGAGACGCGCTCGGCGACCAGCACCGCTGCCACGCTTCCGTCCGGCGATACCTCGACAGGTTCGGCCGTCGCCATGGTCGATTCCCCCTCGTCCTCGACCGTCCCGATGTCTCGCCGCCGACCGCCCCCCGACGGCCGCGGCGCCCGGTCAGTTGCCCTGCTCGTCCATGACGCGCCGGAGGTAGTCGAACGACTCCCGCGCGATCCGGTCGGGCTCGACGGAGCGGCGGTCGAAGCCGATCTCCATCGTCACGTAGCCGTCGAATCCGATCTCGCCCAACGCCGCCAGCACGGCGCGGTAGTCGACGCGGCCGCCGTCGCTCGGCGCCCCGCGGTTGGCGTCGGCCAGATGGATGTGCCCGAGATCGCGGCCCATGCGCCGGACGTAGTCGGTCGAGACCTCGTTGCGGTAGAGCGCGTGGTAGGTGTCGAACATCACCTTGACGTTCGCGCCGCCCACCTCGCGCATCATCCTCAGCGCGTCGTCGCAGGATTCGACCAGGTTGCCGTCGGCGGAGGTCGGCTCGACCGCCATCGTCACGCCGGCGCCCGCGGCGTGCTCGGCGACCGCCGCCAGGGCGTCGCGGCTCCACGCCCAGGCCTCCTCGCGCGGCGTGCCGAAAACCTGCCAGCCGGCGACGTAGAGCACCGTCGCGCCGCCCCATTCCGCGCACAGATCGACGACCTTCTTGTACTGGTCGATGGTCGCCGCGCGCTCCTCGGGCAGGGGCGAGGCGGCGTTGAAGCCGGGCCCGCCGCCCGGCGCGGGCAGCATGCTGGCGAGCGCCAGGCCGTTGGCCTCCAGGCAGCCGCGGATCTCGCGCCGGCGGTCGGCGTCGAGATAGTCCGGATAGGCGTGCGGGGCGGCGGCGCCGATCTCGATCCCGTCATAGCCGATGCGCGCCAGGCGCTCGATCACGTCGGTGATCGGGTACGACGGCACCCAGACCGGGAAACTGGAATAGACCCAGGTGTTGAACGCCAGCTTCATCGTCCTCCCCCCAAAACCAAGCAGAGTTTTTTCATTCCGGCGCCCGTGGCGCCCTACAGCGTCTTGGCCAGCTCGAACGCCTCCTCGATCACGCTCTGGATCAGCCGCGGCACGACGCAGTCCCCTACGCGCTCGATGCGGATGTCGGTGAAGTCGTCCGACTGTCGCAGGGCGAGGTAGAGATCCTCGCGCGAGCGGCGGCCGATCACCGGCACGACCCAGTCCACGTCCTCGATCACCTCGTCCTCGCCCGGCATCAGCACGTATTTGGCCCAGCCGATCGCGTCGGCGCCGCTGAACACGGCGGCCACCGTCACGCTGCCCGGCGCGATCGAGACGACCTGGGTGGCGCCGCGCAGGGTGATGCCCTTGATCGCCGCGCGGCGGTAGAACAGCGTCCGCGTCCCGCCCTCCATCGTCTCGCCCACCGAATGGGCGGCGACGACGGTCACCCGGCAGCCGTCGTCGGCCAGGTACTCCGCCGTGCCGGCGGCCTCCCAGTGGCCGTTGTTGTCGATGACGACGACATGGCCCGACAGGCGCACCTCGCCCGAGAGCACCCGGTCCGCGGAGACGACGTCGGGGCCGTCGAGACCGTCGAGGTCGATCGGGATCTGCCGGCCCCATTCGCGCGACAGGCGGGTGCCGTCCTCGGGCTCGCCCGGCAGGTTCGGCTCGGAGCCGGTGGCGACGATCACAACGTCCGGATCGAGGGCGCGGATCGCCTCCGGCGTCGCCTCGACGCCCAGGCGCACATCGACGCCGTATTCTTGCGCGGCGGCCTCCAGGTAGGAGACGACCTCGCCGATCGTGCCGTGCTCCGGCTGGACGACGGCGAGGTTGATCAGCCCGCCCAGGCGCTTGGCCTTCTCCAGCAGGATCACGCGATGGCCCCGGCGCGCGGCGATTTCCGCGACCTTGAGGCCCGCCGGCCCGCCGCCGGCGACGACGACGGTCTTCGGCTCCGCCGCGACGGCCAGGAGCCGGTCGCTCATCGTCGCCTCGCGGCCGGCGCCGGGATTGTGGATGCAGCGCACCCCCTTCTCCTGGCCCACCTGGTGGATGCAGCCATCGTTGCAGGAAATGCAGTAGCGCACCAGGTAGCCGCGCCCCTCGGCCAGCTTGCGCGGCGTCTCGGGGTCGGCGATGAGCTGGCGGGCCATGCCGATCAGGTCGGCCTCGCCGTCGCGGATCAGGTTGTCGCCCGCCTGCGGCTCGATCCGCCCGAAGGCAACCACGGGCAGCCCGGTCGACTGCTTGAGCGCGGTGTTGATCCGGCGGAAGTCCGCGCTGTCGACGGCGGCCGGCGGGATCTCCATCCAATAGCTGGAGAACGAGCCGGCGTCGGCGTTGAAGTAGTCGACCAGCCCCGTGGCCTCGAGCGCCGCGGCCATCTCCAGGCCGTAGTCGGTGTCGTAGCCGAAGGGGGTGAATTCGTTGACGCAGATCCGCACGCCGATCGGCACGTCGTCGCCCACGGCCTTCCGGATCGCCGCCAGGACCTCGAAGGACAGGCGCATCCGGTTTTCGAAGCTGCCGCCATAGGCGTCGGTGCGGCGGTTGAAGAAGGGCGAGGCGAAGGAGCGCAGCAGCCCGTCATGGGCGATCTTGATCTCCACGCCGTCGAGCCCGGCGGCGACCAGGTTGCGCGCGCTGGCGGCGAAGCCGTCGATGACGGCCTGGATGTCCTCCAGATCCATCGCCTTGGTCGAGTGCAGGCTCGACGGCTCGGGCATCTGGGTCGGCGCCCACAT
Organism: Azospirillaceae bacterium; assembly: GCA_040220455.1. GTDB lineage: Bacteria > Pseudomonadota > Alphaproteobacteria > DSM-16000 > Inquilinaceae > JAVJUS01. The sequence goes on from JAVJUS010000107.1 coordinate 120,222, forward strand.
GATGTGCGGCGGGTTCTCGAGCGAGGTGTGGCCGCCATGGGTGAGCTGGCCGAACAGCCGGGCGCCGTGGGCGTGCACCGCCTCGGCCACCCGGGCCAGCGGCGGCACGACGGCCGGGTCCCAGGCGTTGACGAAGCGCCGGGACATCTTGCCGGTCGGATGGATCGCCATGCTCTCCATGACGATCAGGCCGACCCCGCCGCGCGCCCGCTCCTCGTGATAGGCGCGATGGTCGTCCGACGGCATGCCCTGGCGCGTGCCCAGCGCCGTGAAGTGGGGCTGGAAGACGACGCGATTGCGCAGGTCGACCTTGCCGATGCGGAACGGACTGAGGAGATGCGCGAAGGGCGCCGCCGCTTGCGGCCGGGTATCCGGCATGTCCCCTCCCTCGATCGTCGCGGCGTCCGGGGCGCGGGTCCGTGGCGGTCGCGCTCCCTTGTTCGCTCGTTGTGTGTAATCGATTACGTAAACGATTACTCAAGAGGCGGGCGGAGTCAATGCCTGATCGACGGGGTGGCGGGCGTCTCTCGGAAGGCGGCCGTCAGCCGGAGGAATCGCGCACCAGCATGGTGGTCGGCAGGGTCACCGTGATCGGCGGGCCGGTGCGCTGCTTGCGCAGGCGGGCGTGGAGCAGCAGCGCCGCCTCGCGGCCCATCTCGTAGCTCGGCTGGGCGACGGCGGTGATGCGCGGGCGGAAGGAATCCGCCCAGGGGAAGTCGTCGAAGCCGACCAGCGCGATGTCCGCCGGGCACGACAGCCCTCGGGCGTCGAGTGCGCGCACCATGCCGAGCGTCATGAAGTTGTTGGTGCAGAAGACCGCGTCCGGCCGGGGATCGAGGTCCAGGACGGCGAGGCCGCCGCGATAGGCGGCGTCGATGTCCGACGCGCTGTCGACCCGCAGGCACGGGTCTGCCGCGAGACCCGCCGCGCGCAGGGCGTCCTCGTAGCCCTCGACGCGGCGGTCGATGGAATCGGCGTGCAGCGTCGCCTTCAGGATCGCGATGCGGCGGTGGCCCCGGTCCAGCAGGTGACGGACGAGCTCGCGCGCGGCCTGGCGGTTGTCGACGACGACCTGGTCGGCGCGGACCGCCGACAGCGACCGGTCGACGAAGACGACGGGGAACTGGCGTTTGACGAGAGCCTGGAGATAGTCCTCGTTGCCGCCCGCCGGCGCCAGGATCAGGCCGTCGACGCGCTTTTCCATGATGACGTCGAGGTACTTGCGCTCCTTGTCGGCGTCTTCCTCGGTGTTGCAGAGAATGAGGTTCTGGTTCTCTCCGAGCCCGTTGATCGTGTCCTCGACCCCCTTGTAGAGATCGGAGAAGAACGGGTTCTTGATGTCGGAGATGATGACGCCGATCGTGCCGGTCTCGCTGCGGCGCAGGCTGCGGGCGATGCCGTCGCGCCGGTAGTCCAGCTCGGCGATCGCGGCGACGACCCGTTCCTTCGTCTCCGGCGCCACGTAGCGCGAGTCGTTGAGGACATGCGACACGGTCGCGACAGAGACGCCCGCCATCGTCGCGACATCGCGGATCGTCGCCATGGACCCGGCCTCGCTCGCGTGGTTGATCCGACCGATCTGATGCGGTGCCTATACGTAATCGATTAACCCGGACCACTGCAAGGTCCCCTGCGCCGCCGGCCGAACCGGGCCCGAAATCCCGGTGAGGCTGGCGGGAAGGGCGAGGGCGCGCCTTCAGCTTTTCGGAACCGGTCGGTCGCGTTCCTCGTCGAGCCAGCTGTGGATCGCGCCGCGAATGGACATGGTGTGGCGTTCCATGACCTTGCGCGCCTTCTTGCCGTTCCTCGCGCGCAGCAGCGACGCGATCTCCTCGTGCTCCTGCATCGAGCGGGCGTTCAGGTCGCGGCTGGTGTTGGCGACGTTGCGCGCGCGCTCCACGTGATTGAGCAGGTTGGTGTGGATCTCGGTGAGGACGCGGTTCCGCCCCGCCTTGACGATCGCCTTGTGGATCCGGTTGTTCTCCCGGAAATAGCCGGCGACATCGCCGTTCTCGAAATGGCCCATCATCTCGTCGTGGATGGCGAGGATGGCCGTGATCTCCGCTTCGCTGCCCACGGCGCAGGCGGCCTCTATGGCGAGGCCCTCGAGGGCGGCGATGATCGAGAGGTTGTCGTCGATGCCCTCCAGAGTCGGCCGGGTGACGACCGCCCCGCGGTTGGGCTGCAGGTCGAGCAACCCCTCGGATTCCAATACCTTGAAGGCCTGGCGCAGCGGCGTGCGCGAGACGCCGAAGCGGACGCTCAGCTCGGCTTCGGGCATCTTGGCGCCCGGTTCCCACTGACCGGCGACGATCTCGTCGCGAAGCCTGGAGACGATCTGGGGCACCAGCGGCAGCCGCACGATCGTCGATCCGGAGGGGGCTTCCTCGTAGTCGTCGTGGTCTTTCATCGCCTTCCTCGGGGTCTCGCGGTCGGGGCGGGCCTCCGCCACGGCGCGCTCATACCAAATCACCGCCGGGCTTGACAGCGTGGTTATCCGTCGCTCACGCTGAATACCAGATTTTGGATCTTGTATTTTGTATACAAAATGCAAGGTCACATCATGCGAACGACGCGTCACACCGACGACGGGGGCGGGACCGGGCCGATGGACGGGGCGGAAGGATCGAAGGGCATCGGCGGGCGCGTCCTGCGCAACGAGGATGCGCGGCTCGTCTCGGGCCGGGGCCAGTTCCTGGGCGACATCGCCATGCCCGGCATCCGCGACGTCGCCTTCCTGCGCAGCCCCGTCGCCCACGCCCGCATCGCCGGCATCGACATCCCCGACGACATCCGGGCCTTCGTCCACACCGCCGAGGACTTCGAGGGCGTCGCCCCGATCCGCGCGACGGCGGGGGTTCCGGGGTTCAAGTCCTCCGACTATCCCGCGCTCGCCAAGGGCAAGGTGCGCTTCGTCGGCGAGCCGGTCGCCCTGTGCGTGGCGCCGAGCCGCGCCGAGGCCGAGGATATCGCCCAGCAGATCTTCGTCGACTATGACGAACTGCCCGCCGTCGTCGACATGGACGCCGCGCTCGAGCGGGGGGCGGCGACGGTCCACGACGACTGGGGCGGCAACCTGGTCTGCGAGTTGAAGATCGACCAGGGCGACATGGCCGAAGCCGAGGCGGCGGCCGCCCACCGCGTGGAGGGCGAGTACCGGCTGAGCCGGCAGGCCGGCGTGCCGCTCGAGGGCCGGGGCGTGCTCGCCTACAGGGATCACCGGCTCGACGAGCTGGTCGTCTACAGCTCGACCCAGTTCCCCCACGTCATCCGGACGATCCTCGCCGAATGCATCGGCATCGAGGAGCGGCGGCTGCGCGTCGTCGCCCCGGATGTCGGCGGCGGCTTCGGGGTCAAGAACAACCTCCAGCCCGAGGAGATCGCGCTGGCCGCCCTGGCGATGCGCGTCGACCATCCGGTGCGCTGGCTGGAGGATCGGCGCGAGCATCTGCTGGGCTGCGCGCACGCCCGCGAGCATCGCTACCATCTGGTCGGCCATGTCGACGAGCGGGGCCGGATCCTGGCGGTCGACGCCCGCATCCGGGTCGATGCCGGCGCCTACTCGGTTTGGCCCTGGACGGCGGCGATGGAGGCCGGCATGGCCGCCGGCATCCTGGTCGGGCCCTACGACATCCGCACCTACCGGGCGCGGGCGGCGACGATCGCGACCACCAAGACGCCGATGGGCCCCTATCGCGGCGTCGCGCGCACAGGCGCGTGCTTCGGGATCGAGCGGCTGATCGACGACATCGCCGCTGCGGTCGGCCGGGACCCCGCCGAGGTGCGGCTGGAAAACATGGTCCGGCCGGAGCAGATGCCCTACCGCACCGTGACCAACAAGGTCTTCGACAGCGGCGACTATCCAGAGAGCCTGCGCCGCGCGGTCGAGGCGATCGGGCGCGACGCCGTGGCGGGGCGCGAGGCCGAGGCCCTCGCCGACGGCGTGCGGATCGGTGTCGGCGTGGCGAGCTATACCGAGCAGACCGCTCATGGCACCGAGGAGTGGGTCGCCCGCGGCCTGCCGGTGATCTTCGGCTACGAGCCGGCGACCGCGCGCATGACGCCGGACGGCGGCCTGGTGCTGGAGGTCGGCATCCAGAACCACGGCCAGGGGCTGGAGACGACGCTCGCCCAGGTCGCCCATCAGGAACTCGGGATCGACCCGGCGAAGGTCGCGGTGCGCCACGGCGACAGCTCGCTCTCGCCCTACGGCATGGGCACCTTCGCCTCGCGCAGCATGGTCATGGCCGGCGGCGCGGTGGGGCTCGCCTGCGAGCGGCTGCGCGAGAAGATGCTGAAGATCGCCGCCCACCTGATGCAGGTCGCCGACCCGACGGAAGTCATGCTGCTCGACGGCCGGGCGGTCGCCGGCAACCGGTCGGTCGGCTTCGGCGAGATCGGGGCGGCGGCCTGCCTGCACCCCGAACGCCTGCCGCCGGGCCTCGATCCGGGGCTCGAGGTGACGGCGGTCTACCAGCCGGGCGTCGGCAGCGGGGCGTTCTCCTACGCCACCCACGCCGTGCGGGTGGCCGTCGATCCGGAGCTCGGCACGGTGCGGCTGCTCGACTACGTGGTCGCCCATGACTGCGGCACCGTGGTCAACCCGATGGTCGTCGAGGGTCAGATCGTCGGCGGCGTCGCCCAGGGCATCGGCACCGCGCTCTACGAGGAAATCCCCTACGACGAGCACGGCCAGCCGCTGGCCTCGACGCTCATGGACTACCTGCTACCCGGCGCGACGGAGGTCCCGGACATCCGCGTGATCCACACCTGCTCGCCCTCGCCGCACACCTCCTACGGCATCAAGGGGCTGGGCGAGGGCGGGGCGATCGCGCCGCCGGCCGCCATCGCCAACGCGATCAACGAGGCCCTGCGGCCGCTGGGCGCGCGGCTCGACGAGACGCCGATCTCGCCCGCCCGCATTCGCGCGGCCGTCCGCGCCGCGCGCGCCGGCAAGCGGGAGGCCGCGTCGTGAAGCCGGCCTCCTTCGACTACTACCGCGCCCGCGATCTGGACGTCGCGACCGCGGTGCTCGCGGAGCATGAGGGCGCCGCGCGCATCCTGGCGGGCGGCCAATCCCTGGTCCCGATGCTCAATCTCCGCCTGGCGCCGGTGGCGATGCTGGTCGATGTCGGCGACATCGCCGAGTTGCGGCAGGGCGCGCGAGACGGCGACGGCGTGCGCATCGGCGCCTGCGTCACCCACGCCGCCATCGAGGACGGCGCGGTGCCGGACGCGACCCGCGGGCTGCTGGGGCGCGTGGCGGCGGGCATCGCCTACCGCGCGATCCGCACCCGGGGCACGATCGGCGGCAGCCTGGCGCTCGCCGATCCCGCCGCCGAATGGCCGGTCACGATGCTCGCGCTCGACGCCACCGTCCGGGTCCACGGGCCCCACGGCAAGCGCGACATCGCGATGCGCGACATGGTGCTGGGCGCCTACACGACCGCCGTCGAGGAGGCCGAGATCGTGGAGTCGATCGCCGTTCCGGCGCTGTCCGCCGGCGCGCGGCACGGCGTCTTCAAGGTCTGCCGCAAGACCGGGGAATATGCCGCGTCGATCGGCGTCGCCGTGAGCGATCGCGAGGCCGGGCGCCACGCCCTGGCGCTGGGCGGGCTGACCGGCGGCCCGGCGCGCCTCGGCCGGGTCGAGCGCCGGCTGTCGGAGATCGAGGCGTGGTCGGCCGAGACCGGTGAGGCGATCCGCGAGGCGGCGGTCGCCGACCTGGCGGAGCGCGACGACGAGATGAGCGAGGACGAACGCGGCCTTCACGCCGCGACGGCCGTGCGCACCGTCAAGGACATGATCGCGCCATGACCCGGGTCGCCTTCACCCTCAACGGCCGGCCGGTCTCGGTCGAGGTCGAGCCGCGCACCCATCTGGCCGACCTGCTGCGCGACGCGCTCGGGCAGACCGCCACCCATCTCGGGTGCGAGCACGGGGTCTGCGGCGCCTGCACGATCCTGATCGACGGCGAGCCGGCGCGCTCGTGTATCGCGCTGCCGGTCGCGCTGCAGGGGCGGGACGTGCGCACGCTGGAGGGCCTGCGCGAGGACCCGCAGATGCTGGCGCTGATGGAGGCCTTCCGGGAGGAGCACGGCCTGCAGTGCGGCTTCTGCACCCCGGGCATGCTGATCACGCTGCGCGATCTGCTGCGCCGCCGGCCCGATATCGACGAGGCGACCGTGCGCCTGGAGCTCGGCGGCAACCTGTGCCGCTGCACGGGCTACCAGGGCATTGTCCGGGCGGCCCTGCGCGCCGCGCGCCATCCGAGTTTCGCCGACGCGAGGGGAGAGTGAGGATGCGAACGACGGTCCTCGGCGGTGCGATGCTGCCGCACGCCCCGCAGTTCTTCACGATGCCGGAGACGGAGGACCGCGCGACGGTCGAACGGGTGCGCGAGGTCGCGGCCCGGATCGGCGAGGGGCTGCGCGCGCTCGACCCGGATCTCTGGATCATCTTCTCCAACGACCACGCCGAGCAGTTCTTCCACAACGTGGCGCCACCCTTCACCATCCATGTCGGCGGCGAGGCGAGCGGGACCTTCGCCGGGCACGACTTCCACTGGGAAGTGCCCAGCGAGATCGGGCTGGAGCTGGTGCGCCAGCTCTACCGCCAGGACTTCGATCCCGCCTTCACCAGCACGGCGAAGATCGACTACGCGATGGGCATCCCGCTGACCCATCTGGGGGTCACGGCGCCCGTCCTGCCGATCTACGTCAACGCCTACCTGCCGCCGCAGCCGACGATCCAGCGCTGCTACGCCTTCGGCCAGGCGGTCGGGCGGGCGGTGACGCAGCTCGGCCTGCGCACGGTCGTGGTGGCGAGCGGCGGCATGTCCCATTTCCCCGGCACCGACCGGTACAGCCATCCGGAGCTGGAATGGGACCAGGCGGTGCTGGCGCGCATCGCCGAGGGTAAGCTGAAGTCGCTGATCGGCATCGACGAGGGCGAGCTCGACGACACCGGCAACATCGAGCTGCGCTGCTGGGCCTGCGCCGCGGGCATGCTGGGCGAGCGCAAGCCCGACATCGTCTCGATGGAGCCGAGCTGGCACCACAACTACGCCTCGGTCGGCTGGACCGAGGCCGCGGTCCACGAGCACGCGCCGCACTACCCCTCGATCCGCGCCGAGCTGGTGGCCCTGACCTCCGCGCTGCACGCGCTCGCCCATGAGCCGGCGGCGCGTGCGGACTACCTGTCGGACCCGGGCGGCTATGCCGACCGGTATTCGCTGACGGACGCCCAGCGCGCCGCGCTGGTCGCGATGGACGTGCCGGCGATGGTCGAGATGGGGGCCCACCCGCTGGTGCCCTTCCTGGCCAACATGCAGGTCCAGCGGCACAAGGCGTCGGCGCGGGAGGCGCGGTGATGCCCGATACCGCCATGCCCGCGCGCCTGCCCGCCTTCATCGGCGGCGAGACGCGGAGGCTGGACGGCCCGGCCGTCGAGCTGAAGCGGCCGCAGGACGGCAGCGTCGGCGGCCATCTGGTCGAGGCCGGCGCGGCCGGCGTGGCCAAGGCCGTGGCCGACGCGCGCCGGGCCTTCGACGTCCATCGCCGCGCCACCTCGCGCGACCGCTCGGAGTGGCTGAAGGCCGCCGCGGCGGGCCTGCGCGAGCGGGCCGGGCCGATCGCCGAGGCGGTGTCGGCGGATATCGGCAAGCCGATCCGCGCCGCCCGGTTCGAGACCGGACGCGGCGCCGATCTGCTGGAGGCCTGCGCCGCCGCCGCGCTGGACATCCACGGCGACGTGGTGCCGGTGGACTCGGCACCGGCCGGCGCCGGCCTGTTCGGCTTCACACGGCGGGTGCCATACGGCGTCGTCGGCGCGATCACGCCGTTCAACGCGCCGGTCAACCTCGTCCTGCAGAAGGTCGGCCCGGCGATCGCGGCGGGCAACGCCGTCGTCGTCAAGCCGGCGCCGCCGGGCACCGCCGTCGCGCTGGCGCTCGCGGAGGCGATGGCCGATGCCGGGCTGCCGGCCGGGTTGTTCGACGTGGTCACCGGCGGGCGGGAGACGGCGCTGGCGCTGGCGGCCGATCCGGGCGTCGACGCGGTCACCTTCACCGGCGGCACGGAGGCGGGCGACGCGCTGGTGCGCGCGGCGGGGGCGAAGAAGTTCGCCGCCGAGCTCGGCTCGAACGCCGCCAATATCGTGCTCGCCGACGCCGACGTGGCGACCGCGGCGAAGAAGATCGCCGGCGCCGCCTTCGAGGCGAGCGGCCAGCAATGCATCTCGGCCCAGCGGGTGATCGTGGCGCGCCCGGTGTTCGACGCCTTCCTGGAGGCCTTCGAGGCGGCGGCGCGCGCCATGCGGGTCGGGCCGATCGACGATCCCGACACCGATTTGGGGCCCCTGGTGAGTGCCGGGGCCGCCGATCGCGTCATGGCCATGGTCCAGGACGCGCTGGATCGCGGCGCGCGCGCGATCCTGGAGCCGCGCCGCACGGACTGCGTGGTTACGCCCGGCATCCTCGCCGACGTGCCGCGCGACGCCCGTCTGTGGCGCGAGGAGGTCTTCGGCCCGATCGCCGTGCTCACGCCGGCCGGCGACGCGGAAGAGGCGCTGGCGCTCGCCAACGATTCCGAGTTCGGTCTCCAGGGCGCGGTCTTCACCGCCTCGCTCGACACCGCGATGCGGTTCTCCGAGGCCTTCGAGGTCGGCTCGCTGTGGGTCAACGAGGCCAGCCGATTCCGGCTCGACATGTATCCCTTCGGCGGGGTCAAGCGCAGCGGCTTCGGCCGGGAGGGCGTGCGCCACGCCGTGGAGGAGCTGACCCAGGCCAAGTTCACCGGCGTCCGCCTGGGGGGCGGGGCGTGAGCCCGGTGGCGACATGGCTGTCGGTCGGCGCCGCCGCGCGCGGCGACCGGGTCGTCACCGCCGCCGCGCCGCCGGCGGTGGAGGCCGGGTTGCGCGTCCTGGCCGAGGGCGGCAACGCCTTTGACGCGGCGGTCACGATGGCCCTGGTCGAGACGGTCTGCCTGCCGATGAAATGCGGCCTCGCCGGCGACCTGGTGGCGCTGGTCCGCGCGCCGGACGGCGCGCTCGGCTGCCTGCTGTCGATCGGGCCGGGGGCCGGCGCGCTCGGCTCGGGCGCGGTGCCGACGGAGACCGGCGGCGGCTCGGTCGGCGTGCCGGGGGCGCCCGCGGGCTACGCCCGGCTCGCCGCGCTCGGCCGGTTCGATCTGCCGGCCCTCGTGGCGCCGGCGATCGAGGCGGCGACGCGCGGCGTTGCCTGGTCGGAGGTCGCGGTGCGGCTGACCGCCGAAGCCGAGGACCTGCTGCGCCGCCACAACGGCGAGACGGTCTTCCTGCCCGAGGGCCGGCTGCCCCGGGTCGGCGAGACCCTGCGGCTGCCCGGGCTGACGCGGCTGCTGGGCGATTTCGCGGAACTCGGCGAGACGCTGTTCCATGGCGCCCATGGCGAAGCGATCCGCGACCGGGTCCGCGAGGCCGGCGGCTTCCTGGAGCTCGCCGACCTGGCCGTCGATCCGGCCGCCTGGCGGGCGCCGGCGCGGCTGCCCCTGGGCGGTGGCGCGGTTCTGGTGGCGACGCCGGCGCCGACCCATGGTCCCGCTCTGCTGAACGCCGCCGATCTCGTGCTCCATCACCGCCGCGACCCCGTGGCCGCGGCGCGCGAGGCGCGACGGGCGATGACGGACGACGCCGGCGCGCTCGCGGTCGGCGGCACGTCGGTGGTCACGGCGGCGGACGACGAGGGCAACGCCGTCGTCCTCGTCCACAGCAACTCCTATCCGCAATACGGCTCCGGCCTGGTGGTTCGGGACCTCGACCTGGTGCTGAACAACCGGCCCGGCCGCGGCTTCGATGCGTCCGCGCCGGTCGACAGCCCGCGGGCGCCGGCGCCGGGCCGGGTGCCGCCGACGACGCGGCATGCCTGGGCCGGCGTCGACGGCCGGACGACGACGCTCGGCGCGACGCCCGGCGGCATCAACCAGATGATCTGGAACCTCCAGAGCGTCCTGGCCGCCTGCGATGGCGCGGCGCCGGACGAGATCTGCCGCGCGCCGCGCTGGAGCCTGGACACCGGCGGCAGGCTGACGATCGAGGCCGACCATCGCGACGCCGGCCGCCCCGACGGGCGGCGCGTGGCGGCGGGCAGCATGCGCTCGGCGCAGCAGGTCCTGCGCCTCGACGCCACTGCCGCCGGCGCGGCGGCCGCCGCCGACCGGCGCACCGGCGCGGTCGCCGGAACCCTCGGGACCAACGGACAGGGTCATGAAGGTACAGCAGTCGTTTGACGTCGATCATCCGGCCGAGACCGTCTGGCAGGCGCTGTCGGACCTGGAGCTCGTCGCCGCCTGCATGCCCGGCGCGGAGCTGACCGGGCGCGACGGCGACGACTACACCGGCCGGATCGGCGTCAAGCTCGGCCCCATCACGGCGCGCTTTTCCGGCAAGGCGACGATCCGGCGCGACGACGAGTGCTACCGCGGCTCGGTCGACGGGCAGGGCACGGATACCGGCAGCGGTTCGCGCGCCTCGGCCAGCCTGTCCTACGCGGTCGAGGAGACCGGCCCAGGATCGAGCCGCGTCTCGATCGACAGCGACATCAAGCTGAGCGGCTCGCTCGCGCAGTTCGGCCGCAGCGGCATCGTCAACGATGTCGCGCGCCAGCTCACCCGCGACTTCTCGGCCAACCTGCAGGCGCGGCTGAACCGCCCGGCGGGCCAGGGCGGCGAGGCGGCCGAGGCGCCGCCGCCGCAGCAGGCCGGGGAGATCGAGGGGTTCGGTCTTCTGTTCTCCGTCCTCTGGCGCAGGCTCGTGGCGCCATTCCGAAAGCTCTTCGGAGGGGGCCGCGACAAGGGGACGTGAGGCGACGCCGGCGGCCGCAACGGCGAACGAGAAACGGGGGGCCGCCGCCAAGAGGTGAGGGAAGAGCCCTCGCATCAACCGACAGAAGGGGGAGTTCACGCAATGAGCTGGAACGCGACGAAGATCGGACGCCACGGCCTCGCCGTCGCGGCCGGGATCTGCCTCACCGGGGCGGCCGCCTCGGCGCAGGACATGCCGACGGTCACCATGCAGGCCGTCGAGGGCAGCGTGGGCGGCGTGCCGCTCATGATCATGGAGGCCGAGGGGCTGGACGAGAAGCACGGCTTCAATGGCGTCTTCGAGCTGTTGCCGCATGCGGGCGCCAATCAGAACTTCCTGATGGGCAATTCCGACATCGCGATGGACAACGACATCGTCGGCACCGCCATCGCGCGCAACGAGGGCTTCGACGTCACGGCCTTCTATCCCGTCGGCAATCTCTATCTCGGCATCGTGGTCGCCGAGGATTCGCCCTACCAGACGCCGGAGGACCTGATCGGCCAGGAGGTCGGCCATTTCGGCTTCGACTCCGGGACGACGACGTTCCTGCGCATCATCGTCCAGGACATCTACGGCTTCGACGTCACCGAGGAGTACGAGTTCGCCGAGGTGGGCCCGGCGGCGCTGGTGCCGCTGCTCGCCGAGGGTCAGGTCGAGGCGATCTTCGACTTCGAGTCCTTCGTCAGCGAGGCGATCGTCGCCACGCCCGGCCGCTACCTGATGCAGGCCCACACCGCCTATTCCGAGCATACGGGCGGCTTCGCGCCCTGGATCACCAACATGGTGGCCCATGAGGACTGGCTGCAGGAGAATCCGGAGCTGGCCTACGCGGTGCGTGACGCCTTCGACGAGGCGATCGCCATGCTCGAGGAGTCCGACTACGAGATCATGCGCGAGGACTACATCACCGGGCGGCTCGGCCTCGACGACCCGGCGGTGCTCGACGTCATGATCGAGAACGGCCGCTCGACGCCGTACTTCACCAACAAGTGGTCGCCGGAACTGATCGGCCAGGCCGAAGCGTTCCTGCAGAAGCTGGCCGCCGACGGCCTGCTGATCGAGGAGGTGCCCGACGGCGTGATGGTGACGCTCGAGGACTTCATCGGTCCGCGTCCGTAACCGGGGCCGCGGGGGGGGGGGGGGGGGGGGGGGCGGCCCCCCCCCCCCCCCGGCGGGGGGGGGCGACGGGGGGGGGCGGGGGGGCCGCCCCC
>JAVJUS010000108.1:0-3434 GCA_040220455.1 Azospirillaceae bacterium
CCCGCCGGCGCGGCCGGACGCCGCCCCGCGCCGGCCGGCGGGAGTCGAGGCGGCGGCGCGGGCGCCGGCGCGCAGGGGTTCCGGGGCGGTGCGACGTGTCATGGCACCGCCAGCAGTGACCGAGAATTTGAGCGATTTCAAGAAGAAATAGGCCGATTCCTAGGCAATGTCTCAAGCCGAGGAGCCGGCCGGGCCGCCCGCGCGGATCACTCCGTCACGTCGACTGGGACGCGGTCCGCTCCTCGGCGGGCAGGTCGTGGGTCGAGACCGGCTCGGCCTTGTGGCGCTTCAGCACGTCCTCGGCCGTGCCTTCGCGCTCGCGGTCGGTGACCCGGACCCACAGCAGCAGGCCGCCCTTGTCCAGATGCTCGCCGAGATCGCGGGCGTAGCGGTCGCCCAGCCACTTGGCGAACAGGGTGCCGACGGCGCCGCTGGTCGCGCCGCCGATCGCCGCGGCACCGGCCGCGGCCGCCAGGGCGCCGCCCGACGCCACCACGGCGCCGGTCGCGGCGACCGCCCCGACATAGGCGAGCGCGCCGGCGACCAGGCCTTGCGCGTTGCCCACGTCCTCCGGCGCGACATAGGCCGTGCGCGGGGTGGCGGGATCGTCCATCGCGTCCTCGACCCGGCGATAGACGTCGCCCAGGCGCTCGGAGACCGCCTTGTCGCTCGCCATCAGGCTGAGCTCGGCGTGGTCGAAGCCGTGCTCGCCCAGCGCCTCCACGGCGGCGCGCAGGTCCTCGGGCGCGTGAAACACGCCCACGGTCTCGCGGACCGTCGGTCGTTCGGTCGTGTCGGTCATGGCCTCTCTTCCCGTTGTCGCGACACGCGGGCTGTCGCCCCTGTCGCGCTCTCCGGAAACGCCGGCCCGGGCATGGCGGGCAGCGACCCCTCGCCGCACCCGGCAGCAGCCCTTGAGCCTGCGTCCTGACCGTCCACATAAGGCGTCGGTCCGCGCTGTCGACTCCCGACGGCGCGCCGGCCCCTCGCCCGGCCGACCGATCCGGGCACGTCCGCTCGTGGCGGGAAAGGGGTGAAATTTGGACCGAAACATGGCAAATGGGGTATCCCCGCGTGGCGAAGTCGACGGCCCGGCTGGCCGGCGCCCGGATGCCACGCCCCGAAGGAAGAGGAATTCCGTGGCCATGCCGCGACTGTCGCCGACATCGATCGCCGCCGCCATCGTCACGGCCCTGACCCTTGTCGTCGTCGCGGTTCCGCGCGCCGAGGCGCAGATCTCGCTGCTGCCGTCGGACCCGCTGGTGGAGGCGGCGCGCGACAACGACGTCACCGCCGTGCGCGAACTGCTGGCCCGCGGCGTCCGGCCGGACGAGGCCGACGAGCGGGGCCGCACCCCGCTGATGATCGCCGCGCGCCAGGGCAGCACCTCCATGGTCGACGCGCTGATCGCCGGCGGCGCCTCGCCCCGCCGCGGGGACGAGGCCGGGAACACGCCGCTCCACTTCGCGGCGGCGGCGGCCGATCCGATGGCGGTCCGCCTGCTCATCGAAGCCGGCGCGTCGATCGACGCCGCCAACCGGGACGGCGTGACGCCGCTGATGGTCGCCGCGCGCGGCGGCCGGCTGGGCGCCGTCGAGGCGCTGATCGCCGCCGGGGCGGATCCGATGCTGACCGACTACAGCGGCCGCTCGGCGCTCGACTGGGCCCGCACGGCGCGCTCCACGGCCGTGACGGAGGCCCTGCGCGACGCCGCGCGGGGCTGATCGGCCGGGCGATGCGGCGTCGGCGGTGCTCCTGCGGCCCCTATTGCGGCCCCTATTGCGGCAGGGCCTGGCGCAGGGCGTCCGCCCCCGGATTGGAGAACTGCCCGGCCAGGATGGCGTTCGCCGTGGCGCCCTGGCGGTAATAGGTGCGGTTCCATTCCTCCCGCGGCGTCATGACCGTGCCTTCCAGCGCGCCGCCCAGGAACAGGCCCTGGTTGCGCGAGAAGGCGTACATGTCCGAGTCCAGGTCCAGGCCGGTCGCCGCGCTGCGCCCGACGCCCATGGTCACCGCCGCCACGCTGGCGTCCGCGCCCAGGGTGACGCGGCGGGACTGGACGGCTTCCAGGCCGCTGCGGGTCATGATCGCAAGCACGACCTCGGAGACCTGCCCGCCGATCTGGATGCCGAGCGAGCCGCCGGCGAGGTTGTAGAACGCGGGATAGCCCCAGGACAGGTCCGACCGGCGGGCGAGCAGCACGCCCGTGCCGCCGGCGCCGCCGATGAAGAAGCCGCCGCGGATCAGCTCCGGCACGATCAGGATCGCCTCCGCCGAGCGGGCGTAGAGGCCGAGATGGGTCATGTCCCGGTCGACGGACATGGACCGGTAGGTGATCTGCGCCCGGTCGATCAGGGCCTGCTGCTCGCTGACCTGCGCGAAGGCCCCGCCGGCCGCGGCGAGGACGCCGGCGGCGAGCGGGACGGCGATCAGCCGGCGCCGGTCCGTGTCGATCGGGTCGGGGTCGATCGGTTCGGAATCGATCGGGTCGATGTCGATCGGTGTGGGGCCCGGCCTCGGGATCATCGTTCCTCCTCCCGGCATCGCGGCGGCGAGGGGCGCCGACCCGGCCGGTGTTTCGATTCGCTCACAAGCTCGGCCGACGTGGCGGCAAATTGATGGCACCCACGCGCCAGGCGACCGTTCCGTCCTCGATCACCAGCCGGTCGAGGCGGGTCAGCGACAGGGTATCGACGGTCAGCCTCAGCGCCGCCTCCGGATCCAGGTCGAGGGCGATCGCGACGGCGGCGCGGATCGTCCCGCCATGGGCGACGGCGATCACGTCCCCGCCGCCATGGGTCTCGGCAAGCCGCTCGATCGCCGGGCGGACCCGCCCGATCAGGTCGACGAAGCTCTCCCCCTCCGGCGGCCGCGTCGCGGCCGGGGCGAGCCAGAACGGGTGCCGGCGGCCGAGCGCGGCATAGACCTCGTCGCGCGGCCGGCCCTGCCAGGCGCCCATGTGCTGCTCGGCGAGATCGGCCTCGCGTGCCGGCGCGACACGGCGCCCGGCGGCGTCCTGGATCGCGTCCGCCGTCCGGTGGGTCCGGGTCAGCGTGCTCGTCACCCAGGCCGCGCGCTCTGGCAGGGCGGCGGCCAGGGCCTCGAAGGCGGCGCGGTCGCTGGTGTCCGCCGCCACGTCCAGGGCGCCGTAGATCGCCCCACCGGGATTAATCACCGGGGCGTGGCGGATCCACCAGAAACGGGTCGTCACGGGGGCGTCGGGCATCGGCTGTCGGGTCTTTCCAGTCGGGTTCGGGACGGGCGGTTCATCCGGCCCCTCGGCCGGCGGCGAGCGCGAGGAGCAGGACGATCTCCGCGATCTGCTGGGCGGCGCCCAGGACGTCGCCGGTCTGGCCGCCGAAGGCCCGGCGCGCCAGGACCGCCAGGCCGAACACGGCCGCGGCGGCCGCCAGCAGCGCGGCCGGCGCCGCGAA
>JAVJUS010000109.1:0-22179 GCA_040220455.1 Azospirillaceae bacterium
CCTCCACTCGGCCCTCGACTACCGGTCGCCGGACGAGTTCGAGGCGGACCAGCCGCCCCCGCCGCCGGCAGGCCTGCCGGCGGCGGGGGCCTAACCAGACTGTGTCTTTTGCCGCTGTCTCACCGATGGGGTGCAGCTCACCCTTCGAGACAGCTTCGTGACCCTTCGTGCCTTCGTGGTGAAAACGTTCATCGGCCCTGCCGCCGACCCGGCTTGGTGATCTTGGTGGCCTTGGTGGTGAGACCCTCGAAGCCCGTTCCAGCCGCTTGACGGGGCGATGTCGCGCCGGTCAGAAGGAAGCGGCTTCACCGAATCGGCCGATCCGCCCATGCGCCGCCGCGTCCTCGCCGTCGTCCTGTCGTTCCTCGTCACGGCGTCGCCGGCCGTGCCGGCGGCGGCGCAGAGCGGGCTGCCGGTGCCGCGTTTCGTCTCGCTGGGCACGGACGAGGCCAATCTGCGTGCCGGGCCGGGCCGGCAATATCCGGTCGAATGGGTCTTCGTGCGACGCTGGCTGCCGGTCGAGGTGGTCGCCGAGTTCGACACCTGGCGGCGCATCCGCGACCGCGACGGCATCGAGGGCTGGGTTCACCAGTCGCTGCTGTCGGGTCGGCGCAGCGTCATCGTCGACGGCGAGGCGATCCGCTCCCTCTTCGCCGAGCCGCGCGAGGACGCCGCCGTTGTCGCCCGGGTCGAGCCCGGGGTGGTCGCCCGGCTGGACCGGTGCCCGGACGCCGAGCAGCCGCATCACGCCTGGTGCTATCTGCGCGTCGGTGGCCATGGCGGCTGGATGCCGCGCACCGCGCTCTGGGGCGTTTACGCCGACGAGGTGGTGGACTGACCGGCCGCCGGCCCGACGGCTTGACCCGCCGGGTCCCGCCCCCATACTCGCTGGAGCATCATGCGCCCGAACGAGCGCAGGATGCTCTAGGTTGTTGAAGATAGGGCAATTCCTTCCGAACTGATGATCCCATCAGTTCGGAAATCGCCCTAGCGTTCCACGCGACCGTTATCGGAGACAGCCCGGCGATGCCGAGCGCGCCGCACCCATGACCGACACCGCCGCCGGGTCGCCGCCGAAGCCGGGCTCCGTGGCGCCGACGGCGCGCGGCTTCTCACCTGCCCGGGTCGGCGCGATGATCCTGCGTTACTGGTACCTGCTGCGCGGCTCATGGCCCCGGATGCTGGAGCTCGCCTACTGGCCGACGGTCCAGATGATCATCTGGGGGCTGGTCACGCGCCATCTTCTCACCGACAGCGACTGGGTCGCCCAGGCCGCGGGCGTACTGGTCTCGGCCGTCCTGCTCTGGGACGTGCTGTTCCGCGGCCAGCTCGGCCTTTCGCTGTCTTTCCTGGAGGAGATGTGGTCACGCAACATGGGCCATCTCTTCGTCAGCCCGCTGAGGCCCTACGAGTGGGTCGCCTCGATGATGGCGATGAGCCTGATCCGCACGCTGATCGGCGTGGTGCCGGCCGCCCTGCTGGCCATCGCGCTCTACGACACCAACGTCTTCGCGCTCGGCCTGCCGCTGCTGGCGTTCTTCGCCAATCTGATGATCTGCGGCTGGTGGATGGCGATGATCATCGTCGCCCTGATCCTGCGCCTGGGCATGGGTGCAGAGAGCCTGGCCTGGCTCGTCGTCTTCCTGTTCGCCCCGGTCAGCGCGATCTACTACCCGGTCGACGTGCTGCCGCAGGCCTTCGTCTACCTCGCCTACGCCCTGCCGCCGGCGCATGTCTTCGAGGGCATGCGCGGCGTGCTGTTCGGCGAGGGGTTCTCCTACGCCCATCTCGGCGCCGCGATCGGGCTCAACGCCCTCTACATGGCGGGCGCGGCGGGCGTGTTCCTTTGGGCGTTCCACGACGCCCGGCGCCGGGGGGCGCTGCTGCACCAGGGGGAGTGACGCCATGATCCGCCGCCGGCCCGTCCGCCGCCGCGACCTGTTCCCGGGCGGAACGTCCGCTCTCGTGCTCGCGTTTCTGCTTGCGCTCGGGGCCGGGGCGCCGACGGCCGCGCCGGCCCATGGCCAGGATGGTGGCGGCGCCGTGTCGGTGGATCTGGAGCTGGTGCTCACGGCCGACGGCTCGGGCTCGATCGACGACGACGAGCTGGCCGCCCAGCGCGCGGGCTACGCCGCCGCGCTGTCCGATCCGCGCGTCCTCCAGGCGATCGCCGATGGCTTCGACGGCCGGATCGCGGTGACCTATGTCGAATGGGGCGGGGCGACGAGCCAGCACACGATCGCCGACTGGGCGGTGATCGACGGGCCGGACTCGGCGGCCGCGTTCGGCGCCCGGCTGGTCTCCGAGCCGCGGCAGGCCTTCGGCTGGAACTCGATCTCCAACGCGCTCGACTACAGCCTGACCGCGATCGAGACCAACGCCTACGAGGGCTTCCGCAAGGTCATCGACGTCTCGGCCGACTCGGGCCAGCGCGGCGGCCGGCCCTTGGCCGACGTGCGCGCCGAGGTGCTGGCCGCCGGCGTGACGATCAACGCGCTGGCCCTGAACTTCCGGGGCCGGGGCATGTCCGGGCCGGGCGGCATGCCGTTGTCGGAGTATTTCCGCTCCGTCCTGATCGGCGGGCCGGGCGCCTTCGTCCTGCCGGTCGACCGGGAGAGCGACCTGGCCGACGCGATCCTGCGCAAGCTGCTGCTGGAAATCGCCGGCCGCGTCCCCGCCGGTCCCGCCCTGCGGCCGGCCGGCACCGCGGCCCTGGAGCATCTTGTCGAACCCGCCCCGCCGGCCGGCCGCTGATCCCGCCGGGCGTCCTCCCGGCCGGTTTTGGCAACAAAACGCCGTTCCCGCCCCGGCCGTGACGCCGGCGGGCTGAGGCGACGCCTCCGCGCCATACCGTAACCCGCTGTCCGCGCGCCAGAACCGGCCGGACCGGCCCGAGTGTGTCTTCCGCGACACACCGTGGCGGCTTTGTTGCCGACCGGTCACTTTCTTAGTTGTCTATCTAACGATTACCGGCGTATAGCCGCCTTGCGAATGCGGGAGGAACACGGGGCCCCGCATGCGGGTGGGCAAACCGCCGGCCCGGCGATCACGATCGATCTTGGAGGTTTGAAGGACATGAAAAAGTATCTGCTTGCGGGGACCGCGCTCGCCGGCTTCGTCGCTTTCGGCGGCCAGGCCTTCGCTCAGGCCGAGCCCGTCACCCTGACGCTCTCGGGCAACGTCGACTTCCAGATGGGTGTCGGCACCGAGGACAATGAGATCGCTGGCGGTCGCGACCGCGACTACGACGCCAACACGGACGGCGAGATCGTCTTCAACTTCGACGGCGTCGCCGACAACGGCCTCGGCTACGGCGGCGAGATCGAGTTCGACGGCGTCACCTCCGATGGTGTCGGCATCGACGAGATCTTCGGCTACATCTCGGGCGGCTGGGGTGAAGTCCGCCTCGGCGACAAGGAAGGCCCGGTGGCCAACTTCAGCCAGGCCGCTCCGGTGGCCGGCGACGGCATCTGGGACGGCGGATTCGGCACCTACATCACCGGCACGACGCCGAACACCGGCGGCTTCGACGCCGACCTGGGCGACGTGACGACGATCCACTACCTGACGCCGAACTTCAACGGCTTCCAGGCGGGCGTCGCCTTCGCCCCGACCGACACGGCGGGCGCGGGTGGTCCGGAGGACCTGACCGACTCCGCGGGCGTCGGGTCCGGTCCGGCCAATGCGGGCAACCCGAACCACGAGAACTACTTCTCGGGCGCGGCTGCCTATGGCGGTGACTTCGGCAATGTCTCGCTGTCGATCAACGCCGGCATCGGCTTCGCCGAGTACGTCGCCAACAACGCCGACGACGACGACTACATGAACGCCAACGTCGGCGTGAATGTGGGCTTCGGCGGCTTTACGGTCGGCGGCTCCTGGGTCGGCGTTCTCGAGACCGCCGGCGGCGTCGAGGACACCAACAACTTCACCTTCGGTGTCGGCTACGGCATGGGTGCGTGGAACGTCGCGCTCAGTGGCATCTACTCGATGTCCGACCTCGAGGGCGGCGGCGAGAACGAGGACATCACCTTCGGTGCCGGCGCCGACTACGCGCTCGCCGAGGGCCTGAGCGTCTACGCCGACATCGTCTACTTCGACGCCGATCGTCCGGGCGGCGCGAACGACAACGACGGCATCGTCGGCCTCGCGGGCGTCGACTTCAACTTCTGATCACGTGTGATGCCTCACCCGTTCTTTCGTGAACGGGCGACCTGGGGGGACGGCCACGGCCGTCCCCCTTTTTCTTGCGCCGACGGGCCGGCGCGGTGGGGGCAAGCCGCTTGCACGGGCCGGTGATTTCTGCTTCGTTCGCCGCCATGAGCCCGCGCCGACTCGCCCGCCTCGCCGCCGTCCCCGCCCTGGCCGCCGCCTTCGCGCTGGCCGCCTGCGCCGACCGCCCGTTCGAATCGGACGAGCTCGGTTCGGGCGGCGACACGGGTGAGGAGCGCCGCCAGGCCCGCTTCAGGGACAACGGCAGCATCCTGGGCGGCGACGGGCTGGTCTTCGGCGGCGGCGGCGACGACGAGGGCGTGGCCGGCGGGTCCGGCATCGGCGTCAACAGCTTCCTGTGGCGCGCCAGCCTCGACACGCTCTCCTTCATGCCGATCACATCGGCCGACCCGTTCGGCGGCGTGATCCTGACCGACTGGTACACCCCGCCCGACACGCCGGACGAGCGGTTCAAGCTCAACATCTTCATCCTGGGCCGCCAGCTCCGCGCCGACGGCGTGCGCGTCTCCGCCTTCCGGCAGGTGCGCGACGGCCAGGGCGGCTGGCAGGACGCCGCCGTCGATCCGGCGACCGAGACGACGCTCGAGAACACGATCCTGACCCGCGCCCGCGAGCTGCGCATCGCCTCGCTCTGAGCCCCCGCGCCGGCGCGCCGGCAATCCACCACGAAGTCCACGAAGATCACGAAGGGCAAGGCGCGGGACGGCGATCGAGCCGCCCGGGGCTGAAACTCCTTCGTTCACGGGCGCCTGACGGCGCCGGGACAAATGGCCGTCAAGCGCGCCCGCTCCAGTATTCGAGACAGCTTCGTGGTCTTCGTGACCTTCGTGGTAAGACCCGAATCGACAGTCGATTCGCCGCCAGCGCCCGGCCCGCTTGTCACGCCCCGGCCCGTCCATTAGAACCGCTCGCGGAGTGCACCGGAGCATCCTGCGCCCGACTGGCGCAGACAAGATGCTCCAACTTGCCCTAGCGGGATCTCCAGCGGCGCGTCGGGAGGCGTCCTTTGGCCAGCGAGCGGTACAATTTCCGGGAAGCCGAGCCGAAGTGGCGGTCGGTCTGGGAGGAGCGCGGGTCGTTCCGCGCGGTCGAGGACCCGGACAAGCCGAAATACTACGTCCTGGAGATGTTCCCCTATCCCTCCGGACGACTGCATGTGGGCCATATCCGCAACTACGCGATCGGCGACGTGGTCGCGCGCCACCGGCGGGCCAAGGGCTACAACGTCCTCCACCCGATGGGCTGGGACGCCTTCGGCCTGCCGGCGGAGAACGCGGCCATGGCCAACCGCGTCCATCCCGCCGAATGGACCTTCGAGAACATCCGGGTGATGGGCGAGCAGCTGCGCTCGATCGGCCTCAGCTACGACTGGGAGCGGGAGATCGCGACCTGCACGCCGGACTACTATGTCCACGAGCAGCGCATCTTCCTGGAGATGCTGCGCGCCGGCCTCGCCTATCGCAAGGAATCCTGGGTCAACTGGGACCCGGTCGACCACACGGTGCTGGCCAACGAGCAGGTGGTCGACGGCCGCGGCTGGCGCACCGGCGCGCCGGTGGAAAAGCGCAAGCTGACCCAGTGGTTCCTGCGCATCACCGAATACGCCGAGGACCTGCTGGAGAGCCTGAAGACCCTCGACCGCTGGCCGGACCGGGTCCGCCTGATGCAGGAGAACTGGATCGGCAAGTCGGTCGGCGCCCAGATGCTCTTCCAGATCAAGGGGCGCAAGGACCGGCTGGAGGTCTTCACCACCCGTCCCGACACGATCTTCGGGGCGAGCTTCTGCGCCGTGTCCGCCGACCATCCGCTGGCCGAGGAGCTGGCCGCCAAGGACCCCGGCCTCGCCGCCTTCGTCGAGGAATGCCGCCATCTCGGCACCAGCGAGGAGGCGATCGAGACGGCGGAGAAGCGCGGCTACGACACCGGGCTGAAGGTCGCGCACCCCTTCCTGGCGGATGTCGAGCTGCCGGTCTATGTCGCCAATTTCGTGCTGATGGAATACGGCACCGGGGCGATCTTCGGCTGCCCCGCCGGCGACCAGCGCGACCTGGACTTCGCGCGGCGCTACGGCCTGCCGGTGATCCCCGTGCTCTGGCCGCAGACCGCCCACCTGCTGAGCGACGCGGAGTTCGCCGCCCTGCCGGCGGAGACGCGTGCCGCCTTCTCCGGGTCGCCGCACCAGACCCTGCCCGACGGGCGGGAGGTCTTCCACATCGCCGATACCGCCTACACGGAGACGAGCCGGCCGCTCTACACCTATCGCCTCGGCCCGCTGTCGGAAGCGACGCAGTACTCCGTCGACGAGGCCAAGGACCTGGTGATCAAGGCGCTGGAGGCCTCGGGCAAGGGCGAGGCGACGGTGCGCTACCGCCTGCGCGACTGGGGCGTGTCGCGCCAGCGCTACTGGGGCTGCCCGATCCCGATCGCGCATTGCGACCACTGCGGCGTCGTGCCGGTGCCGGAGAGCGACCTGCCGGTGGTGCTGCCCGACGACATCGACTTCGACAAGCCGGGCAACCCGCTCGACCGGCATCCGACCTGGAAGCATGTCGACTGCCCGCGCTGCGGCGCCGCCGCGCGGCGGGAAACCGACACCTTCGACACCTTCTTCGAGTCCTCGTGGTACTTCGCGCGCTTCGCCGCGCCGAATTCCGACCGGGCGACGGACAAGGCGGCGGCCGACTACTGGCTGCCGGTCGACCAGTATATCGGCGGCATCGAGCACGCGGTCCTGCACTTGCTCTATGCCCGCTTCTTCACCCGCGTGATGCGCCGGCTCGGCTATCTGGGCGTGGACGAGCCCTTCGCCGGGCTGATGACCCAGGGCATGGTGGTGCACGAGACCTATCGCGGCCCCGAGGGCGAGTGGCTCTACCCGGAGGAGGTGGAGACCCGCGACGGCGAGGCGGTGCGGATCGCCGACGGCAAGCCCGTCGCCCGCGGCCGCCACGAGAAGATGTCCAAGTCCAAGAAGAACGTGGTCGGGCTGGAGAAGGTCATCGACGCCTACGGCGCGGACACCATGCGCCTGCTGCTGCTCTCCGACAGCCCGCCGGAGCGCGACCTGGAATGGACCGACGCCGGGGCGGAGGGCGCCTGGCGCTACCTCAACCGCGTCTGGCGCCTGGTCACCGCGCCGGCGGTTGCCCTGCCGCCGGCCGGCACGCCCGTGCCGGGAGACCTCGACGGCGCGGCGGCGGAGCTCCGGCGTAAGACCCACAAGACGATCGCCGCCGTCGACGAGGATCTGGTCGACTTCCGCTTCAACCGGGCGGTCGCGCGTCTGCGCGAGCTGACCAACGCCATCGGCGAGGCGAGTGAGGCCGGGAGCGCCGCGCCCGGCCTGGGCGCGGCGCTGCGCGAGGCGCTGGAGAGTCTGGTCCTCATGCTCGGCCCGATGACGCCGCATTTCGCCGAGGAAGTCTGGGCGGCGCTGGGCCACGACACGCTCGTGGTCGACACCGCCTGGCCCGTCGCCGACCCCGCGCTGACGGTCGACGACAGCGTGACCATGGCGGTCCAGGTCAACGGCAAGGTGCGCGGCCAGATCACCGTGCCCAAGGATTCCGACCGGGAGGCGGCGGAGCGGGCGGCCCTGGGCGAGCCGGGCGTGGCGCGCGCGCTCGACGGCAAGACGGTGCGCAAGGTGATCGTCGTGCCCAACCGGATCGTGAACGTTGTCGCCTGATGCCCATCGCCCGGTCGACGGGCCCGCCCGCCCGCGGCGGTCGCTGCTGAGGGCGGCCGCCGGGCTGTCGGCGGCCGGCCTGCTCTCGGCCTGCGGTTTCCGACCGCTCTACGGCGAAGGCTCCGCGGCAGGCGGCGACGTGGTCGAGGCCCTGGGCCGGATCGACGTCGCGCCGATCCGCGAACGCGAGGGCCAGATGATGCGCGCCCTCCTGCTGCGGCGCCTCAATCCGAGCGGCCGCCCCGCCGATCCCGACTACGAGCTGCGGGTCAGCCTGTCGGAGTCGACGGAAGACCTGGGTATCCGCCGCGACGATACCGCCACCCGCGCCAATCTCACCCTCAGGGCCCGGATCGAGCTGCGCGATATCGAGGCCGACGAGGTCGTGCTGGCACGCAGCCTCGACACGGTGACGAGCTACAACATCCTCGACGATCTCTACGCCACCCTGGCGGTCGAGCGCGACGCGCGAGAGCGGGCGATCCAGTCGCTCAGCGAGACGATCCGCACCCAGGTCGCCCTCTATTTCGCGCGCGCCGGGACCGCGGAACCCCAAGGGCGGGCCGCGGACGACACCGGATGAAGATCGCGCCGGCGAAGGCGGAGGCGTTCCTGGCACGCCCCGACCCGTCGGTGGCGGCGATCCTGCTCTACGGCCCCGACGCCGGCCAGGTGCGCGAGCGCGGGGCGGCGCTCGTTCTGCGCGCCCTGGGCGTCGCGGACGACCCGTTCCGCCTGGCGGATCTGACCGGACGCGAGGTCGGCCAGGACCCGGCCCGGCTGGTCGACGAGGCCGCCTCCCAGTCCCTGATGGGCGGGCGCCGGGTCGTGCGCGTGCGCGAGTCGGCCGAGTCGGTGACCGAGCCGCTGCGCCGGGCCCTCGACGGCGCGCCGGGCGACACCCTGATCATCGTCGAGGCGGGCGAGCTCACGCCCCGGTCGGGCCTGCGCAAGCTGGCCGAGGGCCATGACCGGGCCGCGGCGGTGCCGTGCTACCTGCCCGACGGCGACGCGATCGCCGGCCTGGCGCGCCAGGTCCTGAAGGAGGCGGGCAAGACGCTGGACCCGGAGGCGGAAACCGCCCTGGTCGACTCGCTCGCCGCCGACCGACAGCTCGCCCGCCGCTCGCTCGAGAAGCTGGTGCTCTATCTGGGCGACGAGCCGGTGGCCGACATGGCCGCCGTCCGCGCGACCGTGGGCGACAGCGCCGAGCAGTCGCTGAGCGAGCTGGCCCTGTCCGTCGGCGACGGCGACATGGCGGCGGTCGACCGGGCGCTGGCCACTCTCGGCGCGGAGGGCACCAGCCCCGTGGGCATCCTGCGCGCGCTCCAGCGCCATTTCCAGCGCCTGCACCAGGCCGCCGCCGCCATGGCCGGCGGCGCGGCGCCGGACCAGGCGATGGGCCGGCTGCGCCCGCCGGTCTTCTTCAAGGAGAAGGGCCGATTCGGCGGACAGCTCCGGCGCTGGCCGGTGGCCCGGATCGAGGACGCGCTCGCCCGGCTGATGGAGGCCGAGGCCCAGACCAAGCGCACCGGGGCGCCGGACGCCGCGATCTGCGCCCGTGTCGCCTACCAGGTCACCCGCATGGCCGGCACGCCGGGCCGCCGATAGGCCGCCGGAGGGCAGACCGTCCCCTACGCCGGATCGGCCGGCCGGTGCTCGGTGCCCTCGCCGGCGGTCAGGAACAGCGCCCGGCCGGGCTCGTGGACGACGAAGCGGTGCCACAGCCCGGCCGGCACAAGCACGGCCGGCGCTTCGGCCCGCAGCGCCACCGTCTCGTGGCGCCCGTCGGGCGTCTCCACGATCAGGTCCACCGCGCCGGAGACCAGCACGATCAGCTCCTCGCCCGCCGGATGGCGCTCCCAATGGCGCATGTCGCCGTCCAGATCGAAGGCGGCCAGCAGGCGGCCGTCGATCCGGCGGCTGCCGTCCATCAGCGAGGGCCAGAAGCCCGAATCGACCGGGATCGCCGTCGCCCGGCCGCCATCGGCGACCTCCACATAGGTCGAGGCGGGATCGAAGGGCGTGGCGCCGGGCGACCCGGGGCCGGTCGATCCTGTCATGGGCCGGGCTCCTGGACGGGACTTGGGCCTGATTCGGGGCGGTATCGGAGCCGGACCGTTCGGCGCGGGGGCGTCACGCGCCCGGCCGCGCCGCCGGTTCAGTTCAGGATACCGGTCCGCAGGCGATAATGCCCGTCCTCCATCCCCTCGAACACCGTGTCGATGTCGGGATGGGCGACGGGCCCCGACTCGCTGTCGGACAGCAGGTTCTGTTCGGAGACATAGGCGGTGTAGGGCCCCGACGGGCCGACCGCGAGCAGGTGGTAGAAGGGCTGGTCCTTGCGGGGCCGGATCTCCTCCGGAATGGACTGCCACCACTCCTCGGTGTTGGCGAATTCCGGATCGACATCGTAGATCACGCCGCGGAAGGAAAAGCGGCGGTGACGGACGATGTCGCCGATTCGGAACTTGGCTGTGGCACGCTCTGACATGGCCGCGAATTTTGCCGATCATGAGGATCGGTTCAACCCATATGGGCGCCGCCGACGCGTTCGGCTACCGACGGGGCGCCCGGCGCGAGAGCATTCCGCTCCCCGATGACCATGGCGAGATGCTCCAGGGCGTCGATGACGGGACGATCAGGCGCTCTCGTCGCGCGCGGTCTCCCAGGCCTGGCGCTTGCGGTAGATCGTCGACGGGCTGATGCCGAGCAGCGTCGCCGCGCGCGGGATATTGTCCCCGCAGGCGGCGACGGCGTACTCGATCGCCTCCTTCTCGACCTGCCAGAGCGGCTTGACCCACGCCGGCTCCGGTCGGCCCGGCGGCGCCCCGGGCGACGGCGTCAGGGCCGACGCCGCCCCCCAGGCCTCCGGATCGCGCGGCCCGGCCGGCGCGGGGCCGTGCGCCGGGCCGTCATCGCGGGTCGGTGTCCGGCCGGCGGAGCCTCCGAGCGTGGCGGCATGGCCCATCCGCGATCCCGCGGCGGTGGCGCCGTCGCCCCGGCCCTGACCGGGACCGGCCTCGGGCAGGGCGAGGCTCAGGCGGCCGTCCCCCGGCACGGGCGTGCCCGGCCGCCCGCCCCCGCCCGCGAGCGGCGGCGGCAGCATGTCCGCCGTGACGGCCTCGCCGTCG
Organism: Azospirillaceae bacterium; assembly: GCA_040220455.1. Lineage (GTDB taxonomy): Bacteria > Pseudomonadota > Alphaproteobacteria > DSM-16000 > Inquilinaceae > JAVJUS01. The sequence goes on from JAVJUS010000109.1 coordinate 11,056, forward strand.
TGCAGGACGACGATGTTGCGCACGACGTTCTGGAGCTGACGGACATTGCCGGGCCAGTGATAGGTCTTGAGGCGCTGCGCCGCGTCGTCGTCGAAGCGCAGGAAATGCCGGCCTTCCTCGCCCGAATAGTCCGCCAGGAACGACTCGGCGATGCGCAGCACGTCGTCGCCGCGCTCGCGCAGCGGCGGCAGGTGGATCGGGATGACGTGCAGGCGGTAGTAGAGGTCCTCGCGGAAGCGGCCCTGTTCGACCTCGCGCATCGGGTCGCGGTTGGTCGCGCAGACGATGCGGATATCCACCGTCTCGGAGGCCGAGCCGCCGACCTTCTGGACCGTGCCGGTCTGGATGAAGCGCAGCAGCTTGGTCTGCAGGTCGAGCGGCAGCTCGCAGATCTCGTCCAGGAACAGCGTGCCGCCATGGGCACGCTGGGCGGCGCCCGGCCGCTCGGCGACGGCGCCGGTGAAGGCGCCCTTGGTGTGGCCGAAGATCTCCGATTCCATCAGTTCGGAGGGAATGGCGCCGCAGTTGAGCGCGATGAACGGACCCTGGGCGCGCGGGCTCGCCTTGTGGATCGCCTCGGCGCAGACCTCCTTGCCGGTGCCGCTCTCGCCGGTGATGAAGACCGTCGCGCGCGAGGCGGCGGCGCTGTCGATGGTGCGGTAGACCGCGTGCATGCCGAGCGATGCGCCGATGAAGCCGTAATGCCGGTCCCGCCCAATGTCGTCGCGATAGGCCTCGACGATGTGCTCGAGGCGCATGCGCTCCATCGTGTTGCGCACGGTGACGACCAGCCGCTCGGCGGTGAACGGCTTGACCAGGAAGTCGTACGCGCCGGCGCGCATGGCCTCGACCGCGACGTTGACCGAGCCATGGGCCGTGACCACGACGACGGCCGTCGGCAACTCGCGCTCCCGGACCGCGCCCAGGATGTCCATGCCGTTCATGTCGGGGAGCTGGAGGTCGAGCAGCAGGATGCGCGGCGGCGCCTCGGCCAGCCGCTTCAGCGCCTGGCCGCCGGTCTCCGCCAACGCGACGTCGAAACCCGCCTTGCGCAGGTACTCGACATAGACCCGGGCCAGCGAGGGGGTATCCTCGACCAGCAGGATCGGCGCGGGGGCGCTGTCGGCCTCGGTCTCTTCGGCCATCGGTCGGGTCGGCCTTCGGGGTTATTGCCCGGTGGGCAAGCGGGGTTGCGGCCCGGTAGGCCCGCGCCGGGTCGGGGCGCGGACGGGCGAGCGCGTCCGGCCGCGACCGGACACCCGAGGGAGGCTAGGGCGAACCGGTTAATGAAGGCCTAGGAATTCGCAGATTGCAAAGGATCGGCCCGCGAAGGCCGGCGACAGCGGCGCGGCGATGCTTGACGCCGGGCGCCGGGCGGGCTTGCACTATAGGGAGAAGCGCGGCGACCGATTCTCGACCCTGGGTGGCCCGGCTCGCGCGCACGAATCGCGAATAGGGAGGATCGCCGCCATGCGCCTGGACGGCAAGATCGCGCTGGTGACCGGGGCCGGCTCGGGCTTCGGGGAAGGGATCGCCGAGGCCTATGTCGGCGCGGGCGCCCGGGTCGCTGTGGTCGATATCGACGCCGAGGCGGCCGAGCGGGTGGCCGGCCGCCTGGGCGAGGGGGCGATGGCGATCGCCGCCGACGTCGCCCGGGACGCGGATGCCGAACGGATGATCGCCGCGACGGTCGACCGGTTCGGCGGCCTCGACATCCTGGTCAACAACGCCGGCACCGCCCATCGCAACAAGTCGCTGCTGGAGGTGGAGGAGGACGAGTTCGACCGGATCTTCGCGGTCAACGTCAAGGCGCTCTACCTCGCCGCACGGCACGGCGTGCCCCATCTCGAGGCGCGCGGCGGCGGTGTGATCCTGACCACGGCGTCGACCGCCGGCCTGCGGCCGCGCCCGGGGCTGACCTGGTACAACGCGTCCAAGGGCGCGGCGATCACCGCGTCGAAGTCCATGGCGGTCGAGCTGGCGCCCCGCAACATCCGCTGCAACGCCCTGTGCCCCGTGATCGGCGAGACCGGCATGACCGGCCTGTTCCTGGGCGAGGACACGCCCGAGCGCCGCGCGCAGTTCGCCGCCACCGTACCGCTCGGCCGGTTCTCCACGCCCCGGGACATCGCCAGCGCGGCCCTGTTCCTGGCGACCGACGACGCGTCGTTCCTCACCGGCCTGGCGATGGAGGTCGACGGCGGGCGCTGCGTCTAGGGGATCGCCCGGCGCCCGCAGCGCGAGCCCTCCGAGTCACCGATTCGTTCCTCAAAGAGTCCCGATTCACCCCCGGTGAACGAATCACCAACGCGGCCGGGGGCGCCGTCGCGTCGGGTCGCCGGCCGCGATCGTCGGGCACGAAAAAAACCGCCCGGCGCTGGCCGGCGCCGGGCGGTTGATCCATGCGAGCGGCGTGGTCGCGTTACTCGCGCTGGCCGAGGAACATCAGCAGGAACTGGAACAGGTTCAGGAAGGCGATGTAGAGGCTGAGCGCGCCGAACACCGCCGTCACCGTCTGCTGGTCCTGGCTCATCGTCTGGGCGTACATCAGCTTGATCTCCTGCGTGTAGTAGGCGATCAGGCCGGCGAAGATGAGCACGCCCGCCGCGCTGATGATGAACTGGAGCATGCTGGAGCCGAGGAAGATATTCACCACCATGGCGATCAGCAGGCCGATCAGGCCCATCACCAGGAAGTTGCCGAAGCCCGACAGGTCCTTCTTGGTGGTGTAGCCCCACAGGCTGAGCCCGCCGAATGCCGCCGCGGTGATGAAGAAGGTCCGCATCAGGCTTTCGCCGGTGTAGATCAGCATCAGCAGCGACAGGCCGACGCCGTTGATCGCGACGAACGCCCAGTAGAAGATCTGCGCCGATCGGCCGGAGACGTTGCGCATCGCGAAGGCCGCGATCAGCAACATGCCCAGCGGCGCGAACTGCGCGACGATGCCCAGCCCGGTCATGCCGACCTGGCCGGTCGCGGTTTGGGTGAAGAACAACCCGGTGACCGCCGGGACATTGGCCACCACCCAGGCGACCAGGCCGCTGACGGCCAGGCCGGTGGCCATGTAGTTGTAGACCTTGAGCATATAGGCGCGCAGGCCCTCGTCGATCTGGACCTGGTCGGCCGTTCCGGGCCGAGCCATCGCGCCGATGCGGTTAGTACGGGGGCCGAGAGCCATCGCTTTCCTCACCGGTGGCTTGATGAACCGTTGCGAATATTGGGAACCAGGGTTGACGATTCAACAAGAATCGGCACCCGCACGCGACGATTCGTCGTCCCGAAAACCCCAGAATTCCAAAGGTTTTTCCCACGAGCCCGCTGAAACCGTCGGCTGCGCCCGGGGTGCGACCATTGGCGCGCCCCCCTGTCGATCCATATGGTGGCGGACGCCCGAGCCGCCTTTTCCCCCTTCGAACGAGGAGACGATCCGATGGACCTGTCCCGGATTCCCGTCGGCAAGGACGTCCCGCGCGACGTCAACGTCATCATCGAGAACCCGATCGGCGGCGAGCCGGTGAAGTACGAGCTCGACAAGGAGACCGGCGCGATGTTCGTCGACCGGTTCCTGCACACCGCGATGCACTATCCGGGCAACTATGGCTTCGTGCCGCACACCCTGTCGGGCGACGGCGACCCGGTCGACGTCATCGTGGTCGGCCGCGTGCCCGTGATGCCGGGCGCCGTGGTGCGCGCGCGGCCCGTCGGCGTGCTGGTGATGGAGGACGAGAAGGGCGACGACGAGAAGATCCTGGGCGTGCCCGTCGACTCTTTGCACCCCTACTACACCGACATCGAGACCTACGAGGACCTGCCGCAGATCCTGCTCGACCAGATCTCCCACTTCTTTACCCACTACAAGGACCTGGAGAAGGGCAAGTGGTCGCGCATCCTGCGCTGGGGCGGCCCGGAGGAAGCCGAGCGGATGATCCTGGAGGGCATCGACCGCGCCACGACCGAGCACGGCCCCACCCCGGCCGCCGGCGCGGCGGACTGAGAGCCGCCCCCCACCCACACTCGGCGCCGCGCCCTCCCGACGCCCGACCGTTCGACCGACCCGGAGGGAGGCACCGACCATGACCGCGCGCCTGGAGGTCCATGTCGGCGACATCACGGCCCTGGCCGTGGACGCCATCGTCAATGCCGCCAACACGAGCCTGCTCGGCGGCGGCGGGGTCGACGGCGCGATCCACCGGGCCGCCGGCCCCGGCCTGCTGGAAGAGTGCCGGGGCCTGGGCGGCTGCGAGACCGGCTCGTGCAGGATCACCGGCGGCCACGCCCTGCCCGCCGGCCACGTGATCCACTGCGTCGGTCCGGTCTGGCACGGCGGCGGATCGAGGGAAGACGATCTGCTGGCCGGCTGCTATCGCACGGCGATCGCCCTGGCGGCCGAGCGCCACCTCGCCGCGATCGCGTTCCCGGCGATTTCCACCGGCGTCTACCGCTTTCCGGCGGACCGCGCGGCCGGCATCGCCGTCGACACGGTCCGCGCGGCCCTGGCCGACGCGCCGAGCCTGAAGCGGGTCGTCTTCTGCTGCTTCGACGAGGCCTCCGCCCGGGTCTACCGGGAACTTCTGGGGACCTGAGCCGGCGGGCTCCGGCCGCGTCCCGCGTCAGCCCAGAATCACGAGATCGACCGGCGACTCGGTGTCGGCGATCGCCCGGCCCCGCCGGATCTCGATCCGCCCGGCCGGGACGTAGCCCTGGGCCCGGGCGCTCTCGAAGGTCTCCGCCGTGGTCATGGCGCGCGCGCTCTCGGCCTTGTTGTGCTTCTCGAGCTTGGCGGCGAGGTTCACCGGGTCGCCGATCACAGTGTATTCGAGCCGGTCGCCGTCGCCGACCGCGCCGACGATCACCCGGCCGGCGGCGACGGCGGCGTTGACCGCCAGCGGCGGCGCGCCCTCGGCCGCCCGCTCGGCGTTCCAGGCGTCCGCGGCGGCGAGCACGGCGTCGGCCGCGCGCAGGGCGTCGGCGGCCGGCGCGTCGCGATCGTCGGCGGCGTTGAAGCTCGCCATGATGCCGTCGCCAAGGAACTTGTCGACGACCCCGCCCTCGGCCCGGATGACCGGCACCATCCGCGCCTGGTAGCCGGCCAGCAGCCGCATCACCGCCTGGGGCGGCACGGTGGCCGCGTGGCGGGTGAAGCCGCGGATGTCGACCATCAGGATGGCGGCGTCGCGCGCCTCGCCCTCGCCCGCGGCCAGCGCGCGCTCGGCGCCGGTGATCGCGCGCGCGACCTGGGGCGCGAAGAAGCGCTTGAGGTCGGCGGCCGCCTGGCCCTCGGCGACCGCCGTCAGCAGCAGGCGCCTGCCGCGGGCGAGCGCGAAGGTCAGCAGCGCCGTGACCATCAGGATCGAGATGATCTTGTCGAACTCCGCGCCCAGCAGGATCTTGTTCCCGGTCAGGTACTCGACATAGTCGCGGGTGACCATGTCCCGTTCCATGTCCGTGGCGACGGCGTAGCCGACCAGGACCAGCCAGCCCGCCGCGGCGACCAGCCCGGCCGTCAGCACGAAGCGCGGGTCGAAGCGCAGCGCGCGCAGCCCGATGAAGATGAAGACGTAGAGCAGCGTCGGCGCCTTGAGATAGAAGCTCGGCGGCTGGCCGTACTGGAGATGGAAGCTCCAGATCAGCGCCATCAGGATCGCCACGTCGAGCACGATCGACAGGTTCAGGAACCAGGTCGGCGTGAAGCCGCGATAGCTCGCCGACAGCCGGATCAGGGTGAACAGGAAATACCCCGCCAGCGCGATCGGCACGGGCTGCCAGCCGGTCCCGCCCTCGGCCTTGGGCGCCAGGGAATAGAGCACCGCCCAGGTGACGACGATGCCGAGCTGGACCCAGCCGATCAGGACCTCGCTGCCGATCTCCTGGCGGCGGATCGCCTCGCGCACCCGGTCGGGCAGCGCCTGCACCGCCGCCGAGCCGCGCCGGTCCGGGCGCAGCAGGTCGCCGAGGCGGCGCCGGGCGGGCGGCGCGGCCGGTCCGCCCGCCGTCTCCGGCGCGTCGGCCGGCAGGGCCATGGTCTCCTGGCGGTCCGCCATGCTCGGGCCCCCTCTCCCGATCCGGGAACGATCCCGGATAAGTAGGACCGACCCGGCGGCCGCGCTTGTCAAGCCTGCGTGATCAACCGGAGCCCGTGATCAGCCGGCCTGGTTGATCAGCCGGGGCCCTCGGCCCGCGCCTTGACCGCGCGGTTCATCGCCTGGAAGCCGAGGCGCGCGCCGTCCGTCAGCCGCCGGCCGAGCAGGAGCGCCAGCGGGCCGGAGAAGGTCTCCCCGTGCTCCAGCCGCGTGCCGACTCCCCCGTCCCCGGCGGGCGACAGGCGCATCCAGTGGGTCCCCGTGACCAGCCCGCCGGCCATCCGGCCGCGCCAGACCAGGGCGCGCGGCGCCTCGGCCTCCAGCACCTCGGCCGGGAAGCGGGCATTGCGCGCGCCGGGCGAGAGCTGGATGTCCAGCCGCTCGCCGACCGCCGGCCGGCCGTCCACGCGCCGGATCAGCGGGTTCCAGTCGCCATAGGACCCGAAATCCGCGAGCACCGCCCAGACCGCCTCGGGCGGGGCCGCGATCTCGACCGCCGTTTCCACCGTCTTTCCCACCGTCGCCCTCCCGCGGCCCCGGCCGTGATCCCGCCGGCCGCCGCCCGGATCCGGGGACCGGGTCAGCCGGCGGGGCCGATCGGCGGCGCCGTCTTCTCGAGCCAGAGGCTGCCCGCCGGCGCGCCCTTGAAGCGCGGCAGGCGGCCCACCACCGTGCGCGCCACCGCTTGCGCGAGCCGCGTTTCGGCCCAGCGGGCGGCGAACAGCACCCGGAACCCGCCGCCGGCGATCAGGGCCGTGACGAGTAATTGCTCATTGTAGCGGCGCCACAACCATTGGAAAGGGTAGTCGTCGGGAAGATGGATGTCGTGGAAATGGACCAGCACGCCCGCCGGCAGTGCCGGGACCACCCGGCCGACCAGCCAGTCGACGTCGCTGCCGGGCAGGGCGACGTGGCTCGAATCGATAAACAGGACATCGCCGGGGGCGAGATCGGCGAGGACGGCCGGATCCTCCTCCTGCACCCGCCGCCGGCGCCAGTCGACCGCCAGCCCCTTCAGGTCCGCACGCGGCCGGGGATCGACGGCGACCAGCCGGGTGGCCAGCCCGCCATCGGCGATCGCCCGGGCGAGGAAGCGGGTCGAGTGGCCCGAGCCGACCTCCACGATCCGCCCGGGCGCGCGGTCGCGCACGATCGTGTAGGCGACCGCGGCGTCGAGGGTCGGGAACCAGCCCTGGGTCCAGCGCGGCGCCGGCGCGGGCGCGTCGCCGATCGCCGTCAGGGCCTCGGCCCGCGCGTCGACCGCGTCGAGCACGGCCTGGAAGACGTCGCGCCGCGCCTCGAAGGCGGCGGCGACGGCGCGGTACTCGGTCGTCGGGGCGGCCAGCGCGGCGGCGTCGCCATAGGGCACGTAGACCCCGGCCGGCCGAAAGCCGAGGATCGTGCCGAGCGCTCGGCGCATCAGTCGCAGGCGCTTTCCCGGCGGGGCGCCCGAGGGACCGATCATTCCGACCTCGTATCGATGGCCCCGGCCCGGGTGCGGCGGGCGCGCCTCACGGCCTGAGGATCATGCCTTCGCGGGCCGCCACCGTGCCCGGCCGGGCCGCCGCGGCCGCGGCCTCGATGCGCTCCATCGCCCGGTCGTCGTGGTCGGGGGAGTGATGGAACAGCGCCACCTGGCGCACATTGGCGGCGTCGGCGACGCGCAGCGCCTGCTCCCAGGTCGAGTGCCCCCAGCCGACATGCTGGCGGTACTCCTCCTCTGTGAACATGGCGTCGTAGACCATGATGTCGGCGTCGCGCACGAACTCGACGATCGTGCGGTCGAGCTCGCCCGCCACGTGCTCGGTGTCGGTGATGATGCACAGGCTGCGCCCGCCGTAATCGATGCGGTAGCCGCAGGCGCCGTTGGGATGGTTGAGCCGGCAGGTGTTCAGGCTCACCCCCGGGCGCACCTCCATCGGCTGGCCGACCGCGAAGTCGCGGAAATTGCAGGCGGTGAAGACATGGATCGGCACCGGGAACAGCGGCGCGATCATCAGGTGGCACAGCGTCGTCTCGAGCGTCGTTTCCGGCAGCAGGTTGCCGGCCCAGAAGCGCAGCCGCGTCGACGTCATGTAGGCCGGCTTGAAGAACGGCACGCCGCAGACATGGTCGAAATGCGCATGGGTGAAGAAGACGTCGAGCTCGCCCGGCGACTCCTTCGCGATCTCGTTGCCCAGCGGGCGCAGACCCGTGCCGCCGTCGATGATCAGCCGGTGGCCGCCGACACGGACTTCGAGGCAGGCGGTGTTGCCGCCATACCGCACCGTTTCCGGCCCGGGGCAGGCGATGCTGCCGCGCACGCCCCAGAACCTGACGTGGAAATCCGTGTCCTCGGTCATGTCACGCCGGATGCGGCCTCCATCTCCGGGCAATCTCGCAACGCGGCCGGAGGGAGTCGAGCGAAATCCCGCCGGACATCCCGACCTGCCGCGCGCCGGCGATCATGGACCGGGTCGGCCCGACGCGCTGTGCAGCCCGTCACACTCGCGTCGCGCGAGGCCGGGTCAGGGCACGAGGCGGTAGCCGCCGGGTTCGGTAACCAGGATCTCGGCATTGGAAGGATCGCGCTCGATCTTCTGGCGCAGCCGGTAGACATGGGTCTCCAGCGTATGGGTCGTCACGCCGGCGTTATAGCCCCAGACCTCGCCCAGCAGGACGTCCCGGCCGACCGTCTTCGAGCCGACCCGGTAGAGGTACTTGAGGATCGCCGTCTCCTTCTCGGTCAGCCGGATCTTCCGGTTCTTCTCGTCGTCGACCATCATCTTGGCCGAGGGCCGGAAGGTGTAGTGGCCGATGGTGAAGACGGCGTCCTCCGACTGCTCGAACTGGCGCAGCTGGGCGCGCAGCCGGGCGAGCAGCACGCCCAGGCGGAACGGCTTGGTGATGTAATCGTTGGCACCGCTGTCGAGCCCGAGGATCGCGTCGGCGTCGCTGTCCACCCCGGTGAGCATGATCACCGGGCTGCGCACGCCGTTGCGCCGCATCAGCTTGCACAGGTCGCGGCCGTCCATGTCGGGCAGGCCGACATCGAGCAGGATGCAGTCGAAATAGGCATCCTTGACCGCCTCCAGCGCCTCGGCGGCATCGGCGGCCTCGACGGTGGCGAATTCCTCGTGGAGCTGGAGCTGCTCGGCCAGCGAGTGGCGCAGGGCGTTGTCGTCGTCGACCAGCAGGATCTTCTTGTTGGACGTCATGGCTCCCCTCGTGGACCCATGGCGGCGCGGGATCCGGTTCCGGGCGCGCCGCCTGCGCCGGCGGCGCGGATGCTAGCATGCGCCCCGATGCATTGCCACGCCGCCCGGCGACACCATCTCCCTGGAAAGCCACCGTTTCCCGGGCCGGCCTTTCCCGTCGGGCAGGCCGGTGCTATGTCGGGGCGATGGGGTCGGGACGACGGGCGCGACGTCCGGGCATGTGGGGCGACGCCGCCGGCGGTGGAAGGGCCTCTCCCCTGGCATCGACACGACTCGCGCCGTCAGCGGACCGGCCACCGGGGGATCGGCCACCGGGGGATCGGCCACCGGGGGACCGGCCACCGGGGGAGCGGCCACCGGGGGATCGGCCCCCCGGGAATCGACGGACAGACGCGAAAACCGCCATGTCGAGGGACGTCGCCGCCTCGCACGACGCCGGCACGGCCGGCACGGCCCGACCGGGGGAGCCCGGGCGGCGCGCCAGCCTGCGCGCGGTCGACCGCGCCGTCGCCGATCTGCGCCGCGGGGACTTCGTGCTGGTCCGCCCGGACCAGGGCCCGGCGCTCCTGGCGCTGGCCGGAGAATTCGCGACGGCGGACGGGCTGGCGACCCTGCGCCGGCTCGCGGGCCTCGACCCCTGGGTGCTGATCACCGGCCAGCGGGCCGCTGCGCTGGGCCTCGACCCGGGTCCGGAGGCCGGACCCGGCGGCGTCGTCCGGCTGGAGCCGGGGCCGGGCCTCGACGACGGCCTGGTGCGCGCGCTCTCCGATCCGCTGGAGCCGGTCGACGCCGGCCGCCTCGCCGCCCTGCCGCGCACGCCCGTGCCGGAGACGAGCCGCGACGGCGTGGTGGCGGTCACCCGGCTGGCCAAGCTGGCCCGGCTGCTGCCGGCCGCCGTGGTCGCGCCGGTCGAGCGGCCGCTGGCGACGGAGCGGCTGGTGGCGCGCACCGACATCCTGTCGGTCACCGCCTTCGACATCGACAACTACCAGCGCCACGCCGCCGCCGACCTGATGCGGGTCGCCGACGCGCGCGTGCCCCTGGCGGCGGCGGAGGCGACCTCGATCGTCGCCTTCCGGCCGGTCGACGGCGGGCAGGAGCACCTGGCCATCGTCATCGGCGACCCCGCGGCCGCCGTCGCGGCCGGCGAGCCGACGCTGGTCCGCCTGCATTCGGAATGCTTCACGGGCGACCTGCTGGGCTCGCTGCGCTGCGACTGCGGCGACCAGCTGCGCGGCGCCATCGCCCAGATCGCCGAGGCCGGCCACGGCGTCGTGCTCTATCTCGCCCAGGAGGGGCGGGGCATCGGCTTGATCAACAAGCTGCGCGCCTACCGCCTGCAGGACGCCCGCTTCGACACGGTCGACGCCAACGAGATGCTGGGTTACGACGCCGACGAGCGGATCTACCTGCCCGCGGCGGAGATGCTGCGCCAGCTCGGCCTCGCCCGGGTCAGGCTGATGACCAACAACCCGGACAAGCTGTGTCAGCTCCGCGCCTGCGGCATCGAGGTGGTCGAGCGCGTGCCGCTGGCCTTCCCGGCCAACGGCCACAACGAATTCTACCTGAACACCAAGAAATCCCGCTCCGGCCACCTGCTCTGAGCGCCCTCGCGAGCGACATCCACCACCAAGACCACCAAGATCACCAAGCTTGGCCGGCGGCAGCGCCTGACGGGGTTTTTCACCACGAAGGCCACGAAGGCACTGGTCTGCACCCCTGATTTGAGACAGTGGTAAAAGGACACAGTCGTCACATCAGGGGAGGCGATGGATGGGACGGCACAGATCGGTGTCGGAGAAGCTTGCGGTGGTGGCTCGAATGGAGTCGGGCGAGACGGGCCGCAA